>NZ_LMTZ01000086.1 GCF_001456025.1 Mastigocoleus testarum BC008
TAGTCCGGGTCATCGAGCAAATATGCTCAATCCTAAATATGAATACCTTGGTGTCGGTTACCACGAAGAAAAATCTGACAAGGGTCGTGTAAACTATCGACACTATTGGACTCAAGATTTTGGAGGTGGTGGTACTCCCCCTGGAAAATCAAAATCCGACAGTGATGACTTTGATATTGACGATACTTTACAATCTGGTGCTAAAGGTGACAAAGATATGCTGATGGGTACATCTAAAAATGAATCTTTAGCAGGTGACTTTGGGAATAACAAAATCCAGATGAATGATATTACCTCTGGAAATATGAAAAACTATAATCCAGAGTTTATTTGGGGAAGAGATTCAATTGACGCTCAAAACCTCCAAAATCAAAACCTTCAAAATCAAAAGGAATCAATGCTACCCGATGACCTTAGTTATGATGGTTTAGGAGTTGGTCAGTTTTCCCAAGATGACTGGATGGGATTAAAAGATAGTTTTCTTGAAGGACTTCACCAAGGTAAAGGTCATAAGTTGGCTCACTTTGGAAAGCATTGCGGTGGAGGTGCTCATTTATTTGGGTAGTGATGCTTGGGTAAATCATGACCTTTAGCTGAGTCACTGTTGAAATTAGATTCATTAACTGGGTTTATTAAATCAATTTCTACAGTCGAGCGCTAATCGCAAAATTTGACTGACGATTGATGCTTGATTTTTAAGTGTCAATCGTCAAATTGCTTCAAATGGAAATTATAGTCCTGATCAAACAGAAAAAATAATAAAAGTAGGGTGCTGTCAGCATGTGTAACGCACGGCTGTAAATCTTATCGGAATAGCAAATTATTAATAGTAAACTTTAAATTTTTATCCTTTGCAATATCTTCATAAACCTAAAGCGATCGCTATACAAAGCAAGATTTAGTGTGGAACCATAAGGCTCCAGGAATACAACATTTCCAAATCAATTTGAGCTTCGTAAAGCTTTTAAGCTTCAAATAACATAATTCACTTGAAAATTTAGCGTGATTATTAGATTATTGTAGAAATTTACATACGATAATATGCTGACATAATACTACATGGACCTGGATCCTATCCCGAGTTCGCACTAACCTCCTTTAAGCGGGAGGGGTTTAAATAAACGCTCAAAGAATGTAATCTATATTTGCTTATGAGTACAAGGTGTTATAGCCTTGTTTATTTACTTTAATAACTTTCAGCGTTAAGAGTTTAAGTCTATTCTCGCTAATGTGTCCGTAAGTTTTCTCGTCGCAAAACTATGACAGGAATGGAATCTTGGGGAGTATCAGTTGTAGGTGAAATCGCAATTCCCATTTTCCGCTCCCTTTCGGGAAGTGGAGGTAAGTTTTTGGGAATATTTGGTAAATCATTAGATAAAAAAGTTAGAGATGTTATTGTCGGAGCATCAAAACAATATGAAAAACAATTTAAACAACGTCATGGCTTCTCCCAAGTATTGGGTATGACCGTACCGCTCAAAGTTGGATCTATCAATACAACAGTTAAATTTTTAGATGCTCCTACGAGAACCCGTACAGTTGAATCTGATGAAGGTTTAGAACTAGCTTACGAGCAACAGCAAAGTCGTCGAACACCTCAAGAACCCTCTCAACAGTCAGGTATTGAAATTGCGAACGAGCAACGATACTTGATGGTACAAGGGTGTCCTGGCGTCGGAAAATCTACATTTTTACGTAGAGTTGCTCTAGAAGTCCTCAGTGGTAGGACAGAAGTATTCCAACATTCTCTGATTCCGGTCTTTATTGAACTCAAAAGGTTCATATCCAATGATGTAGACATCGAACAATGCATCGTTGAAGAATTCAATAATTGTGGGTTTCCGTCTCCAGATAGATTTACTTTAGAGTTATTGCGTCAAGGTAAATTATTAATCCTGCTTGATGGTCTAGATGAAGTTCCATATAGCAACTTAAGCCGGGTAACAAAGAAAATCCAAACTTTTATTGAACAATATAGTTTCAATCGCTTTATTGTCTCCTGCCGAAGCCCAGTTTATCTCAGTGGTTTTGACAATTTTAGTAATGCTGCTGTTACACAACTTGACGATCGCCAGATTAAAAAATTCATTGCTAACTGGTTTCGCAATAGTGAAAACAAACAAGCAGGAACCGCAGAAAAATGCTGGAAACTATTGCAAGAGCCAGAAAACATTGCAATTAAGAATTTAGCACATACACCCTTGTTGCTAAATTTTTTGTGTTTAGTCTACGAACATTCTCAAGATTTCCCTGATAACCGCAGTAAGCTTTATAATCAGGCACTGTTGATTTCTTTAGAAAAATGGACTAACCAAAAAGAAATTATAAAAGACAAAAATTATCAAGGGCTGCACAAAGAATTAGAAGAAATTTTATTATCAGAAATCGCCTATGCAAGCTTCGCTACAGAAAGTTTATTATTCTCTGGACAGCAAATTATTGGTCTAATAGATGATTTTCTGACAAATTATTTCAATCAGCCTCAAAACCTAGACGCCAAAGGGGTTTTAAACACTATCTTCGTTAAAAACGACATATTAGAACAAAAAATTAAAGGTGTATTTGGGTTTTCCCATTTAACAATCCAAGAGTACTTAGCAGCATACTGTGTTCATAAAAATAGCCAGTATAAAAGTCTAGTTGTAGAACATTTACCAGATGAACGTTGGCGAGAAGTATTCCTGCTTCTAGCGGGAATTATGGCACCAAAGGTCGACGAATTGTTCTTGGAAATGGAAGAGGGAGCCCAAAGCTATATAAATACACCCAAATTAGAGCGGTTAGTAAAATGGGCAGACAAGGTAACAGATGGTTCTGAAGCGGATATGAACCCAGCGGGTAAGCGTGCTTTAGCTTTTATCATTATCTCCGCCTTTGCTAACGCTTTCACCAAAAGTTGTGCAGTTGCAAAAGCTAAAACAAACGCTTATAGCATCTCTCTCCCCAACCCTAAAGGCGATGATACGGTCTTGCAGGTTAATCCCAACGCTAAAGCACTTGTGAGCGCCAAAGATGCGCCAAATGCAAGCTCACTTGCTTTCAGTAGCACTATTGCTAACGCTGCTGCAACAGCTAATGCTTTCGCTGTTTCCAATGCGATCGCTAATGCAATTGCTCATACATTTGCAAATAGTTACATCATCAAATTTGCAATCTCCATCAGTAACGCAAATGGAATTGCAGTCGCGAATGCAATTTGTAACACGTCTGTTGATTCCATCGATCAGTTAATTGAAGAAACTAAAAAATTGGAAGCATTGAGAATATTCAAGGGAGTTAACTTTTCTTCCCTAACTTCCAAAATGGATTCATTGAAAAATAAAATTCCCGAACGAAGGAAATCTTCTGAAGTCTATAGGGAATTTGTAGAACGTATCGAGCAAACATGGTTGAGTGCTTTCTCTTTAGATATGGATACAGTTGACTTATCTAAAGATGAAGCAAAGGCGATGGAAAATTACTTTTATGCTATCAACTTGATATTTCAATGTAAGAATACAGCAGTGCAGGTATCAGAATCTAATTGGGAAGAACTAGAAAAGCGGCTGCTACGAGTTTAAGCAAATTATCGGCGTAGCTGGGGGGCTACGCGAAATCACCATTAAAATCTAGGAAAACTCTGTTCTGTTTGCAACATTTAACCCGCACAAAACTACTCATTCTTGAGCATCCTGTACGACTATAGCTCTCTGTTCCCCAAGATAAAAATTATCAAGATATAGCACTACGTAGTAAGGTTAAAACATCAGTAAATCTGTTTATCCTACGGACGACTAGCCGCGCTTAGGCTAACGCCGACGCCGCACGCTCTAGCTGCACTACCTACGGATCCGCTAATTACTTTTTTTACTTTTTACTTTTTACTTTTTACTTGTGCACAGCACTACATATTCCCCTTCATGACCATTTGACCTGTCGGGTAAGAGACCGACTGTAAAGGTTCAATGGTGACCAAAGCAGAAGAGATATCAACCATTGAGTTATCAACTGGAAGCTGTACTAAAACCTGTCCTCGGGAGTTTACTTGGAAATCACCACAATCCACTTTTTCGCCATTACTTACAGCCCACAAGCGGTAAACTTTATTTTTTGGTAAGGGTCTCAAATTTTGCAAACTTAGTACACCTTTACCAGAATTCGGAATAATTACAAAACTTCCAGTGGCTTCCGACTTATCATTAATACCTTTCAAAGGTAATAAACGGTTATTAGGCTGACGAAGCAAAGCTACAGTTTCTTGATAATAAGATAGCTTATTTCTTGTTGTAAGCATTTCTTCCTGAAGACTATAATTATAAAACCCCAGACCTAAAAGAACGCTAGCTGCGATCGCACCAGTCAAACCCAACCAAACTTTTTGTTTGTGATTAAATTTTTTGCTAATTATATTTTTTTCTATACTGTTTTCTGTACTGTCTTTATCTACACTATTTTTATTTGTATCAAGTTGTAATTGATTATTGGACACTTTCGTCGCTGCTTGCATAATTTGCAAACCTAACTTTTGAGGAGGTTCATCTTCAGGTAAAGCAAAAGGCAATAATGCTAAGGTTTCTTGCAAATGCTTGACTTCTTCCACTAATTCTGGGTTTGCTGCCAATAATTTATTGACTTGTGCGACTTCTTCCGGAGTTAGATCTCCTAGTACATAGCTTGCAAGAAGTTCTTGTTTTTCTTTCCAGTTGTGGGGTTCCCAATTGTGAAATTTTGAATTATGAGAATCGTTCATCTACTCTCTACCAAGTCTTTCAAGATTTGCCTTAGTTGAATTAAACCCTTACGTTTATGAGTTTTAACTGTTCCCAAAGGTATATTCAAATCTTGAGAAATTTCTGACTGACTCATGCCTTCATAATAAGCTTTCTCCAAGACTTGTCGCTGATTATTTGGTAACTGAGAAAGTGCTTCCCGCACGCGATGAGAAATTTCTTGAAAGGAAATTTTATCCATCAAACTATTTTGATTTTCTGGGAAAATACTACTGCTCCATTTTTGGATTAGCTGTCTTTGCGATCTCATTTTACGGTGGCGATCGATAGCTCTAGATCTTGTTAAAGTACTCAAGAACGCATTCATAGAACCGCGCTTGGGTTCATAATTTTGATGTCGCCATAATATTAGAAAAACTTCTTGAGTGAGATCTTCTGCTTCTTGAGTATTACCTAGCATACGTAGTGCCAAGCGGTAAACAATACTTCCATAACGGTCGTATAGTATACCTAGTGCCACAAGGTTTCCCGAACGTAATGCTTGGAACACATCCGCATCCGTCTGATTAGACAGCATTGTTTAAAACTCAATCCTTGAAGTAAAATGCACAACATACATACCTTATACTGAGATAAAAAATCAATGTTTTTAGTGCAGTTGGTAATAAATGCTCGGTGTTAAATAATTAGTGACAAATAATTGGCGACCGGCGATCGATGATAAATACTATTAGGAATTTGTTATTATTACGAAGCTAGAATAAAAATGGATTTACTCAAAAATATCGAGAGCACAACCAATACCGACTGGTTAGTATTGGACAACGGTGAGTGTCAACCATACGAAACTACAACTGATGCATCAGATAGCGAGCGACCTTACCGACTTTACAGATTTTTAACAGATTTAGAAGACATCCTAATTAATGTTACAGATGATACTCAAAGACTAAAATTAATCTGTCCTTTGGTTCGTCGTTTGTTAAATAGTTCCGAATGGCTGCAGTATGAGTTTGAAGAACCAAACCCAGAAACAGGTTGGTCAGTAACTACTTTGTACGACGAACCAGATTTTCCTCTCACGGTGCAAACTGTTGCTTGGGCTCCAGGGAGTTCCTCACCAATCCATAATCATGCTGCTTGGGGAGTAGTTGCAATTTTGGATGGACAGGAGAAGAATAAATTTTGGCAAGTAGCAGATGAAGACAGCGATGGGGGTATTGTTCAGATTGGGGAAAAGTTACTTCTCCCAGGAGAAATTATTAGTTTTACTCCCAATGCAATTCATAGCATTGAAGTAGTTGGAGATGAACCAACTATCAGTTTCAACTTGTATGGTGAAACTAATTACGAACAACGTTTTGAATTCGACCCTACAACTGGTAAAGCAAATAATTTCTAGTTATATTGCTGATATTTTATTTTCAGTTTGTTTCTTGTAGCTCTCATGCACGGGTTTCCCAAAAAGAAGCTTCCTTCCTATTGCTAACGCAAAGCTGGAGGCTTATAGCTGTGCTATCTCACGGATCCGCTAACCGACAAAAGGATGCAAGCCTCGTTCATGAGCAGACGGGGGAAATTTTGAACGCACTACGTGTTCATCCGTAAGGATACGGATAAAGGGAGGTGTATAGCTGTCGCCATTATTTTTAGGACGTTTTTCTGTTCTCCATTCTCGTTTCCTTGTTTCCTCTTCCTTCACTTTGACCGAGTTCACTTGTTAAATTTGCAACTCACTTAAAAGACTTATACTAGCGAACAAAGTAAAGTATCTCAAACATATTTCAACAAGCATTGCTCTTATTATCGATATGTTGAAAATGTGAGACAAATAAGGATTATTGATATTAAGTTAAAGACATATCTAAATTATAGATCTGTATCTAGACAATCAGCGAATCACAAGTGTAGGGAGTCCGATACCGTAAATAATTCCTAACTATCAATAGGAAGCCTTATAAAAAATTGGCATTTATAGTCAAAACTATCAAGTATAGCCAAAATTATAAAGCTTTTGCTCAACTTAATATCAACTCGCATTTTCATCCGTAATCATTAAGTAGAAAAATTTATTTGTAGTAATAAATGCCCCCGGAAAAATTTCCTCAGAGCAAGCTCACTCTAGAGCACTACTACAAAGCCAAAGTAAAACTACATTTAAAAATGCAAATTGGTATCAGTTAACAAGTTATTCTGAAAGAGGAATTGAATAGAAAGGAATTAAAATGTCGTTCTGTTAAATATAATTTTTCGGAACTTTAAAACCAAAAAAACTAAACAGACTTAAGGGTTGAACTAGTATTTTTGGATATGCGGGCTCTAAAAATTGTTATTAGAGGAGTGTGAACGGAGTTTTCAAGCTTAGTAGTGGGTTCGCAACCCCTTTACTCCGCACGATCAATAAACGCATTTTCCAAACTCTGGGAGAATTGAAAATGGTAATTTCCAAAATGTTCGCTAATGCAATGAAATACATTTCAGAAGCAGCAATGAGAATTTTCGCTCCAACAGATGACTCTTACCCCGTAATCGGAGTTCAACCATTCACAGGCGATCCATACAAACCAGGTTTAGCAAAGAACTGGTAATAAATCCTGGTTAATCCTGGTAAATAAATAAAGTTTCATATGAGTCAATCACAACCATATCGGTGAAGAATTACACGTTCGATTCACCGATTTTTTTTATGGGTAATGGGTAATGGGTAATGGAAATTAACCAAATATTTAATTTAGGAATGTGGATTAAATAAATTATAAAAGTAGGGTGCTGTTAGCATCGCGTAACGCACCATTCCAAATTTCAGAATTACAGGTTATTAAATTCTCATTCCTTAAATTTCCTCTGCTTCCTCTATTCCCTGTTCCCCGTTCCCTTCTGCAAAAAAACCTGGTCCAAATGCATTTAGCTTCGGACCAGTATAAATAGTTAGTAAAGAAAATTTGATTCTTAAGGAGTGCAATTGCCCAGTTTAAAGTTTATTATTAATGTCATTAGTATAAGTGTCAGTCACCTCAGACTGTTCTGATGGATGGTTTCGCATCCCCTCGATGACCGCAAAATGGGGGAAACGGCAAAAACCCCATAACACTTGTTTTTGACCTTTCTCAACTGGGTTTTTACCCCAACAGATGTTAAATGTAACAATCTCATATTTAACAATCTCATAACTAGTTGCTTTCCTGACACCGTTCTCCTTTGGTAAGCAATCAGCAGGACAAACAGCATAACACCTGCTCTAGCAAATGCAATATAAATAAGGCTATTTAAATTGCATATTTATATTTTGGGACAACGATCAAGAAAAGAGATAAATAATATAGACTACTTAAATATTCTTTTGCAAACTTAACAGACGTTGCTGCTGTTGCTCTCGATTAAATTGTTTTTGTTTTGCACTCAAAAGACTGTATTCAATCGGAGGACGCATATCCCATTGCATTTCAGCAAGTAGCAGCAAACTTACTGACATTACTAAACCAGTACCTAAGAATTGCCAGCCAGAAAATAAAGGCAAAATTCCAACTCCAAGCAAATGTACGATCGCCATTAAAACAAAGGCACGCGACCGCACTGCTAATGCAGTAATGATATATCCAAGGGCGCACAAACTCAACCATATGGGGCATAAATTGATTAACACTTGCGCCCAACCCAAAAAAATACCCAAGTCAGTAATAACAATACCACCAAACATTAAGACGAACCAGGAATAAACCAGCCAGCGCAGTTTTTCAACGCTAACCCAGAACCAAGTTAGCAATATCATTCCCAAGGTTCCCAATGCAGAAAAAGTTGACCAAATAATAGCTTGTGTTTGCCAACTAAGGGCTAAAAATTGGGCAGAGATAAATATGACACCACAAATTAATCCCCAAACGATAAATACTTGATCTATTCGCGTATAAAATCCCGAGAAAATGGTTACCTTACCAATTTTGGCATTGATGCGTAATAACCCTTGTAAATCTTGAAAATCTAAATCTTGCTGCTTTTCGCGTAGGAGAGACTGAGTCAATGGGATAAAAGTCATTAACTTCTCGCGTGATTTGTAAACACACCTATATGTTATTAACAATATATTAATTAAAATTAACAAAACTTTGCAAGTTTTTACCAATAAAAAATGCCAATAGCGATCGCCAGGATACGCCTTAGTAGTTTTAGAAGTGCTAAACCATTGTTATGGGCTCTTAAAGCTGTAGCAGCAACATCGATAGAAATCAGCTAAAGTCCATTCGAAGACATTCCTAGGTGGAGCAAGGGAAACCAAAATTAGGAGCATATTTTAATGTTTTCCAAAAAAATATTTTGGAAGTTTGCAGTTGGTGCTGTGGTAATACCTGGTTTTTTAGGACTTGGGGTAGCACAAGCATCTGTTACTAAAGAACTTGATAAACAGCCCTCCTCACAAGAGATAAATCAAAACCTGATTAACTTCACTCAAACTCCTGACATTCAACACCTTGAAGTCGATAGCTTGTCATTGGAGGTTGAACCAGAATTAGGGATTGAACCAGAAGTAGACAGTGAAGAACTAGAACAGACAAAAAGTAACTACCACTACAAACATCATCACCACAAAAAGCGGCGGCGACATCATTACAAAAAATATAGACGCCCTTGTCGGACGCGGAGATACTATCGCCCGAAAAAAGTCCATTACCGCAAACGTCGTTCTAGAAACTACTATCACAACAACGTTAATTATCGGCGTTATCCTAGGAAGCGCCATAATAATTACTACTACGGGTACTAAATCTACTCCCCATCTATAATCTGTTACTACCTTCTCACCCTAAGATTACCTATAAAAAAATTCTTTTCCTCTTCCCACACTTCCCCATCTCTCTCAATTAGGTAACCTTCTACCGAGATAGGAGTAATTAAACCTCAGTCTTGATGGATGCTAGCAACTAACTGTTCTCGCATGTGAATAAATTCTGGTGTTACCCGCAAACTAGCAGCAGATTGTTTTTTCAATCCGTGAGCAAAAGGATTATCTACAATTTTGACGATTCTTCCAGGACGTGCGTGCATCACTACAATATGAGTAGATAAAAGCAAAGCTTCTTCAACGTCATGGGTAATGAAAAAAATCGTCTTTTGGGTGCGTTCCCAAATATCTTGTAAGTGGCTTTGCATCGACTCGCGAGTCAAAGCATCTAAAGCACCAAAAGGTTCATCCATCAAAACTATTTTTGGATCTGCAGCAAGTGTCCGAGCGATCGCCGCTCGTTGCTGCATTCCTCCAGAAATCTGGTGGGGTAATAACTTTGCAGCATCTATTAAACCCACCATATCCAGGTAATAAGAAACTTTCTTTTTGCGTTCGAGCTTTGATACTCCTTGCATTTGAGGACCAAACTCAACATTTTTTGCAATACTCAGCCAAGGAAATAAATTGGGACGTTGAAATACTACCCCCACATCCGCATCAGGTTTAAAATGTCGTTTCCCAGACACATTGACATAACCTGTTGTTGGTGGTTGATATCCAGCCAAAACTCGCAATAAAGTAGTTTTACCACACCCAGAAGATCCCAGTACGCATACGAAATCTCCCAAATTCATATCTAGGTTAATATCTCGTAACACTTCCGAGCGATCACTCCCAGAACCAAAGGTTACACCAATACCCTGCAATTGACAGATGGTATTTTTTTCCAATGAACTGCTTTGTTGTGAATATACTTCCATATATTTATCCTGGGTGCTAATACAAAACTAAAATGCAAGTTGGGAATTACTAAAGGAGAAGGAAAGGAGCAAGTGACAAATAATTAACTACAAGAGTTGGTAGCTACAATTCATAACTACAAGAACTCATTGCGAATCGCCGATTGATAGGTTTTGAGATCGGGTGCTGATGATATTGTTTTTTGAGTAACCATAAATTGAGCAGATTCTTCGAGAACTCCAGCAAAATTCCCGATATTATCAGGTTTACCTAAATATTTTGCATCTGCTTGTTCGTCTGAAGTTAACCAGATTAGTTTATTCATCGCTTCTAGACTTTTTTCTGGGCTGATACCCATTTCTTTAGAAATTTGTTTGCTGGCTTCTTCTGGGCTTTTACGGTATAAGTTAACAGCTTCATCCAAAACTTCTACATACTTTTTCATCGCATCGGGATATTTGTCAGCAAATTCCTTGCGTACTACCCCTAAATCAGCCGTTACGACTCCTTTTTCTGCCATATCGGCTGAAGTAATCAAAATTTTTCCATCACTTTCGACAAGCTTAGGTAAATTTGGGTACCAAATATAACCCCCATCAATATCACCTCGCTGCCAAGCTGCGACCATATCTTGGGGCTGTAAATCTAAAATTGTTAATTCCTTTTCCTCAATTTTCTCTAATTTCAGTAGGGAAAGAAAAGTAAAGTGACTAGTAGAACCAAAGGGAACTGCGATTTTCTTCCCACGAATATCACCAATACTATTAATATTCTTTTTTACTACCAGGGCTTCAGCCTCACCAATTACGCTATGAATAAAATAAGGCTGATAAGGTAATTTTTGGGCAACACCTACAGCAACTCCCACAGAGCCAATTAATCCGACATCGATTCCACCGGAAGCCATGGCTGTGTTCACATCTCTACCGGAGTTGAAGCTGATATATCTGACTTTGACCTTGGAATCCGTAAAGGCTTTCTCTGCTAGCCCTGCAGCTTTAGCTAATAGTTCAGCATTAGCAGATACTTGATAACCAATGCGAATTTCTGATGGCATTCCTGCACCAGATGTAGCAGTTCCATCAGTTGGGGTAGATTGGGAATTACCGCAGCTGGATATAAGTAAGGTTCCACCCAATCCTGCTAATCCGAACAGAACGTTTCTTCTTTTTAAACGCATATTTTGCGAATTTTCACTTTTGATAATTTACTAGCAAATAGTATGGCTCATGAGTCGTGACCGATCCAGGGTAACTGAGTTTTTTCTACCCAACGAATGCAAGCATCGATCGCGATCGCGATGATACCCATAATAATGATGCCGACAAAAATCTGATCGCTTCTAAGGAATTTACTTGCATCTAATACCATCCAACCGATACCGGAAACCGCCGCCACCATTTCTGCTGCTACTAGGGTAGTGTAAGTAAATCCAATTGCCGTACGCAATCCAGTAAATAAGTCTGGCAAACAAGAAGGAAAAATTACAAAAGTAAATACTTGCCACGAACTTGCACCCAAGCTCAAAGAAGCATTAACGCGATCGCGCGGTATTCTCTGGACTCCAGATACGGCTGCAATATATAACGGTGCAAATGCTCCCAAATAAAGTAGGGCAATTTTAGAAGGGTTTTCTATCCCTAGCCAGATTACTAACAATGTATAATATGCAAGTGGTGGCAAAGGGCGATAAAATTCAACAATCGGATCCAGTGCAGCCCGAATAGGTTTAGAAAAACCAGACAACATCCCCAAAGGTATTGCTGTGACAATTGCTAACACTAAAGCAAATACCAAGCGATACATACTTTCGCCGATATGAAAAATCAACGAATTTCCTTTATAGCCATTTTGCCAAATATCTACAAAAGCAGCCCAAACTCTCATGGGAGATGGTAAAAATAATGGACTGACTAATTCCTTTTCTGTCACCATCGTCCAAGCAGTAAATACGATCGCCACAGTAGTCAAAGAAATAATCCGTTCTCGGGTTAAGATTCCTTGGAGAGAGAATGATTTTTTCCCATTTAGTTTCTTGTTGGGTGGAGAAAATTTATTTGTTGATTCTTTGTCTTTCAAGTCCATAATGAATTGGGTTTATACCCGGTATATCTACAAATAGGAATATCTTTTTTTATAGCTTGAAGCCTAAACGGAAATATCTCCGCTTAGGCGATAGTACTTTATCTGCATGGAATATGGTTTCCCATAGCTTCTAATTAATTTATTTCGAACTGTACGCCTTTCCTTATCCTAGTAATAATTTACATATGAGGCACGTACATGCATATAGTCTTATTTACTCAATCATTTAAATTCAAAAAAATTAAGTAATATTATGTCCGGTAAAACACTTGTAATAAGGTTCGTAGTAGCGCTTTAGCGCAATAGACAAACATTGGCGCTAAAGCGCTACTACAAACATATTTTTTCATAAGTAATTAAGCGGACATCATATAATATGGGTCAAAGCTGTCACATTTTTATACGATTGCTTTAAATATGCAATCTACCGTCTTTAAAATATTGAGAAAGTCTAAATCAACAAAATATAATATTAAGCCTAATAATATCAAGGTGATGGTTTAGGAAATCATAATTTTCTTTAAAGTAAATGAGAATTGTGGACAAGATACGAGAAATATCCTAATCCAAAAATATATTCATAATCATCAGATATGGGGCATGTTAGGACAAGTTTCCGTAACATACCACCAATCATAAACGCCAAATTTCCACATGAAGCGGGTATGTTAGGACTAGTATCCCAACACACTACCTACAGGAAATCCTGTCAACAGTTTCTTACCCTCAAAACTGCTGGCTATCTAGACAGAAGAAAGTGCTTGATTTGTCTCGCCGACAATATCCTTTAAAACATCTTTAATGATACGGCCAATTGTATCAATATCCTCTGTAGTAAACGAAGGCGACAATCTCAGATCGCAAGCACAAGCAATAATCTCTTCTGTTTGCTTGAGTTCAGGCATTTCTGTAAACGAGTATTGCCAATTTTTAAAATAACGAGCGTTATCGAGGCGTCCAAATATTTGGATTTTTAAACCCTTAACCGCCGTGTCTTTGACAAATTGGTCTACTTGTGATTTAGTGAAATTTAGAAGGTTAAATTGCATACTGTCAGGCGCACGTTTCACTCTATCTAGGGATGGAGGAATATGAATGCTTTCCACTGTTTCCAAAATACCCGCCAATTGGTCATACAGTGTGTTGTAGCGATTTATTTTCTCATCCAAAATTCCAAGCTGGGGTCTGAGTACTGCTGCAGTTAAATTTGTCATTCTCAGACTAAAATTTGGAACATAGGGTTTTAGCTCTTCAAATATTTCATCGTTGAAAGGTCGAGCTAAATGTTTTTTGTAAAGTTTTTCGTAACAACCAGCAGCCAAAATACAGTAAGCTGCAACCCTTTCGTCAGACGTCGCAATAAACCCTCCTTCACCAGAGTTAAGCATTTTGTAACTTTGGCTGCTAAAGCAAGCAATTTTGGCGGTATGTCCTACGTGCTTACCATTGCTCCACTTCGCACCCAAGCTGTGGGCGCAGTCCTCTATTAGGTAAATTCCTTCTTCATCGCAAATTTTTTTAATAGCTTCCATATCCGATACATGTCCTCGCATGTGGGATGCGATAAAGTATTTGGCGTCAGGATGCTGTTTGATCTTGCGTTTGAAGTCTTCAACGTCAATCAGATACTGAGAGTTGCATTCCAGATATATGGGAATACCACCAGCATGAACAATACTGCTTGGAACTGCAGTAAAGGTAAAAGCATTACTGAATACCTTATCTTGATATTCTAATCCAGCGGCTTTAAGACTCATAAAAAGAGCGCTGCCGCAAGAATTAACAGCGATCACATATTTATGTTCTATATAGCGACTAAATTCATATTCCAGTTTAGTGACTTCAGTTGCTAATTCATCATCTAATTCAGAGGGGTCTATTTCTTCCTCAAATTCTGCGTGGAAATTGTAGCGATACATTCGCCCCGTTTCCATCAATTTTACCGCTTGCTCGATACCTGCTTGGGGAACTGGATCGGGAATCTTAAAATCTTTGGTAAATTCCATCATGCTTTTAGTGAATTTCTCACAAGTGAAGTCGGGGTCAATGAACTACGAGAATGCAATTACCACATAGCTTCAGGTAGTTGCAAGCAATGATCCTGACAACTATACAACTATAAAGTTTAACCGATTGTCTGGAACAAACACAGCAAAATTATCGGCATACCTGCAATATTATTTTGCACCCTTGCACAAAAATATATTCAATTTGGCAGATATAAGTTCTTATAAACCAGGAAAATTTCGCATCTGAAAAATCCTTGAAACCTCTACTATGTAGCGCCATAAGGGGTCATTTATATTTGCTTATTTATGTCAAATTATTTTATAAGTTAAAAGACAATTAAATGACGTTTATTATTAAAAAAAATGATCTATTGGTTATAAGTGTATATTTTGTGGCATTAAAACAAATGATGCTTATAGTCAAGCATAAATCATTAGTTTATTTATGATAAATTAGCTACACAATAAATATAGCTCATACTTAGATTTGCATACTCCTAATTGTTTGTAGTTCCAATGTGCTGCTCAATCCCAAATATATTTCAAACTTGGATGATTATCGCAATTTTTCATGATTTTCACTTATAGCTAATATAACTTAATACGTAATTAGCGATTATCTTTGCTGCTGGATATTTGATTTCAAGAGGTGGAATATAGATCTAAAGCAGGTAAGCAAAATTGCTTATAGCCTGACAACGAGACTACATTAAATGTATTTTCAACTGTTGGCAAATGCTAAGAAATATTAAATTAATTCTGCTCAGATAATTATTTAATAGGTGTTGTTAATGAGTTTTTTAACAAGTATTGCTTGTTGTTTAACCACCTACCGTCGAGCTTGAAAAGAGCAAAATCTCAAGCAGTTCGTAATTGAAAACTACGCGTAGCGCTATATGAACTGACAATCGCCCAATACCTAATACCAATTCAATAAATCATTTCAACAGATCCTTCGGTAGAAACCTTGCAGAAGCTAACGCCGACGCCCCAGGCTCTGCAAGGTCTCTACAAAATATATCTGTCTGTTAATGCGTTTATATAAAAATCTCGATTATATAAAGTTAAAGTTAGCAAACCGAAGTTTCGCTATGAGTCCTAAAGTTTCACGCTTTGATTTAGTAATAGTATTTAATATTTTGGCATTAACAAAAATATCTCTAACCAATACCTTGTGTTAACCGGTCTAATATATATGCTAGAGTCGCACTACCTAAAGGAACAGTCAAATTATCAATACCCAATAAAGAAAAGGTTTCTAATGCAGTTGTAATTACTGCAACTATCGTTGATACTAAAGCAGCCTGCCAAAAGTTACCACTCACGAAAATAGAGACTAAAAAACTGACAGTAAAAGTCACGACAGCCATAGTTGCAGACCCTTCCAAGCTTTTCTGACCGCCAAAAACTTCATACTTATTTTTTCCAAAACGCCTTCCAATCAAAGCTGCTAAACCATCGCCCCAAGCCATGACTAAAACACCCAGGACAGCATATTGTGGTTGTTGAATATTCCAAAACCAAGCAATCAGAATTCCAATACTCACAGAATAGAAAAATGTCCCCAAACTTTGACGACCAACACTATTAATTCCGGGGAGAATAGGGAAGCGATAAGACAACAACATGACAGCACTAGCGATCACTGAAGCTACAATACCGATAATGGCAGGCATGTCTAACCACCAAGCGAGTAAAATCACATTGCCAGTACCGATATGAACTATTTTGCGGATAACCTCTGAATCGTCACTCCCTAGACGCCATACTAACCATGCTGCAAGAGCAATTAGCAATATCCAGACAGCAACCAAGCTAATTTGTATCCACAAAGGTGAAATAGATTCCGAGGCAACAGATAAACTCAACAAAATTTACCAAAATGCTAAAAATTTTCCCTTTGTTACCAATTTATTACATCAGCGTTGAATTAATAAAATTATTTCTAATTTCATAATCTAATTTCATAATCTAATTTCACAACTATCTCGTCTGTTCGTTGGCTATAGTTAATGATTCATAGTTAATCGATAATAATATGTTCTCTCTGTAAATACCCACAAGCATAATTTTCGTTAGACCCTGATAAGGCTAATGCGACTAATTACATATTTTGTTGGCGATTGTTACTTCCAAAAAAAATAACCGCTTAAAATCAAGCTAATATTGATAAAGTAAATTAGAACAGATGGTAGACTTCAAACTTTGGGGTCGATTGCTTTGAGCTTTCACGTAAGAAACTGAATGTAAATAATTTTGTGTTGTTGCCCATTCTTGGGGGAAATCGCGACGATTATAAACAGATAAAGCTTTTTTATAAGCTCTCATCGCCTGTTGGATATTTTCAGGTTGAGAGCCTTTGATCCGGCTGCGGTAAGCATGACCTAAATTGTTTTGGATTGTCGCCCATTGTTGTGGGAAAGTTTCCCGAGTAATTACTTGTAATGCTTTATTATAAGCAGCGATCGCTCTTTCTAAATTCTCAAATTGATTGCCCTCGATCCGATTGCGGTAAGCATTACCCAAATTATTTTGTGTCATTGCCCATTCTTTTGCACAGGCTTCTCGAGTAATTACCTGCAACGCTGCACGGTATGCGTTAATAGCTTGCTCTATGTTTTCGGCTGTATCCCCATAAAGTCGATGACGAAAAGCATTACCCAAATTATTTTGCGTCATTGCCCATTCTTCAGGATAAGTGTTACTAGTATAAACTCCTAAAGCTTGTTTATAGACATTAATTGCTTGTTCTAAATTTTCAGCTTCATTACCTTTTGTGCGGTTGCGGAAAGCATTGCCTAAATTATTTTGGATTGTTGCCCATTCAGTGGGATTAATTCGAGCTGTAATCACTTCTAAGGCAGCATTATAAAACTCAATTGCTTTTTCTAAATTTTGTCCTCGATCGCCTTTGATTCTCTCGTAATAAATATTACCCAAATAATTTTTAATTCTTGCCCAATCTAAAGGCGAAGTATCGCGCGTATAACCCGATAAAGCCTCAGTGTAAGCCTCAATAGCTTGCTCCAAATTCTCGCTGCGTTCGCCCCTAATACGATGACGATAAGCATTAGCTAAGTTATATTTTATTGCCACCCATTGTTGTGGTAAAGGAACCTGTTTTAAAGTTTTGAGTGCTTCATTATAAGCTGCAATAGCTTTCTCGACATTAGCGGCTCTATTTCCATTAATTCTGTAGAAAAAAGCTGTTCCTAAATTGTTCTGAGTAGTACTCCAATCAAAGGGGTATTTATCCCGTTCGAATACAGTGAGAGCCATTTTATGGCAGACAATGGCTATTTCAATATTATTAGCTTTATCACCTGCATGAAACTGGCTAATTAAATTACCAAATTCCACTAAAATTGCCGCCAGAGATTCTGCATCTTCTGATTTATTCTCAGACAATACATCAACTCCCCACTGGCGTAAAATTTCGGTAAATGACGAATCTAATTTATCAAGATTATCCATCATCATAGGATAAATTGACTCTTTTCTACCTTGACTTTCCGCTGTAACTTCCAGAATTTGTAGCAGAAATTTTAGATAATTTTGTTTTTGCTGTCGGTCTAAATTTTCTATTTTTTTTCGATCAATTGTAGATGATATAGAATCTAATTCTTCACCAATGCAAACTGCAATTGATAACATCAAGTTACTAACAAACTCGTTGCCTTGGCTAGATACTTTATCTGCCTCTGAAAGCAATATTTGGATTAGTTCTTCATCAATCAAATCTTGATTTGATTTTAAAACATCTTTCTCTTGACCTTTTTCACAACTCAATAATTCTTCAATTAGATTTTGATATGCACGGAAGCGCTTTTGATCTGCGACTATCATATGATTTTCTAATTGCTTATAAATATACTTGGGTATTTTTAACTAAAATCCTAACTTAAATTCAAGATACTGATAAAACGTCAGCAAACTTAAAAATCCTTTGTAGAAAAAACAAAAGATATTCTATCTTAATTTGTTTGTGGATTTTTAAACTATCATGTATCGGGTATTAAATAAACAGGTTACTCTGTTAGTCTTGGTCTGCAAGAGTTTTAGTTGGTTTTCAAGTCTTAATTTTAAAATTTCGATTATTTTGTAACCATAAAACAAGTGATATAATTTACTGTAGCAACTTGTATAAAATAAAGTGTAAATAATATAATAAGTAAATAATTGTTGGAACTAATGATAAAACAAAATTTGTAATTTTCGTATTTTTATTTATACTATTTCATCTATACTATTTATAGTATTAAGTGGGCATTGCCCACCATACTATAAAGACGTAGGTGCACTGCCATGCGCCCTCAAGATACACTTTCTAAAATAGCTATTTTCGTAGCACTTACCCTTAAGCGATTACAATTTAACCCAAATAATCTATTATTCTTGTGATGGAAAGTGATTATTTTTGTATATTTCTAAGGCAGCTAAATAGCATCTATTAGCAGAATCTAGATTTTCAGATTCATCTCCACGAATGCGGTTTCTATAAGTGTTACCTAAATTGTATTGAACCATTGCCCATTCGTTGGGAGTACGTTCGCGTTGATATACCTCTAATGCAGCTAAATAGTATTCAATTGCTAGTTCAATATTTTCTTCTCTGTCATCAAAAATGCGATCGCTATAAGCATTACCAAGATTAAATTGAATTGCTGCCCATTTGTAGGGAGTTAATTCCCGTTGATAGATTTGCAGCGCATTTAGATAACATTCAATAGCAATTTCAACATTCTCTGCTTTTTCATCTAAAATGCGGTTGAAGTAAGCAGTACCGAGGTTATTTTGCACCATCGCCCAATCATCAGGAGCGCGGTCTCGTCCGTAGACTTCCGCAGCTGCTTTATAAGATGCAATTGCTTGTTCTAAATTGTCTGCTCGGTCACCCTGGACCCTCTCCACATAAGCATTACCAAGGTTATTGTGAGTTCCAGCCCATTGTTCGGGAAAGCGATCGCGCTCAAAAATTGTCAATGCTGCATGATATCCACTAACAGCGATTTCCAGATTATCACTATGGTTTCCTAAGGGAAATCTTTGAATCAAAATACTAAAGTGAACAATATCAACAGCAATACTTTGGGCGATGGGAGGCTGGACTCTAGTTGTAATGTCCTTAACCCACTCTGTAATTGCTTTAGCTAATTGTAGATTGAGTTTATCCAAATTATTTTGTAACAATGGATAAACCATCTTAGCGTTAGCATTACTGTTAGAAGTTATTCGTAAAGCTTCCGCCAGAAAATCTATATGACTTTTTGAAACATCTGGCGGTAATGAAGTAATTAATCCTTCAGCAAGGGGAGCAGCAATATTTTGTAAGAAATTAGCGGCTCTTCCTTCACCAATCTCTTCCAACATTCCTGCAACTTGAGTAACTTTAAGAATAAAACCTCTATCAATTAATTCTTGATTTTTACGTAAAACTTCTGCTTCTGAACCGCTAGGACAGTTTAATAAAGTTTCAATTAATTTAATATAAGCAGAATAACGATCTTCGGGGTCACTTTCAAGATTTCCCGATGCTTGTTCTACTGCTTCTTTTAACTGTTGTGCTAAATTTCGTAAAAAATATGCAGCCCCTTGTGCACCCTGCTCTTCTGCTTGATTTGCTACATGTTCCATAATTTTAATGAAATCAGCATCAAGCAGATCTGAATGTTCTTTCAATAGTGCCAGTTCTTCTCCACTCGGACATCGTAGCAGTTCTTGAATCAGTGTCAGATAAGCGCGCAGACGCTGTTCATCCATTCGGTAAGACCTCAATAGGTACTACCGTAAATTTTTACACTTTTAAACTAAGAATACTATCCATAAAAATACTTGTTTATTTAAATATTTAATATGGGAATATAAAGAGTTTTATGTTTTTGTATTTTGTAATTAAATTAGATTTTTTTGTGTTTTGAAAAACTATCTAAAATACTCTAAAAAAACAAAATTAAATATCGGATTTATTACTCAAATAAGATACAATACCAACATTATTTAAGTAAATAAGTATAAATAAACAAATTTTGGTAATTGGTAATTGGTAATTGGTAATTGATAATTGGTAATTGGTAATTGGCAGTTAGGTTTTTATTGTATACTCCCATTAATTGTTTAATTATCTTCTTCTTAATAATTGAATAAATTTGTGCTGACTGCCTAGTCTTTGGCAGATTTCAATTTAGTAAAAATAATTATTTTTGAATATTGGCAATGATTCAAAAATGTATAAGGCCCTGTTTTGTAATATTCTTCTTTGAAATCAAGATAATATTTAGGTAATAGCTTAGGTAATAGCTTAGGTAATAGCGATTCTTTCAATTCACAATCTGGAGGAAGTGGGTCAGCCATCAATTGGAAGAACTCACTCAATTCCTCATAATATTCATCGAAATTATAAGCATACTTAGATTTATTTTGAGAACTATATTCAATAGAATGTTTGAGTTCTCTTAACCTGTCTAAATCATTTTTGGGAAGTTCTGCATATTATTCAAACATTAGGAATTATCATTTAATATTTCAGTTGAGAAAAATTTTGGTGACAAAAGATCCTAAACATTTGCTTGCTGTCTTTGATACAACGACCAATACAAACCTTTTTGTCGTAATAACTCTGGGTGGTTACCCCGCTCTGCAATTACACCTTTTTCCATCACTAATATCAAATCAGCACGCTTCAGAGGTGCAAAACGGTGAGCAATTAGAAATACTGTTCTTCCTTCAGAGATTTTTTGTAGGTTTTGCAGAACTTGTTGTTCGGTTTCGCTATCTAAAGCGCTAGTTGCTTCATCCAAAATTAAAATTGGAGCATGGGAAAGGAATAATCTTGCGAGGGCGATCCGTTGACGTTGTCCCCCTGATAAGGCTGTACCCCGTTCGCCCACATTGGTTTCGTAACCGTGGGGGAGTTGACTGATAAAATCATGGGCGACTGCAAGTCTAGCAGCTTCAACAACTTCTTCGGCGCTAATATCAGGATGTCCCAAAGTAATATTTTCTAAGATGGTGCCATTAAACAAAAAATCTTCTTGGAGAACTACGGCTATTTGCTGACGTAAAGATGCAATATCAGCACTTTTAATATCAAAACCATCTACTAAAATCCGACCTGATTCGATTTGGTATAGGCGCTGTAAAAGTTTGGAGAGAGTACTTTTACCAGAACCGCTGCGTCCGACAATACCGACAAATTGTCCTGGTTGAGCATCGAAGGAGATTCCTCTTAATACGGGTTCGGTATTACTTTTATAGCGAAAGAATACTTGCTCGAAGGTAACTTGTCCTTTAATGCTTGGTAGAACTAAACCCGTTCCCGGTTCTGCTTCTGGCGCAACGTTAAGAATATCCCCAATTCGATCTACTGATAGGAGAACTTGTTGCAAATTTTGCCATAGTTGCACCAAACGTAACAGTGGTCCAGTTACCCGTCCAGATAGCATTTGAAAGGCTACCAATTGACCGACTGTTAGCTTTTGTTCGATAACTAATTTGGCTCCAAACCACAGAATCAATAAACTAGAAAAATTAGTTAAAAAATCACCAATATTACTACTGATATTGGAAGTAGTAGAAGCTTTAAATCCAGTACGAACAAACCGAGCAAATAATCCTTCCCAGCGATCGCGAGCTATGGGTTCGGCTGCATGGGCTTTAACAGAGTGAATCCCGGTGACTGTCTCGACTAAAAATGATTGACTATCGGCGCTGCGGTTAAAGGTTTGGTTTAGCCAATTACGAAGAATCGGTGTGGCGATTAAGGTTAATGTGGCAAATAAAGGTAGTACGGCTAAAGCAACTACAGTTAGGGAAAGATTGTAATAGAACATTAACGCCAGGTAGACCACAGCAAAGATGCTGTCGAGTACAACTGTTAATGCTGTACCGGTAAGAAACTGACGAATTTGTTCCAATTCTTGGACCCGCGCTACCGTATCTCCCACCCGTCGCGATTCGAAATAAGCTAATGGTAAACGCATTAAGTGGCGAAATAATTGCGCTGATAAACTTAAATCTAAGCGACGGGCTGTATGGGTAAAAATAAATAAACGGAGAATTCCCAGAACTGCTTCAAAAACCGCAACTAATAATAAAGCTATCGCCATGACATCGAGAGTTGGTAAACTCTCCTGTACCATGACTTTATCAATAATGACTTGGGTAATTAATGGGGTAGTTAAACCCAATAACTGCAGAGTAAAAGAAGCTATTAAAACTTCTGAAAGTAAACCTTTGTAGCGCCAAACAGCTGGAGTAAACCAACCTAAGTTAAACTTTTCTTGTTTTTGAACTAGTTCTGCTTGCCAGAGTTTACCATCCCAATACTCTTCAACTATCTCTTGGGTAAGACTTTCACAACGTTGTTCTGTATTGAGGGGATTAGCAATAATCAGGCGATCGCCAGCCATCGCGTAAGCTACCACCCAATTACCGTCATTATGACCAGATGTACCCCATCGTAATAAAACTGGATATGAAAGTTGTCGTAATTCCTTCCAACTATTAATTTGCAAGCGGCGCAAAACAAAACCTAATTTTTCTGAGGCTTCAATCAAATGTTTTGGACGTTGTCCTCTGAGTTGACGTTGCACCCATTCTAGTTTTACAGGGTGTTCTAACTGTTGCGCCACCATTGTCAAACAAGCAGCACCAGTATTCGAGCTACTAACAAATGGATAAGCTGCAGAATTCAAACCTTGAGGAGGAAGGGTCAGGTTAAGTAAACTTTGGCGAGTACTGGAGTAACTGTATTCTTGACGAGAAGAATGATTTGAAGGAGGTTCTGTATCGCCGGAATAGTTACTGTTATTTACTGCTAATTCTTGTACTTTAGATAGATCTAGTTGAGTTTGAGCTTGTTTGTTTGTAGCTGCTTGCTCTGTAAATTCTTCATCCCTAATTTCAGTATTAGTTTGTTTGGAAATTAAACCGTTATCACTTAAACCTCTATCAAGAGTTTTTTCAGAAAGTTTCTCAGAAGTTTTCTCAGGAGTTTCCAAATCATCTTCACGCCAGAATTCAACTATTTGAGGCGTAGCAAGTTCCTCCCAAACAGTAGTTTCCCAACGAACAATAATAACTTCTTTACTTGCTGCAACTGCTTTACAGTCAACAACTGACTTTTTTAAATCGCCAAACCAATTCCCTGCATCTATTGTTCCTATAGGTTGACTGGTCTTTTCATCTCGCCAACGAACCTTACCAGAAATAATTAAAAATTGATATTCTGTTGACGTCGAGAAAGACGACCAAATTTTTTCTCCTAATTTATAGCGCAACACTTTCCCAAGTTCTTCCACTCGGGACTGTTGTTCGGTTGTTAACCAAGACAATGGTGGTTGATTCCAAGCCAAAGAAGCTAGCACTTGAGCCGCAAAAGAATCATCAACTGCTGTTACTTCACTTCCAGCTTGACCGTCAGTTTTTGAATTTTCTCCGCTAGCCATTTCTCAAATAATTCATTCTGTAGAGCTTTTTTTAACTGAATATCTTCCAAAGTCGCCGGGAGAAACTGTTCGACCCGAAATAAACCATAACGTTCCTCTAGTTGGATCGGTCCTAATAAATCCCCAGCATTAGCTATATCCACTGCAGCACGGAGTACATCCGGCATTGTTCCCCTACTTACTGCTCCCATCATCCCGTTAAGAATGCGGTCATCTGTGAGGGAATATTCCCTAGCTAATTGCTCAAAGCTAACACCTTCTTGAATTTGAGTTTGTAACTCTTCAGCCAATTCTCGAGTATCAACAATTATCCTTGAGAGAACTACTCGATCCAGAAAAATTTTACGTTCGATGAAATATTCGGAAATTTTTCCCTCTGTAACTAAAACTTTGAGCTTGTCTAACTTAAAACCAAAAGATATAGATTCATGAAAAGTAGTGTAATCAGTATTATTTTTCACTAGCCATTCCTGAAACTTTTGGGGTTCAGTAAGTTGATTTTTGAGCCTAAAGTCGATCGCAGCCTGTTCGACAATTACAGAATTAAGTTCTATTTCATCTTCTTTGGCTTTAATTTCTTGTTCTATAACTTTTTGACGGAGAACATCTCCTATAAAATGTCCTAACTTTCCTGAAGCTCGTAAATATTTTATTACTTCCCCTATACCGATTGGTTTTTCGTCTACGGTCAAAAACTGTAAAGGTTCCATAAAATGAATACGTACAAACGACTAATAAATAGTGCAAGCCTTGATATCAGATAATTCACATTCTAGAAGAATATCCTTTCACCAATTCACCATAGATATCCTAAATCTAGAAGTGCTAAACAGCAACTAATATACGAAATAATTACGTATAAACACTTAAAATTATTTGCCGAAGATCTTAAGTGTCATGATTCCCCGATATGATTTATGTTTTTGCGCAAAGCAATTTAAACGTTCGATCTCAATAATTGACTAAGCGAAACATCCCGTAATTGTAGCGTTAATTTATGGATTGGGAACTAGTACTCGACCACATTAATTTTGACGGGTGAAGGCAGGTAAGGGGAGAGGGGGGAGACAAGAACTTTTTATTCTTATTACTAACCCCTCATAACTTATGTGGTGGACTACTAGGAATTGGGAATTAAATAAAGGTATTTTCAATATTTCTAGCAGGAGTCAGGAATCAGAAGTCAGAAGTCAGAAGTCAGGAGTGCAACCTGCTTTACATCTAATTTTTAGCTTTTTGGTTGTACCAATCCGCTATACTTTTCCATTCATTACCAATTACCAATTACCCATTACCAATTACCCATTACCCAACTTCAGGAAAAACTTTTCCACAACAAAGCTAGTGCGATCGCAACAATTGCTCCAATTGAGGTATTTACAATGTTCACAACATCATGGGTAAGCCAATCATAGCGGGATTCTAAAGTTGCACCGATGACACTTTCAATATTAGTTGCAATAAAAGCAGCTAGAGTACACCACAAAACTCCAATTAAATCAATCAGACCAATTCCCCATCCAAAAAATGCGATCGCAGCAGAAGCAAAAATACCAGCAAGGGTTCCTTCCAAACTCACCGCTCCTTCCGTACCACGGGGAACAGGTTTTAAAGTGGTAATTAAATAAGTGCTTTTACCATAAGCTTTACCAACTTCAGTTGCAGAAGTGTCAGAAAGTTTTGTACTAAAGCTAGCAACAAATCCTAGTATTAGCAGGGAAACTATGGTTAGCTTCAGATTTCCATCAGTTGTCGGGTAAAACAAACGAACTGCTAATACAGCCAAAGCACAAACCGAACCCGTAAATGCCGAGCCCCAAACATTTCCCGGACCTCTCGTACCAGAACGTTCTTCAGCAATACCCAAAGCTTCTTTTTCTGCCATACCAATACGGGTAACAGCAGAACCAACCAAGAAATAAAATATTACCAGTAAATATCCTTGCCAACCTAAAGTTAACCAAAGTATTGCACCCAAAAACCAAGCATGTATTAAACCAACGGGAGTTAAAAGTTTTTTGGGAGCGATCCAGGCTATGAAAACTAAAACTGTATTTAGCCCAATACCCAATAGCCCGGAATTCATCACATAATTTTCCAGGAACATCTTTAAAAATTATCAGCACTAGTATTTTTTTCAGACTAGCAGGAGAAGACGATTTGAGTAATAAGTAATGAGTAATAAGTAATGAGTAATGAGTAAGGAGTAGGAATTAATAATTTTTTTGCTGCAAAAATATAGAGCAATATTTTGTCACGAGTATATTTTTTATCAACTCTTCATAATACTGTAAAGACGAAATGTAAAAAAAATGACTTTATACCAATATAAAAACTTAATAAAATACTGATTACTCATTCGTAAAAATTAGAACAAGATAGCTTTATTAGTTTGTAAATTAAGAGACAATCGACTTTCATAGAATATGTAGTACCACCACAGGCTCAAAATTATGGCAGTGGAAATTTCAAATCCCTTCGATATAAATCTTGGTACTGACAATGTCATTATTACTGATACAGTCAGTTCGTTAGAAGGAAGTGACTTCTATAAATTTACTATCGGTGCTAGTAGCAGTTTTAACTTGTCCTTGGATGATTTGAGTGCCGATGCTGACGTCACTCTAATTCAAGATCGCAATTCTAACTTGCAAATAGATGGAGACGAAGTAATAGCTTATTCCAATCGCGGCGGTACGAGGTCGGAATTGATCAATGAAATTTTGGAAGAAGGTGATTACTATATTCGAGTTTATCCTTACGAAGAAGATGTGGATATCCGATATAGATTAACTGTTGGTGCAGAACTTTTAGATCTAGGGGGAGATACTCTTACCGAAGCGTACAAATTAGAAAATGGAGCAGCGATTAGCGACCGCATCGGTGGTTTAGATTTAAATAATTATTACCAATTAACTTTAGATGGTAGAAGCGATATTGATATAACGGTAAGTGGTCTCAATAATAATAGCGATAGTGATATTGATGTACATTTACTCGACATTAATGGTCAGATCGTTTCTAGTTCGACGAGTCCAGGTTCTGATGAATCAATTATTGAAACTTTAGAACCCGGAAAACATAACGAACATAACGTATATATTTATTCATACAGCCTTAATGAAGCAGATTATAATCTAACTTTTTCGTCAGTTCCCAAGACAAATTCACCTGTACCAACAAGTAGTAGTCCTTTACCATTACCAACAGCAGGTGGGGATAGTAATGTTGTAGCATCTCCGATTCCTCAATCAGCAAATAGCAATACAAATCATATCCAAGGAACTTTTGGAGCTGATACTTTTACTTATCAGTCGGGCTACAACTTGAATATTTTCTCCGGTAATGGCAATTATAATTACTCCTCGGGTTTGTTTGACACACTCAACTTGTCCAATTATGTTTCCAACACGGTTGGAATCAACCTTGCAAATAATGGAAATGGAGGTGTTGTTTACAATCCTGGCGATGGCGCACGTGTATTTGATGCGATTAAATTTAGTGACGGTCGTCAGATCCTATTTGAAAATATCGAAGTAGTTCAATTTGCAGATACCACTCTTAATTTATCCGTTATACCTAACGATCCTTTATTTAATCAGCAGTGGAACCTGCACATGACGGGCGTTCAAAATGCTTGGCGTTTTACTCAAGGTAATAATAATGTGCTGATGGGGATTGTCGATACGGGCTTGGGTACTGACAGTAATGGTAATCTTCACCCCGACCTACGAGATACTATTGTTGTTGGTAATAATTATTTAGATGAATGGCAAGGTTTTTCTCATGGGACTCCCGTTCAAGGAACAATGGGAGCAGCAGCAAATAATGGTCAAGGTATTGCTGGAATTAATTGGAATTCTTCCATTTATACCATTGATGTTGTAGGTGGCGATTCTGGAGACTATAACCTGGTTGGAGCTGTTGACACAATAATTAAAGAAGCAAATTCCCTAGGACAGTTTGCAGTCATCAACTTAAGTTTAGTTGGCGGTTACTCAGTACAACTCGAACAGATAATTGCTAACAATCAAAGTAATGCTCTCTTTGTAATTGCATCTGGTAATGACGGTGGTAATAGTATTGCTAGCCCTGCTAACTTAGCGGCAAAATACAGTAATGTAATGGCTGTCGGTGCTTCTTGGGGTACAGCAGATTGGTATGGTAATCCAAAAACACCGGGTCAAAGAATTGATTATTCTGGAATTGGATGGTGGGGTTCAAATCGTGGAGATGGTTTAACCTTAATGGCTCCATCGGAATTTGTTAGTACCAATGCCATAATTAACCCATCTAGTAGCTTCCACACTCACGGCTACGACCCTCGATTTAATGGAACTTCTGCATCAACAGCAATGGTATCTGGTATTGCCTCATTACTTTGGAGTGTCAATAAAAATTTAACTGCAGAGCAAATTAAATCCATTATTTCTCAAACTGCTACCGATCTAGGTGCTATTGGTTATGACACGGAATACGGTCATGGATTAATAAATGCTGATGCAGCAGTAAGACGAGCAATGGCAATTTCTAGAGGATTTTCTTAATCAGTTAATGCGCTAACGCGCACGCTCCGCTAACAGTTAACAGTTATCAGATATATAAATTAGTTTGCAGCTGATTACTGATTAGCTCAAATTTAATACAGGGTGTGTTGATGCCGATCGCACATCCTGTCACTATTTGATGACAAATTTTCTCTTGTTCATAACTAATCTGTAAATCAATTATCTGTTTATTTTTTTTATTTACATTATTTTTAATTTCATAAGCATATCAATAACTAAAAACTTTACTTCGGTGAAGCTTTTAAAGTTTCGTGCTGCTAATAAATAACAATTTTTTCTAAAAATAATTTATGTCCATCGATTACCTGAATAATAATCTCGATTATCGCAAAGGGCAAAATATCAATACTTTCTCTTCAAAGAATACTTTCAGCTTTCAAGAACCCACTTATTCAGGATTAGTTAGTAACAGTAGTTATAACTCTTCAACAGGTTATGGTTCTATTGATACAAAAGAAGCTTTAGAAACAATTACAGGTAAAGAAATCAATGAAGTTCCAGATTTAGGTGGTAATAATTGGGGAGCCGATTTGATAAATGCTCCAAGTGCTTGGAATGAAGGATATACCGGAGAAGGTGTAATTGTTGCTGTGCTTGATGGTGGGGTTGACTACAACCACAAGGATTTACGAGATAACATTTGGACAAATAGTAAGGAAATTGCTGGTAACGGCAAAGATGATGACGGTAATGGTTTTATCGATGATATTTACGGTTGGAATTTCCATGACGATAACAACGACACGTTAGACAAAGATGGACATGGTACCCATGTTGCAGGTACTATCGCTGGTGTTAATAATAATTATGGCGTAACTGGTATAGCCTATGATGCCCAGATTATGCCCGTGAAGGTACTTGATGATAGTGGTTCTGGTTATTACAGTTCGATTGTTGATGGAATTTACTACGCAGTAGATAACGGCGCTGATGTTATTAATCTGAGTCTTGGAGGTGAATATCCCAGTTGGGATGTGGAATCAGCAATTGAATATGCCCATAAAAATGGTGTAACTGTTGTCATGGCTGCTGGAAATAGTTCCGGAGAAGTTCCTTTGTATCCGGCTAACTATGCAGATGATTATGGAATTGCAGTTGGAGCAGTAGATCGAAATAATGAATTGGCTGATTTTTCCAACCGTGCTGGTAATGATGAAATTGCTTATGTGACCGCTCCGGGCGTAAATATCTACTCTACAGTCCCAAATGATGGATATGAATCCTACAGTGGTACATCTATGGCGGCTCCTCACGTCAGTGGAATGGTTGCATTAATGCTCAGTGCAAACCCAAATCTGACTCCCGATCAAATTCGTCAAATTGTTACTCAGTCGGCAAGTAATAGTAGTCAAGCAACAAATAGCGATCGCAAAATTTTAGGTTTAGATTTAGAACTTGATTATTTAAGCTTTGTTGAGACAACTTTTGATAGCTTTGACAGTATCGATTTTAATTTTGATTTTGCTAACCTTGAAGCGAATAAAATTATTGATTTTTCCAGTAATATTTCTAGTCAATCAGGAATTAGCAGTGTAATTGACAATTTTAATGTATCAACTTTATCAACTTTAGATATTGATTTTGCTAATAATAATCTTGCCAATAACAATAACTTGCTGAATAATCCCATACTTTCTAATCCAGCAATTACCTCTGAATTATTGAATTTATATCGCGGTTATTTGAATTTAATGAAAGGTATTGAAGAAATCACAAAAGATGACAATCCTGAGGAATTACCTTCAATTCCAAGTTTGTCGAGATGAATAATCCATGAGGTACATATCAACTAGGAACTGAAAGAGTCATCTTGCTTCTAGTTGCTTTGCATGGTCTTTCTCTGGATGTGGAGCATTGAGATAATACCAATTTGGAAAAATAATGAGACAGATAGATTTTGTAGAGACGTTGCATGCAACGTCTCTACCGGAGAATCTGTTGCAATGATTTATTGAATTAGTATAAGTTCGCACCATAGTAGCGACACAATTCACTTTTAGCTCATACAGGAATTTTAAATCACTTAAGTCTTTACTTTACCTTCAAGTACTGTTTCTGTGAGATTAGCTCCTTTAAAATTAGCACTTTCATAATTTTTTACCTCTTCAAGAGTCGCCCGATAAAAAATCGCCCCTGAAAGAATCGCCCCTGAAAGATTCGCCCCTGAAAGATTCGCCCCTGAAAGATTCGCCCCTGAAAGATTCGCCCCTGAAAGATTCGCCCCTGAAAGATTCGCCCCATAAAGAATCACCCCTTCAAGAGTCGCCCCTAAAAGATTCGCCCCTTCAAGAATCACCCCTTCAAGATTCGCCCCATAAAGATTCGCCCGATAAAGGTTCGCCCCTTCAAGAATCACCCCTTCAAGATTCGCCCAGTAAAACTCTCTAAATAACAGAATGCAATCTTTCAAATTCAAAAAACTCAGATGATTCAAGCAAAATACAATACCGTCTACTCTTTGTCCTTGTAGTCGGGAAATCCAGTTTCCAAAAGCTTCAGGGGAATCCCATTCAATTTGAGAAATATTTTCTGTTACCCTAGCACAAGCATTTAATACAACCAACAGTGCTTCTTCTGCATTCCGCGCCTGTTGATTTGCTTGATGAAAATCTGGTCGAGGATTCAAACGTTCCATTGGCATTCCATGACGCAGCATAAAACTAATTAATTCGCATAGTGTTTGCTGCCAATTAGCAATATCCGAGGGATTTTGTATACTCTGTAAGCGTATTTCATCTAATACAAAGTTAAACAAATACTCATCCATCGGTGAAGCACCACACAAATTTGCCCAGCGGGTTAGAGCTTCTTTTTCATCCCAACCCTCATCAGGATCGTTTTGTTGTGCTTTCAGCTTTTTGTGAATTAGTTTTATTTCCCGCACAATGCGTGTTGCTGTTAAATACTCACCAAAACTCTTGTGAGTAAATTCAAAAGTTTTGTCTCCTTGATTATTCGAGCCACTTTGACGAAAATAAAAAGCAAGTAACAACCTAGTTACGCCTTCCTCAGCTTTTTTTTGAAATTCCATCAGCCATTTTTTTAAACCACTGCGGTTGCAATGATTTTCAATATCTCTGACTGTTGTTGTACGTCCATCACCATGCCAAGAAGATAAAGCAATTTCTTCTAGAACACGGATAAAATCTTGTTCCTTAAGTCCCTTAACTGCAGGATGTTGTCGTTTATTTTCCCAAACTCTTTCATAAACAGATTTGAGTAAATCTGCATAAATTATATTCAGATTACTCTCTTGAGAAAAATCTACTTTCTTCCTAATAAAACTCAGAGCAACCAAATAATTTAGTAAAGGCTGGGAAGTAATTTCAATTAAATTATTTTTTTCTAATTCTTTTGGTAAGCTACTATATTTTTGACCCTTAAGTAAACTGTACTTCTTCCACCATTGCTGGCGCTTATCTTCATTTAATAATTTGCGTTCATCTTTGTAATTATGTTTTCCTTTATCATCTTTACTGACAAAATAAGGTAGAACGTGTAAAATTTGCTCTGGTTTGCGGAACTCATTACTATTCGCCTGCACTATCAGTTCTCGTCCAGTAATTAAAGCTTGCAGTCGAGTTTTATTAGAATTAAATCTATCTACTTTTTTTTCTATCTCCCTAACAAATTGCTGAGCAACTTCTTGAACTGCTTTACCCTGCATAGCTAGTTCATCTAAACCATCGAAAATAATCAGTAAGCGTGGTTCAGCATTTTCTTTTGATAGAGGATTAGAAGGTAAAATATTATCAATGTCCGATTGAATAAATTTACCAATTGCATCCACCAAATCATCTGTAGGATTGAATTGATGTAAAGGAATAAATAAAACTCGAACCTTTTCTTTTTCTGCTTGCTTGGCAGCAAATATTTTTGTAAACGAAGATTTACCGCTTCCTGGTCCACCACTTATAACTCGAATCGCGTCATGAGGGTCTGCTTGATTTAACCAGGTTTCGAGTTGACTTTCTAAATCAACAACAACCCGCTGATATTGCTTGTTTTCATGTAGTCTATCCTCAAACTTATCATCCTGCTGATTTTCTTCAACTTCACAATTGTAGTAGGCATACAAAGGAACATAGATTTGTTTGAGACCAAATGCTTCGAAAAACATCGGTTCTTCAACCTGTCTTTGCAGCCAAGCTGAGTAGCGCCGCCATGCATTTTCCTGTTCGCTAGCTTTAATAAAAGGAGTATCAGGCTGTTCTGTTAAACAGGCGTATTTTTGAGAATCTTTGTTCCATTCCTCACGTAAAGCATAGACAAAATAAGTCGGTAGGCGATCACTAATACTTTGTGCTGCGGCTTTATCTTCCCCAAACTCTTCTAACCATTGCCTCAAAGGAACTTTGATTATTTCAATAATGGGTAAATCTTTGGGATTTGTAAAAAAGTTTTGGTTAATACGTAATTCGTTATCTTTCAAAAAGCGATCTAAGTGATAATCACAAATTATCTTGAGTTCATTAACTTCCAATTCATTATTATCTATTTTTATCTGCAAATCTTGATTGCTCTTCACTAAAGCAACCATTGCAGTCGTCAAAGAATTATAAATCAGTAACCAAGCAATTTCTCCCGGTGTTTTTGCTATTCCTAATTCTGCTGAAGCTTCCACTAGATTTTCAGCAGCACTATCTAAATTACCCAAAAGACCATTTAACGCAGCCTTTCCTACTGACGAAAACAAATTGCGGGGATCTTCTATTTTCAAAGACTTATTCCAGAATTTGTCGGGCTTTTTGATGGAAATTCCTGGTTCATGGGTCATGTATTTTGTATATTTCGCAAAAATACTTATCTAAATAGAATCAATTTGTTCATTTTACATTTCGGAAAAATATTTATAAAAAATATAGGGACTCAGACAAAAAACAAGAAAAAAATGTCTAAGTATCCCTATTTACTATTTCCTTATAAATTCATTAAGAAAGAACTTCTGTAGAAGTAGCTAAAACCTTCCGTGAATTACCATTGATTTTCGCCCTAATTACCTGTCCTAAAACTCCCAAAACAATACCAGGCGCAAACAATGCTGCAGGCGGTTTAATCATATGTATGACTTCAAAAAATGTCCGATGTAATTTTGGCTGGCGGGTTGATAATAACATCACTTCATCCATATATTTATGCATAAATCGAGTCATTGTATCGGGTTTTCCACCTTCAGTACTTTCCCAACGACAATCATCACTTGTCGCCATTAACCACGGAGTTTTTAACACCTGAGCTAACTGTTTTTGAAACTTTTTAGCTAATCCCACAATTGTATAATTGGAACCACTGAACTGCTTTTGTAAGCATTTTTGTAGAGTTAAAGCTCCTAAAGCAGCAGTTGTCATTCCTTGACCATATATCGGATTGAAAGCACAAACTGCATCCCCAATAATGACTAAACCATCTGGCAAACGCGCTAATTTTTCATAACGATGCCAGCAATTTTCTGTACGACGATAACCATACACCTTGGAAATAGGTTTAGCATCTTTGATTAGGTCATAAATCGCTGAGTTACGTAGAGTACGGGCATATTCTAAAAAACCTTTGTCATCAGTAGGTGGATAATCTTTACCGATACCTCCCAAAGTTATAATCCAACGATTACCTTCTGCAGGAACCAAAACTCCTCCTCGTTTATTATGGGGAGGTTTAGAGAGAACTCCTAAAGCTTGCCAATTTACTTCTAAATTTTGAGGACGTTCATACCAACGAGTGCTATAACCCAAAAAAGAATTGATCTCTGTTTTTTCTGGTGTCTGATAACCCATTGATTTTAACCAATTACGTGCTTGGGAATTACGACCAGAAGCATCCACAACTAAATCTGCAGTTAATTCTTCTTCTTGATGCCGATCTAAGTGATATACCTTGACTCCCTTGACTTGAGAATTAGACTCATCACTTAGCAATTCCTGAACTTGAGTTTTTTCTAAAAACTTAACATTATCAAAACTCAAAAGACGACGATGTACCAACCATTCTAAAAATGCACGACTACAAGTGTGGGTGATCAAATCCGATTCAATATGCGGATGCCAGCCCCAAAAACCAAAAAGTGCGTATTCCTTAGCCCAATCGATTTTTGGTGCTCCAGCTTCCTTTATCTCTGAATCTATCCCAGGAAATAATTTTTCTAAAATTCTTTTTCCTTGGGTAAGCAGTACATGAACATGATTTGCTTGAGGAACACCTGTACGGGTTTGGGGCTCTTGGGGTAAGGTATCGCGCTCAACTACAACTACACGAGCAAAATAATCTGCTAAAACCCTTGCACTTAAAAGTCCAGCCATACTGCTACCGATAACTATGGCAGTGCGATCATTAGTATTTTGCTGCGATATTGACGCGTGCATTTTATTTTACTAATCCAATTTGTAAAACTTGTAATCCGATCTTAGCGAGAATTGCTCTAGCTTTACAGAAATCAAAATCTGACGGACTCCATTTGTTGTAGCTGCCTTAACAAGGAGCGAGTTAATCAAAAATAATTTATACACTTAATAACAGTATATGAGCTACACTTCTTTTTATACTGAAATATGACAAGTATCAGCACCTAACTTGAATATCCTACTGAAACTATGCCTACTCGTAAAAAACTGTATCTCAAGGAAACAGTAAATGATGACTTATTCGTAGTTGGTATTGGTACATCAGCAGGTGGGTTGAGTGTTTTAGAAGAACTGTTCGATCACCTACCCTCCGATAGCGGTGCTGCTTTTGTTGTGATTCAGCATCTCTCGCCAGATTTTAAAAGCTTGATGAAAGAATTACTCCAGCGACACACGGGTATGGAAGTTCATCGAGTTACACAAGATATGCAGTTGCAGCCCAATTCGGTGTATCTAATTCCTCCAGGTAAGAATTTAGTTTTAGAAACCAACTTATTAAGGTTAGAAGAACGTAAAAAAAACGAAAATGATAGATACGAACTCAACTTTCCCATCGATCTGTTCTTTACCTCTTTAGCTAATAACTACAAAGAACGATCCATTGGGGTAATTTTGTCAGGCTCAGGTAGTGACGGAACCCATGGCTTAAAGATTATTAATGAAGCAGGGGGAGTATCTTTAGTACAAGATCCAGAAACGGCAGAGTTTGATGGTATGCCCCGCAGTGCGATCGCTACTGGAGTCGTAAACCAAATTCTCCCCCCCCAAGAACTAGCGCAACTAATCTATCAATGCATTCTCTCACCTGCAGATTGTCTAGAAATTGAGTCTAATGACACAAGCTTTCTGACTTCTTCTCACCTTCAGCAAATGGCTAATCTTTTGCTTGAAACGGAAAAAATCGATTTTTCTCACTACAAAACTAGTACCATATCACGACGGATTCACCGTCGCCGTTTGATTAATAACTTTCCAGATATCGCCAGTTATCTTAAATTTCTCCATCACTCTGAGGAAGAAAGGAAAGTTCTTTGCTCGGATTTACTAATTAACGTCACTCATTTTTTCCGCGATCAAGCAGCCTGGAATCATTTAGAAAATAATATTTTGCCCGTTTTAATCGAGCAGGCCAAACCCCAGGAAGAATTGAGGTTTTGGGTAGCGGCTTGCTCTACGGGGGAAGAAGCTTATTCCCTAGCGATTTTGATCCATGAAGCCTTAGAGGATTTAAATAAATCCCAGAGAGTAAAGATTTTTGCTACCGATATAGATCACACTGCGTTAAAAAAAGCTTCTACGGGAATTTACCCCCAATCTATTGTTAATCATATCACTCCCGAACGATTACAAAAATATTTCATCCCCAAAGATGAATCTTTTCAGGTGATACGCACATTAAGAGAAATGTTAATTTTCTCCCCCCAAGATCTGACTAAAGATGCGGGTTTTACCCGTATGCACTTAATCAGCTGCCGTAATGTCCTAATTTATATGCAGTCGGATTTGCAACAACAGATACTGCGTAATCTTCATTTCTCTTTATTGGTCAAGGGAGTGCTCTTTCTAGGAGAAGCTGAATCTTTAGGAATATTTACTTCTGAATTTACAGCTTTAAACAAAAAATGGAAAATTTACCAAAAAAGAAGAGATATTAAGTTCGCCATTCCTCCAAGAACCATCTCTAAATTTACCGTCAACTCTTATTCTCAGACTTTAAAACCTAAATTTCCAAATAATACAAAATCAATTCATGAGCATAGTCTCCAACGCATGTTAAACGACTCTCACTCGGTTATCATGCTGGTGAGTTCAGATTATCAATTACTTTATGTTTATGGCAACTCAAGTAAACTATTTAAACCTCCATATGGGGAAATTGTTACTGATGTTACCAAAATGGTAGTATTGCCCTTACAGCTACCTCTAAATACTGCCCTTCATCGAGCTAAAAAAGAAAAGAAATCGATTATTTATTCTGAAATTAAACTAGAACAGGGAAGGAATACGTATTATATAAACCTCAAGGTTATTCCCCCAGAAAATAATTGGGAAAGTGGGAACTTTTATCTGGTACAAATTAATCGCAAAGAAATTGTACCGTCTCTAGAAAAAACACCAGTACAAATATTTGAAGCTAACAATGAAGCTCAACGGCGAATTTTAGAATTAGAGCATGAGTTGCAACATACCCGGGAAAATCTTCAAGCATTAATCGAAGAATTAGAAACTACTAACGAAGAACAACAGGCATCAAATGAAGAATTAACCGCCTCCAATGAAGAACTACAAAGCACTAATGAAGAATTACATTCAGTTAATGAAGAACTGCACACAGTTAACATTGAGTATCAGTCAAAAATCTTAGAACTTACTCAACTCAATGACGACATTGATAATTTACTTAAGAGTACAGAAATTGGAGTTATCTTTTTAGACTCAGAGTTAAAAATTCGTAAGTTTACCCCTGCTGCAACAGCAGCAGTCTCCGTACGCCACACAGATCTAGAACGCCCGTTAAAAGAACTTACCCTCAAAATAGAATGCCCTAATTTACAAGCATTGTTGGAGGAAGTCAATTCAAATCAAAAATCTATTGAATTAGAGGTTAAGCATCTAGAATGTGACTCCTATCTCTTGGTGCGAATCCACCCTTATCACACGGAAAACCAACAAAGACAGGGAATTGTAATTAGTTTTGTCAAAATAGATGAAATTAAAGTAGTTCAGCTGCAACTAGAAAATACTTTAACAGAGTTACAAAGTAAAAAACAGGAAATAAACAACTTTTTTAATCTATCTCTAGAACTTTTATGTGTAGCTACTCCACAGAATAATTGTTTTAGACGAATTAACCCCAGTTTTGAAAGGATTTTAGGGTATACCCAAGAGGAATTGCTCAATCAACCATTCCTGAATTTTATTCACCCTGACGACGTACAATCTAGCATCGAAGAGCTAAAAAGACTGGAAAAAGATCGTGATACCATAGGTTTTAAGAATCGTTACCGCTGCAAAGATGGTTCTTATCGTTATTTTCAATGGATGGCAACTTCCTATCAGGGACTGTTATATGCCAGCGCCCGCGACCTCACCGAACAAAAACTTGCTCAAGAATTGCAGAGCCGTCAATTGGCAGCGATAGAAACCGCTAGTGATGGCATTGCAATTCTCAGTGATGATAGGTTTATTTATCTTAATCAAGCTCACCTAGAGATTTTTGGCTACACTCAACCCGAAGAATTAATCGGTCAATCTTGGCATATTCTCTACGAACCTGAAGAATTAGGTCGATTCGAACGAGAAATATTTCCTATTTTACAACAGCGGGGAAAATGGCAGGGAGAAGCTTTAGCCAAACACCGCGACGGTCATACTTTTAATGAAGAATTAACTCTCACTTTTACTCCCGCAGGGGATTTAATTTCTAGTTGTCGGGACATCACCGAAATTAAACAAGCTCAAGAGCAAATCCTGCAAGCCAATGCTGAGCTAGAACAGCGAGTTGCCCAGCGTACGCAAAGCTTAGCCAATTTTAGCAATTGCCTTCAACAAATTCATCGTCTAGCGGTTTCCAATTATCAACAGTTAGATGATTTATTTAGCAATTATCTCCAAGCTGGATGCCAGATGTTCAATCTACCTACGGGGATTGTCAGCGAGGTCAATGATTCTATATATAATATTGTCGCTGTTGAATCGCCTTTAGATTTAGAAGTGGGTTACAAATCTCCTTGTCTTTGTACTTACTGTGGGTCGGTAGTAGAAGAAAATCTTTCTACCATTACCTACAATCAGCTTGGGGAAAGCAAATCAATCAAAAATCCTCCCACTTGTCTCGACTTAAAATTAGAATCCTTTATCATTACGCCAATTTTTGTCAATGGCAATCTCTACGGAAGATTAATCTTTTGCGATACTAAATTTAGAAAATCAGAATTTACTGAAGAGGAAAGAAAAATTATCGAGTTGATGGCAAAGGATATTGGTAATTCTATTGCCTCTGTACAAACTGAAGCAGCCCTCAGAAAAAACGAAAAACTCTTCCGTAGTACTTTTGAACAAGCAGCAATAGGTATTGCCCATCTTAACCCAGAATTTCGTTTTCTTAAGGTTAACCAAGGCTTTTGCCAGATGCTCGGCTATTCTGAAGCAGAATTATTACAGAAAGGCTTCGCAGACGTTACCGACCCCGAAGACTCAGTTCTTGATTTAGAATATGTCAGACAAATGCTAGCTGGGGAGTTCGAAAGTTATTCCTGTGAGAAACGCTACATTGACAGTAATGGCTTGATCGTATGGGCTCATTTAACAGTCACTCTAATCAAACATAAGTCGGGAAAAGCGGAATATTTTGTTGCCATAGTTGGAAATATTAGCGATCGCAAACAAGCGGAAATTGATCTTAAAGAAAGTAAAACCAAACTCCAAAAAGCTAACCAAGCTAAAGATGCTTTTATTGCTCATATGAGCCATGAATTACGCACACCCCTAAATAGCATCCTTGGTTTTAGTAGCATTTTGCAAAAAGACTCTGATTTAACGACACAGCAACTTGATTCCATAAGAATCATTAATCAATCTGGTCAACATCTGCTGACTCTAATTAATGACATCCTTGACTTATCGAAAATAACAGCTAACAAACTGCAATTAGAACCACAAGAATTTAATTTTATTCAATTCTTAAACGAAATTGCGACTATCTTTCGTCTCCGCGCTCAGCAAAAATATTTAAAATTTTCTACTTCAATTTCACCTTCTCTACCTAAAATAGTGAGTGCTGATGAAACCCGATTGCGACAGGTTTTATTAAACTTACTGGGTAATGCCGTTAAATTTACCTCAAATGGCACCATAACCTTCAAAGTTTCTAATATAAAAACAAAGCAACAAAAGAAACGCCTTAAGCCTGGAAAAATCCAAAAAATCCGTTTTCAGATCGAAGATACGGGAATCGGCATCCCCAGCACTAAATTCACTGAAATTTTCCTTCCATTTAGACAATTAAGAAATATAACTGAAAATCCTGAAGGAACCGGCTTAGGATTAAATATTAGCCAAAACATTATTCAACTTATGGGTAGTCAAATCCAACTGAAAAGCAAAGTAGGTCAAGGAACTAAGTTTTGGTTCGATTTAGAAATCTTGGAAGCAGATGCCAATATTTTACCCACATCATCTGGGCCTAATTATCAAAATATCCGTTGTTTGAGGGAACCCCAAAAAATCCTCGTTGTGGATGATCGCAATGACAACCGAGCTTTATTGGTTAGATATCTAGAACCCTTAGGCTTTATCATTGCAGAAGCTAATAATGGTGAAACAGGTTTAGCTATAGCTGAAACTTTTAAACCCGATGCTATCTTGGTGGATTTAGTTATGCCAGTCATGGATGGTAAAGAAATGATTACTAGAATCAAACAACACCATGAGTTACAAAATACAGTAACTATTATGATTTCGGCTAATAGCCAGTCAATTCTCAAACAATCGGAAATGAATTGTCACGGCTTCTTATCTAAACCTGTAGACTTAGAACAACTGCTAGAACTATTAGAAAGTAATTTACAGTTAGATTGGCAATCAGTCGAAACCGTTACAGAAGAAGACTTATATGTTCTGGTTGTACCTCCTCAGCAGGAATTAATCCAATTATTAGAACTAGCCAAGTTCGGAGATATAGAAGCAATTAAAGAGCAGATAAATTTTTTCGAAGAAACAAATTCTCAATATATCCCTTTTGTGCAAAAGGTTCGACAGCTTGTTCTTAATTGTCAGCAGGAGCAATTAGAAATTTTATTTCAGAAATTGATAAATTAAATGTCGATGACTATCAGCAGTATTACCGCCCTAGCCTTTAAAGATTTTTTGTAATATTTTAAGTAATGTCTAAGTATTACTTAACTAGGCTTTTTTTATGTATAAACACTTATTTTTTCTGATTTTCGCCTTTCAGTCGCAAAACACATAGTAATTAATATTACATTATGAAGTGATGAAATATGAGTTTTAGGGCTTCGTATTCTTGCGTAACTCTGGAAACATAAAAATCGGAAACAACTTTGTAAACCTTAGACTATTATTAGCTTTTAAGCTTTATTTTCTAATATTATAGAAGCAATAATCGCTTTTCACTTCAAGCCCGAACTAACAAGGATTTTATGTTTCCCTAAGCGTAATAATGATGAAATAAAATTAAAAAATATTAGTAATATCCAAAAACAATACAAGTATTTTTACTGGTTACTAGTTAATTCCGAGTCGGTTAAAACCCATAATATGGGTGAAAATAGATTAAGATTAACATGAATAACTTAGTAAATTCTCTACCATCTAAAATAATTTTAATAGTTGATGATAATCCCAATAATTTACAGCTTTTATTTCAATATTTGAAAAAAGTTGGTTATAAAATTCTCATTGCTCAGAGTGGAAATAAAGCTATTGAAACTGCCAAAGCTAATCATCCCGACCTAATTTTATTAGACGTGATGATGTCGAACCTTGATGGATTTGCTACCTGTCGTTACTTAAAAAGTAACCCCAGTACCAAAGATATTCCGGTTATTTTTATGACTGCCCTAAAAGAGACCGAAAACAAAGTACAGGGCTTTAAATTAGGGGCGGTAGATTACATAACTAAACCGATTAAGGAAGAAGAATTACTAGCACGAATTGAAACCCATCTTTCCCTTCAGAGCTTACGTCAAAATTTAGCCCAAGATGCTGCCCAACAAAAATTATTAGGAGAAATCAGCGATCGTATTCGTCAATCACTAGATTTAAAATTAATTTTAGAAACTGCAACTAAAGAGATAAGAGCTTTATTAGACTGTGACCTTGTTTGGTTAGCTCAAATAAATAATCAAACTCAAATAAACAATCAAAGCATATCGATTAAAGCCTATGCTTCCAGTGGTATTACAATTGATTTTGAGGAAAATATACCCTATGATTACTTTCTCTTAAATACAAACAACCATCAACATATCTGTTACACAAATAGTGTAGATGGCAACATACCTTACAGCAAATGCGATCTACAAAACAAAATTCATAAAATTGAAGTAAATAAAACAGAAAACAGAAAGCAGAAAACAGAAATTCTCTTAGATGCGCAATCCTTACTTAATCCTAAAGCACGATTAATAGCTCCAATTTTAATTAATCCTACTCAATCAGCAGATCCTAGTACTGTTAAAAATACCTTGTGGGGATGGCTTATTGCAGACCAATATAAATCGTCCCGACAGTGGCAAATAAGAGAGATTGACTTACTAGAAAAATTGACAACCCAATTAGCCATTGGCATTAAACAAGGATTACTTTACCAACAATTATCCAAACTAGCTATTGTAGATTCTTTAACTAATCTCTATAATCGCCGTTATTTCGACCAACAACTATATAAAGAGTGGTATAGGCTTAAACGCGCTTCTTCTCCCCTGTCATTAATCATCTGTGATGTGGATTGTTTCAAAAAATATAATGATACCTATGGTCATCAACTCGGGGATGAGTGCTTGCAACAAGTAGCTAAAGCAATTGCCAGCACAATCAAAAGACCTGGAGATGTATTAACGCGTTACGGAGGAGAAGAATTTGCTGCAATCTTACCCCACACACCCGAATCTGGAGCAATTAAAGTTGCCGAAGATATGAGGATTGCTGTTAGAGAATTAAATATCCCTCATCTTGATTCCTCAACAAATTCTGTTGTCACCATTAGTGTTGGTATCGCAAGTGTAATACCCACCTCCGAAAATAATCCCGATCTGTTGCTCAAAGCTGCCGATCTATCTTTATATCAATCTAAAGAGCGAGGTCGAGATTGTATTACTGTTTATTCAGACCCCATCTCTACTTTCAAAGAACGTCAAGAAAAAACCAAATGCTGGGTTAAACATCTTCGCCAAGCTCTCCAAGAAAATTTGTTTAGCCTCTACGCGCAACCCATTGTTCCTTTGGAAGTAGATGACAAAAAAAGATACTTTGAAATTTTATTGCGCCTTACAGATAAAAGTAATGGAGTTATTTCCCCCAATATATTCTTAGACATAGCAGAGCGTAACTCCCTAATTACTGATATTGATACTTGGGTCGTTAATAATTTAATGGAAAAGCTCAGCAATTTTCATTCGGAGGGTGAATCTTCTGGAACTAACTTTGATTTACAAGATTATCGCTTTTCCATTAATCTTTCGGGAGCATCACTCAACAGCGAATCTTTTCTAGAATTTTTGTCACAAAAACTGACCGATTCCCATCTTCCTCCGGACTTATTCTGCTTTGAAATTACTGAAACCGTGGCAGTTTCTAATCTGACTAGAGTCTCAAAGTTTATTAATTCTCTCAAAAATCTTGGCTGTAGTTTTGCTCTCGATGACTTTGGTAAAGGTATGTCCTCTTTGACTTATTTAAAGAATTTACCTGTGGATTATTTAAAAATTGATGGCTCTTTCATCAAGGAATTGAATAGTAATAAAGCCTCAAGGGTAATGGTGGAAGCAATTAATCACATAGCCGAAGGAATTGGTCTTAAAACCATAGCTGAATTTGTCGAAAATCAAACTATTTTAGATGCTTTACGCAAATTAAAAGTAGATTATGTTCAAGGATTTCATTTAGGTCGCCCAGGAATATTGATGGACGTTTTATCTCATCCAGTTTCCAGCAATCCCTAACCCCCATGTGCCGCAAGGCGGCGGCATCTTAGTGCTATCCCCAAACTAGTTCAAAATCGCTTTTTCTACTTTTGCTGCTTGAAGCTCCCGACCAATAAATACTAAACGGGTTTGACGAGGTTCTTCATCTAACCACATGCGGTCGTAAAACGAATCAAAGCGATTACCAACTCCTTGAAGAATCATCCGCATTGGCTTTTGAGGAACGTTTATAAAACCTTTAATGCGATAAATTTCTTCTTGTTGCACTAACTCTTGTAGTTTATTAATCAAAACTTTTGGTTCAAATCCTTGGTCTAAAACAAATTCCACCGAGTTAATTCCATCATCATGTTCGTGTTCTTCTTCATGGTCATGATGACTAGGACGATTTTTGAGATTATCTTCAACTGCAGCATTAAAACCTAACAATAAATCGGTATTAATTTCTCCGTGATCGCAAGGTACAATTTTAACTCCCGGTGGAACTTGATTTTGTAATGATTCAGTAACTCTAGCAACAGTATCCTTATCAACTAAATCTGTTTTCGTTAATAAAACTAAATCTGCAAAAGCTAACTGATCTTCAAATAATTCTTCGAGGGGAGTCTCATGCTCAATACTTTCGTCAGATTCTCGTTGTTTTTCCAAAGCAGCGAAATCGTTAACAAGATGTCCCATGGCTAAGGCTTGACAATCCACAACCGTGACAACACCATCGACCGTTGCAGCGTTACGAATTTGATGCCAGCGAAAAGCTTGTACCAAAGGTTTCGGTAAAGCTAAACCTGAAGTTTCTACAAGAATACAGTCAATACTATCTCGTCTCTCAACTAACTGTTGCATCACTGGATAAAATTCTTCCTGGACGGTACAGCAAAGACATCCATTATTCAGTTCAACAATATTAGTTTGTGGATTCCCTTCTTGATCACAAACTTGACACCCACGTAAAATTTCACCATCAATACCAACTTCGCCAAATTCATTGACTAAAACAGCAATACGACGCCCTTGATTATTTTTGAGAAGATTGCGGACAAGAGTAGTTTTACCAGCACCAAGAAATCCAGTGATAACAGTTACAGGAATTTTATGCATTGTTATAATGTTCGCGAAAAATTATTGACTCAAATTACAGAAAGTTAATTTCTTCTCGTTTGAGGATTTACCAATTGAGTCCTCATTTGTAGACGAGATAGTTTAGCACCAGCACTTCGCCCTGAAGTATCTGTACATTTCTTCAGCTAACCGTACGCAAGAAGTCTCATCAAAGATGAACTGTAGTACAGTCTTTTTGAAAGCAGAACAAAATAGCTAAGTTTTGTAGGGCAAATGGAGCATAGATGTAGAAACAAATTTAAGAGGAATTTTTTCAAGCAATTGCTTCTGCATCCATACTTTGAAACACAAAAATTAATGTTTATACAGATCTAATAACTTAAAAATCTACTTACCAAATGCAATACCCTCTGGGTATATATCTCGCATATCTATTTCATTTAATTGCAATAAAAATTGATTCGACATCATCTGTACCTCGCAGACGTTTTACCTGACTCAGAAAAAATACGGCGGGCATCCTGACTTAGAGATAAACAAAGCTTTTGTTTTATCTCATCACAGTTGCGGGACAGTGTTGGATTTTCACCAATCTTTCCCCATTACCTCTGATAGCTGTTCCCTACCAGAACCGATATGACATATCTACAGAAGATAGCACAATATGAGTGAGTAAAGCTTTGGATTTTGGTTCCACAGGTGATATTTTCAAGATTTAGGGCTAATGACTCAAAAATTTATTCATTGCGATCGCCCTCCAGGTTAATTAACTGAGTTAGGAGTTTTCGTGTGATGAATCCTAACTAGTTTTTTTGGGTCGCCAAAATACAAACAATGATGAAGACTGTAAAACCGACATAAGAGAAAACAGTTAGCCAGTCTTGCCAGTTAACAGGAATTCCCGCAAATAGATTTATCATTCAAATTAATTTTTTTTCTTTGCTAGAGAATTGTTGACCCCTAATATGTATCAGAGACCGATAAAAACTATTTTCTAAATTTAAATTTATTTTTCAGAATCTACTTTTTAAAATATTTGCATATCAGCTTACCAGGACTATTTTCTTCAAATGGAACAACTTTACCATTGCGCTGAATCTTAAATCTTCCACGACAGTTATATATTTCAACGGGCTTATTCTCTCCGTCAACACTGATTGCGACTCTGTAATTCCAGTATCTTTTTGCACTACGTTGAATATTGAGAATACAAATCTCATGTCCATCATAATTACTGCACATTGCATCTTTGTTAGGAATGATCCCGAAAACGGAAATACCCGAAAATAGAAAATGTATTGACAATAGTAAGGCAGTAAATTTCATTATAGTTTTGTTAAATTTTATATTTTGACGTCATTAGGTTTGGGAACAGCGAAAGCTTGTATTTTTAATAGCCTTATTTCCATAGCCTTCTTTATACTTAAACTACGATAAAAAGATACCTATTACAAATCAAAACTTACGTAAGATTTAAAAAATTATTTGAAATAAATTTCCCTCTAAAGAAGCATTTTTGCTTTTTTTCGCAAATTTTTGCCAAAATTTTCCTTTATCTTCAATGGATGCTATCCTTATATACCAGGCTTTTGAGAAATCATTAGCTCCAGTAGTAGTTGTCAAATAATTTTTTGGCAAATCAGCAAACGCTACAAACAAATGTCCAAAATTTTGCAAAGATAATATTATTTCTTAAATTATTTTCCAAACAAACCTCTTGGCAACGATGGGCATGAGTGAAAAAACGATAGAAGGTTACGGGAAAGGTTTTCTCGTTTTAATTTTGCCAATCTCGGTTGCAATTATTTTCTTTGTCAACACTTGGCGAATTTGGATAGTGCTTGTAGCACTATTAATTGGTTTGAGATTATTTCAGAGTTATCGGTGGCAGCAATGGTGTACAAAAGTTAATCCGACATTTCACCAACTAATTGAAAGTAATCAAGGTAGAATTACACCGATAGACTTAGCAATTAAGGGTAATTTTTCTGGAACAAAAGCAAAACGTTACCTGGATACAAAAGCCGGAGAATTTGGTGCCAGAATCGTTAAAGTTGAAGATGGCAATCAAGTTTATCACTTTATTACTGCTAAGACTTTGAGCAGTTTATTGGATTCTAGCGAACCAGAAGCAGAAGAATTTTCTGCTCCAACGCTAAAATCAAGTACTCAGATTTTGGCAGAATTAGAGCCTAAAAAGGAAGTTAGTCATGCTGAAAGCTTGGTAAATGAAACCATCTCCGAACAAATTAACGCCGAACCAGAGCACCTCCACACAGAAGATAAGAAACCTTTAGAAAAGCAACTATTATTTGGTTCTTTAATTCAATCAGAGCTTGCTAAACGTTTAGGTGTGTATTCAAGTACTGTTTTTAAACGGCGAAACGATCCACAGTTTTCCGAATGGTCTCGCAATCGCGACCCTGACGGTATTGCTTGGACCTATTCTAAGGAAACGAAGGAATTTTTCCCTGTGGATGGCGAAGCATAGTTGTGTGTTCTAGATCGGTAACTAGTTCCAAGTGAATTTTTTTGAATCGATGACTTTAGATCGATTTTTGCTGTTTAACTTGCAAACCCACAGCTTCGGAGATGGAATTTAGTTTGTTCTGTTCTAACTTGACAAGCAAACCTTCAAGAATCTGACGTATCATCATTGGACCTTGATAAATCCAACCCGTGTAAACTTGAACCAAAGTTGCACCAGCTGTAATTTTCTCCCAAGCATCTTCGGCGTTAAACACACCACCAACACCAATAATCGGCATTTTACCTCCGGTTTGTTGGTAAATATATCGAATGACCTCCGTAGAGCGATCGCGTACTGGTGCACCACTGATACCGCCAGCTTCTTGCTGGGGTGAGTTACCAGTTCTCTCGATCGCTTGGGTTTTAAGACCTTCACGACTGATAGTAGTATTTGTGGCAATAATTCCAGCTAATCCAGATTGTTGTACTAGGGAAATAATGTCGGCGATCGCTTCCCATTCTAAATCTGGAGCAATTTTAACAAAAATTGGTTTGCGTAGAGAATTTTCTGCTTGTAATGCAGTTAAAATTGAAGCTAAAAATGAGGCGTCTTGAAGTTTTCGCAAGCCGGGAGTATTAGGAGAAGAAACGTTAACAACAAAATATTTACCGTAATCTTTGAGTAGACGAAAACTATTCAAATAATCATCTGCAGCATCTGCGAGTGGTGTAACCTTCGATTTACCTAGATTTATTCCTATAGGAATAGAAGAACTATTGATACTAACAGATTTTAATCTTGTTGCCATTGCTTCTGCACCACGATTATTAAAACCCATTCGATTCAAAGCTGCGTAATCTAAAGGTAAACGAAACAAGCGAGGTTTAGGATTACCCGGTTGTGCTAAATATGTTACTGTTCCCAGTTCCGCAAATCCGAATCCAAAGTGAGACCAGATCGCAGCAGCAACACCATCTTTATCAAAACCTGCAGCTAAACCCATGGGATTGGGGAAATGCAGACCAAATAAATTTTGCTCTAGCTTCTGGTCCGAAATACATAAAGTTTTTTCTAGGTGACGAGCGATCGAGCTTACACCTGCAATATGACGATTTTGCTCCAGCCAACTCAAACTACTGAGGGTTGATGAGTGTAACTGCTCTGGGTCAGCTTTAAGGAGATTAAATAAAATTGGGCGAACTAAAGATTGATAGATATTCAAGGTAATTGGGGATTAGGGATTGGGGATTAGGGGTTGGGGATTAGGGATTGGACATTAGCATTAGGACGCATCTCGACAGATGAACGGTACGTAGGAATCCGTTCGTTCCAAAGGTAGCGAAGAAGAAGATGATAGGTAGGTAGAATCTGCGGCGTCGACGGATCCGTAGGTAGCGCAGCTATAAGCCTTTAGCGTAGGGGAGATGATGATTAATGTAGATTATCTTCCCAGTCGCCAGTCGCCAGTCGCCAGTTGCCAATCCCCAACCTCCAATAAAATTTTATCGATTGAGATGCTTTTATGGGAACCCTATTATTAACAAGGTATTTCGACTTAAAGCCGGATGGTGCAGCTAAATAAGATTACCACCGAACAAAAAATTCTTTCTCTAGGACGTATTCTCCAAAATTTAAGGGAAGAAGACAACGTTGATGCTCTAATTGAAAAAACTGTTTCTTTTTTTCAAGAGTATTTTCAATACAGCCTAATTTGGGTTGCGCTTTACGACCGTTTAAACCATATTTTATTTGGTAAAGGCGGCATTACTCCAGGAAATGAAACCAAGGTTTTGCAGCAAAGACTAGTGCTGAGTCCTGGAGATTTATTAGAGCAAGTCACAATTGAACAACGTCCCCTAGGCGTAGCTGATTTAAGACTTGAGACTAGGGCTGAGGAATGGCAAGAATTGGCCGAAAAACATAATCTTAAAGGAACAGTTATTTTACCAATTCGTTATCGTGACTGTTGTTTAGGTATCGTTTTAATGGCATCGGAGCGTTGGGGATACCTACTTTCTTCAGAGATTAAAGTCATGCTGATGACTATTTTAGGCGAGTTGGGAACCATACTTTATCATCATGAAGTAGATTTATTCCATAAGCAAACCAAGCATCCAGATGAACCATTATTGGAATTATTGCAAAGTTTACCAAATCTGAACGATTTCGAACAAAGGCTAGAAGCAGTAGTTCATACCACCCATGATTTTATTTCACCCAGCCGCACGAATATTTACTGGTTTGAGCGTAAAGGTAATTATTTCTGGCAGCGAAAAAGAAACCAAGGGAAGAAATTAGGTTTAAATGCTTTAAATAAACATGGAATTCCGGCACAGACGCAAATCAATGCTCGAGAGTTTAATGACTTTTACTATACATTGTCAGGCGGTCACATGATATTTATCGGTGACGGTAAAAGTTCCTTAAATAGCTATTCAACAACTAAATTATTAAAACAACTACAAGCACGAAGTTTATTGGCTGCTCCGATTATTTGGCAGAAAGAATTATTAGGTTTTTTGGCGGTAGAAAATAAGGAACCTCGAATTTGGGCAGAAGCAGAGCAAAATTTTATTAGAGGTGCAGCAGGACTAATTTCCTTAAATACGCCAGTTGACTCAATGGAAAATACGATTCAACAGGTGAAGGAACATGCACGCATTACAACCGGAATGCTACAAGGAATTTATCAAGAACAAGACATTCAAGATATTCAAAAAATTTTTAGTGATGCTGCGTCAACTATATTAGGGCGACTTGATGCTAACCGGTTTTTAGTATTGCAGTTAAATTCCGAACGGGATTGTTATCAAATTCTTTACCAAGGTCAAAGAAAAAATCAGCGGATTTTGCCTGTAAATATTACCTTTGAAGCCCTCAGGGAAGTAGACCGACAACTTTTGGAATATCAAAAACTTGCAGTAGGGATTGAAAATTTAGAAGAAGATCTATGCTTATTTAACTGGCGCACGATTTTACTTTCCCAAGGTGTGCGATCGCTATTAATTGCGAATTGTACTCCCAACCGCTTCCCCAATACATTACTAATAGTAACAACTGACATAAACCGTTATTGGTCTAACTTAGAAAAAGAATTAATCCAAGCAGTTAGCCGACAAATTGGCACAATTGTCAGACAATGGCAGTTAAATGAATCAAACCAACAAAAACAGCACTTTTTAGATAGTTTGGGCAAATCTTTGCGTATTTTAGGAAAAACCCAACATATCCCAACGTTAGATGAAGAACTAAAAGAAACATTAGAAAAAACAGGGATGGAGCAAATTGCTTCTTTTCTCAATGCTCCTTTAGTATTATTACTCTCTTGGATGCCAGGAGAAGAGATTGCAAAGATTACTCCAGGAGTAGTTCTCAATAATAAATTTGCGATTTCTCAAGATGCGATAGTTAAACGCAAAAGAGAGGTTTTAATTGAGTTGGCATTAGCGAATGAAGGTATGCTTAGTTTAAGCATCGATAAGCTACCTGGGGAAACCAAAAAATGGCTTCATGGTTCCCATATCGCAGAACTTTTAATTATGACATTGGATACAGGAGGGAAGGGCGAACCCTCAGGTGTTTTGGTAATTGCTGATGAACCAGGACGTCAGTGGTCAAGACTTTCTCTTGATGCAGTAAGTATATTAATTCAGCAGCTAGCATGGTCGCGGCGTCAGCAGCAAATAACCCAACTTCTAACTGCAAAAGCTGAAACTTTAGAACAACTAAATTGGTACAAACATCGACGTTTAGAAGAAAGTCACAGGACTGTAGCAGCACTACTTGCACAAATAAAAGAATTGGGAATAACTGGTGATGAACTCACCCATATGCGTTACCAACAATTACTTCATCAATTAGAGCAAACAACAGCATCAGTGAATAGAGCGATCGCTCAAGAACAATGGGAGTTAATGTTTGCTCCAGAGAAAATACCCATGGCTAGCATCCTCAAGCGTTCCTTGGAAAGAATTGATAGTTTGCTCAAACAACAGAAATTATGGATCGGGGTACATGGTTTGGGAAAACAGTTTGAAGAAAACTCCCCACCCGAAACAAAAACTGAGAATTATCAATCTTCGCCTCAATCCTTAATAGTTGCTGGCGACACCATAAAAATAGAATTAGCAATCTATGAAATTTTGCTTGCTGTATGCTATCGCTCTATTACAAATGGCAGAATTGATATTTGGTGTCGTCCGATCAATGAAAAACATTTGGAAGTATCAATTACAGATAATGGCAGGATTGAGGAAGGACTATTAGAAGAATTAGAAGGTAATAATTTATCAGATATTCTTGTTCCTTCTGAAACTAAATGTCCCCCAGGTTTACATTTACAAATTTGCAAAAAATTAATCCAGCAGTTGGGGGGAGAATTGCATTTCTATCAATTAGCAGATAGTAGGTTAGTCAGTCGTTTAGTTTTACCTTTAGCTACTAAAGATTAAAAACTGCTACTTTTTACATTTACCAAATCCCAAAATCACCTTGGGTTTAATGAAAAAAATGAAGTAGAACCCTAACATCAAAAGTAAACACATTCCTAAAGAAACTTTCGGGTCTCTAGATTTGACCTGTAGCAAAGCTGTTGAAAAAGGTATGTCTGTTCCTTGAACGATCAAAACGGAGTAAAAATTGGTAGCTGTATGTAGTCCAGCAGCAAGCTCCAATCTATTGTCTTTCAAAGTAATAATTGAATTAAAAACGCTTACGATAATGTAAAACAATCCTCCCCAAATCAACCCTCGCTTCATTTCTACCCGATGAAGGTGACCGATAAGAAACAATAAGCTGGTACAAATAATAGGAAATACTGGTTTGCGCGTTATACGAGCAAAACCCTGAAGGATATAACCCTGCATCAGTAACTCTTCACTACTTGCTTGAATGGGAGTCAAGATTAATGCCAAAGGAATGAGTACAAACCATTGACCCAAATCAGGATTGAATAAAAATTTATTAGAGGTAAACAGAATATTTCCGAGCAAGACAATAGACAACATTGAAAACCAAACAGCTAATCCAGACAGAAAACGACGAATAGAAATCGATCCATTTACACTGATTAGCGACAAGAAAGGACGTCGGTGTAACCTTGTGACAGTCAGAAAAACTCCCAGCCACAGAAAAGCATCAGTAATCTTACTGCTGACATATGTTAACAATGGTGTTGGCTGAGCTATATCTGTAGTAAAAAAGCTGAGAAAAATCCAAGCAGCAATTCCACCAACGTAAATCCATATAACTAAAATTAGTAGTATTCCTAGCAGATAACGCCACCAATCATTTTTTCCTTTGCCTGCTAGTTCTAGATACTTGGATTGCATATAATTGATATTTTCCAATGTTACAGCAGGAAGTATCTCATCTGACTGAATCTCAATTCTTCTATCCAAAAAGCTAAAATTGTCACACTTTTAACTTTGAGAATGTGGTAAACAATACCGAATATACTTATTTTCAGACAATAATGTTTTTACGTTAGGAATTCATCACCAAATTAGCGAAGACAACTATATCGCGAGTTGTTTTTCTAATCAATTCGGTTTTCTAGGAAGAAAAAACCTTATATTATATCTTCTTAAGTAGTTATAATTAACTTCCACCCCACTATTATTCATATTTGATAAATCCAGAATCAATATGGGACGTTCTCGTTCTAAATCTGACTTACCGGAAAAAATCTGTCCGGTTTGTCAACGCCCCTTTTCCTGGCGAAAGAAATGGGAAGACTGTTGGGATGAAGTTAAATACTGCTCGGAACGTTGCCGTCGTCGTCGTTCGGAAGCTAAAACAAAAAACAACGATACAAATTCTATTTAGATATCAACAGTAAAAAACAGAAATGAAACCAAAGGTGCAACCAAAGTTAATCATTCACGGTGGGGCTGGAAGTTCCCTAAAAAGTAAAGGCGGAGTTGAGGTCATACGTCGAACTCTTCATCAAATTGTAGAGGAGGTTTACACACTGTTAGTATCAGGAGCCTCTGCAAATGAAGCTGTAGTGAGAGGCTGTCAATTGCTGGAAGACGAACCCCGATTTAATGCTGGGACTGGCTCGGTACTCCAATCAGATGGACAAATCCGTATGAGTGCTTCTTTGATGGATGGTACATCCCAAAGTTTAAGTGGTGTAATTAACGTTACTAGAGTTAAGAACCCAATAAATTTAGCTAAATTTTTACAAACTTCTTCTGATCGCGTGCTTTCGGATTATGGTGCAGCAGAACTTGCACGAGAATTACAAATTCCCAGTTACAATGCTTTAACTGAATTACGCTTGCAAGAGTGGTTACTCGAAAGACAAGATAATTTCCAACGTTCCATGGCTGGAGTCGTTGCCGAAGAAGAATTGGTAGCTAGTGAAACTGCCCGACGCGGTACTATAGGTGTAGTTGCCTTGGATACTAACGGAAGATTATCTGTAGGTACTTCAACTGGGGGGAAAGGCTTTGAGCGAGTCGGTCGTGTTAGCGACTCTGCAATGCCAGCAGGTAACTATGCTAGTAAATACGCTGCAGTTAGCTGTACTGGAATTGGAGAAGACATTATTGATGAATGCTTAGCAGCGAGAATCGTCGTACGCGTTACCGACGGAATGACTTTAGAAAAAGCTATGGAACGTTCATTTGAGGAAGCAGAAGGACGTCAGCGAGATTTTGGTGCGATCGCTCTTGATGGTAATGGGAAAATAGCTTGGGGTAAAACCAGTCAGACTCTATTAGCGGCTTATCATGATGGGGAAAGTATTGGTGATACTCTTGAAGCGACCAAAGAAGTCCAAACATTTTGTTTCTAGAGAAATTCGTTCGTAGAAAAACTTAGAGAATTTGTAGAGACGTAGCACTGCTATGTCTCTATTTTTAGTTGGATGTCTATTTTTGTGGTTCTGGAGTCTCTGCTTTATTTTTCATTTTCCAGTCAGTTTTAACTATCTGACGAGAACGAGCGATCGCCAGGGAACTATCGGGGACATCCTTTGTAATAGTTGAACCAGCTGCGATATAAGCATTATTACCAATACTAACCGGTGCAACTAAGACACTATTAGAACCAGTACCGGCGCGCTCGCCAATAATAGTACGGTGTTTGTTAACGCCATCATAATTAGCAGTAATTGTACCTGCACCAATATTTACCTGACTTCCAGTACTAGTATCGCCAAGATAGGAAAGGTGAGCAACATTAGTCTTCTCACCTAATGTCGTCTTTTTAAGTTCGACAAAATTACCAATACGACACTCTGCAGCAACTTCTACATGATTGCGGAGGTGGGCGTAAGGACCAATTCTCGTACCACCTTGAATTGAACTATCAGTAATCACGGAATACTGAACAGTTACATTTTTACCTAATTTACTATTTTCAATTAAACTTCCCGGACCAATGCGGCAACCAGCTTCAATTTTGGTGCTTCCCCGCAAATGAGTTTGGGGTTCAATAATTACATCTGATTCTAATTCTACTGTTTCATCAATAGTGACGCTACCGGGGTTAATCATAGTTACACCAGCAGCCATCCATTTTTCTTTTACTCGTCTTTGTAAAATTTCATATGCATTAGCTAGTTGCAAGCGGTTGTTGATACCAAGAATTTCTTGACTGTCCTCTATATCAACAGCCATTACGGGTGCAACTTTAGTAACTGCATCTGTGATGTAGTATTCTTTCTGAGCATTATTTGCTTCTAGATGAGGTAATACACGAGCTAAATCTCGCCAACGAAAGCAGTAAATTCCTGCGTTAACACGACAATTTTTTTTCTCATCTGAAGTACAGTCTTTATCTTCGACTATTTTTTCCACAATATTTAAACTATTACAGAAAACTCGCCCATAACCTTTGGGATTTGAGAATTGTGCAGTAAGTATTGTTGCAGCATTCTGATATTTTTGGTGAGTTTCTAATAAATTCTCGATCGTTTCACTGCACAGCAATGGAACATCGCCGTTTAACACTAATAAATCCCCATCGTAACCTTCCAAGTGGGGAAGAAGTTGTTGAATAGCATGTCCAGTACCTAATTGTTGTGTTTGCTCAACAAATTCTAGGTCTGGAATTGGTTTCATAGCTATTTTAACTTCTTCAGCCTTATAACCAACTATTGCTATGCGGCGTAAGGGCGAAAGTGGTTCAACACTATCTATTACTCTTTCTAAAAGTGATTTGCCTCCCAAAGAATGCAAAACTTTGGGCAGGTGAGATTTCATTCTGGTTCCGCGTCCTGCCGCTAAAATTGCTACAACTACCATAATTTAGCTATCGGCTATCTGTAAATTACTATGAATGCTCGACATCAATTAAGACTTCGGCCCAGATCATAGCAGCTTACTAGATTAACCCGAAACCTTAGTAGTTTACAATTTTTAAAAAGTCTTATACAATCTTTAACCGGTTATATTTTAGCTCTAGTCGGTTAGATTCTAGCCTGTTATATGCTTTGAAACGGTAGCATTATTCCTTCATAAGGATGTAGGCATAGAAATTTGACGCGAAATTCCTTTGAATATTCTTAATATATCAAAAATAATTATATTGAGTAGTTATATTGATTTTTGATAACCGGCGATAATTAGCTAATAAAAAAACTTATCGACTTTCACAATAATTAATAAAATCAGCAAAAAGTCTCATAAGTTCTGGATTGCGCCACCCTTTCTCTGTTTCTTCCTGCATTACTTTAAGTGCTTCAATTGGAGCATAAGCCTGTTTATAAGGTCGTTCGCTAGTTAAAGCGTCGTAAATATCGATAATTTGAAATACTTGTGCTAAATAAGGAATTTCATTCCCTTTCAAAGCATCAGGATAACCAGAGCCATCCCAACGTTCGTGATGGTGACGAATAATTGGAATAACCCCACGCATACTTCTTAAGGGTTGGCAAATTTTCTCTCCAATTAAAACATGTCCCCTCATAATTTCCCATTCATGAGGTGTTAACTTTCCTTGTTTTAGTAATACAGCATCAGGAATTCCGACTTTACCAATATCATGAAGATAACCACCCCACATCAAATCTCTAATTTGATGGCGAGGTAAATTTAAATATTCTCCAAATGCTTGACCGAGACTAACTAAACGCTCGCAGTGATCGCCAGTATTAGGATCGCGACTTTCTATTGCTCTTGCAATGGAAAATAAGACTTTTTCTGCATGATCCAAATCTTCATTTAAACGTTTTTGATGAACCAAGGATTTTACTCGAGCAGCTAACTCCACTCGGTCGAAGGGCTTAGATAGAAAATCATCAGCGCCGACCTCAATTCCACGAATACGAGAGCGCCGATCATTAAGTGCTGTAATGAATATCACCGGAATTAACCTGGTTTGTTCGTCTTGTTTGATGATTTGACAAACTTCAAAGCCATCCATCTCCGGCATCATCACATCTAATAAAATTAAATCTGGTTGTTTGTGATTGACTAAATCTACGGCAGTTGCACCACTTTCCGCCTCGATGACTTGATATCCTTCCATCGCCAATAAAGCAACAGCAGTCATACGACTAGCAGCATTATCATCAACTACTAAAACTTTTGGTGCATCTGCTTCAAAGCCATTCACTATAGAACCTTTGGCTTGTAAATTTGTCCCAAGAATTGAATCATAAATATACTTAACATGAGGATTATTTTCTATGTCAGAAAATTCTCCTTTTTTTTCTAGCTCTTCTTTTTCAGCTAAGTCTGGTTGAGATAATTCGGAATAATAAGTCTCTAAATTCTCTAAACCTATGACTGTAGAATCTGAATCAATAGTATTATCTTGAATCAAGGAACTTGACTCATTAATTGTTTCTTCACTAGGAATTCTATAATTGGATTTCCATTGAATCACAAAGGTGCTCCAATATCTTAAAAATGGTTAACGGCAAGATCTAAAAGACAAAGTAAAAATAACTCAAAGAACTATATTTAAAGTTTTTGTATCAAACATTATAGCAATGCAGCTAGCTTTATCCTTTTGGAACCAAGAAAATATTCTAGATGCTTTTATGAAAACAGATTTATGAAAGCACAAAAAGTTCGATTTTAAATAATACTTTTCATTTTGTAATCTAGTATGAGGAATTTTTGCAAAGGTTAAATCAGGTTTTCTACGGAAATTTATTAACATAGAATAATTCCGATAATATTTCACTATTGAAGTTTAAATAAAACTCAAACTTTCTGTGAACTACGAGCAAGGTTATAACTGTGTTTTTGAGGTTTACCGTGATACTACTTACCGGCAATATGAAACTATTATTAAACAGTCATTGCAGTGATATCTAACTTATTCATTTTGTGATATACATCACAAAATAAAATACATTATTTTGATTCAGAGGCAATTTGAAGATAGGGAATGAGAAAATAAGTAAGTCAGCACAAATAAACCCAATCATGTAACAAAATGTAAATAAGGCTGTATCCCTTGCGATTGCTTCATTACACTTCGTTCCACTCGCAATGACATACCTTGATTTTTTCACGCCGACCTACTTAGATCTTGGGGATTAATATAGTCCCAGTAGGGTATGCTATCGATGCAGCTTAAAGCTCGTTCATCTGTCTAATTGGTATTTTTTTTTACATTATTCACTTCACGCAAAAAATTGATTCTGGTTGCAGTAAGAACCAACATAACAATCAATATAGAAAAACCGGCACAAAACAATTTTCTTTCTCTTGGCTCCTGGTGTTTGTAAAGTCCTAAGTTAGTATAGCTACAATAGCTCAGTATTCGCTACATATGACAGCTAAGTAAAATCACGGGTTATATATTACCTTAAGTATATTATTTCTTTACAATTTTGATTCCCATCGCCTTCGCCAGCGAGAAGTAGGTTCTAATTGTGAGATGTTTTGTTCTTCCTGTCGCCGTTGAACAATAATCTTTGCTGAATCTGTTAATTCTGGATCGCGGTAAGGTATACTAGCTCGAGTCAGTAAATGCTCTTGCTCCAATTGAGATAAAGATGATAACTCTACAGCCTCACTGGGAGTTGCAATAGTTCCGGGAGTTCGTCTACCAACAGGTGCAGTTGAACCTATTCTTAATAGGGCTGCCTTCATCGCCATACGCACTGCTGCAGCACAAGAATAAGTTGCGAGTAAGCCGTCAGTTTCTAAGCATTTGGAAACTAGTTTAATAAATTCAATAGTCCAAAGCTGAGGACATTGGGGTGGAGAAAAAGGATCCAGAAAAATTGCATCGGCGCGAAAACCCGAACGATAAATAGTTTGAATGGAGGATCTAGCATCACCGATTAGTAATTGGGCGTGAAGATTTTGTCTGTTGGCTTTTTGTTTAAATGCAATTTCGGCCAAAATATCTGTATATTCGTAATGCCAATTGTCAAATAAATTATGAGCGATCGCTACTTGTGGTACAGAAGTATTTATTTCTAAAGCAATAATATCAATTTTACAGTTGGGGTTAATATGCCAAATTGTTTGTAAAGCTGCAGCAGTGTTATATCCCAAACCATAGCAAATATCTAATATTCTTAATTGCGAACGATGGGCTTTTCGATCCAGTAATGTTGGTTTAACAAATTTTAAAAAACTTTCTTGGCGAGCTCCATAATGGCTATGGAAAGATTCATCAAATTCTGTGGAAAAGAAAGTGAAAGAACCGTCTCCTGTAATTTTGGGGGTAAAACTTTCTTGTTCTGACATGGGGACAAAAAATCGATAATAGTAAATTATTAACTAGACATATTAATTAGAAACCTTAATTGCAAAATAACCAAAATAATATCTGTAATGAGTCGCGATCAATTTGTTGTTTCTTGTGAATGGCTATCAAAACATCTCGAAGATCCAGATGTTGTAATAGTAGATTGTCGTTTTTCCCTACCCGATCCCCAACTAGGACGCAAGCAGTACCAAACTTCCCACATTGATGGAGCTTACTACTTAGATTTGAATGAAGATTTGTCTTCTCCAGTGAGAGAACATGGTGGAAGACATCCTTTACCAAATCTTACGGAGTTAGCTAATAAGTTATCCAGGATGGGGGTAAACTTCCAAAAAACATTGGTAGTAGCCTATGATGACTCCCGTTTAGCTTTTGCTTCGCGCTTGTGGTGGTTGTTGCGTTATTTGGGACACGACCGTGTCGCTGTACTTGACGGTGGTTTTACTGCATGGGATCAAGCAGATTATTCTTTAACAGATAAAATTCCTCCTATTAAGCAAGCTAAATTCGATCCCCAGATCCAGTCAAATATAAAAGTCGATATTAATGGGGTGAAAAATCGTAAAAATTTATCAGGGGTAACTTTGGTTGATTCTCGGGATCGCGATCGCTATGAAGGAATTAGAGAACCAATAGATAAAATTGCTGGACATATTGATGGTGCAGTTAATTATCCTTGGAAAGAAGTAACAGATGAAAATGGTTATGTAATTTCTCAAATAGAACTACGTCGTCGATGGTTAGATTTAGAGGGTAAGGAAGAAATTTTGGTTTATTGTGGTTCTGGTGTTACTGCTTGTGTGAATTTACTTTCGTTAGAACTCGCACAAATCCATACCGGTAAACTTTATGCTGGTAGCTGGAGTGATTGGATTTCTTATATGTAGTTAACAGTTACCAGTTACCGTGCCCTTCCGGGCAGAAGTCAGAAGTCAGAAGTCAGAATTGCGGAATAAACAGACCAGAATTGGTTTAAAGCCATCGACCTTAAGGTCGGAAGAAATAAATACATTTCAACTGCGTTGTGCTTGTTGGTGCTACGCGGATCAACTGCTTGCGGCAGGTTGGTGCTGCGCGGATAGGCGTAGCCGCCTGCTTTCCAGAACAACGTTCTTGAATCCTCTTACTTTATTGTTGAGGTAAAACTTCTGCTGTGCTTATGCCCCACTTACGTTAACGCCGTAGGCGCGGTCTGTTAATATTTCTGACTTCGGTGAACAGTTATCAGTTATCAGTTACTAGTTGATGTATTGTGTATATTCACGTGTACCACTACGGTATCTACGGAATGGAGCCACTAACAGTTATTAGTTAAACTGTTACTAATCTCTAGTTACCAATTCCTAGTTCTAAAATTTACTTGAATTAAAATCTACCTAAATCCAAGTTGTAATTAATACTAAAAAACCAACCATCAAAGTCAATATTATCTTGGGTTGAACTACCAAGAGAAATTCCTGTTTGTAGGCTGAGATTGCTATAGTCAGACATTTTATAGTTGAGACTAGCTAGGAATCTGTGGTAATTGTCTTCTCGTATACGTTCGGTAAAATCTGAGTAGTTGAACTGATAACCCAAACCAACTTGCAAAGGTTTTTGTAAATAATAATTCAAGAAAATCGAAAGATAATTAATAACGCGATTCCGCTTCCTGGGAATATCAGTTAAACTTACACGCAATTCATAAAAGCTATCTAACATTAATTTTTTACTTAATGGATCTCGTCTTCCCAAAGACAAGCGGAATGCATTTTCATTCAGAAATTTTTCTCCCGATCCAATATTATAGCGATCGCTATCTCTGGCATAAAATAACTGCTGGTTTCTCCAACCGATTTCTGCATACATCTTTGGATTTAGTCTCTGGAAAATTCCTAGATTAAATCGAAGCTGGTTATAGTTAAAGTCCACTTGATCCATATAGCGAAATATATTGCCATCAATAGATCCTCGCAAGTAAGTTTGACCCCCGATTCGGAAAGGAATGCTTGACAGTGTAAGTCCTGAATAAAATAGACCATCTGATTGTGGATCTACTTCTGCAGAAAAAATATTACTTGTTTGGAAATAACCGAAGCGAGCTAACAAATAACCTACAGGCTTAAATTTTGCGACAGGTTCTTCTGGTATTGGTAATTGTTCTAAGGGTCTTTCTAAGACTCTAACTACTCCTAATTCAGTATCACTATTGTCGTCGGTATTTACGCCATTCTTTACGTCTTTATCACTACTTGAACTTACGGACTGCTGTTGTTGATTTAATTTTAGTACTTTTAATAACCTTTCAATTTTTTTAGTTCTTTTAGATTTTTTTGTGCTTAAATTTTTTTCTACTTGTGCGGGGGATGGATTGCTGTCAATATTCGCTGCTTCACCTTCCACTGGTGGTGGATCTAATATTTGAGAATTTTCTGGGGTTGGATTGGGACTTTCCTCATTTTGAACTGCTGATTCTGTAGGAGTTTGTGGTGGTGATTCAGTTGTCTGGGAAAGCAAGTAAGGAAAGGAGGTTGGTGAGTAACTTACAATTATCTGATTATTTTTGTTTGGCTGAGAATCTTCACGGATAAACCGATTGACTGGGTTCTGACAAAATTGCAAAGCATTTATGCTTTCAAGTTTCCCAAACTGACTTTCACTGTCAGACTTTTTTTCTATTTCAGTATTTATACGGTCACAAATCAGGGAAAATTTAGTATTTTTTATTTTTTGCTCTAAATCAATTTCCTCAGTCACAGCATCAAGAATTGAAGCGTTTTTCAATTGAGATTTTAAATTAAATTGGTCTATGGGACCTGCTGAATGCGCTAAAAATTTTATACTTTTGGGTAGAATTTTCTTTGGATTTTTTTTCTCTTTGGGTAGTATTTTTCGAGAATAACGCTGTCGATCTAATACATAATTCTCTCGATTTACAATATCAGGCTGGTATTGATTACATGTATAAGTTTTTTGTAACCTAAACTGAGAAAGTGCTATATTTGGGTTCGTGCAGACTTGAATTTGATTGCCGATATACAGACTTGTTTCATTTGCTGAAACTGCATTTGGTTGTATAACAAAGCTTAATACTCCATTGGCAGTAATAAGAATTGGTAACCAGGAATTTTTTTCTTTCTTGGTTCGCATATTTAGTAGTTTGTACTTATTAAACAAACGTATATTTTTTAACTATACTTCTAATATAAAAATCTAATTTATCAGAAGTTTAGTTTTTTGTTGCCATTCTTGTACTCAGTTTTTCAAAAATCGAGCAAAAATAAAAGTGATAAATAATACTTTTTCTCAAATTGTGCTGATCGATATTGTGACTTGTGAAAATAACTAATAAATTTATTATGTTGATATTTTGAAAAGTTTTTAAATAGTCAGCGTAATTACTTATTAAATTTGTTATAAATGGTATCAGGGAAAAGCGATTAAAATTAGGATCCGCATCTAACTGGTTTGAATATCAGTTAAAACATTAAGGTTCCCAGATAAATATGTTTTGCAAAATATTTTCAATTTCAATTCTTGGTGTATGGGGAGTGATACTTTTACCTTTTTCTGGGGTAGCCCATGCTAAGATTCCGTTGACAAGAGCGGAAATCCACAAGCTTCGGAATATTGTAGAACTTAGGTTAAAAAAACGACCTTGGCGCAAAGCACGGATAACAGATCGCATGATACCTGGAGATAGTCTATCTACGGGTAAAGCTTCCCTAGCCGATTTACGTTTTAATGATGGCTCTCTCGCAAGGGTAGGAGAGCGGGCTATATTTCGTTTTTTACCGAAAAGAAGGCGTTTCTTTCTGTCCAATGGTACAGCTTTGTTACTTATTCCACCGGGTAGGGGAGGAGCACGTATCCGCACCCCGAATGCTGCTACTGCAATTCGTGGTTCCGCATTATTTGTACGTTACGACAAAGCAACAGATACTACTATCGTCGGAGCACTAACAGATAGTGGGATTCAAGTATCTAATAAAGATGCATCGCAAACTCACGGTTTAGCTGCGGGTCAGTTATTGGTAATAGTTAAAGATAGAATCGCAGGTTTGTATGATTTCGATCTAAGAACATTTTATGAGACTAGCGAGTTGGTAGAGGGATTGGATCTAACAAACTCTAAAGTACCAAATCCAGACCCAGCGATCGCTAGCGTTCAAGCTGAAACTACAGATGCTCTAGCTGAGCAAAAGCCTTTGATTGGTGCAAAGGTTGAAAAAAATCCATCTTTTATTAAATTAAGTACTCAAACTCCTCGTAAAACAACAGCAGGTGCAGCTGCTCGGTATCAACAGGATACAAACTTAATAGATGCGTCCGAGGTTGGCTCAGCAGTTAGAAAAAATAATAATCCAAATACCCGAAGAAATAACACTATTAAAAAACCTGTAAATCAACCCGTAACAAAACCTGTACCTGCAACATCTATTGCACCTGTCACTTCAAAACCTGTAATAAAACCCGTACCTACAACATCACCGCCATCAAGACCGACTGTAATAATTAAGACCCCACCTATTAATCAACCAACACAACCAGGACAACCTATAACTCCTACAAGTCCGTCAAATCCACCAAATCCTACTACTCCATCAGTTCCACCAACTCAAGAACCTGTAGAACAACCCCAACCTACTACTCCATCAGTTCCACCAACTCAAGAACCTGTAGAACAACCCCAACCTACTACTCCATCAGTTCCACCAACTCAAGAACCTGTAGAACAACCCCAACCTACTACTCCATCAGTTCCACCAACTCAAGAACCTGTAGAACAACCCCAACCTACTACTCCTACAGTTCCACCAACTCAAGAACCTGTGGAACAACCCCAACCTACTACTCCACCAGTTCCACCAACTCAAGAACCTGTGGAACAACCCCAACCTATTACTCCTACAGTTCCACCGACTCAAGAACCTGCACAACAACACCAACCTACTACTCCCACAGTTCCACCAACGCAGGTTAATTATTAACGTAAAACTTCTTCAATATCTGATAAGTATAGAGAAATTTTGAAATTAATTGAAGAGGGTTAGGAACATTGAAAGTAAAAACTTTAACTGTCGGACCAATTTTAGGGTCTGTGACTGGTAACAATGCTCGTATATTTGGTCGTGGTAAGTACGAACAATATACTCAAGACTTATTCAAATGGTGGAATTCTCTTTTTGATAGAAAACTTCACTATTTTGGCATAGCAAGAATTCGCGTAGGTGGAGAATTAAATTTTCAAAGACCAAGGATTTTTAGAATAAATCCTAACTTTGATATGACTGGGGTAGTAATTTTCAATAATCTCCTACCCGAAAAAGATTATGAATATCAGATTGGGTGGGTTAAATGCTACCGAAAAAATTTGGAAAATCTTGAAGCTGAAAGATTTGATTGGTCTAATATTCCAACATATAAATTCAAAACAGCGGCAAACAACCCTGAGCAAAATCGTTCATTTATTCTTGGTTCCTGTCGCTATTTACTACGAATATTAGGAAGCTCTTTATTTGATGACCGGGGTGACAAAACTTTTAGATCTATTTTACGGCAAATAGATTCAGGGGTCGCAACTGATGGGTTAATTATGGTTGGTGACCAAATATACGCTGATGATCTTAACTTTATTGCTGCAGACCAAAGAATTCATCAGTTTTTTAAACGTTATCAAGAAGTTTTTTCCCAACCATATATCCGTAAATTGATGGCGCAAGTCCCAACATATATGACTTTAGATGACCATGAGATTGAAGACAATTGGCCATCGAAAGCCTCAGAAAAAGATTTGGTGACTCTTTTCCCTGTGGCGATTCATGCATATATGACTTATCAACTGAGTCATAGCCCATTATTTGAGCTATCAGAAGATAAAAGTAAAATTACTGGTACACCAACAAAATTTTGGTATACCTTTAGCGATGGTTGTTGTGATTTCTTTATTACTGATACTCGAACTGAACGTTATTTAAGTAATGAGGAAAGTGAAAGAAAAATCATCAGTATTCACCAGATGGAGGCAATTAAAACTTGGTTAACTAATGATTCGGGAAGAATAAAATTTATTGCATCATCAGTCCCATTTTTCCCTGATTCTAAAACAAAAAACTCTGATAAGTGGGGTGGTTTTTTATCCCAGCGTACTGAATTAATTGATTTTATTTTTAGGAATAAAATTAAACCAGTTGTTTTTCTATCTGGTGATGTTCACTGTTCAATGTCAGCAGAGTTAATATGTCCAGAGCAAACTGATTTTAAAATTATTTCTATAGTATCTTCTGCTTTTTTTTGGCCCTATGCCCATACTCAAGCTAGTAGTTTTCAGCTAGATGGAAAATTGAAAACTTATTCTTCCCATTCTTATAAATTAGTTAATGTTAGTCCTGTTTATTCCAATGATAATTTTACTAGGGTTAGTGTTGAAAAATCATCCTTCGATGAAAGTAATTTAAAAGTGGAGGTATTTTCTCGCAAAGGGAGGCTAGTATACACAAAAAAATGCGGCTTATAATTATTAAATATGTGAAGTAAAATATAAAAAATCAATAATTTAGTTTACTGATATTTGTTCATTAATAGCTTCTAGTTTCTCTTCATTTTGAAGTATTTTCTCTTTCAAATCTTCATTCTCTATTTTCCTTACTCGGCTCTGAAATTTTTGTATTTCACGATTTAACTCTTTTAACTCTTGGGTCACTGATGGCTTTGTAGACTTGAGAAGTCTATTATATTTTTGCTGTAATTGTTTATAAGCTTTATCTATTTCCTCCAATTCTTCAACTTTATTTTTTAAGTCCTGATTGATTCTTTGGACGCTATTAATATTTTTGCTAAGATTTATTTTTGAGTTTGCAACTTCAACCGAAACGCTAGTTGCAAAAATTGATGATACTGTCAAACCTGTTGTAAGCGACAATAATGAGATACTCAAAGAATACCAAAACACTTTAGGAATACTTGAAATATCCATATTTTTCTGCTCTAACCTCATCCAATTAAGTATTACACGGTAAATTATAAAACTTACTAAATAATCTGCTAAATAATCTTCGGCACAATTTACCTTAGTAAATCTTATATTTTACAACAGCATGACTGAGATGATTTCCGGGTGAACAGCATAATAATTGAATAAAAAATACTTTTGTATATGAATAAACAAATCAAAAAACAAGGTAAGTCCCTCCCATCTGGTTTCATGATCAAACTTGGTAAGTTTGTTTGGACAACCATGTGGAAATTTATGATGTCTAATCTTGCTCCTCGTAGTAAAACCGGAGCATATGTTCGTCCTGAAAGTCAGTTTAGAAATTTGATTGATACCACTGATATTGCAACTCCTAATATTGCTACCGTTGATGTTAATAGCCCCAAAAGTACCTATCAATCAGCAAAAGGACGTTATCGTCTGTATGTTGGTTTAGGATGTCCTTGGGCTCATAGAACTTTAGTTGTAAGAGCGCTAAAAGGTTTAGAAGATTCAATAGAAGTATCAATAGTATTCCCTTCCCCCGACCGAGGAATTTGGATTTTCTCCCAAGAGGAAGAAGGTTTGCGCACGCTCCCAGAACTATATAATCTTGGGTCGCCAGGTTACCAAGGACGTTGTACTGTCCCAGTCCTATGGGATAAGCAAACTCAAACAATAGTCAACAATGAAAGTGCAGAGATTATTGTTATCCTAAATTCTCAGTTTAATGATTTTGCGACTAACCCCACATTAGATCTTTATCCAGAAAAATTGCGTTCGCAAATAGATGAGTGGAACGAAAAAATCTACCATACAGTAAATAATGGGGTATATCGTTGTGGATTTGCCCAAACTCAATCAGCCTATGACCAAGCTTGTGACGAGTTATTTACAACTTTGAATGAGATTGATGCAGTTTTAGCAACAAATCGATATTTGTGTGGAGAAGAATTAACTATCGCAGATGTGCGCTTATTTACTACTTTGTTTCGTTTTGATATTGTGTACTACGGCTTATTCAAGTGTAACCGTCGTCGCATTCGGGATTATCAAAACTTGGGCTCTTATTTACGCGACCTGTATCAACTTCCCAAAGTATCAGAAACCTGCGATCTAAATAGTATTAAGCAGGATTATTACGGAAACTTGTTCCCCCTTAATCCTGGAGGAATAATTCCTTCCGGTCCAGATATTAGGAATCTTTGGGAACCACACAATCGGCAAAATATTGGTAAAAAAGTGGTAAATTAAGTACAAAAATCTTCACATTAGATTTCCATATCCTTCCTTAAGATACTGACCTGATAATCAGAGATTTTCTATTTTTATAGTTGTTGACAAAAAGTGCAAAGTAGATATGCCATTCGATTACGACCTATTTGTGATTGGTGTTGGTTCTGGTGGTGCAGCAGCAGCAAAAGCTGCAGCTCAATACGGTATTCGTGTTGGGGTCGCCGAAAAGGAAGCCCTTGGTGGAACCTGTTTGAACCGCGGTTGTGTACCCAAAAAATTTATTGTTTACGCTGCTGATTTTGCCTTAAAAAATCGAATGGCTCATGACTATGGTTGGAGCGAGAGTAAAAGGCATTTTAGCTGGTTGCGTTTTATTAATTCTGTACGCCAACAGATTAAAAGTATTCACGAATCTTATCAAGAAACATTAGAAAAGGCTGGGATTGAATTATTCCGGAGTCACGCAAAATTCGTTGACGAGCATACAGTTGAAGTCGACGGACGCAACATTACAGCCGATAAATTTCTAATTGCGGTGGGCGCGCAGCCAATGAAACCTGATATCCGAGGTATCGAATATGGCATTACTTCCCGCCAAATTTTTAAGCTACCCCATTTACCAAAACGTCTCGCAATTATTGGTGGTGGCTACATAGGAGTCGAGTTTGCCAGCATGATGAATGCTTTTGGTTGTGAGGTAACTGTAATTGATACCAGTAAAATAATTTTATCTGGATTCGATTGCGATGTTCGTCGCCACGTTCAAGATGGTTTGAGCAATAGAGGAATTCGTTTTATTGGTAACAGTACGGCAAAGGCAATTAAGTTTTGTGAAGATAACTTGCTATTAACAATCGCTGGTGATTCCCAAAAAATCATGACTGCAGATAGCGTCTTAGTTGCAACTGGTCGCGCTCCCAATACCAGCAATTTAGGCTTGGAAAATGCAGGAGTTAAATTAGGAGAAAAACAAGAAATCCTAGTTGATGAATATAGTCGTACCACCCAGGAAAACATTTATGCTGTCGGGGATTGTACTGATCGCTTACAATTAACACCTGTAGCTAAAGCGGAAGCAACAGCTTTTGTGAAAACGGTTTTTGGCGATCAACCACAAACTGTAAATTACGAACATGTCCCTTCTGCCGTTTTTACCCGTCCGGAAGCAGCAAGTATAGGAATGAGTGAGGAAAAAGCTAAAGAAAAGTTTGGTGATTCCATCAAATGTTACCAAACTAAGTTTCAGCCCTTGATATCTCAGTTAACAATCAAAGATGAACAAGCTTTAATGAAACTAGTTGTAGAAGGAGAATCAGAGCGGATTTTAGGCGCTCATATGGTGGGAGAACACGCTGCTGATATTATTCAAAGTTTGGGTGTTGCAATTCGTAAAGGTATTACTAAGCAAGATTTAGATGATACCATTGCCATTCACCCTACTACCGCAGAGGAATTTCTCACGTTAAGTTAAATTTGGGGTAGGACTGACAAGTTAAAGCACATGAATCTAATTTAAGTATTTCTTCTTTAATCTTGTATAAGTCCTCTAAGATTTAATAATTACGAGAAAGACATCATTTAAGATATATGTCATACGACTACGACCTATTTGTGATTGGTGCTGGTTCCGGTGGTTTAGCAGCTTCCAAACGTGCTGCAAGTTATGGAGCAAAAGTAGCGATCGCCGAAAATGATTTAGTAGGTGGAACCTGTGTAATTCGCGGTTGTGTTCCAAAAAAATTAATGGTTTATGGCTCTCATTTTCCTTCTTTGTTTGAGAGTGCTGCTGGTTACGGTTGGAAGGTCGGTGATATAGAATTTGACTGGGAAAAATTTATTACTTCTATAGATAACGAAGTTAAACGACTTTCACGATTACATATTAGTTTTTTGGAAAAAGCGGGTGTCGAACTAATTACAGGTCGTGCTAGCTTGATTGATCCCCATACAGTAGAAGTAGATGGGCGTAAATTTACTACTGATAAAATTTTGATTGCAGTTGGTGGACGTCCTATTAAACCAGATTTACCTGGTATGGAACACAGTATCACTTCCAGAGAAATCTTTCATCTCCAAGAAAAACCAAAGCATATTGCTATTATTGGTGCGGGTTACATTGGTACTGAGTTTGCTTGTATTATGCGTGGTTTGGGTTGTGAAGTTACCCAAATTATTCGTAAAGATAAGATACTTAAAGGTTTTGATGTAGATATCCGCAATAATATTCAAGAAGGAATGATTGGCCATGGTATCCGCATCATCACAAACACCGTGGTTAATTCGGTAGAGAAAGTATCAGCAGGTTTGAAGCTAAATTTATCTGGAGATACAGAAGAAAACATCGCTGCTGATGTGTTTTTAGTTGCAACTGGTCGTGCTCCCAATGTCAGTGGATTGGGTCTAGAAAATGTAGGCGTTAAAATGGTCGACAGTTCTGTTGCAGGACCAGGATATAGCACCATAGATGCTATTAAAGTCAATGAATATAGTCAAACAACACAAGCAAATATTTATGCTGTCGGTGATGTTACTGAAAGAATTAACCTAACTCCAGTAGCAATTGGTGAAGGTAGAGCATTTGCTGACAGTGAATTCGGTAATAACCGTAGGATATTCAGCCACGAAAAAGTAGCCACAGCAGTATTCTCCACACCGGAAGCAGCAACGGTGGGTATGACAGAAGTACAAGCTAAGGAAAAATTTGGAGAAGATGGCGTCAAAATTTATCGCAGTCGCTTTCGTCCGATGTTCTACACTTTACCAGATCAACAAGAAAGAACAATGATGAAGCTGATAGTCAATGCAGAAAACGATGAGGTTTTAGGCGCTCATATGGTAGGTGACTATGCTGCTGAAATTGTTCAAGGTGTAGCGATCGCCGTCAAAATGGGAGCAACCAAAAAAGATTTTGATGCTACGGTTGGTATTCACCCCTCATCAGCAGAAGAATTTGTCACAATGCGATGATTTAAGGAATTTTCACAATAGGTTTCACAAATAATATATCTTTTATTAGGGGGCACTGCGGTGCGCCCCTGCAGGTAAAAATTATGACTAATATAACTTGCAATAACTCTTGGGGAATTTACCTGTTCCCCGTTCTCCGTTCCCTGTTCCCCGTTCCCTAAATAAAACAATTGCAATACATTTACCTTCATGGCTTTGCATCTAGTCCAAACTCTAACAAAGCTCGTTACATAGAACAACGTTTTGCAGAGAATAAAATTAATTTGATAATTCCCGATCTAAATAACAATGATTTTTCCCATTTAACAATTACGCGACAAGTAAAGCAAGTTACTGCATACTTCGATAATGCAGAGTTACCTGTAACTTTAATTGGTTCGAGTTTAGGGGGTTTAACAGCAGCTCATTTGGGAGAAAAACATCCAGTGGTGCAACGCTTGGTATTACTTGCTCCAGCTTTTGGATTTTTATCTCACTGGTTACCAAAGCTTGGGGAAGAAAAGATACAGCGCTGGGAAAAAGAAAAATATTTAATGGTTTATCACTATAGAGAAGAACGGGAAGTACCTTTGAGTTATGATTTTCTCACAGATGCGAATCAATATTCCGAAGACGGATTACAACGTTCCATTCCAACTTTAATTTTGCATGGGAAAAATGATGAGGTTATCCCCATTGAAGCCAGTCGTGATTTTGCTGGTCAACGTCCTTGGGTTAAATTAGTTGAGCTTGATAGCGACCATAGTTTAGGTAATGTGTTTCCTCAAATATGGCGCGAAATTCACAGTTTTTGTCAATTTGAAGTTTAAGATTTAAAATTCAAGGGTATTCTTTTATTCAGAGGTTTAACTAAAAATATCAAGATTAAAAACTCCTTAGAATATAAAATCAGATAGCACTTTAAATAATCGACCAGTTATCAATAAAACTCAAAAATAGAAAATAATAACAATTTAAGCAAACAAGATATAGCTGCCGACTCCCGAATTCTGTTATAAATTTGTGTATCTACAGCTTTATTATTCTCATGCTTCCGTTCATCCGTTCCGATTTAGCTAAGTTCAGCGCTTATAAACCTCATCCCGGTAGCAATACAGCAGAACCTGTTGCTACTCAATTTGATCGTTTGGATACCAATGAAAGTCCCTATGACTTACCAATCGAATTGAAAAAAAAATTAGCTGCTAACTACGAACGGATAATTGAAACTAACCGCTATCCTGACGGTGGACATCAAAATCTGAAGCGTGCGATCGCAGGATATGTCAACGAATCAGTTTCACTCCCTCCAAATACTTTTAGTGAGAATAATATTTCTGTCGGTAACGGTTCCGATGAATTAATCCGCTCCATATTAATTGCAACTTGTTTGGGAGAAGGTTCAATATTAGTTGCAAATCCCACATTTTCCATGTATGGTATTACGGCTCAAACCCTTGGTATACCAGTAATACAGGTAGGTAGAAATCAAGAAAACTTCGAAATTGATTTACAAGCAGCACAAACAGCTATAGAACAAAATCAAAATCCACCAGTTAGGGTTGTTTTTGTTGTCCATCCTAATTCTCCCACAGCAAACCCTTTGACTGAAACGGAAATAAACTGGTTAAGAAAAATACCAGAAAATATTTTAGTCGTAATTGATGAAGCTTACTTTGAATTCTGTCAGCACAGCTTAGTTAGTGAATTGCAAAATCACTCTAATTGGATAGTATTACGCACATTTTCCAAAGCTTTTCGGTTAGCATCAATGCGAGTTGGATATTGTGTAGCTAATCCAAATTTAATTGCGATTCTGGAAAAAGTCCGTTTACCTTATAATCTTCCCAGTTTTTCAATTGCAGCGGCTTTAATAGCAATGGAAAACCGTCATACTTTATTAGAAACAATCCCCCAAACAATTTCAGAACGGATAAATTTTATTGAAACTTTTTCTAAAAACCCAGAATTGAAAATTTGGCAAAGTTCAGCTAATTTCGTTTTTCTAAAACTTCAGCAAGATCTACTTAATCCCGAACAAAAAGGTTTTGTAACTCTCACTCAAAGACTAAAAGATAACGGTACTCTTGTCAGACAAATTAGCGGTGGACTAAGAATTACTATAGGAACTCCAGAAGAAAATATCCGTACAATAGAAAGATTAAAAACTGTTTTAAATAGTCTTTATCCTCAAGTTACTGCTTAATAAGTAGAGTTAAAACTTGGATTAAATAATAAAAATTAATAATTGGATCCACCTTTTTTTTGGGAAACCAAACCTCTAACTTTTGTCACAGTTTGTGGTAATACCCCCACTAACATTGCAAAAGCTTCTGATGGTAATTGAGATACAACATTAACTGGAAAATATTCTTCAAATTGATCGAGAATCTTCTGTACTCTTTGCTGTGGAACAGCATTTTCTGTAATTTGTTTAATCAATCTCACCCATTGACGCCTAATCAAATAAGCCTTTTGGCGTTCCTCGTGGGACTCAGGAGTTAATAAAGAAAGATTTCCTATTGGTAGCAATCCATAACAATCTAAATCGTAACTACCACCGACAACAGCACCAGGACCTGCAAATTCTGCGTGGTAACGCTTGAATAAAATTAACCCATTTCTCCTGCGACTATTTACCATCAGTACTTTACCACTGCGCAGAGTGGTAAGCAGGTCAGAACATTCTTCTCGCTCTCTTTCATCGGGAATAACAATACACTCAAACAATCTAGTGTTAGGGTAATAAGTAGATACCATAGAATTTTGATAGCGTAGGCGCTTTTCGCTATCCATTTGTGTTTGTCAAGAATGTTGATCGTTTTTATACTAGTCTAGCTTTTTAAAAGCTAAATTCAGCTTCTAATTTATTTTTTCATTACCAACAACTTTTTCAGTTATTGAAAACTAGAAGTAGCAAAAACAGTCGTTATCATTGATTGATTAATCATATTTTATGATACATGACTTTGTTTGTCTGCTAGCAGTCCATAGCTTTACTTAAATTTTCGATAAAGATGGATATTCTACTGACAAAGTTAGTATAAGGATTATCAAATTTGTTTTAACTTTTATAACTTAATATCCAACGGTGACAAATAAATAATGTCTATCTTTAAGATAATTGACATTCTCAGAACTATTATTATATGTATCAACAAAAGTTCATTAAATATTTTTTAATTAAATTTTTTCGCATTAAATTTTTCTATTAAAAATAAGCAGAGATTTTTATCAAAAATATAGTTATCTCAGAATTATTTATTTTTTTGTACACAATAGATGAAATTTTTAGTGATTCTAAATTCAGTACAGTGTAGAACTAGTAGCTCGAAAGAATCATTACATAGAGATATCATAGAAATAAAAAAATTTTCCTAAAATTATAAAAGTAAGTATGACAACACTTTTATACTTTAATTTTATTGATTCATTGATTTAAAAAATTACTTATTTAGATATAACATCCTTCTTAAAAGATTTTTGTTAACTAAGTGCGATAAGAATAAAGTAAAAAAATGGGAATATTATTAAGATACAATAAGAATAAATAGGAATTACTTAATTTTAATAAAAAAATCATTAGCAATATAGTGTTTTCCTAACATTTTATGATTGATTTATTGTCTTATTCACTATATGACTCAAAAATAATAAAAGATACTACAAAAAAATATCGCAGTAAATCAAAACTTTATTTTTGAGGTAAATACAAAAAATGAATTCAATTTATCGGATTTTTGAATAAAAAACTAAATAAGATTAAACAAGCAACTAAGATTTGGTATCTTTATTCAAGTGTTTATGTAAGAAAATTTGCTGAGAGCCTCGGAAGATAAAACTATTCCAACTAAATTCTACTTTCTGTACGCGATATCCTTGTTTCAAATAAAGTTGCCGTGCTTGATGATTATTTTCTAAAACATGAAGATATATGTCTTGAAAACCCCAAGTAAGAGCAACTCGCTCGCAACTTAGTAACAAGCTAGAAGCCACACCTCTTCGACGATATTTTGGATTAACAGCCAAATTTGAAAGATAGGGAAAGCTACGACCACTTTGCGTCCAAGAATCACTAAAGCGCACTCCCAATTCCACACTTCCAACTAGATTATTTGATTCATTGCCATTTATATCAACAGCCACTAAACAAATGTGATGAGGTGCTGATGAAGTAAGACGATGTCGTAAATCTTCATAAATACCCAAACGTAATAGAGGAAAAAGTAAACCCCAAACACCACTTTGAGAGTGGAAGCTTTCAGCAATAATTTGGGCTACAACACTCAGATCGGCTGGGTTTGCTGGACGGATTTGCAATGGGGATGAAATTTTATTCGTGACAGATGTAAATATATCTTGGTTAGATTGATTATAAAACCAGGGTCTTAAAGGAAACTTAGAATTAACTTTTTTCAAAGATTTATTTCTAAAAAATATAAAGTTCTATTGTGTCTGTGGAAAGTATTTTCCCAACATCGACCGCCTCAACACAATACGAGCAAGGCTTTAATTATAGTTCTTAATTATGTCAGGTACAGTAAATTTAAGTAAGATGGACAAGTTTGGATAAATTTAAATAGAAAATCATAATTCTGAGTACATTACTTATCTACTGTGGGCGATTGATTGACCTAATGAGGTTATTAGACAATCAATATGCAGACTAGCCACTGATGGGGTTTTCGGGTAGTGAAAATATAACTACACCAAAACCATCAAGCCAATTTTAGTGGATTGTTGCTCATATTTGAAGATAACTCAGGATGATTAATACAGTTGTTTATGCGTTTGCACAATACAATTAGTGATTGCTTTAAGGAGCATATAGTAAAATACAAATTTTAATCAAAAATCAATTATCATTTTATTTCTACCTTAAGTGAGTATTGGTAAACTATTTGCATTGATTTTTGGGAGTATCGGGAAAACTTTCATAAAAAAAATCAATTAAACTAAGCTAGAAAATAATAAAACTTTAACTAGTAGCTGTATAAATAATATTTGAGGTTCGCTCTTAGAGGTCGCCGGTATTAGTAAAACAGAATATTTATAATATTATGCTCAAATACTATGCTTATCATCGGCATATTAAAAATATACGATGCCATCGTGCCCCAGTTTTTGTAGTCACGCAATACTAAAGTACCGTTCGAGACTAGGAATACTTACCACGATCGCAAGGAGAATCTATTTATCGTATGCCCATAAGTATAAAACCTGCCCATGATTAATTTTATTGCTCTGATATTGCCCAATTGCCAAGTAAGCCTCAATATAAATATTTATTGGAATTTATTGGAATATGTTAGGGATGAGATAAAGGCGGGAAAACTTAGATATACGACTGCAGTTAATTTTTCCTCATCCGTTAAAACTGTAGATGGAACGAAATTTTTCTTACTGGAGGTGAAGCAAAATTTGGCAAGCAAGCATCGATTCTGTAAAACTAATACTTATAATTCCAGAACATAGGGTGTACCAAAGCAGATGGCAATCCGCACTAGCGATCGCCAGCAAGTAGCTGTGAAGAAAATTATTATTTTATTTTATTTAGCAGTCATGTAGGCTTTGAGTCTTACTGGTCGAATGATCTGCTTCCGCCCAATTAAGAGGTATGTATAGCTGATGAGATTATTGTTTATCCGACTGCCATTGCAGCAGGAAAGCGGTGCATGAGTTCCCAAGTAAACAAAAAGTCGAAAATTTTGGTCGTTGATGACGAACCTGATAACCTAGATCTGCTTTACCGCACGTTCTATCGCGAATATAAGGTGTTGAGAGCAGATTCTGGTCCAGATGCTCTTGATTTGTTGGCAAAAGAAGAAGACGTTGCGGTGATTATTTCCGATCAACGGATGCCAATGATGAGCGGTACTGAGTTTTTGAGCTTAACAGCAACTCAATATCCCGATATAATGCGGATCATTTTGACCGGTTATACAGATGTAGAAGATCTAGTAGAAGCAATCAATTCTGGTAAGGTATTTAAATATGTTACTAAACCATGGGAAGCTGAAGAATTAAAGGCGGTGGTACGCCAGGCTCTTGATACCCATAACGTTCTTAAAGCTCGTACCCGTGAAATCTCTCGTAGCCTGCGTCAACAATATTTACTCAACACCGTAACTGGAACTATTCGCAGCACCTTAGATTATCGACAAATTTTGCAAACAATTGTTGATAGTGTAGGAGATATGCTAGAAGCAGATGTTTGTTTGTTGCGACCATTCTTGAATGGAGAGTTAGCAGATGAAAAATTCATTTATCAAAATCCCTCTCTTGCAGTCAAACAGAATAGCAATGAACTGCAATCGCTAGAAACAAGCAGTAATGAAATAGGTTCATCATCTTCGTTGACAGATTCTTGTTTGGCAGAAACTGTATGGGAAACTAGAGAAGTATTGGCAATCCCAGATGTTACGGCAGATTCTGTAATACAGGCAGAGACTGCGCAGTCACAAGAGCGCATGCGTGCATTTAACGTTTCTGGAATCCGCTCTAGTTTGATAGTGCCACTCATTTGCCGTCAAGAATTGATGGCAATGTTGGCATTACATCAATGTCAAAAATCTCGGATTTGGGAAGAAGATGAAGTTGACTTAGTAAATATGGTCGCAGATCAGGCAGCTTTAGCCTTATCACAAGCCTATGCTTACGAACGCGCCCACGCTCTTGCCAAAAGAGAAGCGTTAACCAACACCATTACAAGCGCTATTCGATCCAGTTTGGACCCCGAAGATATTTTTGCCGCTATTACCGAGCAATTAGGGCAAGCATTACAAGTAAATGCTTGTGTGCTTTCTCTGTGGACTGATTCGGATGAGTTTACGGAATGTGTAGGTTATTATCAAAGCTTGGACCCGATTCCTAACTCTTCTGTCAACCCTATCGATCAAACAAACGAACGGCGTAATTCTAATTCCAAGGAATTACTGCAGTTACAAATACCCATTGAAGGTCATCCGATATTACAGGAAATGTTGAGAACGCAACAACCAGTAATAATTAGGGATACCAAAGCATGGATACACCAATTACAGGTATTTGAGTTACGTGAGGGAATAGCAGCAAAATCCCTAGTGGTTGTACCGTTGTTGGCAGATGGTGAAAGTATTGGCAGTATTACGCTACATGAGTACAATCAAACCCGTAAGTGGTTACCTTCAGAAATTGAGTTAGCAAAAACGGTCGCTGCACAGGCTGCAATTGCAGTACAGCAGTCACGTCTTTATCAAAAAACTCGGGAACAGGCTGAACGTCTGTTGGAATTAGATAAACAAAAAACTGAATTTTTTCAAAATATCTCCCATGAGTTTCGTACTCCGATTACTTTAATTCAAGGACCTTTAGAGTCAGCGGTAACTTCACAACAAGGTTTATCAACATCTCAAAGCAAAATTGCTTTACGAAATTCGCGGCGTCTGCTCAGGCTTGTCAATCAATTATTAGATTTACAACGCTTGGATGCAGGTAGGATGCAACCAAAATTTCATCCTTGCGATTTAGTAGAATTTGTTCATCAAATTGTTGAATCATTTCGTCCATACTGTGAGAGAAAGGGACTGAAATTAGTTACAGAATTTGAGGCATGCCCCAATATATACTTAGATATAGAAAAATTTGATAAGGTCGTTTACAATCTCCTTTCCAATGCGATGAAGTTTACTCCCGAAGGTGGAACTATCGCTATTAGAGTTAGACATAACCCTAACAATTGCATTCTGCAAGTGCAAGATACTGGAATAGGGATCAAGCAAGAACAAATTGCTCATTTATTTGAGCGCTTCCGTCAAGCAGAGGGTTCAGAAAATCGTTCCTATGAAGGAACTGGTTTAGGCTTGGCGTTGGTTAAAGAATTAGTGGAGGTGCATGGAGGTCGAGTTACTGTTCAGTCAGAATATCGGGTCGGAACCATATTTACAGTTTCATTGCTTCCTGGTAATCAGCACTTAAATCCCGAACAAGTACAACAGACTTTAGCAGAAATAAATCCTAGCCGTGCAAATGTTGAATTAGCAGATTTAGATTTATTGGAATCTCAAGAGCAAGAAAGAGAAAATCAGTTAAGAATAGAAGATGAAAGTAATTCTTCACTTTTACCAACATCGCCACTAATTTTGGTTGTTGATGACAATCCAGATTTGCGAGCTTATGTTTCTGAAATACTACGTGACAATGGCTATAGGGTAAAAACTGCACGTAATGGCTCCGAAGGTTTTGAGCAAGCAAAAGCAATTACACCCAACTTAATTGTTACCGATTTAATGATGCCGATTGTTACCGGGTTGGAAATGATCCAAATGATTCGCAGCGAGGAGAATTTGAAGGGTATTCCAATTGTTTTACTGACTGCAAAAGCTGATGAAGATAGTCGGGTAGAAGGTGCAGAAAGGGGAGCAGACGCTTATTTAGCAAAACCCTTTAACGATCGCGAATTATTAGCAGAGGTACGAAATCTTTTAGCTTTAAAAGAAAACGAACAGCGAGTAGTGGAGCTAAATACTTATTTGACCCAATCGGTACTGAACCGTTTTCTACCCCCCATACTGGTTAACAGAGCTGCAACAGGCGATTTAGTTTTAGATCTGCGACCAGAACCCCGCCTCATTACAGTTTTATTTAGCGATATAGTAGGTTTTACACAGCTAGCAAACACCCTTAGATCGCGAAGAGTTGCAGAATTGCTCAATCAATATTTAGAAGCAATGACCAAAGCTGTGTTCGATAACGGTGGTACGGTGGACAAATTTATGGGAGATGCCATATTAGCTTTGTTTGGTGCACCAGAAGAACTCACACCAAACGAACAAGTTCGTCGTGCTATTAACACGGGTCGAGCAATGATGCGATCGCTTGCAGAATTAAACCAACAATGGTCAGAGCAAGGTTTATTTGAAACAGATGGACGTAATGGTTTGCAATTCCGTTGTGGTATTCATCAAGGGACTGCTGTTGTGGGAATGTTTGGTAGTTCAGAACGTGCAGATTATACTGCGATTGGTCCGAGCGTAAATATTGCTGCAAGGTTACAACAAGCAGCAAAACCTGGTACGATACTCGTCTCTGCTGCTGTCGCTGACTATTTAAAGGACGAAGAGATAACAAAAGGTAGCTCTTTAGGTCTAAAAGGTGTTGATGAGACGGTTTTAACTTTTATTATCAACCCTGAAGTTGTGGCAAATCGCTAATATAAGATAAGCAAATTAATTATTATAAATAAGTAATAGCACTGACGGTAGACGGAAGTGTAGTTTTTTATGACACAGTCTATTAGCGATAAAATCTCGACTTTGACTAAAAATCAACAAAAGTATGCAGATCCACCAGGTTTGTGGATAATCTTATTTTTTAGCTCTGTTGTTTTGCATTTACTTGCTTTCTGGCTGCTAGCTCAATATAAGTTTAGTTCTGATGCGGCGGGAAGTTCTTCCTCTGTAGTTCCAGTTGAACTAATAAGAATTTCTTCGGAGAAAAAATCTCCTGTGAAACTAAATTTAAAGCCAAAGCCTAAACTTAAATCTGAATCACAAACAAAAATAAATTCAAAGCCATCTTCACAAGTAAGCAGATCTCAGAAATTAAATTCAGCACCTCCATCACAGAAAACAAAAACTGATTTAGAAAATCAAGACTCCAGCGGAGTTGGTGTTATTAGACAGCAAGAACTCGCTAAGCAAAAACTTCAACAGCAAATAGCTGAGCAGAAACTTGAAGAAAAACTTCTGCAACAAAAGCTTGCTCAACAAAAACTTCAGGAACAAATTGCTGAACAAAAACGCCAGGAAGAGCTTATACAACAAAAAATCGAGCAAGAAAAGCTTGCTCAACAGAAGCTTCAGGAAAAAATCGCCGAACAAAAACGCCAGGAAGAGCTTCTAAAACAAAAACTTGCGCAACAAGAGCGTCAACAGCAAATAGCTGAACAAAAACCAAAAAATGAATTTTCAGACCCTCAAACAGATACTTCCGAGCAAGACAGCAAGAATCAAATCTCCAGTGACAAAACTACCGAAAACAGTAGTTCGGAAACTGAAGACCTACCCGACCCAAAAAAAGCCAATAACCCTTCCGGAAACGATCTTAATAACGATTTAAAGGGAAGTACAGGAGAGCAGGAAGACTTAAAAAATCCATTTCCAAATACCGGGTCAGATATTACAACGGATGGGGGAAAACCTCTACCTGAATCTAATATTGGAGGATTTGTCGCAACTTGGGAAATTGATCGCACTGCTTTGAAAAAAGATATACAAGATAAAGCCGCCGATATAACAACTAGGAGAAAAGAATTTGACCTTAAAGGTATAAATTCTCTGTCGTTATCGACTGAAAATATTCTCGAGCCAACTGAATTTGAAGCAGTGATATTTATTAATCAAGATGGTAGTTTCAACAGTTTGTTAGCAAAACCACCTGAATACCAAGAATATGCAGAAAAAATTTTTCAAGATCGAGAATATGTCCCAGCTGAAAGCGGTGGTAGATCTCCCGAGTTAAGTCAAATTTTGGTAAAAGTAAAAATCATGCCTCGTCAACCTTGATTTTTACATATCGGCATGTTATTCTGTATAAGTCAAAAACGCGGGCGTAGTTTAGTGGTAAAACCATAGCCTTCCAAGCTATTGATGCGGGTTCGATTCCCGCCGCCCGCTTTTATTAGTCTGTAAGCTTTACTGTCGTAGAATGATGCTTGTACGTCTGTAATACAGATTAAAACTAGAATTAAATTAATGTCTTAGAAATATTATCGTTGATAAATAATAATTAAAACATCTTATCAATTAGAATAATTTGCTTACAAAAGTAAAAACTAGGGATAAATGATTCCCTAGACAGTTTTTTTTAACTGATTTTTCGGACTTTTTTTAACCAAATCTACCGCTGATATATTCTTGAGTCGCTTGTTGCTTGGGATTTTGGAAAATAGACTCTGTGTGATCGTATTCAACAAGATATCCAGTACGACCGCCTTCAGATGTATTAACGTTAAAGAAAGCTGTCATATCAGATACCCGGGAAGCCTGTTGCATGTTATGAGTCACAATTACAACAGTATATTGTTTCTTGAGTTGATGGATTAATTCTTCTACCTGTAGAGTGGATATTGGGTCTAACGCCGAGCAAGGCTCATCCATTAAAATTACATCGGGTTGAGTTGCAACAGCACGAGCAATACACAAACGTTGCTGCTGTCCTCCAGAAATAGATAAACCACTTTGGCGTAGCTTATCTTTGACTTCATCCCATAAAGCAGCTTGTCTTAAGGAACGTTCTACTAACTCATCCATGTCCCCCTTGTAACCATTAATTTTGGCTCCAAAAGCAATATTATCGTAAATAGATTTAGGGAAAGGGTTGGGTTTTTGGAATACCATTCCAATTCGACGTCTTACCTCTACAGGATCGATTTCAGGCGCATACAAATTTTCACCGTAATAATATATTTTGCCTTCTGCTCTAAATATTTCAATCAAATCGTTAAGGCGGTTGTAGCATCTGAGTAAAGTACTCTTACCACATCCAGAAGGTCCAATAAAAGCTGTAACTTGATTTTTGGGGATATCTAACCAAATATCCTTTAAAGCCAAGAACTTACCATAATAAACATTGACTCCCTCTGTTCGTAAAACAGTATCGAGACTAGTGTCAGCGCTATCGGCTTTGTGAAGGTCGGTAGTCATAGATAATATGCCATTATTCAAATGTAAATGAGAGTCCTTAAGTAGTGAGAATCTTGCAATTAAAAATTTTGCAACTTAGAATATCAAATCGGTTTACTTAATACTTTTTCTGTGCTGTTGCTAAACGAGCAATGATACTGGTTAGCAAAACTAATAACACTAAAATCAGAGAAGCAGCCCAAGCAAGTGACTGTTGGTTGGGATAGGGAGAAGTTGCGAATTTATAAACCAATACAGCTAAAGAGGCGATCGGTTGGTCGAAACCACTAAATGCAAATTGATTAAACTGAGCTGTAAAAATTACTGGTGCAGTTTCTCCTGCTGCACGAGCAACAGCTAAAGTCGTACCAGTGACAATAGCTGGTAAAGCAGATGGTAGTACTATCTGTGCAACCGTTTGAAATTTAGTACATCCCAAACCTACGGCTGCTTGTCGCAAATCGTTAGAGACTAACTGTAGTGCTTCGTCTGTGGTTCGGACGATAATTGGTAACATCAAAATTGACAACGCAACACCACCAGCAATGGGTGAAAAATTAACTATCCTCGTGGCGATCAAAATACCATATGCAAAAACACCAGCTATAATTGATGGTACGCCACTTAAAACATTTGCCGCAAAGCGCACCCAGCGAGCTATTTTCCCAGAACTAAATTCTGTAAGATAAATTGCTGCTAAAACTCCAAAAGGGACGCTAATTGCACTACCAATTCCCACTAATAAGAGTGTTCCAACAATAGCATTGCGAAAACCTCCGCCAGTTTGCTCGAGAGGAGTAGGTGGTAGTTCTGTAAAAACACCCCAGTTTAAACTGCCAAATCCTTTAATGAGTACATAGGAAAGTACCATTAACAATGGCAACAATGCTAATAAGCCGCATGTAAATGCGACAACGTTCATGAATGAATTGAACAAGGTTCGGGGAGAACTTGAAGAACGTTTCAAACTACCTTTGGCGAGTCCTTCAGGCTGTTCGGAAAAGCTAGAAGTCATAATTGAACATACCTCTGATGTTACAGTTTCTTCACCCGTAGGACTACTAATTCAGCTAAAACATTGACTATTAAAGTTAGGAAAAACAAAATCAAAGCTGCATACATTAAAGCTGCAATTTGAATACCATCAGCTTCTGCAAATTGATTTGCTAACAAAGAAGAAATTGTGTTAGCCGGAGCAAACAAAGAAGCTTCGATTTTATTGGAATTACCAATAATCATTGTTACAGCCATTGTTTCGCCCATTGCTCTACCTAGTGCCAACATTACAGCGCTGACAATACCAGAAAAAGCTGCGGGTACCAAAACTTTTAAAATTGTTTCCCAACGGGTTGCACCTAAACCAACTGCTGCTTCCCGTAAATTACGAGGTACGGAGATTAAAGCATCTCGAGAAATTGCAGTGATAATTGGCAAAGTCATAATTGCCAGAATTATCCCTGCTGGTAACATACCGGGACCTTCTAAGGTTCCTGAACTGGGAGTACCAAAAATCGGCAACCAGCCAAAGTACTGATTGATGGTTCCTGCAAGATCTCCTAGGAAAGGAATTAATACAAAAATTCCCCAAATACCGTATACAACACTAGGAATTGCCGCTAGTAATTCTACTAAAAAGACTAATACTGTTCTAATTGAGACCGGAAGCAAATTTTCACTCAATAGAATTGCAGTCCCAACGCCAATGGGTACAGCAATTAGGAGACCAATAAAAGAACTGACCAAAGTACCGTAAATTACAGGTAGTGCTCCATAGCTTTCTCTGACAGGATTCCAAGAACTTTGACTAATAAAATTAGCCCCGAACTCTTGAATTGCAGGTAAAGCTTGAACTGCAACCTGAACTGCAATTGTTAACAATACAGCTGCTACAGCCAGTGCAAAAACCCGTGTTAACGAAACAAAACCTTTATCAAGTGACTTATCCAACTTCGAACGGTGAGGAAGTGCCGAACGAACATCTTGGGGATTTGTAGTCATGGAAATATTTACCAATCAAAAATATTAACCCATATTGAATTATGGTTAAATACAGAGAAATGTGGGAGCGAACCACATAAACGTATTTAGTCAGCAGTTAATTGTGAATTATATTTGTTAATAAATGTTATCAATGATCGCGATTCACAATTCATCGTTTCGTTGTAATTAGACTTAACGCAAAGCGTAGGATGCCCATGCCACTTACTTACAGACTACTTACTTGCTTGAGAAGCGCCTACAGCAATTTTATAGTCAGGACTGATTGCATCAGCTGCTGCTGCAACTTTCTGAACGACATTTTCTGGTAAGGGAACGTAGCCCAATTCTTTGCTCACCTTCTGACCTTCAGTTAAGCCATATTCAATCATTGCTTCCATGGCTTTAGCCTTAGCTGGATTGTCATATTTCTTATAAGCCAAGATCCAACTGTAAGTCACAATAGGATAAGATTCTTTCCCTTCTGGATCTTCAATGAAAGCACGGAGATTTTCTGGCAAAGTTACAGCAGATAAAGTTTGAGATGCAGATTCATCTGTTGGTGTAACAAATTCTCCATCTTTGTTTTGCAAAGCGGCAAAAGTTACATTATTATTTTTCGCGTATCCATACTCGATGTAACCAATTGAACCCTCAGTCTGTTTGATCTGAGCAGTTACACCTTCGTTGCCTTTCCCACCAACTCCAACAGGCCATTCTACAGTTTTACCTGCACCCACTTTCTCTTTCCACTCTGGGCTTATAGCACTTAGATGCTTGGTAAATACTCCTGTAGTACCACTACCATCAGCACGGTGAATCACCGTAATATTTCTGTCTGGTAGATTTACTCCTGCATTATCTTTAGCAATTTTAGGATCGTTCCACTTATTGATTTTACCTAGAAGAATTTCAGTGTAAACTTCTCTGGATAATTTGAGTTCATTTACTCCAGGTAAGTTATAAGCAAGTACCACACTACCAGCAGTCATTGGTAGTAAAAGTACGCCTCTGCCTTGAGAAACCTTAGCAATTTCTTCATCCTTCATTGCGACGTCACTCGCACCAAAGTCAACGGTTTCTGCGGTAAATTGTCTTACACCAGCACCACTACCAACGGATTGGTATGTTACTTGTAAATCAGGATTTTTTTCGTTTAAACCTTTAAACCAGGTTTGATATAAAGGTGCTGGAAAAGATGCGCCAGCTCCATTAAGATTAACTTTTCCACCTAAATCTAATTTGTCGCCACTGGCTGTAGTATTAGTCGCATCACCGGTTGTTCCTTCGGCGTTTTCACCACCTTCGGGTTGTTGCCCACCACAGGCTGCTAAAGAAACTGTTAGTGCTAATACAGAAAGAGTCTTGAGAATTCTAGAAGTATTATTTACAGGGTTAGAAAAAAGCATGGAGGTGTTGTTACTAATTTTGCTGCTGAGCGATTATAATATACCGCGTCAGAGTAAAGGTAAGGTTAACAAAGTATAGATTTTCAACCACTAATAAAGTAGCAAAATTAAAGTTTAATTATCTTTGCTTAGTAGTTTTTTAGATACGTTAAATCATCAAAATTTATGTGTAAATAATACTGAGTAAAATTTAGTCTTAAATATATTTACTGATATACAAATAACTGTTAATTAGGTAGATATTTATAATTACCGAATATACTACTAGAAAAGGAACAAAATAAATGTCATTATTTTATTTTTTTTGATGAAGTTTTATTTCGTAATGCGGAGTTATAACCACGAATCTACGCTTAAGCCCTTGCGAATCAAAAATGATATCAAACATACTTATTTGAAAATTACTGGCTATAAGGCTGACAATATGACTCTTCAATACGAGCATTTCGCAGCCAATAGAAGCAAAATCAAGTATGCTTTTGCCAATCAGTTAACAGCGTAGGTATTACTAATTCAACAATCATTAAGATTTAAAAATCATTGGAGTAAGCAGTAGCATAAAAGTACTCAATCCAATAAATGACTAAAGTTAATGGCTATACTTGTCTCAAAACTTTTGTGGCACAGAGTACCAATAAATTAAAGAGTTAAGTCTTCCTATCGTTAATGTTGCTTGTTGCAGGGTAACAAACTAATTTTAGGGTCGCGATATGGAACTGAAATCTAATTTTGTGCTCTGTGAAGCTTATTAAATGTACTGAAGAACTAGCGAATAAAGCTCAATGAGGCTATGCTTAATATTGTTTGCGCTCGAAAAATAAGTTGTTGGCTATTGATAAAATAGTATTTTGTATTTGATATAAAGCCATCGAGGTAGAATTAATTGTCAATAGAAAAGTAAATATATCTCTTTTTTCTTGTTATCTATTTATTTTATCTTGTAGCGAATCTTTCACAATTGTAATTTTCTGAGTAAAAGTTTTATCATTATTTTTACCCAGATTTAAAATCTAAAACTCTGATTAATCTATATTAACGAATGTTGGCTGCATCCAATCAATTACTATGGTCTATGATTGGCTTACTGCTAACTATGGGTGGAACTTTTTTAGAAGCATATTTTACCACCCTGCCTTTTGGTTGGAGTAAGCAAGGAATTCAGACTTTTTCTTTAGGTGTTACTTATCAGATCGGCGCAGTTTTGCTCGTCGGTTGCTTGGGTGGAAAGAATGCTGGAGCACTTTCCCAAATTGCTTATTTAGTGATGGGCTTAACTTTATTACCTGTTTTTGCTGAAGGTGGGGGTATTGGCTATGTTAAGCTAGCACACTTTGGTTATTTGCTTGGTTTTATTCCCGGAGCTTGGTTATGTGGCTTAATCGCTTTCAAAGCCAGACCAAAATTGGAAACTTTAGCATTTAGTTGTCTAATTGGCTTGTTTACCGTACACATCTGCGGTATTAGTTATTTGTTTATTAGCTATTTTTTTCAGTTTAAAGGTACAGAGGCTTTGAGTTTAACACAAGCAATCCTAAGATATTCCTGGTTCGCACTTCCGGGACAATTAGTAGTAGTATGCGCTGTGACAGTACTTGCATACGTTCTGCGACACCTAATGTTTTATTAAGAATATTATTAATTAATTGTTTTCTTCCATTACTCGATCATGGTTTTAGGATTACTGCTGTGAAGATGAGTCTGGAACTAAAACCTGAATCCTATAACCTTCTTGAGATTTTCTGCTTCCCTTTACTTTCCCTGATTTATTTATTAAATTTCCTTTCTTGTAAGGTTTAAAATCCGTATTACTACCTGAAATTCTGAAGTTCCAGTAACGAGCACCAAATCATTTATTATGAGTTTTAAAAATCGCTTTTTTTGGATTGCTGCCTTATTTATGCTTGTTTTGGATCAATTAAGCAAATTTTGGGTTCAACAAAACTTTACTTTGAAACAGACACAAGCGCTGATAACAGGTGTATTTCATTTTACCTATGTACATAATTATGGTGCAGCGTGGAGCTTATTTAGCGGACATGTGTCTTGGTTGCGCTGGCTTTCCTTAATTGTTAGCTTAGGATTAATTGCTTTTGCAATATTTGGTCCAACTTTAAATCGTTGGGAGCAATTGGGTTATGGCTTTATATTGGGAGGTGCTGTAGGTAATGGTATTGATAGGTTTATGTTGGGCTATGTAATCGATTTCTTACACTTTAAGTTGATCGATTTTCCTGTTTTTAATATCGCTGATGTATCTATTAATATTGGTCTTGCTTGCTTGTTGATTAGTTATTTTCAACAAAAACCCAACAGTAGTCAGCACAAACTTAGGTAATGAGCTTGATTTTATATTTTTCTTCTAGTTTTAGTTTTACTGTTTTAGCTTTTGAAAGATTGCTTTAATAATTTACAATTAGCCAAATAAATAAATAAATAAATTATATTTAACTAATGAACTAATTAATTAATTAATTAATTAAACACCAAAATATAAGAGAAAAGAATATCAGATATCGAAAGCCAGGAATATGGCTAGAAAAGCCAAAACCCTACAGACAAAAAGTATTATAGCGCCTAACGTATTCCAAGACTTTATTTTATTGCATATAAAGGGCGAGCTATTTAGCTCGCCCTAAAATATCTCAAATATTTTTGTTATCCAAATTAAAGTTAATTATTTGGGAAAAACCGTAATTTGGTATCAGAACACCTTATGGGAAAGAACTTAAGAGTGTTAATCTTTGGAAATTGGAATTTATCTCAATCTTCAACGGAACTCATGTGCTCTATAAGATTAATCTTAAGACACAGACTAAAATCCGCTTTGACCATCTGAATTTTGATCTGGGGTCGCAGGACTATCTGAATTTTGATCTGGGGTCGCAGGAGTATTTAAATTTGATGGGTCATCATTTGAACCGCTTCCTGGTGTTTGCATGTTATCTGGAGCAGAACTATCAGGAACTTTAATTTCCTGCTGCTGATTCATGTTTTGATTTTGGATTCTTTCCTGCTGATTTGTATCTTGCTGAATTATATCGCCAGATTGGTCGGAATCTGGTGTAGCTGCATCTGGTGTGCTGTCAGGTGTGGGATTAATATTTGTTGGATCCGGAGTTGTTGCATCTGGAGCTGTAGTACCAGGTACGGGAGTAACAGGATTAATGTTTGTTGGATCCGGAGTTGTTGCATCCGGAACTGTTACGTCCGGAGTTGTTGGATCCGGAGTTGTTACATCCGGAGTGGTTGGATCCGGAGTTGTAGTATCTGTTGTGTCTGTAGTGTCTGCCGGTACAGTGATTTTTTCGGTGTCAGTATCGCTTGTGGTTGCTTGAGTTCCTTCACAACGGCTATTCCATGGAGTTTTCTCACATAAAATCTCCATACCTTCTGGACTGATGTTGATATCTTCTGCGCTGGGAGCCTTGGATTCTCCCTCTGCTCGTACTACTGCTACATTACCTACTAATGCTAGGGTCAAAACAGTCCCGAAAAGGGTAAATAATTTTCCCTTCATAGTAAAATTAGCCTCCTCAACATAATACTCCGCTCATTAAATCAGACTATAACATTTAGAAAATCTTCCCATATGGGGATGTATATTTCTACAAGATAGTGTTCCTCTATGTAAATTGAGTCACAATTTTATCATGACTTCAGCGATCGCGACCTTGCAAAAATATCGAACTTCGAGTTAAATCTTCCTGAATGAGGGTATACAAACTATAATTATCTGACAATCTGAACCCAATGACAGCATTATTCATGACAACACAATGTAGTAAAAAACACAACTAAAAAAATTGGTAGAGATTGTATTGTTATGTTTATCGTAATTGGAAACTATTCCGTAGAGCCGATGTCTCCGACGGCTGATTAGTAGAATGGTGGAATAACCAGCATCGTAAATTGCAGTTCGCCCGATTCTTCAGTAATAACCCTGGTGTGAATAGTCGATGAGTTCCTCCCAACCCCCACAAAAACCAAAAACCTTCCTTGGTCAAATGACTCAAGCAGTACAGACATTTCAAGCGAGGGTTGATTTTTCTAAACTGGCACTCAAGCCAAATGCTAGAGTGCCGGAATTATTAGTGCAAGATACCGGGACGGATAAGGCAGAGGTATACCCGCTACTGGGCGATCGGTATGTACTAGGTCGCAGTTCTAAGTCCTGCGATATCATTGTACGCAATCCAGTTGTCAGCCAAATTCATCTGTCCCTGTCGCGGGATTCAACACAACGCAAGCCCGCGTTCATTATCAAGGATGAAGGCTCAACTAATGGAATTTATCGTGGCAAGCGCCGTGTTAATTCCTTAGAACTGCGACATGGAGATGTCCTTACCCTGGGACCACCAGAATTAGCAGCTTCTGTGCGACTCCAGTATATCGATCCACCACCTTTACTGTTTAAGGCTGTAACTTTTGCCGGTTATGGGGTTGTTGGTGTCACAACTTTAGTTGCATTGGTAATTGGTATTGAGTGGTTAAAATTTCCTGTGCGACCTTTACCGGGAGCCACAAGGGCACCTGTAATTATCTATGCTGGTGATGGGGAAACTCCTTTACGTAGACCCAACAGTATTAAACATGTAGATAAAAAGAAAATCTCTGATTTTGGGCCATATTTAGCTAATGCAGTAATAGCCTCAGAAGATAGCCGTTATTATTGGCATTTTGGAGTAGATCCTTTAGGAGTAACCAGAGCGGTACTAATTAACACCCGCAGTGGCGATGTCCAACAGGGAGCGAGTACAGTTACCCAGCAAGTAGCACGCAGTTTGTTCCGCGATTATGTTGGAAGGCAAGATTCTCTAGGAAGAAAATTACGAGAAGCGATCGTTTCCTTAAAATTAGAAACTTTTTATAGCAAAGATAAAATTTTACTAACTTATTTAAACAGAGTTTATCTGGGTGTTGATACTTACGGTTTTGAGGATGCTTCTAATTATTATTTTGGAAAATCGGCTAAAGAACTAACTCTTGCAGAAGCTGCGACTTTAGTTGCAATTTTACCAGCACCTAACGGGTTTAACTTTTGCGGTAGCGCTAGGAGTAAACAATCAATTATTGGCTATCGTAACCGTGTAATTAAACGGATGCTAAGCCAGGGTAAAATTAGAGAACAAGAAGCAAATCGCGCGCGCCGTTCGGCAATTGAAATCGATCCTAAAGTTTGTGAGAGACAAGCAGGAACGATCGCGCCTTATTTCTACACCTATGTCTTTCAAGAATTAGAATCTATTTTGGGACGAGAACTCGCCACAGAAGGAAATTTAATTATCGAAACCCAATTAGATCCAAAAATCCAAAAACAAGCAGAAACTGAATTAAAAAATCATGTGAGTAATGCTGGCTCAAGATTTCGCTTTTCCCAAGGAGCAATAGTAACTCTTGATTCAAGTACTGGTGGAATTTTGGCAATGGTGGGGGGTACCGATTTCAAAACCAGTCAGTTTAATCGTGCTTTTCAAGCAAAACGACAGCCCGGTTCAACCTTTAAAGTTTTTGCTTATACTGCTGCACTGGAACAAGGTATTTCTTTAGGAAGAAATTATTCTTGTACCTCTTTAGTGTGGCGGGGTTTTAGGTATAAACCCTGTCGAACGAGTAGCACTGGTAGTTTAGATGTTGCAACTGGTCTTGCTCTTTCAGAAAACCCAATAGCCTTACGTTTAGCACAGGACGTAGGACTTGATAATGTAGTAGAAAATGCTCAGCGTTTGGGGGTAAAATCCAAGCTCGATCCAGTTCCTGGATTAGTTTTGGGTCAAAGTGTTGTTAATGTCTTGGAAATGACCGGGTCTTTTGCGGCTATTGGCAATCAAGGCTTGTGGAATCGCCCCCATGCCATTAGTAGAATATTAGACAGCAGCGATTGTCCGGATAACAACCCAAAAAATTGTCGGGTTATTTACTCCTTCGATCAGGATCGGGAAGCAAACAGAAGAGTTCTTAAAACTAGTATTGCTAATAGAATGACCGGGTTGCTACAGCAGGTGGTTACCAGAGGTACCGGTCGTGGAGCACAGATTGGATTAAGAGCCGCAGGTAAAACTGGAACCACTGATAGAAATGTTGACTTGTGGTTTATCGGCTTTGTCCCCAGTCGAAGGATTGCAACTGGTATTTGGTTGGGAAATGACAATAATTCTCCCACACGAGGTAGTAGTGCCCAAGCTGCGCAACTTTGGGGAAGTTATATGGGCAAAATTTTACGCTGAAAATCAATTTTATTAATCAGAAATACCAGTAATTCCAAAAAATTTTTTACAGCCAAAATCACGCAATTTTAGTATTTTTTTGTAAATTAGCATAATCCCGTTTTACCCATCCCTATAGAATTTTAGTGTTAAATAAATAACTAAGAAATCCTAGGGTTAAACAACGGAATACGATGAATAGACGTGATTTTATTTCTTGGGTTGGCGTAGGTGCGTTAGCAAGTTTTTTACCGGTGACGATTGCTGCTTGTTCCTCTCGCCGTGTGATCAAAGATTGGCAAAAAGTAGGTAGTAAAGCCAATTTAGATGCTAACAAACAATTACTTCAGGAAGGGGCTGCTTTTGGTAAAGTTTTGTTAGTACAAATATCCAATACAGATAATCCCGTAGCTGTCGATCCTACTTGTCCCCATGCTGGTTGTGCGGTGGATTGGAACAGCGATCGTCAGAAATTTGTTTGTCCTTGTCATCAATCAGAATTTACTGCTGACGGTCAAGTAACAAGAGCACCAGCAAGAGTACCTCTGACAATTTATGCGACCAAAATCGAAGGTGACGACATCTTTGTTAAATCAGTTTAGGTTCAAATCAATTTGGGTGCTTTTATATCTTCCACGTTTAGTAGTTGTTCTGTGTTTGTTTCTAACTTTTTTAGGAATGAGTGTGGAAAATTTCAGAATTAGAGAGGTGTCCAAAATATTTTCTAAAATTATTCTTTAAAATTAACAACGTATTTTTTACTAAGATTTATTAAGTAAATATTATTTAATTATTTAATTACAAAAATATCAAATTGAGAGTAGTAAAATACCTTGATAATTTTATTGACGCTAATTATTTTGTTTGCTAAAGCTTAATTAAATTATTAATTTTTATCACAAATTTCCATGAATCCGATTTTAGAACTGTCAATAATTGCCTTGAATTAAGAGCTTGGCTAAGAGTTTATTAAGTGATATTACAATTGATGCAAAAATATTGAGAAATTGTCTGAAATAAAAACCAGGCTCTAAGGTAGAACTTAAGGAAAGCGACGAGACAAATCCCATGAATAATATTCAAAAATATCGTTTTGTCTGTACCCTAACTTTTGGCGATATTTATGGTCAGATAGTTGTTTGGTTAATTACGGTTACTTTGAGTTTGGCATCAGCCCTAGCTTTAATGGGTGCTAGACGTCCTGTATATGCTCTAGCCACAGTAGGTTTAGTTGTCTTGCTATCATTACCATTTTTGCTATTTGCCTTCGTAACCACCTTATTAAATCACGTAGAATTATCTGCTATAGATACTGAAAGTAGTATGGACAAAATACCCAGTGGTATTTCAGGACAAAGACCCGTACAAGCGAATAGTTAAATCAATAATTTGTTGGAAATAAAAATAACGAATTTACATACTTAAGTTATTCGCGGGTAGACTATAAACCAATACCTAATGTAACTATATTTCCCTGTGTGAAGCAGGGAATTTTTGTGTGTTTGAGTTGAGAATTTGATAATTTTTATTGATTAGTAAGTACATAAAAATAAAAATTGCAATCTAGGATATCAGGGACTAATTATGCTTGAATTTGATGTAATTATTGTTGGGGGTGGATTGGCTGGGTCTCGTGCTGCGGTTGAAATTGCCAAGACCGATCCTAGTTTGAAAATTGCAGTTGTAGCTAAAACTCACCCGATTCGTTCCCATTCTGTTGCAGCACAGGGGGGTATTGCTGCTTCGTTAAAAAATGTTGATGAGCAAGATAGCTGGAAAGCTCATGCTTTTGATACAGTTAAGGGTTCTGACTATTTAGCAGATCAAGATGCAGTAGAAATTCTCACTCAGGAAGCACCTGATGTTGTGATCGATTTGGAGCACATGGGAGTTTTATTTTCCCGTCTACCGGACGGACGTATAGCCCAACGTGCTTTTGGTGGACATTCCCACAATCGAACCTGTTACGCAGCAGATAAAACAGGTCATGCGATTCTTCATGAGTTAGTAAATAACCTACGGCGCTTCGGGGTAACAATTTTAGATGAATGGTATGTAATGCGCTTAATTTTGACTGAAGGTCAAGCAAAAGGCGTGGTAGCGTACCGAATTCTCGATGGACATTTAGAGGTAATTCGGGCTAAAGCTGTAATGTTTGCCACTGGGGGTTATGGTCGAGTTTTTAATACTACTTCCAATGATTATGCTTCCACTGGTGATGGCTTGGCAATGACGGCTTTGGCGGGATTACCTCTAGAAGATATGGAGTTCGTCCAATTTCATCCCACTGGTTTATATCCTGTAGGTGTACTCATTTCCGAAGCCGTAAGGGGGGAAGGGGCTTATTTGATTAATTCGGAAGGAGAAAGATTTATGACAAATTATGCTCCTTCTCGCATGGAACTAGCGCCGCGAGATATCACCTCTCGAGCAATCACCTGTGAAATTAATGCAGGACGGGGAATTAATTCTGATGGTAGTGCTGGTGGTTCCTTTGTGCACCTGGACTTACGACATATGGGTAAAGAGAAAATCATGAGTCGCGTTCCCTTTTGCTGGGAAGAAGCACACCGTCTGGTGGGAGTTGATGCGGTAATAGAGCCAATTCCGGTACGTCCAACCATTCATTATTGTATGGGTGGAATTCCTGTTAATACTGATGGGAAAGTCCGTGGTAGTGCTGATACCTTAGTAGAAGGATTTTTTGCTGCGGGGGAAAGTGCTTGCGTTTCAGTTCATGGAGCTAATCGCCTGGGTAGCAACTCTTTGTTAGAGTGTGTAGTCTATGGACGTAGAACCGGCGCTGCGATCGCTCAGTATGTCCAAAATCGTAAATTACCTACCATAGACGAGCAAGAATACCTCGAACAAGCAAAAGAGGAAATTCAAAGCTTGTTAAATCAGTCTGGAAAATATCGCATTGGAGAAATTCGTCAAGCTTTCCAAGATTGCATGACCCAATATTGTGGTGTTTTCCGTACAGAAGCATTAATGAGTAAGGGATTAGAAAAAATCCAAGAGCTACAGCAGCAGTGTGCAGAAATATACTTAGATGACAAAGGTAGTGGTTGGAATACAGAAATTATCGAAGCTCTGGAATTAAGAAGCTTGATGGTGGTAGGTAAAATGATAATGACATCAGCCTTGAATCGCCAGGAAAGCCGCGGGGCTCATTGTCGAGATGATTATCCTCAAAGAGATGATACTAAGTTTCTCCGCCATACGATGGCTTATTATTCAAGTGCTGATATTGATGTTCGGTATGCTCCTGTAAATATAAGTATGTTTCAACCCAAGGAACGAAAGTATTGATTGGAGATTGAGGATTGGAGATTGGAGATTGGAGATTAGGTAATTTGTTACCAAGAAAGGCAGAAGTACGACGGCAGAAGGCAGAAGGCCTGTGCCGTAAGGCTTCTGGTGACCGGAGGGAGCAAGGGTTTAAGGCCCCCACCAAAATGAAATTTGGTGGCCTGCAATTGGTAGTGGGTCGGTTAGCGCAGCGTGACCGCAGGTCTAGCCCCTACCAATTGCTCCATAAAAGCCCTCTGCCTCCTGCCTTCTGCCTTCTTCACTTGTTACTTGTTACTTTTGAGTTTTTACTAAAGATTAAGCAATTTGCAGTATAATTACTTATTAATGAAGGGGAGTAGCTGTTGGTAAAGCATTAAATGCTGCCAATGTACCTGAATCAACATACTGGTGATGAGCCTGGTTCGGTAACATAAGGCTTTTTAGAAGAATACTTCATAAGCTATAAGTAAGCGAGACCTTCACTAAGTTCGTAGAGATGCGAGCTTGGTGAAGTCTTGCAACTCTCATCAAGCTCGCAGGATTTGTAAATATCAGGGAGCTTGAGAAAGTGCTAGAGGCTTTTACTAAAGGTTTACTATTAATTGGAATTTCAGAACTTGGTGATAAAACTTTTTTTATCGCCATGATTTTGTCTATAAAGCACTCGCGAAAATTGGTATTGTTAGCTGCGATTGCTGCTTTAGGATTAATGACTGTACTTTCTGCACTCCTAGGACAAGTTGCTTCACTGTTACCGAAAATTTACATTGAGGTCGCAGAATTTATTTTATTTTTTGTTTTTGGGATAAAACTACTTTATGACGCCATTAGGATGGATAAAATCATTGGCGAGTCAGAAATAATAAAAGAGGCAAATGCTGAGGTAAATGCAGCAGAAAAAAAAATACCGAAGTATAAAAATGTTAGCTACAAAAATATTTTTCTGATTTTCCTCGAAGCGTTTTTATTAATATTTACTGCTGAGTGGGGAGATAGAACCCAAATTGCCACTATTGCTTTAGCGGCAGGAAATAATCCTGTAGCAGTGAGTTCAGGTGCTATTTTGGGACATACAATTTGTGCTGCGATCGCAGTTACTTCTGGGCGATTCTTGAATAGACGAATATCCGAACGTCAACTCACTTTTGCTGGTGGATTTCTATTTCTGATCTTTGCCACTTTAGCAGTCATAAAAATCATAACTACGTAATTAGTTTGGGCAATTCGTTATGAATTCAATTCTAAAAGCTGTGAACTGCAAGCTTTTAGTCACCCTACGGGCGCGGTCCTTTTTGCTGTGCTAACTACGGATTCGCTAATGATTTGTACATAGCGCTATAGCTTTCGAATTTTGTTAGCACAGGGCAATAAGACCATCTTGCACTGCCCATAGCATCGCAGAATACTATACTTTGTACTCACTCTTTAGGAGTATTTTTGGACGAAGGTGTTTCAGTTGTGGAAGCTGTAGGATTTGGGCTCGGAGTGCTATTTGCCTGACGATTAATTTCATCCTTGTACTTAGCAGGGGCTAGTTCTGCAGCTTTAGTAAACAATGGTTTTGCTTGATCTACTTTCCCTTGTTGCTTAAGTAATAATGCTTTTGCCATCACCGGACGAAAATCTTGTTTATCATTTTTAATGGCGATATCAAAAGCAGCGATCGCCTCCCCATAGCGATTTTCCTTAGCATAAACACTACCAAGTAAAGTCTGAACTGCTGTAACATCAATACTGCCTGGCTCAACTTTATTTGCTTTTGCTGCAGTAGAGAGGTTATCTTTCAACAAGCTAATAGCTTGCTGAGGTCGTTTTTGTTGGAGCAAAAGACTAACATATGCTTCTAGCACCTTAGAGTCGCCGGGTTTAGTTTTCAAAGCGGAACGAAAAGCTTTGGCAGCACCTTCTTTATCGCCTACTTGCTGCTTAGCTTGACCGAGCAATACAGCATATTCTGCTCGTTCGGGAGCTTTTTTTACTAACTTTTCTAAATCTTCAATTACCGCTTTTATGTCACCTTGTTTTAGACTTAATAGCTGTAGCCTTGCTTCGATGAGGCGCTTGAGAGCAGCTGTATTTTCTGGCTCCTCCTGAGACAAACGTTGATAAAACTGTACGTCTTTCGTGAGTTTGGAGATTTGTGCTGCTGCAGGCGAACTTGTTTTAAGTGTGTTTCTTACAGTAGCAGTTTCTTCGTTTGAGGATTGCTCGTTGTTAAAAGCAGCGATAAGGGGAGCAACTGAAGCTCCAAGCAAACCCACACCAGCCAAACCTAAAACCAAAAACACCATCCAGCGATTGCGTGCTTGAGACACAAAACTTTCCTTTACTCTAATTTACAAATTATGGACTGTAAAAATTGAAAAAACCAAAAAATTTACAAACTTTGCGGAATACCATGAATTGCTTGTGAACTTTATAACAAACAGGCATTTGAACAGCCAAGTCTAGCAATGATTTTAGGATAAATTGTTGGATTTGTAGCTATGGTATGCTTCCGAAACTAGTATAAAGGCGCTAAATTACACATTTAGTGTGTGTATGCATTCCAAATGCGTTTTTAGTATCACACACTGTGCGATTGGGTGGCAAATTGAATTTATCTACTTCGATCTGCCGCACAAAAGCTTTTGAGAACCGCAATATTATTAAGTCCCATTACGGGATGTGTCTCCGCCGCAAGGAGTTTTTATGAATTCCGACCTGATGCCGTCACCTGAATCTTCCAATTCCACTGCCCCCGATCAGGCAGAAAATAATATTGTTAAACCGGCGCTTGAGCATACGGATGCTCCCGCAGCTGAAGTTGACAATTCACAGGCTAGCCATACCGATGCTGACGAAAATAAAAGTAATGATAGTCGTCAGCAACCAATTCCACCCCCTAGCGAACCGATGCAATACCGAGCCATTGGATTAGTTAGAGGGCGTTATCAAGCTAGCAGCGAACAATTTACCCAAGGCTTACTGCTGACCGCAGATGGTACAGAATTAAACGCTGTCCTTCTCGGTCGAATTATGAGTTTGGTAAAAAACCACCTTTCTCTAGAGCAAGAGCACTTATGGGTAGTTTATCCCCGAACCAGACAAGAAAATGACCAGTTACACGTCCAAATAGTTGGTGTTTGGGAGCCAGAAAATCTGGCGAAAAAATCCCCAGATGCGCTTGAAGAATCTGAAGCTTCACCACAAGAAGAAATGGAAGAAGATCCATCTTCTTCAGAAACTGATAAAAAAGCAACAGATAACTTTATTCCTTCATCAGAAGTTGCCGATGGTGGTTTCTCCATTCGAGGTGAAGTTGTTTACCAATCCTATGGCGATGAAAGCCTGGTTGTAAAAATTAAACAAGCTCCTCGGAAAGCATCTGATAAACCCAAGTATTTCAAGGTTAAACTGAAGGGCAAACTGGATACCAAAGCAGTTGGTAAATTCTGGGATTTTGAAGTAGAGCGCCAAGCCGATAACTTAACAATCGGTAAAGCTGAACTAATTGCCGATTTACCGAAAAAACGCAATCCGTTCAACAATAAGTTTAAGAAAAAGCGCTTTGACCGAGGGAAAAAACCATTCCGCAGACAAGATGGGGAAAAAACTCGTCCTGTCAAGAGAAGTGATAGTCCAAGACCATCATCAAGACCTGCTGCACCTGCTGCAGAAAATAGACCTACTCCAAAGCCAGTAAAACGCCAAAAACCTCAACAGGAGTAGTTAAAACATGGCTAAAGCCAAACAGTACCTACGGTATACTTTGCTAAAGACTGAGGTGATCGCTAATTGGTCATAGCATAGCGTGCCCCTTGTGGTATATCGTAATAACCCGGTGCGATGAATCCAGGGGATTGTAATGATGATGCTGCGTATTTTTTTATTTCATCAATAAATAAATTATACGGCACGCCCACTCTCAGGGCGTTCCGTCGCAGCCACACCGTAGGTGCTTAAAACTACTAAAAGTGGAGAATTTGCTTCTAAATTAATTACCAATCTAAATTAATTACTGAATTGCTTTATTAATTCCAAATTACCTTTTTTCTGGGGGCAGACTGTACCAAAATAGTGCTATACGCCCACGATAGCTAACAAGTTATTGGTTCTAATTCAAAATTCTGTCCAACGATTTTGGGGCAAAAAAGTTCGCTCTGTAGGAATTTGACAAACCGGTTCTGTAAGATTGAAGTTACCAGCCTCGATCCATTGTTTTAACTCTTGGGCAACTTGAATTGATAGATATAAGCTTACTAAAGGAGCTACGCGCACCGTTCTACCTTCAATAACGATCCGTCCTGATTTAAGTTGAGCGTAACTTACCAAGCCAAAGGTGGGACGTACCCTGCGAGGGATGGAAAAATCAACAATTGGTGCGACTAAGTCTTTGTCTTCGACAGCACATCTAACAACCACTTCTTCGTTTAGTATTGGTAGGGGCACTCCCACACCCAACATCAAAGAAGGACCATAATTTTTGAAGTAACAGCCCCTAACCCAGCGCGAATCCATTTGTTTCGCATCACCGATTAAAGCTAAGGTCGCTGCTGGTCCTACAGGCGTTCGATTGGGTAAACGTTTTTGTAATGGAAAGTGTTGAGTACCTTCCCAGGTGACATAACCTACACCACCACCAAGAAAAATTCGTGTACCGATACCAACAAGCTGTAAATCTGGGTCATTGAGTAGAGGAGAGATGGCACCAGCATTAGAATAGACTGCATTACCCAAACGCGGATGTAAAGGCCCGAGGTAGGTATGCAGCATGCGTTCTCCACCATTGACTCCAACTATAAAATTTTGATAAATATTCCGGGGATTAAATAAATAAAACTGATTGATTGTTTCGCGGGTAATTGCAGCCTCAAAAGTTCCCCGTGGATAACAGTCTGTTACTTGTCCTTGAGCGCGTACTTGTACGAGCTTACCTGCGATCAAATCTTCTATAACATGACCGCCACCACGTTCTTTGAGTTCTTCCCCTTCTTTTTGTTCTACGGGACAACTAGCACCCAAATATAAATCTACTGCCCCAAAGCCAGAATATGCTGGTACTCCATCTAACCAGCAGCGACGAATTTTAATTGGTGGATCGGTATGACCCAAATTAATCACAGCTCCACTAGATTCCATTGGTTCAAAAGTTCCAGTGGTTACTACATCGACTTCTTTGGCTACAGATGTAACACCTTCTTCTGCAACTTTTGCTTTTAATTCTTGTGCGGTGAGGACTACCGCTTTTTTGCGGTTGATTTTGTCATTTATTTCCGCAATTGTTCGCATATTAAATTATTTAAATAGAGCAGGGATAAGAAAGGGGGAAAGGGAAAGTGAATTATTTTCTCTTGTTTGCTAAATAACATCAATTGTAGTGGTATGCGTTAAGTCGTTCTGGTAAGTTCTGCATAGTACTGGGAAAAAGTTCTGAACGCACTGAGCAAAATCAGCGTATCACACCCATACTCTCAGGTGTATCTCTATCAGGTGTATCTCTATGGGAAGAAGTGTTAATATTTTTGGATAAAATGCTCAGACAGCAAGATTTTTGAGTTTAATTGGACACAAATCATTTTTACCTCATAAAAAATATAAAGACAAAACAATTTAACCAACAATAATTGGTAACTGATAACTGGTCACTGTAGCCCGTAAGGGCGTGGCGTTAGCCATAAACTGTTAGCGGATCCGTAGGTAGCGGATCCGCAGGTAGCGCAGCTATAGCTATAGCGTGCGCGACAGCGCATTAACTGGTCACTGGCAACTGATAACTGGTAGCTGATAACATGTATCCTCATCTCGAACAAGCACTAAAACATCACTTTGGTTACGATAGTTTTCGTCTCGGACAGCGTGACATTATTACTCAGGCGCTACAAAACCGAGATCTACTAATTGTGATGCCTACAGGTGGGGGTAAGTCTTTGTGCTTTCAGTTACCAGCACTACTCAAAAAAGGTTTAACGGTGGTGGTATCACCTTTAATAGCTTTAATGCAAGATCAGGTGGAAACACTACGGAAAAATGGAATTTCGGCAACATTTCTCAACAGTAGTCTTAATTCCTATAAAGTGCGATCGCGGGAACAATATATCCTCGGTGGCAAAGTAAAATTACTTTATGTCTCTCCAGAAAGATTGCTCAGCGAAAGATTTCTTCCTTTTCTGGATTTAGTAAATCATCAAATAGGAATTTCCACATTTGCCATTGATGAAGCCCATTGCGTTTCTGAGTGGGGACACGACTTTCGTCCTGAATATCGCCAGTTAAGTACCTTAAGACAACGTTATCCCGGAGTTCCCACATTAGCACTTACTGCCACAGCTACTGATCGCGTCCGAAGCGATATTATTACTCAGCTCCAACTCAAACAACCAAACGTTCATATAGCCAGTTTTAACCGCCAAAATATTTACTACGAAATTCGCCCCAAAAAGAAATATGTTTACACTGAGCTATTAGAAATTATTCGAAAAACTGAAGGTTCGGGAATAGTTTATTGTTTAACCCGCAAAAAGGTAGAAGAACTGGCATTTAAACTACAGCATGACAAAATTTCTGCCCTTCCCTACCACGCTGGTTTAAGTGATACAGAACGTAGCGAAAACCAAACCAAATTTATTCGCGATGATGCTCGGGTAATGATCGCAACAATTGCTTTTGGCATGGGAATTAATAAGCCAGATGTGCGATTTGTAGTTCACTATGATATTTCCCGGAATATTGAAAGTTATTACCAAGAATCGGGAAGGGCTGGTAGAGATGGAGAGCCATGCCGCTGTACCGTTTTTTACGGCTACGGCGATCTGAAAACTATTGAATGGAGCATCAATCAAAAAACCGATCCCCAAGAACAATTAATTGCTAAACATCAACTGCGACAAATGATTGACTATGCCGAAGGTACTGACTGTCGCCGGACAATTTTACTCGGTTATTTCGGCGAACAGTTTGCCGGAAATTGTGGTAATTGTGACAATTGTCGCCATCCCAAACCAGTTGAAGATTGGACAATTGAAGCCATGAAGTTTTTATCCTGTGTGGCGCGCTGCAAAGAAAGATTTGGCATGGCTTACATCATTGATGTTTTGCGGGGGTCGAAGAACCAAAAAATTATCCAAAGAGGACATGAAAAGCTTTCTACTTATGGAATAGGTAAAGATAAAACTGTTGATGAGTGGCGCATGTTGGGGCGTTCTTTACTACATCAAGGTTTACTCACCCAAAGTGCGGACGGTTACGGCGTTTTAAAACTGAATGCCCATAGTTGGGAAGTTATGCGGCGACAGCGTCCAGTTTCCATCGCTGTAAGTCCACAGCAAATAGCAACTTGGAAAACAGAGAGTCCTAAAGCTATAGAAGCTGAGATGTTATGGCAAAGATTACGAGAATTGCGCAAACAACTAGCAGATGTAATTGGTGTCCCACCTTATGCCATTTTTGGCGACTCTACCTTGAGATTAATGGCGCAAGTTAAACCGAGAAATAAGCAAGAATTTAGCAAACTTTCTGGAGTTGGTACCCATAAATTAGCACAGTATGGCGATAAATTTCTGGCAGAAATTCGTGCTTATTGCCAAGAAAATAATTTACCGGAAAATGATTCTATTTCCTTGCAAGCCACAGCAACATACACTGAATTACAAACTTTAGAATTACATAAACAAGGATTAAGTATTAAAGAAATTGCTCAACAACGCAATCTAAAAGCAAGAACAGTTATCGGTCACCTTTCCGACTTAATAGAAAAACATCAACCAGTAGATATAAATTTATTAGTTCCAGTAGAAAAACAGGAAAAAATTCAACAGGTATTAGAAACTTTAGGAAATGTAGCCCTAACACCAGTTAAAGAATATTTGGGCGATGATTATAGCTTTGATGAAATTAATTTGGTGCGGGCGATGTGGCGTAAAAAAAAGAATAGTTAAGTACAAGAAGCAAACAGGAAATAGCAAATAGATTTTCTTGGCTGTTCCCTGTTCCCTATTCCCCGTTCCCTTCTAATTCAAATTCTCTAAACGAATGCGGGGATCGGCAAATTTCAGTAACAAATCCGCAACTAAATTACCAATAATCAGTAAAATCGCGCTCATCACCAAACTAGCCATTACAAGATATAAATCTTTAGCATTCACAGCTTGCAAAGTAAGTCTACCTAAACCCGGCCAGTTAAAGAAAAATTCCGTAATAAAAGCACCCGCCAATAAATTAGATAATTCAAAACCCAGCAAGGTGATTAGGGGGTTAATAGCATTACGTAAAGCATGGACATAAATCACTACATTTTCTGGTAACCCCTTAGCACGGGCAGTTCTAATATAATCTTGGCGCAAGACATCCAATAGCTGACCGCGAGCAATCCGCTGCAAACCGGCAAAACTAGTAATACTTAAAGCAACGGTTGGCAAAATCATATGCCAAGTAATATCTAGTGCTTTACCAAAAAATGAAAGTTCGTCGTGGTTAATACTCGTCATTCCACCCACTGGAAATACTGGGCTAGTTATTTGAGCAAATATGAGTAATAACAAAGCTGTGATAAAACTGGGAAAACCTTGTCCTATATAGCTAATAACTTGCAAAACCCTGTCAGCAAAACGATTTTGATTGACCGCAGCAATGATACCTAAAGGAATGGCGATCGCCCAAGTTGCAATCAAAGAAGAAATTGCTAAGAGCAAAGTTGCTGGTATTCTTTCCCAAATCAATGAAGCAACAGAGCGCTGATAAACAAAACTAGTACCGAAATCACCCCGCGTCACAATATTTCTCAGCCATAAGAGATATTGCTCTATATTTGATTTATCCAAACCAAATTGTCGTCTCAGTTCTTCAATTCTTTCTGGAGAAATTTTCGGATTTTGCCGTAGTGTATCGATGTAATCTCCCGGAGATAGTTTAATAATAAAAAATGACAATGCAGAAGCAAGTAAGACAGTTAGCAGTGCTTGCAAAATCCTTTTAAGGACAAAAAGGAAGTTATCACTTGTAACCAGTCTTTGTAACCAATCTAAACTTGTTTCCCAGTAACTTCTTGATGTTGTATTCATAACACGGATGCTAGTTATCAGTTGATGCGCCTTTTGAGCCAGAAGTCAGGAGTCAGGACTCAGGAGTCAGAAGTCAGGACAGACGACCGCACTCTGACAAGTGAATAGAAGCTAGGAGTAAAATTCAGGTAAGAATAAAAATTAAAATTTATCTGAACCTTTTCAGGATTTGTATTTAAAAAACTTTTTTAGGTATGTTCTAGTTAAAAATGTGAGTATAAAATCCTTTCTAATTATTTTGGATTCTGTCTTCTGGATTCTAACTCCTTATTTGCAGAATTTTGCCAATTTCCATACTGCGTCAAAAAAAGCAATGAGGTATCATTAGTTTCATGGTTTTAAGTATAAAACTGTCTCGTAATGCAAACTTATATAAATTCCATAAGACCTCCATTAAATAGGAGGTTTAAGGAAAGCAAAAAAATCAAAAATCGATAAATACTTACTTGATCGCTACTTAAACGAAAGTGTAAGTATTAACTTAACTTAATATAAATTGTCCCAGATTAATACTCAACAAGAGTAACAATTGGGACATCAGGTAATCTGTCCCGTCCCTGTAGCTCGCGCAGTTCGATAATAAAGCCAAATCCCAGTAACTCACAGCCAACTTTTTCAACTAACTTAGCAGTGGCACTTGCAGTCCCGCCTGTGGCAATCAGGTCGTCTACAATAGCAATCTTATTTCCTGGTTGTAAAGCATCCTGATGAACTTCTAAGCAGTCTGTACCATACTCTAGTTCGTATTCCACTGCATGAACAGAAGCCGGTAACTTACCTTTTTTTCGGACAGGAATAAAACCTGCACCGAGCTTGTAAGCTAGTGGTGTACCAAATAAGAAGCCTCTAGACTCCATGCCGATCACATAATCGGGTTGTAAATTGGCTTCTGTAAACTTTTGGGTTAATAAATCTATCGTATGGCGTAGTCCTTCTGGATCTCGCAATAGCGTGGTGATGTCTCGAAACAAAATTCCTGGCTTAGGAAAATCAGGAATATCACGAATTAGAGGCTTCAAGTCCATAAATCTTTGTCAACAAAAGTTGAATTTTTAATACTATTGTTGTTTGCGACCCTTCCCTACCTCGAGAAGCTTGCTCTTATCAAGTAAATGCTTGGAAAATCGTACACTATAATGTCATACCCTTGGAATCATACCCTTGAAATTAGATTTGATTTTGGTGGTTATTGACGATTGTTATAATCTACACCAAGGTAGGGATGTAGTTGTACTAGTTGATCTTGGTTGATGATAGTAAGAACAAAAATTAAATGTAAGTATACGGAAAACTTTAATTTGAAAAGGTAAGTAATGTATATATCATGCAGTCATAAAATCGCATTAAATTCAATTAACCTAGTTTAGCTACCTATTTTAATTAGTTGTCATTAAATTATTTTCACCCGTATAAGGTATTTAGAGGATGAGTGTTTCCGCGAGTTTAACGCCATTTGACAATTCAGCACCCGAATCAACGCCAATGATTTTGGAAAATCTGCCAGATCCTGTAATTGAAGGGCAGGTATGTCCCCGTAACACCAGAGTACAAATCGACTTAATTTTATTGGCAATCGAAGCTTTGGAGCTGGGAGGTTCCGAAGCTATTTTGGCATTCGCACAAGAGTTAGACTTAAAAATAATTATTAAAGATAGAGTAAACCTTTGGCGGTTGCGTAACACTAATCCGATGCGTAGAGCACACATTCGCCGTCCTCTAAGTACAACTGAAGCAAAAGCATTAGTTGTAATTGCTTGTTATTTAGCTCGAAGATTGACTGTTGTGATTCGTCAATTATTAATGATATATCAGCAATTGAGTGAAAAACAAATACCACTCGAGCAAAATTTGCGTCTTTCAAATTATTTGGAAAGATTCAGAGCACACTTTAAAAGTCGGATGAATCCCAGGCGTGCTGGTTTTCCATTATTAACTTCCGATGAAAAAGTAGATGAACTAGCGATGAATTTGTTAGGACAATTACTATTTTGTGCTGGTACATCAGGAATGCAAAGGTTCTGGATTAGTCTTTTTGACGGTGAAGTGTAATGAATATTCAACGTAAATACAGTTTGCCTAATTGCACCCTACTCCTAGAAGGTTTGAGTGATTCTTCAAAAGCTTCTCATGTCCAAGAATTGCGTCCCGTATTATCTATTTTGGTAAATGCGGAGTGTCAAATATCTGGACATCAACCACTTTTGGGAGGACGAGAATTTTTTGAAAGTTTGGCTAGGGTCGCCAGTTCCTATGCTCAGGAATGTTTAAGTAATGTACCAAATCCACAAGCTCACAATATCGAGGTGGAGTTAGTACAAATTGAAAAAATAGATACTAACAAGCATAAAATGGTTGTCAATTCGGAGTTGCCTCAACCAACTTTGGATTATGACAAAAGCAATATTAAACCACCGATTGAAGTTAACTTAAATACAGTACAGCTTTTTGACTTAGTGGAAGCAATCGACCAGTTTTTTGCTGACACCCAAACTTTACCAGAATTTACACTGCAACTTGAGCCCGTTGGTAAACGTTATAACAATTCGAAGAAAACTGTAGTACAGCAAGCTGTACCTGCAACTCTTGGAGTCTCTGGTTTAGTTGCTGCTGCTGCAATATTTGCTTTGATTCCTGCACCGAAAATACAAACACCAAAACCCGAAACGGAAAAAGAGGTTAGTTCTGCAGTTAAGTCTTCACAAACGGGTGAAGAAAAAAATCTTGATTCAAATGTATCGGAATCAAATAGTTCATCTACAAAATCGGCAAAAAATTTATCTTCCCAAGTACAAGATTTAGAAGCTCTTTTGAGTCAAGTACCTGAAATTACTGATAGCTCGGTGTTAAAGATTTTAACTCGTAGAGTTCACAATCAACTCAACAATGCTTGGAATAATCGTTCTCAGATTACAGAGAATTTAATTTACCGAGTAGGTGTAGGTACTGATGCGGCTATTTTGGGTTACAAGTCCATAAATCAGGGAGCTAATACTCATCTAGAGCGTACCCCACTTCCCGAATTACTTTACAATCCAAATAAGCGTAATCCAGCAGGCAGCGAACCAATTGCTCAATTTAGGATAGTTTTTACTCCGGAAGGGATTTTGCAAGTTTCTCCTTGGCATGGTTACGGAAGAGAAATTATTGGGACTCAGATTAAAGATCCAGTTAAGGTTGATAGTTTAAAAAAAAATCTGGAGACAAATATTCGTGAGAAGTTGAGCGAAAAGCAGAAATTCGAAGAAGTTTTGAAATATCGCGTCGCAGTGAATGGAGAAGGATCTATTACTGATTATGAACCTTTAAATGAGGCAGCATTAGAAAACTTTCGAGATACTCCCCTACCGCATTTGTACAAATCTACTAAAATTGCCCAAACATCCAACTTGGACCCAGCAGCTGTTGCTCAATTCCAAGTAGAATTTCAGCCTGATACCGATCTATCAGTAAGTCATTGGCAAGTATCTCGGTAATGAGTGATAAGTAATAAGTAATAAGTAATGAGTAATGTTAGCGCACAGCAATAAGTAATGAGGCTTAGTAAAAGCGCTTAGATCGCGGAGAATGACGCAAGAAACTATACAAAAATACTGGATGAAGTAAGGTAGACTGTGATGGTGTCGGCCTTAAACTTCACGGTATTATTAATCTTACGATTTTGCTATGGTCTAAGCCTCCAGCATACTGTAGTTATTTGATTGCGTAAGTAATTAGGTAATGAACCAGTAATTTAATAAGCAATAATACTAAAAGCAGGATTTATTCTGATAAACTTTTGCTTATTACTTATTACTTATTACTGTGTGCAATACCTACGGTACGCTTACGCGCTTCTACGCGCCCCGCTACGCTAACATTACTTGTTACTTACTAATCACGGATTAACTTCAGTAGTATTCCAAATTCCAGAATTATCAAGAATATATAAACAACGATTTTGGGGATCGCCCCGTAATTGCAAATGGTCTACCCTTACAGGATCTAGTAATAATAAACAAAAATTATCTGAAGGTTTATTTCTATCTATATCAGATATTGGAAAATATTTTGTATTCATGCTTTTTGGTTCTCCTGGATTTGCCCAAGTAAATTGCGATCTGGCGTTATCAGAAATTTGCTCCCAGGTAGAATATCGAGCGGCTTGTAATTGGGGATCGGGGTGGTTGTAATCGACTAGAGTTAATTCTCCAGCTAAACGAAACTGTTCCCTGGTCACCGTAAAGTACCAACAAATTTCCCCTCTGGCTTGATGGTGAATTTGGATAATTTTTTCACTACGCACATCAGTAATTATTTTCAATTGATTACCATCTTCAACAAAGCCACGAAACACAACGGTGCGATTAGCGGGATATCCATCACCTTGAACTGTTGCTAGTTGAAAATAGCGACTATGGGGTTGGGAACGATTTTTTTGCAGAGCGCGAGCAAGGTAAGAACGCCAAGGGGCAAGAGACATTTTTACTTGAACTAAAGGATGGGAAATAGATAATGGAGATGATGATAATAAAACTTTTTCATAATTTCCTCAATTCTTCATATTCCCATGTTTTATGAGTTTTAGGTTTATTTCTAGAGCTTTGTTATGGGTCTACCGCAGATCTGATTATTTTGCAATTCTTTCTTAGCTACCACCACTTAGCGTATAGTCTTAATCTGTCAGAGAACAACAAGGTTTCCCAAAATGGTTCGAGAGCTTGAAAGAAAATACCAGAGTGCAAAATTTCCGGAAACTGCCCCAGCTGCTAATCCTGTATTTTTTAGAACTTATAGTCGTCGCTTGACGGCAGGAGTGAGGGAAACATGGGATGATGTGTGTTCCCGTACCCTGAAGGGATTAGTCGATTTGGCTCAACTCAGTTCTGAAGAATCTGCAATCTTGGATAAAATGCAGCGTAACTTGAAAGCCTTACCCAGCGGACGTTGGTTGTGGGTTGGTGGTACTGATTGGTTAGCCAAATCCAAAAATTTTTCTGGGGCATATAATTGTACTTCCACTAACCTGACTGACTGGAGTGCTTTTGGGTTAATGATGGGCTTAGCCATGATGGGCTGCGGAACCGGAGCAGTTATAGAACCAAGGTATATCAGTCATTTACCTTCTATTCGCAATCGTATCAACCTTGCAGTGCAAGGAGAAATTGGTAAAACACCAGTTGAACAACGCCGGGAGTCCACAGAAGTTAAATTTGAGGAAAATCGCGTCATCATCCATGTGGGTGATAGCCGTGAAGGTTGGGTGGATTCCTATCAAAGTCTTTTAGAACTTTCCTCTGATGAAAGATTTGAGGGTGTTGTAGAAGTAATCGTTGATATTAGTGATGTCCGCAATGCTGGTGAACCCCTTCAAGGTTTTGGTGGTGTTGCAAATCCGGTGAAATTACCCGGTCTTTATCAGCGCTGTGCGTCAATTCTCAACAAAGCTGTAGGAAGACGATTAACTTCAGTTGAGTGTTGTTTGTTAATTGATGAAGCGGCTGTAACTATCGTCGCAGGAAACATTAGACGCTCAGCAGGTATCCGTCAAGGTGCTAGCTATGACAACTCTTTTGCAGATGCAAAAACTAACTTATGGCAGCAAGGTGAGGATGGTAATTGGCGGATCGATCCTGACAGAGATGCCCTCAGGATGGCAAATCATACCAGAGTATTTCATCAAAAACCTAGCTTAGAAGAATGTATAGCAGCAGTTCGCAAACAATATTACAGCGGAGAAGGTGCGATTCAATGGGCTGGTGAAGCTGTCGCAAGAGCTAACCGCGATTTACTAACTACACCAGAGCTAAAAAATAATTTCTTGGTTGCTTACCAGCAAGGAGAAGCAAAGCAGTGGCTAAAACAAAAATATCCAGATTTAGGTGCTCAAGAAATAGAACATAGAACAGCTCGTATGGGCTTAAATCCGTGTGGTAATCGATAATTTTGCCTCACGTAAAAAACCCCACAAAATCGGTGAAAGCTGAGATGCCAACACCGAGGTAATCAAAATAACTAAAAAGCTTTTGACACCGTACAGCGTAGAGAATGAAACTAGATTACAATGAAAATCGTATTCTAGAATATACTTCTCCAAGAGTGTGGGGGTATGTATGACAAGTACTTTCTATGGCTACTCTGGTTTTTATCGTGAGCATTGTTTAAGGTCTAGTCTCGAATATATTTACGCTAGATACTTGGATTACATGAACATTGACTGGACATACGAACATAAGACTTATGTACTCTCTAATGGAGTTCGGTACAAACCTGATTTCCTATTATTGGAAAATGAGGAATTTGTCGAAATAAAAGGTATTTTTAATTTTGAAAATGACCTGCCAAAAATTCAGCAGTTCGAGTCTGATTACAATGTCAAAGTTACAATCTTACAAGAGAAAGACCTAAGAAAGCTCATTAAACCAACTCCTTTTGTATTTGAACACCTAAAGCAGGAATGGAAATCTCGCACTAAAGTTAGAGGTATGGATAGCTTTGGAAAAAGAAACCCAATGTTTGGTGTGACTCAATCTGAAAGTACCAAGGCTAAAATTCGTGCCAAAGCAAAAGCCAGATTTGCCAATCCTGTATTTAAAGAAAAGTTTCTCAATAGTCCCAAGCGCAAAGCTTATCATCTCTCCCGTCAAGGTAGGAAGACAGGACCATTAGTTCCTAGAATCATTCTTAGTTGTGAGATGTGCCACAAAAACTTTGAAGTTCTACCACATAAAGTGTCTCAACGAAAATTTTGCTCAAAACATTGTTCTGTTGAAGCACAACATGGTAAAACTACACTGACAGATCCAGGTATTCAAGCTTTAGCTCACAGTTTCGCTTTAGAAAATTCTGAGAAAATTTTTTCAGTAAAGCTGAATAAATTAAAACAGTTGTTTCAGCCTTTATGGGATTCAATCGCAAAAGAATACAAAATTTTGGATATCAGAACTATTAGCAAAATTGTTGTTGGTAAACCTTGTAGCAGGAAAGATTTTCTTTACTATTTAAGGTCATATGTACAAAATGTACGCGGAACTACTGCAAATCAGGAAGCAGTAGAACTAGGGGATAAAAAGCCCCTAGGATAACAAGAATTGGAAATTATAGGTTCTAATTTTCACTGTAACCTTAGCGAAATACACTTGAATCAAATCGATCCTGAAAATTACAAAGAACAAGAAGAAGCCTTTACTGCAGGTGCATTATCTGTAGCCGGATTATTAAATCACAAATTTATCGAACCGCGTTACCAATACAGTCGGGAATTAGATCCGATTGTTGGTGTTTCCTTCACCGGCTTATTTGATTTCTTTGTCCGAGCTTTTGGAGTAGATTGGTTACGCTGGTGGGAAGCAGGAAGACCCCAAACCCCTGAAGGATTGGCATTTAAGCGCCGAGAGCAAGAATACCTCAGCATGTGGAAAGAAATTGTACATCGCGTAGTTTGGGATTACTGCGATCGCCACAACCTCAAACAACCCAATCGCTGTACCACCGTTCAACCTTCTGGCACCAAATCTTTACTTACAGGAGCTTCGCCGGGATGGCATCCCCCGAAAGCACAACGATTCATCCGCCGGATTACTTTCCGGAAAAATGACCCTGTAGCCCTAGCTTGTATTGACTACGGTTATTCTGTTGTACCTTCTCAGTCGGATAAGGATGAAAATGGTAATTTGCTAAACGATCCATTCGATCCGCGCTGTACTGAATGGTTGGTAGAAATTCCCGTCGCCGTACCTTGGGCAGATTTACCGGGTGCAGATGAAATTGATATCAGTAAATTTAGCGCCCTAGCTCAGATGGATTTCTACATGCAGGTGCAAGAATTCTACGTAACTCATAATACATCTGCCACTATAGAATTACGAGAACCTGAAATTGAATCTTTAGGTACTCGCATATATGAAGCCATCAGAGACGATCAGGGTTACATTAGTGCCGCACTTCTTGCACGATTTGACGATCACCAAACTTTTCCTCGCTTACCATTTGAACCAATTTCTAAAGAAAAGTACGAAGAGTCGATGCAAGCAGTGGAGAAACGACGCCAAAATGATGATTTCCATACAGCTTTAAGCCGTTATGACTTTGGCGAACTAATAGAAGCAGGCCCTGCTGGATGTGACTCGGATAAGTGCATGTTACCTGAAGCGGAACCAAGACTATAGAAAATGGAGAATACCTAGTTTCTTGTGAGACTAGGTTCTCCTTGTTTCAGAGAGTAAGTATCTAGAGAATGGATACTTTATTCAAAATTTAAACAATAAAAATTTTCCTAAAATTTTGAAATTATGTTATTCTACTGAGAATTTTATCAACAACTTGGTCTTATCAACAAATTGCTCAAATCTGAAAAATCTATCCCTGAGAATTTCCTTACATTCTCTGTCTAAATACTGATTATCTATAATTGGAGAATAGTGACTAATTTTGCTACACAGTATTTGCTGCCTAGTAATTCTAGTCAACTACCCACGAACAGCATTAGGAAAACAGCTATGTTTCTAGATGAATTAACACCTATCTTTAAAGAATTTACGCAGCATCCTCTTTCATTTATGGGTGGTTTTGTTTCTGGTGCTCTTCGACTTAACCTTGCTGAGGATCCGGTCAAAAGTTGGCTTGAAGAACAACTTGGACACAGCAGCAATATAAATTCTGCGAACGAGTCACACAATGGTAAAGCTAAAGGTCCTCAACAAATTTCTATCGAATAAAACTTGATAAAATTTGTATCTTAGAAGCAGCAAATAATACTATTATCCAATAGATTTGAATCACATACTGATTGTTATTTCTGTTGCTTTTAATTAACTGAAAATATACTTGAAAAATCCGGTCTTTCCAGAGTCCGGTTTTTTTTTAAAGATAACGAATAGTAAAATTTAGTCTTATGGTTCGTAAGTTATATCGAATAATAATTAATGAATTATTATCGGTATCGCTTATTATTTTCCCGAAGATACTTAATCCTTCACTTCAAATATTGACTATTATTTTAGTAATGTATTACTTCTCACTATTAAAATTTTGTAATAAATTTTGTAATTTTAAATGATACTTACAAGTACTAATTGTTTTTATTCGCGTAAATTAAACTAGATTCTAACGTACAAATAATATTTGATTTTGTTTGCTTTATGACTATATGTTAATGGCCTATGTGTGACCAGAACCTATAAGCAGGAGTCAGGAGTGAAAGCTGCTTTACATATAACTTTTAGCTTTTTGGCTGTACCTCACTTACTTACAATCCGCTATAAATACCAGCCCAGCCTACTGTCTTTGCTATTCTAGAATTCAGGGAATTAATCGCATTTTTTGCTACAAAGACTGTAATGGGTTAAATTCTCATAATAATATGTTAGCTAGAGCGCATAATAGTACTTTACAAATAGATTATTTATTACAAAAAAAACCTTATTGTAAGATGTGAATTATTTACATTTATCAAAAAATATCAACAAACAAATAATAAACAATTTACATCTAACTTTCATCTCAAATTTATAAGAATATAGAAGCTAAAATAACTCGATATAATTTATTTTACAAGCAGTAAATATATATACATTTCTAATTGGATAAAATCAATAGTCAAGCAACTACTATACATGACGACTATACATAATAATATGAGTTAAAAAATATATAAGTGAGGCTAATTTTAAGTTAGATGCATTTGTAATTTCTCATACCTAGAAAAATAGGGCAATCAGTTATTATATAAGCGTACACTGAATATTCTCACACATCTAGGCAAACTAGTAAGTAAAGCAGAAATTATATAAATTGCAAACTTATATTTTATTTGCCTCTCAATAATTATTGAGAAAACAGAATTATTTTTTATTATTTAAATCTGTTTCCTCTAGTAAATAAATTGCTTTTTGTTTAACTCAAGTATATCCACATGACTATTTACGTTGGTAATCTCTCCTACCGCGCTACTGAAGCAGATTTAAGAGCTGTATTCGCTGATTATGGCGAAGTTACAAGAGCGGTACTACCCACAGATCGTGAAACAGGGCGTAAGCGTGGCTTCGCTTTTGTCGATCTAGCAGAAGAAGCACAAGAGGATGAAGCTATTTCTGAACTCGATGGTGCTGAATGGATGGGTCGACAAATCAGAGTCAATAAAGCTAAGCCAAGGGAAGATAACCGACGCACTAGTTGGGCAAAACCTCAAGATGTTACGCAATAATTAATTATGCTCTTATCTAAATAACTTTTTTTCTAGTCGTACAAGACTTCAAAAGTCACTTTTTACTAGAAATAATTTAGATTTTTATCAAAAAATAAACTAAATTCCGACAAGTCGCAGAGGCTCTATTAATAACCTCACGACTGGTCGGCTTTTGCTATTAAGATGGTTATTTATACTTTGTATTTCTATAGTCTTTATTTTTATACTTTGTAAATTTTATAATGAATTGCTTCATTGATAATAAAAAATAAAATATACTTGATTTAACTTAACCTATTTTAATGTTCTACTGTCCCTAATTTGTCACCTTTTCTATTGTATTTTTTTGAGAGTAGAATGTTTATTTTTTCTGCTAGATAATTACATTATAGGTATTGGATATTGTTTTAACTTTTAGAATGAAATAGTAGTAGCTTTGGATAAAATTAAGATAATCAATTCTGCCACACTAATTTTGATAAGTTAATATATTTCCGAGACTTTATTGAGGTAAGGTGAGTAGAATTAAAACTTATATCTGTAAATGATATACCCGTTGGGTAAAGTCAATGTCAAACTTGGTTGGAGTTATGGGTCCAGAATACTCTGTGATTATTTCTATAACAGAATAAAATCCGAAAATGTTTACGGCACTTACACAGGCTGCTTTGAAAGGAGAATTAGAGAACAACAAAACTTCATACATCACCATCTCCTTTAGGCTTCACGAAAAATACTGCAGCGATAATTTGACGTAATTTATACGGCATAAACTCCTTATTTTTCAATTTGATCGCCAAAGAGGCGTCCCACTCTAGATGTGAGCCCCCATTTAATCGGCAAAACAGTATATTTCTTGGATAGGATGTATACTGCATTACCATTCATCAATGATGCGATCGAAAAAAAGCTGAGTTTCTTTAGTTTATCTAAAATCATATTTGAGTTCTGAAATAAGCTTTCTAAGATAGAGTCAGCAACCAAGGTGTTGTGAAAAAACTGCAGTTTAATTAGTAGTCCGCAGCGAGGATAAACGCATGACTAAAGCAGCAGAATCTTTGGAGTCATCAATGGATAAAGGTACAGATAAAAGTTTAGACCGCGACTGTACAACTTTGTCACGTCATGTTTTACAACAATTTCAGAATTTTTCCCCAGAGGCGCAAGACTTGAGCGCCCTGATGAATCGAATAGCCCTAGCAGGAAAACTAATTGCACGTCGTATGAGTCATGCTGGGTTAATGGAAGGTGTTTTGGGATTCACTGGTGAAGTCAATGTGCAGGGAGAATCTGTCAAAAAGATGGATGTCTATGCTAATGATGTGTTTATTTCCGTATTTAAGCAAAGTGGTTTAGTATGCCGCTTAGCTTCTGAGGAAATGGATAAACCATACTATATTCCTGAGAATTGTCCCATTGGCCGCTATAGTTTGCTGTACGATCCAATTGATGGTTCTTCAAATACCGATACTAATCTCAGTTTGGGCTCGATTTTTGCGATTCGCAAACAAGAAGGTGATGACCTTGATGGTGATGCTAAAGATTTATTGGCACCTGGACACAAGCAAATTGCTGCAGGGTATATCCTTTATGGTCCAAGTACAATGCTGGTGTATACCATGGGGAAAGGGGTTCACTCATTCACCCTCGATCCAAGCTTAGGGGAATTTATTCTCACAGAAGAAAACATTCAGATTCCGGTTCATGGTCCCGTATATAGTGTCAATGAAGGTAATTTTTGGCAGTGGAATGAACCAATTCGGGAATATGTTCGCTATGTTCATCGTACGGAAGGTTATACAGCACGGTACAGTGGAGCAATGGTGAGCGACATTCATAGAATTTTGTTGCAGGGTGGTGTATTTCTATATCCCGGAACGTTACCAAAGCCGGAAGGTAAGTTACGTTTGCTTTATGAGTCAGCTCCTTTAGCTTTTTTGATCGAGCAAGCGGGAGGTAAGGCAACTACAGGGCATCAAAATATATTAGATGTGGTACCTTCCAAATTACACCAACGTACCCCACTGATTATTGGTAGCAAGCAAGATGTTGCCAAAGTGGAATCCTTTATCCAAAATGGCCACTGAATTGGGATTGCTATAGCCTGACTTTGGGAACCGGTGCTGGGTAATTGATGCTAGAAAAATGGAAATTCATTACCAGCAGTAAGCTCAATTTGTATAAAATTTCACAAAAATTATCCATGGCAAAACAGGAAATACTTCCTCTATGGAATAAGTAGATGAACAACACTACACTACTTACTCTGGTGGGATTTACTCTAGAAACTGCTGAAAAATTAAGACATTTGTGGAATTACATCTAATAAGGCGAACAAATAGTAAGCTAGCGCCGCAAAGCCCTACTTAATCAAGTATGTCTTACCCTCATCTAAGATTTTCGCAAAAATGGCTGCTATGTTATGAACCACCAGCAAACTTGAGTAGAAACGGTTGGCAAGTTAATCAATAGCTTACTGGTATTTATATCCTCATAGACACCCTGTGATTTTTTGATGCTTCTGAGTTTTGATATCTGCTTGAGAAAGGAGAAATGGAATACAAATTTCCAACTTCTAATTCCCACTTCCTAGTCCCCATATGACTTTATAGAAAATTGTGTGTCTATTTTTATGCCCCCTTTGTGAATATGCATAATCATTAGCGCAAAAAGGCATCAGTCTAGCCGCACTTGCGGTAACCCCGATCCCTGATCGTTTCGCACATCCCTGACCGGGTTATCGCAAAAATCTCAGTCCACAATTCCCTTACCACAACAAATCTCATCAAAACGAAATTGCTATGGTTAGTCTGTTAGAAAATCCCTTACGGGTCGGTTTACAACAGCAAGGAATGGCCGAACCCCAAATCATCGTTATTTTTGGTGCTTCCGGAGACCTGACTTGGCGTAAATTAGTGCCAGCGCTTTATAAGTTAAGAAGGGAACGGCGCATTCCAGGAGAAACCACAATTGTTGGTGTTGCACGTCGAGATTGGAGCCACGAGTACTTCCGCGAACAAATGCGCAAAGGTATGGAAGAAGCTCATAGTGACGTTCCATTAGAGGAAATGTGGGAAAGTTTCTCCCAAGGTTTATTCTACTGTTCTGGTAATATAGATCACCCTGAAAGTTACCAAAAACTGAACACACTATTAAGTGAATTAGATGAGAAACGGGGTACTCGAGGTAACAGGATGTTTTACCTCTCCGTCGCACCAAAATTTTTCCCTGAGGCAATTAAGCAATTAGGTGCCGCGGGAATGATTAAAGATCCCTACAAGCATCGTCTAGTAATTGAAAAACCCTTTGGTCGCGATTTAGCTTCTGCTCAAAGCCTCAACCGAGTAGTGCAAAAAGTATGTCAAGAAGACCAGGTATATCGAATTGACCACTACTTAGGTAAAGAAACCGTTCAAAACTTGCTAGTTTTTCGGTTTGCTAATGCGATTTTTGAACCCCTATGGAATCGTCAATTTGTTGACCACGTCCAAATTACTGTAGCAGAAACCGTAGGTGTTGAAGACCGCGCTGGCTATTATGAAACTTCCGGGGCACTGCGGGATATGTTGCAAAATCACCTGATGCAACTTTTCTGTTTAACAGCAATGGAAGCTCCCAACTCGATGGATGCTGACAGTATTCGTACAGAAAAAGTTAAAGTTCTCCAAGCAACTCAATTGGCGAACATACAAAACTTGGGATCTTCATCAATACGGGGTCAATATAGTGCCGGTTGGATGAAAGGAGAGCAAGTTCCCGGATATAGAACAGAACCAGGAGTTGACTCAAATTCTGTCAATCCGACATTTGTTGCAATGAAGTTTGCTGTTAATAACTGGCGCTGGCAAGGAGTTCCTTTTTATCTGCGAACTGGGAAGAGAATGCCCAAAAAAGTCAGCGAGATATCCATCCATTTCCGCGAAGTACCTTCTCGGATGTTTCAATCAGCTGCGCAACAGAGAAGTGCCAATATTTTGGCAATGCGAATGCAGCCCAATGAAGGTATTTCCTTGAGATTTGATGTAAAAATGCCGGGGGGAGACTTCCGCACCCGTTCTGTTGATATGGACTTTAGTTATGGCTCCTTTGGTATAGAAGCCAAATCTGATGCCTACGATCGCTTATTCCTTGATTGCATGATGGGCGATCAAACACTTTTCACTCGGGGAGATGAGGTAGAAGCGGCTTGGCAGGTTGTTACCCCTGCTTTAAGTGCTTGGGATGCACCTGCAGATCCAAAAATTGTTCCCCAGTATGAAGCTGGTACTTGGGGACCAGTAGAAGCAGAATTTCTCATTAACCAAGATGGTCGTCGCTGGCGGCGACTTTAAACAGAATTCAGAAGTCAGGAGACAGGAGGAATAATTTTGCTGGGGTTTTGCCTTGGAGCATTGTAAGGACGCTCTGTATATCTTACAGGATAAGGACACAAACCAAACAAAACCTAGAGCAACGTAAGTACAAGTAGAATCAGACAATTCCTTCGGAATTCTCACTTTTTACTCCTAAATCCTAACTCCCAACTCCTGACTCCTGTCTCCTCTAAATAAAACCCAAAAATTAAAAATCAAACTCAAACTCAAACCTATTATGACTGTTCAAGCTCCTACAGTTTTTTCACTTCAGGCTCCGAAAGATGTTTCGCTAACAGAAATTGAAACGGAACTTAACCAAATTTGGCAAAGTTACGGTATTGCTGGCGAAGACGGAGCTTTACCTGCGGCTACACGAGCCACAACCTTTACTCTGATGGTTTACGAACCAGAGGAAACTCAATATTTGTTGGCGAATTTAGGATTTTATAACGGTCCCATTGACGGAATTTTCGGACCACAAATGATTTCCGCCCTACGAGATGCCCAAAAAGCATTTGGACTAGAACGTACTGGTAAGGCAAATTCAGCAACTCTTGAACGACTTCGTGAAGAATTAAGTCACAGAAATAAGAACACTTCTGGTCAAGAATCTTATTCTCCTAATGCTAGTAGTCCCAGAATTGCTGATGAAATTGCTTTGCGTAATCCTTGTCGGATTATCAGCTTAATTCCTTTAGCTGGAGAAGATACGGGTGTTAAGGCACAAGTTTCTGCTTATTGTCCCATTCAAAAGCAATCATCAAGTACTTTAGTATGTTGCGAATATATTACCATCACAGGTACAGCAGCAGCTTTAGAACGTGTTGGCGGGATGATTCCAGAATTATTGATTGGTGGCTTACCTAAGTTTCTCTGGTGGAAAGCAACTCCCGATCCAAATAACCAATTATTTAAACGACTCGGGGATTTTTGCGATAACGTCATTGTTGATTCTTGCAACTTTAATAAACCAGATTCTGACTTACTCAGTCTGCAAGAATTAGTAGAAAAAGAAATTCCTTTAGCCGATCTTAACTGGGGACGCATTTCAGGTTGGCAGGAACTAACAGCAGAAGCATATGACCCACCCCAGCGCCGTGGTGCTATCACAGAAATTGATAAAGTGAACATTGATTACGAAAAAGGTAATCCTACCCAAGCCCTACTATTTTTAGGTTGGTTAGCAAGTCGCTTAAACTGGCGTCCTGTTGCTTATCAAAAAGAATTAGGTGACTATAACATTACAAAAGTCAAGCTACTAGCACCTGACCAAAGACCGATAGAAGCTGAGCTAGCAGGGGTTCCTGTCGCTGATATTGGTGATATTGTCGGGGACTTAATTGCTATTCGTCTGGATTCTACTAATCCAAAGGCAAATTGCGGTACATTAATTTGCTCTGAAACTGGCGGTTGTATGCGTATGGAAACCCAAGGTGGTGCCCAATCTACCGGTGTATTCCAGCAGGTAACTTCACTTTCAGAACAAAAAGCAGAATCCCTGCTTTCCAAGCAAGTGCAACGTTGGGGTCGTGAGGCGCTATTTGAAGAAAGCCTTGCACTTACAGTCAAAATGCTTAAACTGGCAAATTCGTAGTCACAAGTCACCAATCAATAAGCCATTAGTTGGGAGTGAAAAGTTAAAAAATAATGAATTGTGGGTAAAAACATCAGTAAGTTTTATAATTCATGATTCATAACTTATAATTCCTAATTTTCTGACTTATGGCCTTAATTATTGCAGGAGAACGTAGCGGGGTGGGCAAAACAACAATTACGCTCACCCTGTTGGCGTTTTTATGCAAACGCTACAACAAAGTGCAATCTTTCAAGGTCGGTCCTGACTACATTGACCCCATGTTTCACAAATATGTGACGGGACGTGCTTGTCGTAATTTAGACCCAATATTAACTTCAGAAACATATGTAAAACAGTGTTTTGCTCGTCATATTCAAGATGTCAATTATGCCTTGGTTGAAGGTGTAATGGGTTTATTTGATGGAGTGGGTCGAATAACTCCTTTTTCCAAAAAAATTAATGAAATAGGGGAGGAAGGGTACAGTGGTAATAAGGAAGAGGTTTTTACCAAATCCCCAATATTCATATCCTTCGCTAGTACTGCCCACATTGCTAAGTTACTAAATTTACCCGTAGTTTTAGTAATTGATTGCAGTCGTTTATCTGGTTCTGTGGCGGCGATCGTTTACGGTTACTGCAGCTTTGACCCAAGTATAAAAATTGCCGGATTAATTTTAAATAGAGTTGGTAGCGATCGCCACTTATCTTTACTCAAAAATGCTCTCGAACCGCTACAAATTCCCATTTTTGGAATACTAAGAAGACAGGATAACATCGCAATTCCTGATCGCCATCTGGGTTTAATACCTACATCAGAACTTCCCCAAATGGATACTTTAATTGAAAAACTTGTTCTTTTGGGAGAAACTTGCTTTGATTGGCAAAGATTATTACCACTTTTAGAGGTAGGTAACGGGGAACGGGTAATAGGAAAGGGAACAGGGAGAAGAGAGCAGGGAGAAGGGACCAGGGAGAAGGGGGAACAAAAAACAGAAGATTTTGTTTTTGACCAATTACCAATTACCGATTACCAGTTACCACATCAACCTAAGGCGCGGGCTTTTAACAATCCTCCAATCAAAATTGCGTTTGAACGCAGCAAGCTGAACACAACGCACGCTGAGAACGCCCCGCGCGTTGCAATCGCTTGGGACAAAGCTTTTAATTTTTACTACCAAGAAAATATTGAATTACTTGAGGAATTTGGTGCAGAATTAGTTTTCTGGAGTCCGTTACAAGATACTGAATTACCTAAAAATATTCAGGGAATGTATTTCGGGGGTGGTTTCCCGGAAGTTTTCGCTTCACAGCTCGCAGCAAATGTTGATGTTCTTTTATCTGTTAAAACAGCTATTTTTTCGGGAATACCAACAATTGCCGAATGTGGGGGATTGATGTATCTATGCGAACAAATTATTGATTTTGCAGGTCAATCTTGGTCGATGGTGGGAGCGTTACCAACTACAACTGTGATGGATAAACGTTTAAGTTTGGGATATCGTCGAGCTGTAGCTTTGCAAGACACTATTTTAGTATCTAAAGGTAAAGTTGTTTGCGGACATGAATTTCATCGCTCTCATCTGCGAGTTAGTCCCGAAAAATCTTTGTGGCAAACTTATCGGTACGATTTGGAAGAATTTACAGGTGACGAGGGGTGGGTTTTTCCAGCAAATCTTCATGCATCTTACGTTCACTTACATTGGGGAGCGACTCCGGAAATCCCCCAAAGATTTTTAGAATGTTGTTTTAATTCGATGTTTATTTGAACGCCACTGTTATCCTTATCTAATCTCACAGCCAAGATTCAAACGCAGGTCTGACATCTTGAGTACTTTTGCAACTATTTTCCAGCTAGGAGCCAAATTAAACCAGAGTTTCAAAATGTACTGTTAAATACAAAATTGTAATAAATCCCGGATTAGAAGCAGAACAGATTCAAAACTAGTTAGCTTGGCTCTTTAAGTATTTACACTACAAAACAGTAAATAATTATTATCTTTATTCAGTCACACCTTTGCGTATAAAAAGAGCAATAGCCCCAAAGATTAGTAGAGAGACTCCCCACCAAAGAGAGTCACCAGGAAGAACCTTCAGTAAAAGCGTAGTCATTCCAGAACTTAGTAGCGACCATCCTAATGTTGTTTGGTAGCTCATTTAATTGCTTTCCTTGTGTTAATTGCTGTTCTTAAATTAATTCTTTTTCAGAGAAAATCAATCAACTAAAAGCATTAGAGTAACACTGGTCTGAGGTAGTAGTTTCCACAATTTCTACTAAGTCTTCTAATAGGGTGTTTGGGTTTAGCTCATAGCATTGCGAAAATTAATTTACCAGTTTGTTCGATTTTCATATTTTCAAGTATTGAAATTGCGATCGCGAGTACTAGACTTATGCAGAATTAAATAAAAAAGTAACCTTTTTTATCTCTTCCCCCACTATCAATTAGCAGCGTCGAAAGTAACAGTTGTGGTGAAAGCGAATAACAGTGATGTGGTGAAAGCGAATAACAATGAGAACATAACAGATACAGAGCTAGTTAGCAGAGCGCGTTTCGGCGATAAAAAAGTATTTAGCTGTTTGATTAAACATTACCAATCAATGGCTAAAGGTATTGCTTTGAATATGTTGAGAAATCAATAACTCGCCCAAGATTTAGTACAGGAGGCGATGTTATCTCATAATTTCCTATCCTTAGGGAAGAAATCTATATAGTTAATAGGCTTAGCAATAATATTTCCTTGCTCAATTTGCTTTCTAATTTCCTCACTCCAGATAATCTGGCTTGTATTATTAGGAAGAATCTTAGCAAGACTCGACTTACTGTCCACATCAATAAGTTCAATATGAGCAATAGGTAAGGTAAATATACGAATAACTTCTTTAGTTTGTGGATCTACAATTTTTTTAGTTATTTCTTTGATTACAAACTTCATTCCTTTCTTATAACCATATGATTTCCCATGATTGAGGACAACATAATTTTTTCCGAAAATACCAGCAACGCGAGTATAATTACTATCTACTTTTCTTATATCAGATACAAATTTGTGATAATTTGCGTTTAATATCGTAACAATTCCATCGATAGCTTTCTTCGTTGCTGAATTAATCAAAATGTCTTCATTTTCCGTTGAAGAATAACTAATTTTCTCTTTATCACTAGTATTTAATTTTAATACGAATTCCGTACCTGTTTTATCGGAAATATTCCTGGAATAATCATCATCGCGAGTTATTTTATTTGTATAATCATTATCATTTCTAACTTCTACACTTACTCTAGGTACTTCTAAATTACTTTCTGAGTAATTACTATTACCAACTTCTACAAAGGTATTGACTATTTCACTTGTAGCAGTATTAATAATCCTGACATTCAATTCAACATCAGCATTTTTGTTAGTAGTTGCCTTACCAAAACCAAGAAATCCTCCCCCAGATTTCCTCTTAGTAATATTAAATTGAGTTATAGATCCAATAATTATAGCTTCGACACCAAATTTTTGACGAATTTTACATAATTTTCCCTCCTCATAAAGTTCTTTCATTTGAGTTCTTTCAACTACTGTAAAATTATTGTCTCTAGCTAAGTAACTGGCTATGATGTCACTAATTCTTGTTACTTCGTCTTGATAGTCATAAAAATTTTTATCATTATTTAGGTTTAGAGCTGTAGCACTAAATTTAAAATCAGCAACTGCAATTCTAAGTTTTCCTGCTGCGAATCGAGGAGGAATAGAACAATCTTGTTCTTGAGTATTTGAAGTTACTTCACTGTCTTGAGCATTAACAGAATCTACACTAGTAATCTCAAAACTTAAAGTAAATAATGAAGTGATAATAGCTAAGGTGAAACGGCGAAAAAAATAGTAATTTTTCATTAATTCCCGAATTTGCCGAGAAAGAATATAAATAAAATAATTTACATATAGTTATATTAGAAGATAAAGCTTATAAAGTCCCTAACCCAGAGAATAGGAAACCTCTCAAAAAAGTTAGATTAATACAATGAAAAGAATTACCCCAAGTTGTAATTAGTATATTTACTACCTTTGGATACGTTGCAGTCCGGACAGGTAATTCTCAGATTTTTTGGCTCTAAAGCTAATTGAGGATACTTGCTCAACGGCTGTTTGTGGTCAATATGAGAGCCTTTAAATTCAATTGGCTGGCGACAAATAGCACAAAGTCCTTTCTGAATCTTATATTGTTGCTGTTTCCAGAGTTTTCCTTCATGAGATTTACGCCAGCGGTTAAATTCTGTACGTGGTTCGTATTTCTCTTCAATACTAGCAGCAGCGCTTTTAAGTTCATCTAAAGCTATATCAACCTGCTTAGTAGCTTCAAATAATTGTCTTACCAATTGCTCAAAAGAATAATCTGACACTTGATTAACTACTGTACTTTGCTTTGATGGTCGCAGCGGTAGCTTTGAGTTCGGCTAAAACGCTATCAGTATCAGACATAGCTTGAATAAGTTGTTTGGCTATTTCGCTCATTTCGGTGTCTGTACCACGGGTGAAAGGAACTTCTGTGACATTACCTAATCGTTCCAGCAGCGATCGCAGAATAATTTCCAGGGTCTGGCTAGTTGTTGGTTTAATGCGAGGGCGGTTTTTATATTTCCGAATCGAAACAATCACATCCCTGAGGAGGTAAGCATAAGCTCTACCTTGTTTTGTCACTGAAGTTAAATTTTTAGTAAGAGAATACGCTAGGTAACGACTTGCGCCATACCCTTGTAATTGTTTGCGGGTAGTGGTCTTATCGGCGTTCATAATTTTTATCTGATGCGTTTAACTATGCTGCATCTTGGTACTTATTATATTGAGATAGCAAAGTTTCAATCCAGGGGTCAGAGAGTCCAAAGCGTTGAGCAAATTGGTAGACTTTGGCGATCGTACTGACAAATAAACTACGCTCTTTTTTCAGGGTTTCTTCGTATTGGTCGATTTTAGTTGCAAAGTCCTGCTCAACTTGTTTAATGTAGTTATTTTTCTTAGTGACTTGACCTTTTTGTGCTGCTTGCAAACGTTGTCGCTCTAATAGTTCTGAGCCTGCAAATGTAACCAATGCCATCAAAATATCTTGTTCTGATGCTTCTTCCAAGTTTAGATTAGCAAATGCTCTCTTAGCATCTGCTGCAGTCCAGTTAAATTTTTTGGCATATTCAATAGCTTCTTTTTTGGTGGTCATAGTTCTGGTGGGCTGTTGCGAGCGGTAATTACTTTTTTAAAAGCTGAAAAATACTAGGTAGTCTTACTTCTTTTTAGCTGATTAGCTTGCACTTGTTAATTAGGACAAGTGTTCTGATGTAATTTATTTATCTTTAAATTATTTTTCTGAGCAATCTTTACTCTTAGTCAATTATGGCTTCATTAAGTGAAATATTTTAAGTACTCGAGCAGCAAAAGACCAACAAGCATAATGCAGTTGACACCTTATTTTGCTACATATGTTTTCTAACCAATTCCGGGATTTCTTCTATAATTTTTCTTCTCAGATAAATCCGATGAGCTGAGGAATAAAAAGCTTGAATTCTATACTTAAAGTGCTTCGTTAAGCTAAAAATAGCGCTTTATTTGGAGTCCATGTGATGAGACAAAAACTAACAGGTGGTTGCTTGTGTAAGAGCATACGCTATGAAGTTGATGAAGTCTTTGATTCCGGATACTGTCATTGTTCAATGTGTCGCAAACTCAGTGGTGCACCTGTTTTAGTTTGGGGTGTTGTAAAAGCGCCATATTTTCGGTTGGTTAAAGGTACACCTACTGAATATGCTTCTTCTGAAAACGGAATTCGGGGTTTTTGTCCGACTTGTGGTTCGCAACTGTTCTACCGAAACAAAGTATCCGATGATATTGAAATTAATTTGGGTACTTTAGACAATCCCGAACTTGTAGAACCTAAAGTTCATGTTTTTACAGATAATCAACTTAGTTGGTTTCAACTTTCTGACTCACTTCCCCGTTACCAAGACAATGTCATTCCCGACCCAGAGTATCGAAGTGGAAACAGTCAATAAAAAGTCTCTAGACTCACAACTAATTCTTCACCCCAATAATATTTAAATTCTGATTTAACTCCCGAATGCGTCGAGAAAGAATACCAATAATATTCACAGCAATTTCCGGAGTTTCTTCAATCGCATCATAAAGTTGTTCTTGGGTTAACTCCAAACATTCGGTAACTTCTAAAGTCGTAGCGGAAGCAGAACGGGGTTGAGAATCAAAAACCGCCATTTCACCAAAAGATTCTCCCTGTACAAATTCTGCTAATTTACGATTTCCCAAATGGGCTTTAACTTTACCAGAAATCACAATATAAAGAGACCTTCCTTCTTCTCCTTGTCGGAAAATAGTGTAATTAGATGGAAAAGATAACTCATCCATCACCGATGCTAAACGCACCAGAAAATCATCTCTTAACTCTTTAAAAATTGGAACTCGACGAACAAATAATAAACGGTCAACACTGGTTAGCATGGGAATATAGCGCTACGCGCAAGTCAAAATTCAAAGGTCAAAATTCAAAATATGTTCTGCGGACATGCTGAGAACGCACTACGCGTTCATCCGCACACAGTGCGCGAACAGCTTGCTGCGTTAAAATGCGAACAAAACAAACCGCGTCCTTACGGATAAAAACTTACAAATCATAGCTTTAGGGGCGTCTACGACCAATAGAGTTTACTAATTCCTTAAATTTATTACGTAGTATTACAAAAATAAAACTCATTACTTGTTACTTATTACTTATTACTTTTCATTTACTCCATTTTTAGAAATAAAATTATCGATATGACCCACAACTAATGGATGAGGGTCATTTTTTACTTGAGGTAATATACTAACTAAAACCCGAGGAGAAACAATACTTAAATAAGCAATTGATGCTTCTCTGACAAAACCTGTAGAATGTTTTAGCCCCCTCAAAATATGAGATATCTCTAAGCTGATACGCGCTACTTCAGCAAAATGGAAACAGCAAGCTAAACACCAATCTGAAAGAAATTCTTCCATTAATAGTAATTTGTGAATGCGCTCGCGGATTATCATCTGTTGATATTCGATTATGCCGTTTTCTACAAGATTTTGTAGCTTTTCTTCGGGAGGATATCTATCTAAAATATTTAATAATATAGGTTTAGAACGAAGAGTAACCGTATGGTCTAAAATTTCTAAACCCCGTGCTAAATTAGCTAATGATTGGGAACGAATATTAATAGTGGCAGCCTGAATTTTATCTATCGGGTAAAGTAATTTTAATAATCTTAATATTCGTTCTTTGACATCAATTTCTAAATTTAATATTGCTCTTTGTAGTAATTCCCCTCTGGCGATTATTTTATCGCTTAATTGATTATTATAAAATAAAGGCTGACTCTTAAAATCAACGTAATTAGCATAGACTTTACCTTGAATTTTTAAATCTATATATGTCGCATAAATTTCACCTAAAAATTGTAACTCTTCATGGATAAATGTTTTAATTTTAATTTCCTGAAACTTATCTACTAAAATAGTATTTCCCGATTGTTGATGGATTTTTAATAGGGTTCGAAGAATATTGTCTCTAGTTGTACCTTTAGATTTTCCTAAATATTGCCAAATAGTATCACTTGCTTCCAAAGTCGAAATTTGACCGATTGTTCGCCAAGCAAACATCCTTACTGTTTGGGGTTTCGATAGATTAGTTGCAAGTTGAAATAGTGGTTCTAGTACTTCGTTTTCTAACTGTACTAAAGCGGTCATTGCTGTATTTCGAGTTGACTTGTAGTGAAGTCCACTAATTAATGTTCCGTAGTATTCTTCTAAACGATTTGCAGCAATCATTTCCAATACAGCACAGCGCACTCGCAATGATTTATCCTGCAATAAAGATGGAATATAAATCCGTAAAACTTGTAAATAAACAGCTTCTCGTAAAGCTTTAACAGCATTTGTCCGTTCGCGTTCCTGTTTGTGAGTTAACATCCAGCGCAAAGTTCTGGTTGCTGCTAATTGTTGGATTGGTGTCCCTTGACGTAAAAGTAATGCAGCTGCTGTTGCACGGACAATTGAATGTTGTTTCCCGTGTAAGTATTCCTCAAGTTTCCTTAAGTCGGGGTGAGATTCAGCTAAATAAACATAACGAATAGCTAGTGCAGAAACTTCGGGAGTAATGTTATTGATAGTTTCTTCATTTAGCAGTTGTCCGACTTGGGTTAAGTATGTAGGGTTTGCACCTCTTTGCAACATTTTTTCTAAACTCAGTTGTTGCAAATCTGGGGGTAAATCTATTAATAGTGGAGCTAAAACTGCTTCTGCTCCTTGGGGGTCGAGTTCCGATAAGAGTTCAATACAAGAACTTCGATCTCCGGAAGCAGTATTTTCTTTTAAAGCTTTGATAACTGCTTGTTTGAAAGAACGTAAATCAATATCTGTACCCTTTAGTTGTTTTTTTCCCGCACTAAAGACCAACAAACTTACATAATGCGATCGCAATACCCAAATTACAACTAAACAAATAAGTGCAATGATAATAGTTTCTATCAAAATAACTGTTTTACTTTGGGGTATAGCCTGTGTCACTAACCACAAAGTGATTAAAATCAATGCCCCTGCTGCACCTGCACCAAATGCTTCAGCAACACCACTAGCTAAAGCTTGGATTTTTGTACGTACTTTATCTGGAATCGGTTGAAATAATAATGGACCACTGCTGAGAACAAAGGTATAGCGTAGAAGCTCATCAAGGAATTTCAAAAATACCATTCCCCAAAAAATAGGTAGTTGGGGTGTTGCCGATGTTAAAGATAATAAAATTACTAAAGAGAATGCAAAAATTGCCACTGTAATTGGTAGTAAAGCAATAGTTACAAAGACTCCAAAACGCTGAAGAATGCGACTGGAAAGGAATAGTTGTACCAATAACTCACAGATACCAGCGACACCACCAAATAATCCCAGAAAGCTAGCAATATCCTTTTCGTTATAATTTGACTTTAATTGGGCAAGATACTGAAAATCAATAAATATACCAATAACTTGTAGCAGTCCGAAAAAAGCAAATAATAATAATGCATAATGCCTTAAAGGAGTAGAAAGACGACGCCCAGAAGAACTTTGAACTTTGGAAACTAATCTATTTGGAACGCTAGGGAAAGCATAGCGATAGTTATGAGTTAGATAAAAAAGAATCACCGCACCCACAACGATTAAGATACTTGCAAAGGGAAAGATGACTCCATCTAAGCCAACAAATATTAGCAGTAAAGGTAAACTAAAACCACCAAGAATATCAGCAACTAAAATTCCACTACTTACAAGTGGGTAAGCACGTTTTATTTCCTGAATATTGAATAGCTGATTCGCGGCGATCGAAGTATTAAGGTCATTGAGAACATAAGATGCATCAACCCATAACCGCAATAAAAATATAGTAATAACTGCAGCATATGAAACTTCTAAACCCTGACGCAGTAAAAATAAAACCGCAAACATACAGGGTACAGTCCCTATTACTACCCAACGCAAGGAAAATATCTTTTGCAACCAGGAATAGCAGAAAACTAATACCGCTCCAGTTACTGCACTAGCAATATAAATCCACGGTAAGGAATCAGCATTATATTTATCTAAAAATAGCGCAACAGTAGTATCTTCGGACCAGCGCAACCCAATACAAGTTGTGGTGTAAAAAGCAAACATCAGCCAAGTGCGATCGCTTTCTTCCGGTCGGAGATTGATTAACTGTAATATTCGTGGCAAAATACCTGTTTTTGGAGTAAGCGAATGATTTTTCAGTTCCATAACCTCCCAATAAGTTACTGAAATATAAACAATAAGAAGTCCCGAGCAACTGAGTATTAGTTTTCCCACTCAGCACTCGGGACTATCGCTTCTCGAACAATAAGTTTTACATTTGAGTTTTATATGTGACCTTACAAAGTTTGAAGTTAAAAAATTTGAAGTTACCTGACAAACTTTGAACTTAAAAAATCAAGAACGTACCAGAGCCTAAGCTGATACGGTAGACTCTGATACGTCAGTGTGTCAAAATTAATGAAATAGACTATTAAAAGATAGAGGATAAAAATCTTAATAAGTCTTATCAAGACTTCAAAATTAAAGATTTTTAAGTTATAGAAAATTCAGCAGTGACTTTTGGCTCTGCTCTTTGTTTTATTTAAGAACTCGTCACTTAAGAAATCTCACTCTAACTTCTTTACAGATTATTTCTTAGGAGACAGAAGCATCATCATATTTCGACCTTCTTTTTTTGGCGCTTGCTGAATTTCGGCAAGACCTTCTAAATCATTTGCCATTCGCTTGAGTAAAACTTCTGCCATATCGCTATGTTGAATTTCTCGACCGCGGAACATTACAGTAGCTTTTACTTTATCGCCATCTTTAAGAAAGCGCTCTGCTTGTCTCACACGTACTTGGTAATCGTGTGGTTCTATTTTGTAGCGCATCTTTACTTCTTTAACATCAGCTGTATGCTGCTTTTTACGAGCCTCTCTCGCCTTTTTCTCTTGCTCAAACTTGAATTTCCCATAGTCCATTATCCGACAAACTGGTGGGTCAGCTTTATCAGAAAGCAATACCAAGTCTAGCTCTTTTTCTTCTGCTAGTCTTAATGCTTCTTGAGGGGGCATAATCCCCAACTGAGCACCATCAGTATCAATCAACCGAATTTTCGGAAAGCGAATTCGTTCGTTAATTTGTGGCAGATCTCGACTTCTTCTTTTCTCTATCACAGGCATATATGAATTGTGGGAGCTGTTATGTTAAGGGTTTGGCTTGGGCTTGAGTAACGTATCTCAGATAAATCATTTTGAAATAACTGAGGTCTAATATTGAAACATGTACTTCTAGGATAACTAATCTAAAAAGTAATTTCCTGACCTTATCTGTCATTCTACTCACACTCAGAGAATTTCTATCCAATAGTTAATCTAAATTACATAAGTGTTGCAAACTTTAATTATCGTAACATCTACTTTTCTATTTGCTACAGCAAAAATTACGCATTTATACTGTTTGCTAAGATAGGACTACATGGTATTGACTCCCTGAAAATATTTATTATTTTTTAAATATGATTTTCTAAATAGATTACTCTAAAGTGAAAATCGGAATTAGTACCTAAAATATTAGTACCCAAAATATGAGTAAGACTTAAAATATAATAGTTATTAAGATAGCATACAAGTTTGTAACAGCCTAAAAGATAAAACTTAGGATACACAATTAGTTTAACGCAATTATCCCCTTGTGGGTATTTTTCAGGTTAATTTATTCGATATGAAGCTTATATTGACTTATATTTTCATTATGTAGCAATAGGAGGTAAGTTTGAACCCCACAGCTAACTTACAACAAAGATTAGGTAACCAGAGAGATTGGATATGGCGGGGTTGGAGGATTCGCTACACATATATCCGCGCAGTTCAAACAAGTCAAAAACCTCCCATAATTTTTCTGCACGGCTTTGCCGGTTCTATTGCGAATTGGCGACATAATTTAGAAGTATTTAGTGCATCTCATACAGTTTACGCCTTAGACATATTGTGTTTTGGAGCTTCAGAAAAAGCTACAGCTAATTACAGCGTGGACTTGTGGGTAAATCAAGTCCACGACTTTTGGGAAACATTTGTTGGTCAACCAGTAATTTTAGTAGGTCACTCCATCGGTTCCCTAATTTCCCTTACTGCTGCTGCTACTTATCCGGAAATGGTGAAAGGATTAGCGATGACGAATCTTGCGGATCCGTCACTAGAAAAAGAACAAACCCCTGCATTTCTCTACCCAGCAGTGGGATTTGTGAAAAATATTGTTGCTTCTATCGCTTTACCTTTGTTAATTAAACCCTTTTTCTACTTCATACGTAAAAGTGGGTTTATACGTTACGGACTTAACCAAGCTTACGTTAATCCGAAGACGGTCACTGATGAACTAGTAGAAATTTATGCTACACCTCCTCAAGATAGAGGTTCTCCTGGAGCTCTTCTAGCCCTAGTAAGGTCTTCAGTTAGTCCCAATTATAGTCCCAACATCAAGGAAATTTTGCCTACCTTATCTATTCCCATGCTGTTAATTTGGGGCAAACAAGATAGATTCTTTCCTGTAAAATCGGCAGAAGGATTCGCTAAATGTAACAATAAGTTACAGGTTATTTACTTAGAAGGTGTTGGACATTGTCCACATGATGAATGTCCCGAACGAGTAAATAAAGAAATTTTGGGATGGATTGATAAATATTTGGATTAAGTTTGTCGTTTATAATCACCAAATACTAACAACTCATTACCCATTACCCACAATTCACTACTATACGCCGTCGTACCCTGCAAGACCTTAGTGAAGAAGGCAGAGAGAGGGCAGAGGGCAGAAGAATATGGTAGGGGCTAGACCTGCGGTCACGCTGCGCTAACCGACCCACTACCAATTGCAAGCCACCAAAATGGAAATTTTGGTGGGGTCTTAAACCCTTGCTCCCTGCGGTCGCCAGAAGCTCTACGACAGAGGCTTCAGCCGACGCCGCAGGCTCTAGACCTATTGCTAACGCAACGCTACGCTAACTGCCTTCTGCCTACGTTCACGCAGTGCGTACAAACTTCTGCCTTTCCTGATAATCCTACAATCCTACAGTTGCACTAAATTTTTACTTATTACTCCTTACTTATTACTTATTACTTATTACTCCTTACTTATTACTCCTTACTTTTCCACTTAAGTATTTTTTCTTTGATCGTGATTCTTCCAGACTGATAAATTCTTAGAGCTTTTCGAGTGAGGACATAACTAATATTTCCTTGATTTGCTAAATACTTACTATTGCTAATATGTGATTTTTCTGAGTGCTTGTAACTTTTCAAAGGAAGGTTAATGACAATACCACTTCTGAGAACAGCAATGTAACTACTTGGAATACTATCACCACAAATATAAGTAATAAAACTTTTAGTTTCAGCTTTGACAAAAGTCTTTTGACCTTGGGGACATCCTTTTTTTAAAGGTTTACCATCAGCACTAACAGCGTATTTAACTTCTTCTTGAAGGACCACACGATTTGCTTTGATTGCTAACATTTCGTAGGGATTCACAGAATATTTCGCTTCCTCACGTTGTGCAATGTAAGTTTCACCTCTTCTTGCTGTTACGGGAGTAGTAAATTTACCTCCAATTTTGGGAATCCGAACATAATACCCCAGACGATGTCGCCGATCTCCCCTGCAAATATATACCCGGTATTTTTGCGTTTCAAAACTACGTATTGGCAGTAGATTAGCTTTAGGACAAATATTTTGGCTAAAAATCGGTTTTTCTCGTGGTTTTTTAATTTCTTTCGCTAATACACTTGAAGCTGCTAACGACAGTATATAAAATGAACTTAAAAGTATAATGTTAAATACTTTTTTATAACTTAAATTCTGTTTTAATAAAATCATTTTTTCCAGTTTTGACATGTAAAAATGTCACCATCTCTTGTCAAGATAGTTAACGATAGGAAACCGGTTGATTATTGTTAGCAAAGCGTACCCTCTGGGCATAGAAAATTAGTTATTTGTAGGGTATGTTAGGCGCGCAAAAGAATTTCTTTTTTGGTTGCCGTTATTTCCACGCCGTAACGCACCGCCATGTCACATTAATGTATAAGGGTGTGTTAGGTGGACAAAAGAATGTCTTTTTTGATCGAAGTACAAGCTTATAGCTACCCTACCTTCGGAGCCGCCAACAAAATCAAATATGATTCCTATATTTATCGGTATATCGGTATTTTCAACCTGATATTTTCAACCCAGTATTTCTAATTTGGTATTTCTAATTTGGTATTTCTAACTTGGTATTTCTAACTTGGTATTTTCACGTCGGTATTTTTATTGAGGGATATCTTATTTGGTAAGTATAAATATGAAAATAACCCCAGACAACAAATATCTGAGGTAATCATCTACTCTTTACAGAAAATAATTTGAAAATAAGATTTTGGTTAAGTAATATCCTTTACTTTGATTCACATTCTTTTTTTGTTACTTCATGGCGGTAACGAAACATCGCATCAAGCTGCATTTGTACCAGCCAACCACTGACAAATTCTACTGGTTCGCCACCTGGCATTGCAAAACAAATCTCATCTGTTAATCTTGTTTTTCCATCTTCTGATTCAAATTTATGCTGATGAGTCCAATGTTCAAAAGGTCCAGAAATTTGTTGGTCGGTAAACGATTTATGTGGTTCACACTCGGTATGACGCGCTAACCAAGTTAAAGGTAAGGGTCCCAGATACAGACGAAATTCTGTAACTGCACCTGTTGCTAATCCCCCCTCTCGGCGAATTACCTGTACGGGTTGCCAAGGTGGGGTTAATAGCTGTAATACATCTGCCCTCTCATGAAATTTCCAAACCACTTCCACCGGTGCATCGATCACCGAGGAATATTTAAATTGCAACATTAAGCAAATTCCATTATTTCAACTCTTAATTACTCTTCATATTCAGTGTCGATTTCTATATCTAAGGTTTCTTCATCAATCCGTAGAAACAAAACATTGGGGCGACAACATACCTGACAATCCTCTACATAAGATTGTTGATAACCACCGGTTAAATCGACAAAAGTTAAGTTTGTTTCGCCGCAATAAGCACAATAATACTCAGCAGTTGTTTGCATTAATTAATAAAGAGATAACAATTATAAAAAAAATATCATTAGTTATTGCAATAGAAGCCTAAACATAAAATATCTATTACTTATTTTAGGACGAGTCGTCAATAACTACAATCTGGGAAGATATAGCGCTAAGCGCAAGTTATTAGCGTACCGTAGGTCGCGCAGCTAGAGCTTTTATGGCGTCGGCGTTAGCCTAAGCACGTGTCTGTAGGACATAAGTAATTAGCGGATCCGTTACGCTTACGCGCTTGCGCTAACAGGACAGATGGAGATGTTGTAGAGGTTGATATTGCTTTAAATTAAGATTCCGAATTCGTGAAGCATTTAATCCTACTAAGATTTCTTCGCCACAATAAACACCCCTTTTAATTTAAATAACCCTCTGTTTACGCTTTTGCTTGGTTCCCAATGGTAGTCAATCGTAAAACCAGCATCAGTCAAACTGTCTAATAATTCTTTCGTGGTAAAAACCACAACCATTGGTATCAAACCCAAAAATATTCCAATCGGCGCGACCATCTTAAACCACTTCATCGTATCTCCTAAACAAACCGTACTGGTGACGAAAACCCCATTTGGTTTGAGCATCTTGTAAACTTTGGCGATAACTTCTTCTTTGTTTTTAAGTAAATGCAAAACATTGAGTCCTAACACCACGTCGAAGGTGCTATCGCCAACACTTAATTCATCGATGGTCGATTGTTCAAAGGTGACATTTTCGATTTTGTTTGCTTCAGCTTTACTTCGGGCAATTTCAATCATTTCTGACGAAAAATCTATTGCTCGAATATGTTTAACGTAAGGTGAGTGAGCGATCGCGGTAGATCCTGTCCCACAGCCAAACTCCAGCACTTCCATGTCTGGCTTAAAGTATTCCCGTGTAACTTGCAGTTTTTTCTGATAAGTTTCTTCGTCAGCAATGGGTTGTTTAGAATAGCTTTCTGCAATTTTGTCCCAAAATTTAATTGAATTATTCATCGCATACCTCTCTTAAATACTTATAGCTAATTCATACAAAGTCAGATATGTCCAGACTTCTCTATGATAGATAACTTGTAAGTGCGATGATTTATTGCAGAATTATGCGCTTTACTAACAGGACAGGTCATGTCCTTATGGACCGGGGCGTAAGCACAGCAGGAGACAGGAGTGAGGAGTAGAATCTGCTTTATAACTGACTTTCAGTTTTTTAACTTTACCTCACTTAGTTGCAATCCGCCAACGACTCGTATTACTACCATGCGATCGCTAAGCCATCAGCACGAGGTTCGCTAGCAGCTATTAATGTTTGCTCGTGTCGAGCGATAATTTGACCCTTTCCGAATGATTCTTGGGAGGAGACTATCACATTGTGTTCCCGCTCTTGTAGCTTACTTATAATCCTAGGACTAGAGGTTGACTCGATTTTAACTGTTGAATCACAAATAAATCGCCATCTTGGAGCATCCAAAGCTGCTTGGGGATTCATGCCATAATCAGCCAAATTCACAACTACTTGCAAATGTCCCTGAGGCTAGGGTGTTTACTTTGTGAAAAATAGCTCGAAAAAACTTCATGCAAATTTTGTATCATTATTTGAGGTCAAAAATATAATCTTTCTTTTTGAAAGTATGGAATGCCCAAAAACTTGAGATGACCAAGCCTTAAGGTCTATGTAGTTCTGGGAAGGGTATTAACTCTTGTAACAAAATAACCCAGGTCAAAGCCTGGACTGATTTCGCATTTTTCCGAGTACGATAGGAATTTCAATAATGAACTCCGTACCAACACCCTCTTCGGAAATAAACTCAATCTTGCCATCGTGCTTTTCAACAATCAGCTGATGACTGATTGTCATACCTATGCCAGTGCCCTTACCTACGGCTTTTGTAGTGAAAAATGGGTTGAAGATGTGAGCTTTGACTGCTTCAGGGATGCCAATCCCATTATCTGCAATGCTGATGCGAACACTCTCCGGGCAAGCTACGGTGGTAATAGTAATCTTAGGTGAATTTTGAGTTACCTGTGTCTTCTGCTCAAACGCGGTATCCAGGGCGTCAATCCCATTCGAGAGAATATTCATAAACACTTGATTGATCTGACCAGCATAGCATTCCACTAGCGGTAGGTTGCCAAAGTTACGCTCAATGCTGATGGTCGGACGCGGTAGATGCGGTTTGAGACGATGCTGCAATATCATCAGGGTACTCTCTATTCCTTCGTGGATATTCACCGCCTTGATGTCGGCCTCATCCTTACGAGAAAAGTTGCGCAGTGACAGTACAATCTCTCGAATTCGTTTCGTACCGACTTTCATAGAAGACAGCGTTTTCTCCAGATCTTCTTTTATAAAATCCACATCCAACATTTCCATCTGTTCGCAAATCTTCGCATCGGGTTCTGGATAGTACTGTTCGTAGAGCCCTAAAGCCTCAAGTAACGTTTTAGAATAGCCTTCCACATGACAGAGGTTGCCATAGATAAAGTTGACTGGATTGTTGATCTCGTGGGCAACCCCCGCCACCAATTCGCCCAGACCAGACATTTTCTCCTGATGAATTAGCGTGGTTTGGGTGCTTTTCAGTTCCTCCAGAGTATCAGACAGTTCCTGTGTGCGCTGTTTGAGTAGAGTATCTGCCCGCCCCACAAATAGGTTCAAAATTAGGTAAAGCAGGCCCAGAATCAGCAGACTCCCCAACATGATTTCTTTCTGAGTGCGCTCAATCCGCTGAAGTAAGGGCGTGACATCGGTGTACAGTTCAAATACCGCAACAATTTTTCCGTCTTCGTGGACAGGAATGTAGCTGGATAGCCAGTGACGATCCTCAAGAACTTGTTGAATGGCCTTAAAGGTATCGCGATGACCCAGTTGACTGAGGACTCGGCCAGTCCTGGCAGATAAAAAACCTGGAGATTCGCTCTTATCATCTCCCAACTGATCGGTATTAGTGGAAAACACTGTCCGCCCCTGCAGATCAAATACCTTAACCTTAGCGATGGGAGAGTCTTCTAGTTGGATGGTGAGTTCGTCATAGAGTTGGCGAGTGTGAGGATCTGCGGCCAGTTCTTCATCGCTAAGTCCTTGGGTTGAGGTTAGAAACGTCCCGTGTTCTGGCCAAAGCTTCTTGGCAAACACATTGGTCAGGGTGACATTACTCTCTTCGGTGGACACTACTAAAGTACGAATAGCCCGTTCCTTATATAACACAGAGAGTAAGCCAATGGACAGGACAAATCCACTTAAGCTAACAATCGAAAAATTACGCAGCAGATTGAATCGACGTTGGACAGTGGGTTGATTCGTCGAGAAGAACTTGAGTAAACGGGCGACCATTTGCTTCAATACTTTGAGTGGTGGTTCCATATCAGCCTTATTGTTCCCAATGATGGTTTAGACATACCTGGGCTGGGTGAGCCTAGCCTGGATAAGTAGGGTGGAGGTCCCTGAGGCTGTATAGAACCACCCATTACACCAAAAGGTCCTATCGGTTGATTATCTTGGGTTAGGAAACCAGGAATAATTGTATGTAAGGGGCGCTTGTTAGGTGCTAATTGATTGAGATGATCTGACTCCAAGGTGAAACAGCAACCTCTATTTTGCAATGCAATACCAGTTTGAGCAGGTAAAATTCCACTACCAAAACCCATGTAGTTAGATTGGATAAACGATACCATTAGCTCACTATCAGCTGCTACAAGGTACACAGTTCCACCTTTAAGCAACAAGCTTGGTATAAAAAATATAATGACGTTTGCTATGCGATCGCGTAAAAATTACCCATTCCGAACCAAAGCTTTTTCTGGTGACTGCTCAAAATGAGTGGTTGCTTCTGACAAATGTTTAATTAATGTGGATTTAGGTAATGGTCCTTGCAAATGATCCCAAGGTAATACTTGTTCTGTTGACCAATTAGCATGAACGTAAAAATCTAGTTTAGGGATTTTTCCTTTTAATTCTTTAAATGCACGCTTATAACTACCTAAAGAATCACCAAAGTCGCGGGTTAATTCCAATAGGTGAGATAGTCTTCTATCCCCCCTAGAAAGCAAAGCCTGAATGATTGACCAATTATAGCTTTCCGGACGAAAATCAATTCCTTGGGGTTTAAGTTTCTTCTGTAAAAACTGCAAGCGTTTTTGGGCTTGTGGGTTAACTCCCATCCACTGAAATGGAGTATGGGCTTTGGGAACAAAAGTACTGCAACCCCAAGTCAGACGCAAACCAGGTGCTGCTTTTTTAAGGTCGCGCATCATGCTTACGGTCGCATCTAAATCGCCGGGTTCCTCTCCAGGAATTCCCACCATTCCATATAATTTTAAACTTTTGAGTCCGCCAGCTTTAGCATTGATCGCTGCTTGAGTAATCTCATCTTGTTGAAGTTTCTTATTAACGATGCGGCGTACTTTTTCAGATCCACTTTCTACAGCAATTGTCAGGGAACGAGTATCTCTTTTTGCTAAAGTTTGCGCTAATTCGACGCTGACAGTATTTGTCCTGACAGAAGCAATACTCAAACGAACGTCATCGTATTTAGGTTGACTTAAGCGATCGAGCAAACTTTCAAATTCTGGATGTTGGGTTACTGAAGCACCTAACAATCCAATTCTATTAGTAACTGTCAAACCTTTTTCAATCGCTGGAATTAAAGAATCATTGATACTCGCAGTTCTAAACGGTAAAGTCAAATAACTCGCAAGACAGAAGCGACACATTTCCGGACAACTTCTCACCACTTCCACCATGAAAATATTTTCCCAGGCTGCTTTCTCTGTGACTACCGTTGATGCTGAAAGTGTATTTCCCCGATAGGTTTGTTTTTGAACTACAGCTGGAACTTCTGATGAAATTGGTTCAATCGACTTGATCGCATCATCGGGAGCGCGATATACCACTTCATATAAACTAGGAACGTAAATCCCTGGTACTTGTGCTAATGCTTTTAATTGAGTTTGTCGAGGTGCATTTCTTACCTCTTTATAAGCATCAATAAAATTACCCAGTAAATTTTCCCCATCTCCCAGTAAAACTACATCAAAAAAATCAGCGAAGGGTTCGGGATTTGCTGTAAGTACTGGTCCGCCACCAAAAACTATAGGATGATTATCGTTGCGCTCCTTAGCCCTGATGGGAACCTGCAAATCTTCTAATAAATTTAAAATATTAACGTAGTCCAGTTCCCAAGACATGGAAAAACCCAGTATTTCCGGCTTTAAGGGCAAATGTTCGTGAATATCGGTAAATAAACGACTTACCTGTAAATCCGAACGCATTGCTAAAGTCGCCCATACAATCTGATACCCAAGACTGGTTATCCCCACAGTGTATTCATTGGGAAAAGCAAAGATAGTAGGGATTGCATCATTATCGGGAATAGCAGGACTAAATAGAAGACGTTCAGCAGCGAATATAGAAGCTGTCACAGATATTTTCGAGGGCGAGTTTTTCCGTATTTTATTTTAAGCCATAAAATCGTGAGGTTAAAAACTAAGGTGATGGCATTGGCTAGAACAATTGCGATATCTTGGCGAAGAATTCCATATAGCAACCATAAGGAAACACCCAAAATGAAAGTAATCAGCATGATGTAAGACACATCTTTGGCTGATTTGGTTTGCCAGGTCTTTACCATTTGCGGCAAAAAAGATATTGTAGTCAAAGTCGCAGCAGACAACCCCAAAACAGTTAGATAATTCATCGCCCCGTAATTTAATTTGTTTTTCTAAGGCTGAAGCCGAAATAGATTATTACGAATCATTAAAAATACTTGACTTGAGTAATTATACCTTATCAGCAGTGATTTGGAATATTGGGTATTACCCGTAGCTTTTCTATTTTAATCGGTGGCGATTTTATCGAGAACTTAATTATCGAGAACTTAATTATCGAGAACTTAATTATCGAGAACTTAATTATCGAGAACTTATTGATGTGAATAGCAGTTCAGGGATTAAAAGGAGTATCTATGAAGACATTTACACTTAATGACGGAAACGCAATACCTGCTTTCGGTCTTGGTACATGGAAGTCTAGCGAAGATGATGCATATCGAGCAGTTAAGGAAGCCCTTCGTGTTGGTTACAATCACATTGATGGGGCTTGGATCTACCAAAATGAGGATGAAGTAGGGCGAGGAATTTGTGAATCAATTAAGGAAGGCATAATTAAACGCGAAGAAGTTTTTGTGACATCTAAACTTTGGAACTCCTTTCATGCACCTGAAGACGTTGAGAAAGGCTGTCGGGAAACGCTTACTAAACTTGGTCTTGAGTATGTTGACTTGTACTTAATGCATTGGCCTGTTGCTTTTCGATCTGGTAAATTGATGCCGGAAGGTACTGAAGATTTTTGGCCATTATCCGATTTGCCTTTATCAAAGACATTTGAAGCAATGCTGAAGCTCCGTGATCAGGGACTTGTAAAAAGTGTGGGGGTTTCAAACTTCAGTATCTCTAAGTTGGAAAAAATGATTGCAGAGAGTGGCGTTGTTCCAGCGGTTAATCAAGTGGAATTGCATCCGTACAACCCACAGGAAGAACTATTTAGTTACTGTAGCGACAAAGGGATACATCTTACTGCTTACTCACCACTGGGTTCTGGCGATCGCCCTAAATTTCTGAGACATAAAGGAGAGTCCCCCGTTCTCGAAAATGAAATAGTGAAAGTTACCGCAGCCGAAGAAGGTTTAACACCTGCGCAGTTATTAATTGCTTGGGCGATTGACCGAGGAACGAGTGTGATTCCCAAATCTGCTAATCCTGGGCGAATTGCTGAAAATTTGGCGGCTGCATCCCATACTCTCTCAGCTAAAGCCAGGTCTGCGATCAATGAAATTGATACCCGTTTCCGGTACGTTGATATAAAAGAATGGTGCCTCCCTGGTATTACCTGTGAAGGTGATAATTTTTGGGTTTAAGGTATTTGTTAAAGGATGTTAGCGAAAAGTTATTAGTATGAGTCCAAATAACATGGATTCAAGTAACAGAGAATTCATGTTCGGATAAAAATTGCTTAAAACCGAGACTTTGGGCTAAAGCTATCGATGGAATATTTTCTTCCCAAGAACTCCACTCTACAATATAATTTCGCTCCAACGCCCATTGACAAGTCGCTGATACAAGTTTTTACCTATATTTTACAAGATTTATACGTATTTTTGCTTGTAATAGCGCAACTTGCTATAGATATAAATTCTGAATCAAGTTTTAATAATGATGAATTCTCACGTACTCCCAGAAAAGTAAACACAGGAACTTTTATGTCTAATGTGAATACACACAAACTTGTGGCTTTAGTAACTGGTGCATCATCAGGTATAGGAAAGGAAATTGCAAAGCAACTACTTGATGATGGATACGTGGTCTATGCAGCTGCTCGCCGAGTTGAAAAAATGACTGATTTGGAAAAGCAGGGAGCCATTGCTACCAAGATGGACATTACTGACGAAGATGATGTAATCAATTTGGTGGAAAAAATTAAACAGCATCACGGTGGTGTAGATGTTCTTGTGAACAATGCTGGATTTGGTAGCTATGGAGCTATGGAAGACACAACAATTGATGATGCGAAATATCAGTTTGATGTCAATTTGTTCGGATTGGCTAGACTAACTCAAGCAGTATTGCCTTATATGCGGAAAAAGAAAGCTGGTCGGATTGTAAATATTTCTTCCATGGGCGGTAAAATTTATATACCTATGGGCTCGTGGTACCATGCAACAAAACATGCTTTGGAAGGATGGTCAGACTGTTTGAGATTAGAGCTTGATCCTTTTGGTATTGATGTAATTATCATTGAACCGGGGGTGATCAAAACAGAGTTTGGGACAACGATGTTGGGACCGATGTTAGGAAGATCCGGAAGTTCTGCCTATAAGTCAATGGCAAATGCTGTTGCTGAAGCGACCAAGAATTCCTACGAACAAGGTGGTGGTGGTTCAGACCCTTCGTTAATTGCTAAAACTGTTTCTAAGGCGCTTAAAGCTAGAAAACCCAAAACAAGATATGCAGTGGGACAATTTGCTAAACCATTAATGTTTGTACGCAAGTGGTTAGGCGATGGCATTTTCGACAAAGTGATTCTAAATGCAATGAACGTTAGCTAACCTAGTTTCAAGTGTACCCGGAGACCATTTGGTATATTCACTGCTTTTTCTAATCCTCGCACACTTCGCCACTGTTGGTTTTCATTCCAAGTCATTGCTTCTAAGTTTGCTTCCCTGAGGTCAATATCTTCCAATATGGCATAACTCAAATTGCTATGGCTGAGATTTGCACCGTTAAATATTACACCACTGAGGTTGCTGCCACTGAGGTTGGCGTTATTGAGATTTGTGTAACTAAGATCGCTACCAAAAAGATTAGCGTCACGCATATCTGCGCCTGATAAATTGGCTTCATAGAGTAATACTCCACTGAGATCGGCTTCGTTAAGTATTACCTGGCTCATATCTACACCACTCAGATCTGCACCTAAAAGAATTGCACCTTTGAGGTTAGCACCACTAAGGAATGCACCATTAAACTTACTGTGGCTGAGATCTGCTGCTAGCAATGCCGCGTTGTGAAGATTAGCACCAAAAAGAATACTATCGCTAAGATTACTACCTAAAAGATTGGAACCCTGCAGATTCGCACCACTTAGATCTGCACGACAAAGGTCGCTATAACTGAGGTTGACTTGCTCGAGTTTCGTATCGCTAAGATTCGCACCGAAAAATACACCATGACTCAGGTTGGCAGATGTAAGATCGGCATCTATGAGTAGGGAATTAGTCAAGTTAGCGCGCTCGAGGATCCCATTCTTGAGTTTAGCGCTGCTAAGGTCTGCATAACTAAGGTCTGCTCCACTAAAATCGGCTCCATTTAAGTTTGCACCACTTAGAGTGGCTCCACTTAGATCTGCATTCCTAAGGTTAGCACCACTAAGGTCTGCACCGCTAAAGTTTACATCACCGAGATTAGCACCACTAAAGTTAGCACCACTAAGATTAGCGGCTGTTAAGTTGGCATCGCCGAGAAAGCTATTACTAAGATTAGCATTGCTCAAATTAACACCTGTAAGGTTGGCATCACCTAAATAAGCATCGCTAAAGCTTCCTCCTTTGAGAAATTCACCTACCACTGTACTGAAATTACCGATAGCTACCGTATCACTATAGTTAATTACTCGTAAGAGTTTAGAAGTAAAAAAATTATCTGTATCTCGAAAACCAGATGGCGAGAAACTTATTTTCTCTTTCCACTCACCTTTCTGTTGAGCTATTCGATGTAATTCAAACAGTAAAATCATCACATTTAGACCGGCACTAATATCAATTTGGCGCAGTCCAATGTTGAGGTTTTTTGTTAGAGTTCGGCTTTGCTCATATCCGTAACACCCCGTCTGATGTGTGCTAACTTCAGAACGCAATTGAAGCATTTTTTGCTGAGGTAAATTATCCTCCGGTATAGCATCGATAAATTCTCCCTGACACCAACGCTCATAAAAATCTGTTAACCGGGAATACAACTGCACGGGTAAGATATCATTACTACTTATTAAATCGCACATCAATTTTTCTAAAATTTCTGGCTTGAGGACATTATTTCCTAGTAAGTCGTAAATCTCCCAATGCAGTTGTTTTACGTTAATTACAAAAGCACCATTAATTCGCTGTTTTGCCCATGATTGTAAGGTTTTTTTTAGTCTTTCTTCGAATAGATTTTTTTCTAAACTTGTTTGAGTATATTCAACATTATTTGTGCATTTTTGAACATTTTTCCCTCGCGAACAATTTTTTTCTGTTACCCCCAAATCTTTCTTCCCCATCTGTATTTTCCACCTGTCTCTCACATAACCTTTAAGTAGTCGCAAAAATTGAGTTAGATGTGACATAGTTACGCAAATTACTACGTTTAATTACTGGGAATATGTAGCTCAAATAAAGTTTTTTTGAGGCTTTGATTCTTCAGATTAAAATCAGCTAGTATTATTTTGTACCACTACTCGTCGGGATATTGATTCATTTACGACTCCTTTGTATGGGATTGCTCTAACAGACAAATAAAAAAAGTTTGTTTAAAGTATCTTTAGGTTGTCAAAAAAATTGATTGTCCAGATGAAATTGTTATGTTATCTTCCCAGCATCTTTTCGGAACTATTGCAAAAATAATATGTACTGTTTGCTACAGACGTAGTGGTTAGGAAAAATACTACAGTAAAACAGTGCAAAATAACTAGAAAAAATTGCAATACGAATTCTAGCAAGAGGCTAGCTGCTTGACTTTTCGCTGTAGTCGCTGTTTTCTGGTCAAATAGGGTGAAGTGGATGTGCCTGTGTTGAAAGTTTGCAGAAAATACCAGTATTTGATGGTAGTGGTCAAGGATATAACAGATGAAGAGATTAATTTTTAATATTATTTGTTTGCAAAGCTTGTGTTTGGGGGTGGTAGCTGCCTGTTTTAACTTCCCAGTTAATCAAGCGTTGGCAAGTGCTAAATTAAGAGAGTCAAACACAGTAGAAAAACAAAAGTCGTCACTCGTAGAAAAAGTTGCCACAAACCAAGTTACTATTTATGAGAAAGAATCCGGGTCAACATTGTCAGCAACATCAACATCTGTCAAAAAATATCCCGTTCTACGGCAACAGAAATTAAATACTTCCCAAGTATGGGTTATTGATGGGGGAGAAAAGGCACAAAAGCAACCCTTCATGTGGGAAGTCAAGGATATCAACAAAATTGATCGACAACCTTTTTTACAAGTAAATAGTCAACTCCAGAAAGTTACAGGTACAACGGGAAAGAGTACTGCTATTAAGAAAAAAACCAAAAAAACAGCTTTAAAACCCTTTAGTCAGATAACAAAAAATACAGAATTAGTCAAAGGCTTATTTAATCTTTATAAAGATAAAGAAAAAAATAAAATTTATTTAGAAATTCATCCCTCACAACTTAATAAGAACTTTTTAGCGACAGCAACTTTAGAATCAGGTATTGGAGAAGCTGGTATATACAGTGGAATGCCACTGCAAGATTTTTTATTTTATTTTCAAAGAGTAAATAAACAATTACACTTTATTGTTCGTAACGTTAATTTTCGGGCGCAAGAAGGAGACCCTCAAACGCGATCGCTAGCCCGCTCCTTTAGCGATTCAGTGCTTTACACGGTCAAAATCAAAAGCATTCATCCCCAGCGGAAAACGGTTTTAATTGACTTAGGAGATTTGTTATTATCCGATTTGGCTGGGCTATCTAGTAGTTTGGGTGTTTCCAGTAGTAAAGATAAATCTTATTTTGGTAATGCTAAGGCTTTTCCTAAAAATGTAGAAATTGAGTCGGTATTAAATTTTTCTAAAGCAAGTAGATCTACTAAAAAAAATAAAAAATTTGGCTCATTACCTGATTCAAGAGGTTTTACTCTGCGGGTACATTACAGTTTGTCTCAGCTACCAGATAACAATTATCAACCCCGTTTAGCTGACGAACGGGTAGGTTACTTTATTACTGCTTACCAAGATTTATCTAATTTTGAAACTGGCGACCCCTTTGTCCGGTATATCAATCGTTGGAATTTAGAAAAACAGGATCCTTCTGCGGCGATTTCACCCCCGAAAAAACCAATTGTGTTTTGGATTGATAATGCTGTTCCCTTTGAATACCGGGATGCAATCAAAGAAGGCGTATTGATGTGGAATAAAGCTTTTGAAAATGCAGGCTTCAAAGATGCAATTCAGGTGCGTCAAATGCCGGATGACGCGACATGGGATCCATCAGATATTCGCTACAATACTATTCGTTGGATTAACACAGTAGATGGGTACTTTGCCATGGGACCATCCCGAGTTAATCCCCTAACTGGAGAAATTTTAGATGCTGATATTTTAGTAGATGCTAGTTTTGTGCGGGCGCTAAAACATGAATATCGTCAAATAGTTAAACCAACAAAAACTCCCCCCAGAACTTCCCTATCAGCGTTCATGCAAAATCGTATGCTGTGTACTGGTAACAGTTTATTAGGTGAGAATGAAAGCGAGCAGAAAGAAAAATCGCCGCCCCATATCCAAGGATTAGTTAGTAATTTATCTGAATTAGCACAACGTTATGATTTATGTTACGGCATAGAAGCTGCCAACCAATATGCTTTTGGTTCTTTAGCAATGCAACTTCTGTATCAAGAACCGCCCAATAGTAGCAATTTAAAACGATACGTTCATCAATACTTACGATTAATTATTGCCCATGAAGTAGGTCATACTTTGGGTTTAAGACATAATTTTCGCGGTTCGACTTTACTAGAACCAGATGAAATGAATGATAAAGGTGTTACCCGTCGTCGGGGAATAAGCACCTCTGTGATGGATTATTTACCACCAAATATTGCTCCTAAAGGAACCAAACAGGGAGATTATTTCCCGAATGGGGTGGGAGTTTATGATGAATGGGCAATAAAGTATGGTTATATGCCAACTAAAGCCACATCCCCAATATCGGAAAAACCATTTTTAGAAAAAATTGCTCGGGAGTCGGAGAAACCAGAATTAAGCTACGCGACGGATGAAGATGTGCGTAATTTAGACCCTACTGCAGATGCATGGGATAACAGCGGTGATGTGTTAGTTTATTCTCAGTGGCAGTTAGAAAATTCCCGGCTGATGTGGGACCTACTCAATAAAGGTTCCGGTTCCAAGAATGGAAGTTTTAGTGAAGTTAAAGAAGATTTTGGTAAAGTATTAAGCCACTATTTCCAACAAGTATATTACATCTCAAAATACATTGGCGGTCAGTCATTTCATCGAGTTAGTCCCAATAATAGTCGGGGAAAACTACCATTTGAACCTGTTCCCGTGGAAAAACAAAGAAAGGCATTAAAAACTCTACAAAAGTATGTCTTTGCTGATGAAGCCCTTCAATTTTCTCCACAACTCTTAAATAAGTTAGCACCATCTCGCTGGCGTCATTGGGGTAGTTACCCGCGTACTGGTCGTTTGGACTATCCAATTCATGATTTGGTGTTATATTTACAGACCATGTTATTACGGGATTTACTCTCTAGCGATCGCATTTCTCGCTTGAAAGATATTGAACTCAAGACAGAAATCGGTCAAGCACTGACAATCCCAGAATTATTTGACACTTTACAAACGGGGATTTGGACAGAAGTACTCAAACCTGAGGATAAAGATAAAGACAAAGATACGGATAGAGATTCAGATAGGGGTAAGGGAATCGAAATTTCCAGTTTGCGTAGGGGTTTACAAGGACAATATGTGAATCTTTTGTCTGAAATGGTTCTACGAAAGCGCTATGTTCCTGAAGATGCTCGTAAAGTTGCTTGGTATAAGTTACGGCAACTGCGTGAAGAATTAAAAGATGCTGATTCTAAGGATGAATATACTAAAATTCATCTACTAGAAACTAGAGATAGAATTAAGAAAGTTCTTGATGCACCTTTAGAAACAAATTAAGCGAAACATCAGTCAAAAATTAGTAGTCAAAAATTAGTAATTAAAAATCAGGAATTCATTCGCGAATATCAGGGATGGGATTGTTCGGTTAACTCACTTCGTTATTGGTGGTTTGAGTAACACAGCATTCTCAACCCAATATTTAATATTAAGTAACAATGTGCAACATTTATTTGTAAAACTACTAAATAATTTCAAGTCATAGGATCTTAAATTATAGGATCTTAAATTATATACTTTGAAAGTTGTAATTGATTTATACTTAGTAGTTTTATACATCATCTCTATTGAATGGATTCTTGATGTTTGTTCTAACAAATTAGAAAGATAGGCTGATTAAAGAAACAGGTCGAAACAGATGAATTTACTTGAAAAAACATCAAATCATCAATTATCTCGTCCAAGATTTCGCGCCCATCCTACAATCCAATTGGATATTACTTTTAGTGATTTCCACGCTTGTTTTAGTAAATTCAATCCTTTTATTAATCAACAAAATTATTTAAGTAGTATTGAATCTTTTTGGCATACAGATAAAGAAGTTTTAGTGACCTTATCTGTCAGAACTAGTTTAGATTTATTATTACAGACATTAGATTTACCTCCTGAGTCAGAAGTATTAATTAGTGGAATTAATATTCGGGAAATGGCGAAAATAATCCACAGTCATGGGTTAACTCCCGTCCCAATTGATGTTTCTATAGATACAATCGCTCCGAAGATAGAAGTATTAGAACAACTTGTTTCTCCTCGCAGTAAGTTATTACTAATTGCCCATTTATTTGGGATTATTATTCCCCTAGAGCCCTACGTTGATTTTTGTCATAAACATCAAATTTTACTTGTAGAAGACTGTGCCCAATCTTTTGCAGGGAGAAAATATTACGGTTCTCCTGCAGCCGATATTAGTCTATTTAGTTTTGGTCCCATCAAATCTTGTACCGCTTTGGGTGGTGCAGTAACATTAATTAAGGATAAAAAATTAGCTCAAAAAATGGCTATTATTGAGCAAAAATATCCGCAAAAAAGTGATTTTTGGTATTTGAAGAGGGTATTTAAATTTTATCTATTAAAGCTGTGTTCAATGCCTTGGTTGTATTCTCAACTAATAAATTTAATGAAACTATTAAATTTAGATGTGGAATCAACTATCAAAAAAGTAACTCTTGGTTTTCCTAGGGGAGAATTACCCACCAAACTTCGCTATCGTCCGCCGCGTCGTTTACTATGGTTATTAAACTATAGGCTCACTAACTGTGGTGATTTTCAAGAACGTACCCAGCGAGCCAAGGATTTTTTACAAATGTTGCCAAGTAATATTAGTATTCCTGGTGATCTATCTGAATATAATTCGTTTTGGGTAATGCCAATATTTATTGATTCTCCCGATAGTATCGCCACAAAACTACGCCAAGCTGGTTTTGATAGTGCAAGGGGAAATCGCAGTTTATTTGCTATCGATGCAAAGCCAAATACACCTAGTCATCTATTACCAATTGAAAGTCAAAGTCTAATGGAACATATTTTATGTTTGCCATTATCAAATGTATTGACAGCAGAGGAATTAGAATATCTTGCTCAATTAGTTAGAACTCAAATATCAAATCAGTCTGAAAATAGTCAACGTATACAGAATTAAGTATTGTAACGATTGTTTTAAATTTAAACTGCGGTCGCTTTGCACATAAATTTTATATGCCGGTGCGTTATGACGTGGTAGTAAAAATGACCAATAAAAGATATTTTCTTGCACGCCTAACGCACCCTACAAGTAATAGATGCTTAAAAATAAACGGTTAAAGCAGAATAATTTTCCACATGCTAATTGCCATAATTAGGCTTGCTAAATGTTGCCAAATAAGTTTTCTCAAAGGTTGACGAGCAATTTTTTGCGTGAGTAAAAATGCTAGTAAGGTGGAAATAATTAGAGTAGAACCTTGTAGAAAGGCAATTACAGCCGGATGAGCAACTGCTACCGGTAATTGTGTTCCGTCTAAACCAAAAGTTGCTAAAGTAACCGGTAATATCCTTCCACCTTCTGATAAACCCAAATGTAAGTAATGGGCTAGATTTCCTCCCAAAACTAATGGAATATAGCCGTAAGCAAGTTTCATAAATGGTTGAACTTTGGTACGATTTTGCCAGCAATAAAGTTTCGTTAAACTATGTGCTAGTAAAGAAATAGCTATGGGAATAACTAAAGCTGATAGTGATAGAGCTAGATGCGCCCAAAAGTTATTTAAATTGATTTCTAAACCCAAATAAAACTGTAATTCTGGTAAGTGATGAAGATAAACCCCACCGAATAACAAAAATAACAATGCAACCTCGTAGTTATGGGGCACATGGGTTGTCCAAAGTTCAATACCAGGGGGACGCAAATTAAACTCTACAGAGCGGTGAGGACAGGCTTTAAGACAGGTCATACACAGCACGCAGTTTCGATTATCTTCTAACTGGGCTGGATGGGAGTATACGGGACATCCATCGGTTTCCATCCCTTCTCCTTTTTCTGGTCCACCTTTATAGCACTGATAGGTAGTACATTCAGCCGAGCAAGTTCCCTGCTGTGCTCGCAGTTCTGTCATCGAGAGTTTGGCGAATAAACCATTCATTCCCCCAATGGGACATAAATACCGACACCAAAACCGCCGTTCAAAAATTGTGGAGAAAATCATTGCTCCGGCGGTAATTAATAGCAGCAAACAAGCAGAAAGATAGGCTGTATTAGTTAAATTCCAAATTTCTTCCCACAAAAAAATTAGTGCAAACAATCCAAATAAAAACCATCCACCCCATTTTTCTGCTTTTTGTCTAGGCCAAGATTTTAACTTTCTCGGGAATAACCATAAAGATATTTTTTGGGTAATTTCCCCATAAATCATAAATGGACAAACCGAACACCAAATCCGACCAACAAAGGGAAATATTATCAGGGAAATAGTCCACCACCAAGCCCAAAACAGATTGAGAGCAAAATTTCGATCTCTGGTTTGTGGACCTAGAAACAGTACTAAGACCACAATGGCAAATATAGGAACTACAAAACCATAATTAATTCTGTCCGTCCACCAAGGACTACGCAAAAATCTTCTCAGCTTGGGGTAGGCGTTTAATAAATTGACTCGAAATCGCTTTTTCTTAGTATCGACTGACCAGAAAGTTTCTTCTGTCAGTTCCTGTGTTTCTCCGGCTTGAACTATAGCCCTTTCAACTAAATCTTGTAATTCTTTTAAGTTCCCGGGGAAATCATAGGACTGCAAACGCCGTAATGCTTCTGGAGTGACTTTCGGGCGAGGAATACTTTTATCGCGGGAATAAAGACTGATGTAATACTTTACCTGTGCTTCGATGTCCGTTTTCCGGACTCGTAATGGTGGAACATTGATAGTTTGCTCAACACATTTTTGCAGATCTACTTGTCTTTTCTGCCCAATAATCAGAATGCGAGCCTTACTTGTACGAGGTTCAATTACATCTGCTTCAGAACGGCTAATAGGTTTATATTCACCTGTTCGCAGCCAGTTGTTTACCTTAGGGAAAAGTTGGGATGGTAATTCTTGAATATTGTTAAGAACCAAAGTTCCTTCACCAAGCCATTCTATTAGTCCTGGTTTACCCCCAAATCGACCAAATAAATCTGCACCACTGGCTTGAAGAATAGCGCAGTTAACTTGAATTATGGGAGTACGGCGGTACTTAGAACTAAAGTGAATTAAAGCAGCGATATTATCTTTTTCTAAACCAGGTTCTCCAAAAATCAATACAGAGGAACGCTCATTTGCAACTTCTTTAATTTCCTCTCGCAGTCGTTTTGCGTAGCGACTCGAACCTATAATTCCTCGCTGGGCTTTGGTTACTAAGTAAGGACGTAAAGCAATAGTACGTTCCTGCTCGTAACTTAAAACTGAAGCGAGCTGTGCTAGCTCAGTCACCAATAGACGGGAAATCGCTTGGGATGTCTCCGGAAATTGGTTAATTATTTGTCGAAATTTAGCAGCAGGGACAACCCAAAATTTACATTCACTTAAGGTTTTAACCCCACATGAAGCAGCTTCGTTTAAAAGTAATTCTTGAAGATTAATTACACTTCCAGGAAGTAAACTGCGCAGCTTACCAGGATTATTTGACTCGCTGCAATCAGTTTCTAACCTACCTTCCAAGAGAATGTATAGCCCTTGGGGTACTTCACCTTCACTCACAATAACTTCATCGGCTTGGTAAGCTTGTGATTCCATCGCTTGAGCGATCGCATTCAGAGAATCTTCTTTAAGAATTCCTAAAGCCGTGCTTTCTTTTAGCCAGATAACTGAATCTGGAAACTTCATTATACGTACTCAACACAGGCTGATACATGTAAGTAATTATCACTAAATACTGACACAAACCACAAGTTAAAACTTATCTTGCTAAAGATAGATTTTTGGAAATTGGAAATTGGTAATTGGTAATTGCTAATGGGTAAAGGGTAATGGGTTAAAGATTACCTATTACCCTTTAACCTAAGATTGTCACAAATATATATATTTACATTTATTAATCAATTACAAATCATATAGATTGTGAATGATTGAGTAAAGAGTTTTTTTTTTGCAAAATCGATCCGATCAATTCCTTATTACATAACTCTTGGACGATATACAACTGGGTACTTCAGGTAAACAATTTTATAAAATGTCTAGCTGGATACTGGAATTTATCGCTAATAGCGACTAAGCTTTTACCTTCAATGAGTAGTAATCACTAATCAGTCATGAGTAATAACTAAATCTTCCCCTTGAGGGGTACAATAAATGCCGATTGTCTTCCAAATTTGAAAGCTTCATGATCTCGAGTAATGATTTTAGACCCGGTGTATCGATTGTGTTAGATGGGTCTGTTTGGCGGGTGGTAGAATTCCTCCACGTCAAACCAGGAAAAGGTTCTGCCTTTGTTAGGACAAAACTAAAAAGTGTGCAAACTGGGAGCGTTGTTGAAAGAACATTTCGTGCTGGGGAAACTGTACCCCAAGCAACTTTAGAAAAAAGCACCATGCAACATACTTACAAGGATGGCGATGATTACGTCTTCATGGATATGGAGACCTATGAAGAAAATCGCTTGACTGATTCTCAAATTGGCACGGGAGTCAAGTACCTGAAAGAAGGTATGGAAGTGAACGTCGTCAGCTGGGATTCACAAGTATTGGAAGTAGAATTACCAAATGCGGTGGCTCTAGAAGTCACGCAAACTGACCCAGGAATTAAGGGCGACACTGCTACTGGTGGAACCAAACCGGCAACTCTAGAAACTGGAGCAACAGTAATGGTTCCTCTATTTATCTCTCAAGGAGAACGTATTCGTATTGATACTCGTGATGATAAATACTTAGGCAGGGAATAACATAAATCTTAATTAAGATATGTGCTCTCAATTCTCCTGGCAGTCAGGATTTGTGACATCAGGACAGGGTGCGATTTATCCGTACGCAAAACTGTTATACAGCGGTTTTGCCGCAGATAAAAAGAGATTGAAATTTCTTGATTGCGAGCAAGCTATAGCAGAATTGTGCGAGTGAGACGCGCCCCACTGCGCTCAATGCGTAGCTATAAATGCGTAGCTATACAGTAAAAACTTCCAGGAGTAAAACTTTCAGGAGTAAACTTCCAAGAGTTAAGACTTGTAGGGGTTAGTAAAGGGCGTACAAACCTCTAGCAAGAAAACAACATACCTCGTTTATGTTACCTGTCAATCAGAGTCTGTGGCGTCGGCAGAGTCTTTGATGTGACCTGTCTGATTGTCGAACTTTATCTCATTGACTCACAATCCGTTATAATCTCCTGCTGTAATTTCGCGTCCTTGGGATGCTCATATCTAAACCAAGTTTATTTCCCTGTTTTGGAAATATTTTTCTTGAAATATAAACCTATCTAAAACTAAACAATTATTGAGGTATTAAAACCTGTGCCATTGGACTTTAATGAAATTCGCCAGTTGTTGGTAACTATTGCACAAACAGATATTGCAGAAGTAACCCTAAAAAGTAACGATTTTGAAATTGCTGTTCGTAAGGCTGTTAGTTTTAACGAGCGAGTGTTATCTGTAGAACAAATTTCCTCTGCTAGTGAGGTAAACTCAGGATTAACATCAGTCTCATCTAACACATCTAGCTTACAATCAACAGTAACTACAGATTCACTCAACGATCGCAGTCAAGACAATTATGCTACTAGTAGTACGCAAGCCAATACTAATTCTAGTGTCATTGACCAAAGATTAGTTGAGGTTACTTCTCCAATGGTCGGAACTTTCTATCGTGCTCCGGCTCCAGGAGAAGCTGCATTTGTAGAAATCGGTGACCGAATCCGTAGTAATCAGACGGTGTGTATTATCGAAGCCATGAAATTAATGAATGAAATTGAAGCAGAAACATCGGGACAAGTCATGGAAATACTCGTCCAAAATGGAGAACCTGTCGAATATGGTCAACCTTTGATGCGAATTAATCCAGATTAGGTATTAATCTATATAACGGACATGTCATTGTAAAATTTGTTAGTTCTTGCGGGTCAATTCTGATGAAACAAGTATTGCCTGTACCCTCTGAAGTCGTGCAACAAGTGGCTGAATACTTCAGCCTACTCAGCGAACCAATGCGTCTACGATTGTTGCATCTACTACGGGACGAAGAAAAAAACGTCCAAGAGTTAGTAGATGCAACACAAACTTCTCAGGCTAATGTATCAAAACACCTGAAAGTTATGTGGCAAGCGGGTATTCTGAGTCGACGCAGTGAAGGTACTTGTGCCTATTACAGTGTTGAAGACCAGATGATTTTTGAATTGTGTAATCGGGTTTGCGATCGCCTTGCAACAAGGTTAGAACAACAAGCCCGTAACTTTCGTGTATTGAACACTAAGTAATCATCGAAATATGAATCGATTGTGTCTACACATTCAAAGTCTCAAATATAACCATGGACTGTTGACAGATAACGGTTCTATCTCGGTCAAATAAGCTTCAGGTAAATAAACCTGAATCAAAGTTCAAAATTTTGATTAAAGCTCTCGCGAGTTAGTGGTTGGTTTAAAACTAAACCTTCACCACCTAAAACTTCGAGTGGCTTACCATTCACCTCGATGTACACCTTTGCCTTGGAATTTAAACTTGTGGCAGTGTATATTACCTGTCCTAAGCGACCAGTCATAGAGGTACTACCACCACCACTAGTAAATTCTTCAGATAAATTAATGCGTACTGCATCAGATTCCACCTTAATACCCAACAATTGTGTTCCCTGGGGTATGGTGGTCGATCCAGTGCCTTCTGTTGGGCCTGCGAGTAACTGTTTAAAAGCTGTTTGTAATACTTTATTTGGCTCACCATCAGATTTAACTTGAATTGGTTGAGATTCAAGCTTTAAATTTGTACCAGCATTCTCAAGCCAATATACGCTGACTTTTTGATTTTTAAGCTGTTCGCGACCAGGTGGTTCGGGGGTTGGATTTGTATTTGAAGTCAACCAAGCTACACCACCACCTACCGTTACAACAGCAGCGGAGACAGCTGCAATTACAGCAGAAGAGATACCTTTAGATTTTTGTTGTTCTTTCATTTCCAAATTATCCATCAGGGCTGAGAAAGTCTTTACATTGTGAGGAGAAATTAGGTAGATGAAAAGACAAGACCTATGAGCTCAGTTCTTTTAAAAATTTAGAAGAAGGCTCTATCTTTATAAATGCTGCAATTTCAATTGCTGCCGGTTTTATATTCAATTTTAGAATCCGCAATTGTATTCCTTCACTTTCTAAATTACCTAAATCCAATTGTTCATTTAAATTATCTACAATTTGATTTATTAATTTTTCCGGTGCTTTTTCTTGGTTTAATTCTACAGTCGGATTCACCAATTGAATCTGCCTACCTGCGATTACATTTAGTCCTGATTCCACCCGGATATTTAGAGGCTTACCGTTCCCTTCCTGCTTTAATTTTAGCTGGAAACGCAAGCGGTTTTCTAAAATTTTGATTTGAGGATTAGCTAAGTTATATACATCTGATGAAGAATTATTAGATGAAGATACCGAAACAAGATTAAACTTCTTCAAACGATTTAAAAAATCCGGTGATTCTAATAATTTATTGACATCTTGTTGAGTTAAAACTAAACGTACCCCCATCTGTAAAGGTTTTTTTAACGGAAGTCTTTTTTGTCCCCGAGCATGAATATCTAATTCAATCGGGTCGGTTTCTAAATCTAACTGTGAAATATGGATGTTTTGATTTTTTAAAAGCAAAGAACGTCCTGCAATTCTGACTTTTTCTACCCGACCTTGTAGTAATTGGTGTGTGGGAACGTTATCAACTCTGACTTGGAGTTCTTGTGCTGTTTTCAGTCGGGAACGAATAGCTTTTTCTGCTGTTCGATCTACTAATAACCCCGCAGGAGTAATAAAACCTAACAAGCCGGATAGAAAAATTGTCAGTAATTCCATTTTTCAGTTATCAGTTACCAGTTACCAGTTACCAGTTTATGGCTAGCGCCAAGACTTTACAGACCACATTTGACTGTTAACTGTTATTTAATTACTGTCTACTGTTCTCTGTTCCCTGTTCCCTGTTCCCTGATAATTGTTCTCTGTTAACTGTCAACTGATTTAATCTGCTCCCCTAATTTAGATACAACTTCATCAATGGGAATTTCGTGTGTTTTACGGGTTTTACGTTCAACTAATTCTACTTTCCCATTCTCGATCGCTCTACCTGTAACAATGCGATAGGGGATACCAATTAAATCGGCGTCTTTAAATTTCACACCTCCGCGTTCGTTGCGATCGTCGAGTAAGGTTTCAATTCCGGCTTGGTTGAGTTGCGCGTAAAGTTTTTCGCCGATTTCTACCTGTTGGGCATTTTTGATATTAGGAATTGTCACAATAACTTGGTAGGGAGCAATTTCTACCGGCCAAATAATTCCATTATCATCATAGGATTGCTCTACTGCTGCTTGGGCTAAACGGGAAACGCCAACCCCATAACATCCCATGAATAAGGGTTGATCTTTACCTTGCTCGCTGGTGTAGGTTGCACCCATTGCTTCAGAGTACTTTGTTCCTAATTGGAAAATATGACCGGCTTCGATTCCCCGAGCAGATTGGAGTGTTTGTGTGGGGTCATGAATCGCGCGATCGCCAATTTTTGCTGTGCGTACATCAACGATAATTTCTGGTAATTGGAATTGGTCGCCCCAATTAGCACCAACTACGTGATAATTCCCTTCATTTGCACCGGTGACAAAATTCTTTAAGTCTATAGTTGTTTTATCTACAAAGTGTAAAAACTTTCCTACTATCTTTTCATTAGAACCAGATTTAATATAATCATCACTAATATCGGGTGCGATGTAACCTAAAGGTAAGGGTTTAGCTGTCCACTTTGATTGAGCTTCACTACTAGGTACATCTAAAGCAATAATACTGTTCGCACCGTAGTTAGGAGCTAATCTTGTTAATTCATTTTGTAATTTAACATCGTTAACTTCTTGATCGCCCCGAATACTGACGATTACCAGGACAGTGGTACCGTTGTCATAAACTGTTTGGTAAAGAACATTTTTAACTATACTGGTTGGAGAACATTTGAGGAATTTACAAAGCTTCTCAATTGTTTCTGTTCCTGGTGTTTCTTTTTTTTCGTAGCTGCTAAAGGGAGAAGTTTCAGCATCGGGAGGTAAAGAAACAGCTTTTTCCACATTCGCGGCATATTTACCATCTTCAGTGTAAAGGACCTCATCTTCCCCTGCTTCCGCCAAAACCATAAATTCTGTGGAACCAGAACCACCGATCGCACCGGAATCAGCTTCCACTGCTCGAAAAGTCAAACCACAGCGTCGCAGCATATTGCTGTAGGCTTGGTACATATCCTCATAAGTTTCTTTCAGACTTTCTTCATCAGCATGGAAAGAATAACCATCTTTCATAATAAATTCCCGACCGCGCATTAAACCAAAGCGGGGACGAATTTCATCGCGGAATTTTGTTTGAATTTGATATAAATGTACCGGTAGTTGACGGTAGGAACGAATCATATCCCGCGCTACCGTTGTAATTACTTCTTCATGGGTGGGACCAAGCGCCAAGTTTTGCTCCCGTCGGTCGGTAAGGGAAAACATAATTCCCTCAGCTTTCGTATACGTATCCCAACGTCCGGATTCTTTCCACAGTTCTGCCGGTTGGAGCTGGGGTAACAGACATTCTTGTGCGCCAGTAGCATTCATTTCTTCGCGCACGATTTGGGAGATTTTTTGCAGAACTCGCCACATTAGGGGAAGATACGCGTATACACCGCTACCTATACGACGAATGTAACCAGCACGCAAAAGTAGTTTGTGACTGGGTATTTCGGCATCTGCCGGATCGTCCCTGAGGGTAAGGAATAACATTTGTGACAGTTTCATTTTCTCTTTCCTTTAATTAAAATTAGATAATTTTTAGATAATGTTTAGCTTATCTAAAAGTCAAAATTGTCCGTTTGCAGTTGCACTATTTACAAGTTCGCTGTTTGAAATTTCCCTATTTGTAGTTCTACTTTTTGCAGTCCCACTTTTTACAGTTCCATTTTTTATAACTTTAGGAGAAAACTATTTTGCCCCATCCAATTGAACGAGCACAGCCACCCCTAGAGTTTATACCCCCAGCACTTAACCCTCTATTTCTCAGGGTTACTCAGTTTGCACTACCAATTTGGCTCGATACTTTAACAGCAATCGCCAAAGTTGAAGCTGACAATGTTGAGATTTTAATCGATTTGATTCGCCAATTTCAGGAAAAAAAAATCCGCTTGATGGTGGCGTTTCGTCATCCCCAAGTGGAAGATCCACTTTGTCTTGGTTACTTGTTTTCGAAGCTGGTACCTCAAACTGCACGAGAACGAGGAATAGTTCTCCAACATCCAATTCACGCCCATTTTATCTATGACCGGGGAATTCCTTTATGGGCTGGTTCCCATATTGGTTGGGTTTTATCTCGTTTGGGTGGAACCCCAATACAACGGGGTAAAGCTGATTGGACGGGTTTGCGATCGGCAAGAAATTTATTTACAAATGGAAATTTTCCCATTGCTGCGGCTCCGGAAGGTGCAACAAATGGACTTTCCGAAATTCTCAACCCATTGGAACCCGGTATTGCTCAGTTAAGCTTTTGGTGTGCGGAAGATTTGCACAAAGCCCAGCGCAACGAACAAGTTTTAATTCTACCAATAGGTATCCAATACAGTTATGTTGATTCTCCCTGGGAGAAAATAGAACAAATTTTAACTAAATTGGAAGTTAGTACCGGTTTAACTCCAAGCCAAAGCGGTTATGATATCCGTTTACCACAGGAATCTCTCTATCCTCGGTTAATTTCTTTGGCAAAACATTTACTGTCTTTAATGGAAGAATTTTATCAACGGTTTTATGGTCAAAATATACCGACTGCAACAATTCCAGAAACAGAAATAAGTGATGGTAACGAAGTAATTGCTGCACGCTTGCAAGCTTTATTAGATACTGCATTACAAGTTGCAGAGAAATATTTTGATTTACGTCCTAAAGGTAACTTTACTGATCGCTGTCGTCGCGTGGAGCAAGCTGGTTGGAATTATATTTTTCGGGAAGAGTTTAAGGATATAAAAGCTTTATCAGCGGTTCAAAGGGGTTTAGCTGACAAAATCGCAGAAGAAGCGAATCTGCGCATGTGGCACATGAGGTTAGTAGAAAGTTTTGTGGCAGTTACGGGTAGGTATGTTCGAGAAAAACCCAGCGCGGAAAGATTTGCTGAGACAACTTTATTATTATCGGATATGGTAACTCGGATCGAAGGTGGTAATCCTTTCAAGCGTCCCCAATTGGGCAAACAAAAAGCAAAAATTACTATAGGGGAACCGATATCTGTTTCTGAAAGATTTGCTGCTTATAAGTCTTCGCGCAGAGGTGCGAGGGAAGCTGTTGCTAAATTGACTTTAGATTTGCAACAAGCGATGGAAGGTTTGATTTTTTGATGGTTGATGAATAACCATCAGCACATTTATGGAGATTTATATAAAAAATAGGTTTGAATTAATTTATATCGTAAGGTCTAATAAATAATCTTTGAGATAATTACTACTTACTTGCTCACTTCACAAACCAGTGAAATCAAGGATATACCCAACCGAACATTGTGTTAAAAAGAAAAAGACTCTAAGTGTATAAAATTTATGCAAGTTCGTTTGATCCACGGTCGCCATGCTCTATCTCCAAATCCTCGCTCGGGTGGAATGGCTGATGTATATCAAGCAAGAGATATGGTTGATAATCAACGACAGGTTGCTGTCAAGATATTTAAACATGGACAGATCGAGACTGATATATTAGCAGAGTCTTTCAAAAGAGAGACCCAAGCACTTAAAGAGTTAAAACATCCAGGAATTGTAGAACTCATTGACTCCGGTGAGGATAAAAATACAGGTGAGTATTTTCTTGTTTTAGAGTGGATGGAGAAGAATTTAGCGACATTTCTAAAAGAATCTCCACCTGAAGGTTGGGATTCTTTTTGGGAATCTGTGGCTTATCCAGTGTTAGAAGCACTTGCTTTCTCCCATAATCGTAATTGTATTCATCGGGATATTAAGCCTAGTAATATTTTAATTAGGGCTTGCTGAATAAATACAAAAAGGTGATGGTTAATACATTATCAGACCCAAGGAATATATTCAGATGCAAGAAAACAGTCT
>NZ_LMTZ01000087.1 GCF_001456025.1 Mastigocoleus testarum BC008
ACAAGCTATTTGCTCAAAAAACTTCGGGAACATATATAACGGTTTAGACACAAATCCTAATCCGTTTAAAATCATTGCTTTGACACCAGTAAAAGAGGTTTAATTTTTAAAATCAGCATATAAAAGGCTTAGGGCTTGTGATTTCAGAAGAAATTCAAAATCATCAAACTGCATAAGTAGAATTCGCCAACAACTATTTACTTAAGATTAGCGAACAGACAGATACCACTTTGGCAATAGAAGTAAATCCTATGAGTCAAGACCATTTTTTGTTAAGTGAAAAAATAATTCGATAAATCGAATTAAGACGAACAATGCGACAACAGAAAAGAAGGAGAAAAAACAATGAGGTCTGCGTATATGACTGAGGCTAAGACAATGCCACTTCTGAGAGAAGGTTCTAATGGTCCTGCTGTGGGATACCTACAGTATTTGCTTGTTAGCTATGGTATTGATATTGGTCAAGGAGGAATAGACGGAATCTTCGATCAATATACGATGAACGCTGTAATGAAATTTCAAGAACAGCGTAATGCTGTTCCCGATATAAACCCCGGTCAACTGGAAGTTAATGGAGTAGTTGACTCTAGAACTTGGAATGCGCTGGGCAACAATTTTTGTCGTACTTGTAGAGAATCAGCCAATAATGAAGATGTAGACCCTGCAGTTGTCAAAGGGTACACTGAATTACCAGTATTAAAAAGAGGTGATTCTGGTGAGGCAGTAAAATTTTTACAGCAAATTTTGCTTGGTTATGAAGATATCAGTCGTTTCAACGATTACAAATTCTATACAGAGTATGAAACTGGATATGGCGAATACACCGCTGAAGCAGTGAAAACTTTCCAAAGCTATGTGGGCATTGAAATAGATGGAGTAGTAGGTCCTCTCACCTGGATAAACTTATTTTTAGGTGCTTATGAACGCTGTAATAGAACAGTGGGATAGAATTTATAGTAAGGTTGATCGCGAATAAATTTGAATTTGAAGTTGTGTTCCCGTACATTAATTATGTGTAAGTCTAAAATTGCAACACTTTGATATTCAGATAACCTTCACGTAAAATTCAATCATTAGATTCGGCTCAGCTTATACCGTGTAATCCCTTCATTAATGATGTTGGTATATTTCCTTATTTAGACTATGGAACTACTTCATAGGTCTAAAAAGTAAATGTTGAGTTAAAAGCGCTTTTTAGAGCGTATGCTTTTTAAAGCCGCCATTTATAAGTATTAAGCGGGCTAATGTCCCACAACTAACATGCACAGGTGGAGTGAATATGTTTAGTTAAGGAATTATGCCCGAATATAAAAGTTAGTAGTGATTGCCAGCTTTACGATGGTAAACAGCTGTTACAACATCTTTATTAAGTAATTTACCACTTTCTACCGTAGCGTATACAACCCAGTGGTCGCCACATTCTAAGCGCTTTTCTACTAAGCATTCCAAATAAGCCAATGCGTCAGTAAGTATGAGACAACCATTATCGGCAGTTGTGGTAGAAAAATTGGCAAATCTATCTTCTCCAGGAGCAAAAGATTTGCGAAAATGCTTCATGTACTCTTGATGATTGCCCTCTGGGAGAATGTTCAAAACAAACTTACCTCCAGAGTGCATTAAACTCTCAATTGCTCTGTCTTTAGCAATTGCAACACTGATACCTGGTGGATTAAAAGTCGCCTGTGAAACCCAAGCTCCCAGCATTCCAGTGGAGACTTCACCCTGTTTCGCTGTTAAAACACATACAGAACCAACAATTCTACCCATTGCTTGTTCCATTGGAGTTGCCGCTGGTTGGGGTAATCTTAACTTTCGGGCTTTTCTCAAAGTTTGGGCAAAATCTGTAGCGGTTTCCTCACATTCCTTGAGGGTAACATCTGAAGGTTTAAATTTAGCCTTGAAAGTTTCAAATCCAAATCGATAGCCAGCATCCCTAAGTTTGCCTTCAATTAAATCAAAGGCTTCACCACTCCAACCATAGGAACCAAATACTCCCGCAAGCTTACTGGTGTCACTAAGAGAAAGTACGATTCCTAACGCTGTATGAATTGGTGTGGGAGCATTACCACCAATAGTAGGAGAACCAATTAAAAAGCCCTCACTTTTATCCAAAGCTGCTTTAATTTCTTCAGGTGTGGCAAATTCACAATTGATAGACTCCACAGCAACTCCACCTTTAGTTAAACCAAGTCCCATTGCTTGAGCCAAGGTCGCTGTATTACCATAGGCAGAAGCATAAAGTAAAGCTACAGTTATTTCTCGTTCGGTTTGAGAACGGCTCCATTCTTCGTAGGCATTAGTGAGTTCAATTAAACCGTAGCGTATCAATGGTCCGTGACCTGTGGCATACATTCTTACTTGCAACTCAGAAAGTTTTTCCAATGCAGCCTGTACATGAGTTGCACTAGGAGCCATCAGGCAATCATAGTAATAGCGCTGGTCATCTTTGAGAATATCCCAATCCTCGTCAAAGATTTCGTCGCTGCAGATATGAGTACTAAATAACTTATCAGTAAAAAGAATTTGAGTTTGTTGGTCGTAGGAACAAAGTCCCGCAGGCCATCTCGGACTGGGTGTGGGAATAAATTTTAATTGGTGACCTTTACCTAAATCTAAGGTTTCTTTCCCCCGCATAGTCATAATTTTTATCTCTTGCTCGGGGAAGGTATTGCGCAAGTCTGCTGCAGCTGGAAGGGCACAAACAAAAGTGATTTGAGGTGCCAGTTCTTGAAGTGCTTTGAGAGTCGCAACACGATTGGGGCTAAAATGACCCAAAATAATGTAATCCAACTGGCTCAAATTCAGACATTGTCCCAGGGCTTTGAGATAGACTTCCGTAAATGTATCGGCTGGGGGATCAACTATAGCAACTTTATCGCCTGTGATTAAATAAGAATTAACAGTAGTGCCGCGAGCTAAGGCGTATTCAATTTCAAATCGCAGACGGGTCCAACTACGCGACCGCAATACGGTAGTATTAGTAGCAATGGGTAAAATCTGAACATCGCGGAGATTTTCGCTCATAAGTTTTGGGTGGATGAGATGTGAGCAAATTAAATTCAAAGAAGGCGAGAAAGTAGAGAACAGAAAAATTTCCTGTTTTCTGTGATTTATCCCAATATTTTTTATGTGGAGTCTGGGACAAATTAAAAAAAATTTTGTGCGACAGGGTGCTTTGAAAGGATGAAAGTCTCAGGACTTATATAGTTACTTTGAAGAAAGTGCCAGCCCCAAAAGTAAAAAATTAATGACCTACGTTGTAAAAGACATTCAATATCTAGAGTAGGTACGCAAAATCCCATGAAATTTACTACCCAATTAGGTCGAATGTAGTCTTTAACCAATGGGAGAATAAAACCCTGAAATTTTCTTGAGACACGGCACGCCGCGTCTCTACAGGATTTCGATGTGTATTTAAATTTCAGGGGGCGACGAATAAAATGAACTAGTAGCGATCTATCCCATCCAGTTTATAGGTTTTGGAATGGGAGCAACTTTATCTTTTTGTGCTAGTTTTTCCTTGGTCGATTCGCTATCAATTCTAAGTAAGTTTGTGTATTTGAAGATTTTTTGCTTGCTTGAGAATTATTCTAGAAGAAAACGACTCCAGAAAAATCTTATAAGAATTGATAAGTGAAAATTAACTCAAGCACAATTTAGTTTGATTTACTGGTTTTAGTAGTAATTACCAACTTTGCGATGACGAACAGCTGTTAATCCTTCAGGATTAGAAACGCGTCCCTGTTGGGCAGTACAGTATAAAATCCAGTGATCGCTACACTCCAAGGCACTTTTCACTTCACACTCCATATATGCTAGCGCATCTGTGAGAATGGGAGAGCCATTTTTTGCTGTTTGAGTTTTAACTCCAGCAAAGCGATCAGAGCCAGGAAGTAAGCGCTTAAGAAAATGTTTTTTGAGTTCTTTATAATTTCCTTCTTCAAGAACGTTCAGAACAAACTTATCGCCAATTTGTAAAAAAGAGTCGATGGATCTATCTTTTGCAAGTGCAACGGTAAAACCAAGAGGTTGCAAACTAGCTTGAGCGACCCAAGATGCTAGCATTGCGGCTTTTGCTTGACCTTTTTGAGCAGTTATGATGTATAGCCCACTGCTGATTCTACCTAAAGCTTTTTCCATATTGACATCAAGGGATTTCACCTGCTTGATGTTACGCTCGCGCACGAGTAATTGCCCGATGTCAGTACCCGATTCTTCGCACAGCTTAAATATTGTTTTATCAGGTGCTTCTTTAATTCTAATTGCCTCAAAGGCTTCGCGAACCCCAAGTTCAATGAATTTTCTACGCAGGGTATCTATGGGTTCATCATCGCCACCGTAGGATTCAAACAGTCCAAAAACTTGTTTTGATTTTGCCACTGCGAGTAGCGAACTAATGGCTGTATGGGCTGTAACATTAGAAGTTGGGGGCATACCAATGATCATACCAGCAGCCCTACCTGAAAGTTCTTGTACTTCTTGAACTTCTGCTGAGGTAATATCAACAATTTCTACCCCTATCCCGGTTTTTTGCACCCCATGGGCAATTGATTGTACCAAGCGATCGCTATAACCGTAATCGGAAACATAGAATAAAGCAACAATAGTTTCTGAAGTTGCTTGTTTTTGACTCCAGCTTTGATAGCACTCCCTCAAAACATCCAAATTATGATAAAGTAGGGGACCGTGACCATTAGCAATAATGTGAATATTGCCCAAGTTAGCCATTCTTTTCATTGCATTAAGCAAAGAGCGAGCATTTGGACCCATGAGGCAATCGTAATAAAATCTAAAATCAGGTTCGATAGCCTCTAAATTAACATCGAAGGTATCATCGCTACAGTAATGCATCCCAAAAGCATCGCAAGTGTAGAGAACTTGGGTTTTGCGATCGTAACTAAAAATTGTATCAGGCCAATGTAAATTAGGGGCACTAACAAATTCAATTTCATGTCCTTGTCCCAAATCTACCAGGTCACCACTTTTGACAATACGTTTAGAAAAGGGATCGTGGACTAAATTTTCTAGGAATTGTAGTGCAACTTTTGACGCTAACACTGTAGCTCTAGGAGCTAATTGCAAGACATCTTCTACTAAGCCACTATGGTCTGGTTCAGTATGACTGACGATGATATAGTCAATCGCTTTTGGATTAACTAACCCTTTGAGAGTATCTAAATACAGATCGCGAAATTTTTGATGTGAGGTATCAACCAAGGCGATTCGATCACCTTTAATTAGATATGAATTATAGGTTGTACCATTTTGCAGCCCGAACTCAATATCAAAGCGATCACGATCCCAGTCAAGAGAACGGATAGCTGTTGTATTAGGAGCTATATCAACAGTTTGAATTGTCAATCGATTTTGGATGTTCCCTGTGAGCGCTACCATTAGCCGTCTCCAAGCACAAAAATTTTGTTATTTTTTCTCTCTTCATTGTGCTCGTAAAATATTATTTAAGTTGTTATTGGCTTTAGTTTAGTTAAAAATTAAAATGTATTATTTAGATCGTTTTTTAACAAGTTATTGAAAATTGCTGATTGTGGTGAATTATTATCGTCTTTCTTTGGACACAACTAGGTACAGCATTGGGAATTAGAAGTTGTAAATTAAAAGTTGGAAATTACCTCGAAGTGTTTTGTTTTTTAGACAATATTTTCTCTAATTCCAGCAAGCATATTAAATACGTCGAACGTACTTTTCGTAGACCCAAACATAGCCGCCATCTTGACCATCAATTCTGTACCAGCCATTTGAGGTTCTCTCATAAAGAGTTACCTTTGTTCCTCTTGGTATGCTTGTAACAATAGAGTAATTCGTTCCTGGACCTTGGCGAGCATTAAGCCTGCTAGCTGTGACGGTTCCGTTACCAATAATTGGTATCTCCTCACCACCAATATCCTTTAAATCCATATCTTCTAAAGTCTGAGAACCAGCAATTCCATCAACTAATAAATTGCGATCACGCTGATAGTTTCTGACTGCTCTTTCAGTTCTTGAACCGTAGTAACCTGTTGGATTCCCATCCAAGTAACCTTCTTCTATTAGCCTGTTTTGCAGTATAACAACAGAAGAACCTCTAGAACCTCTTCTGAGTAACAAAGCTTGTGCTGTACCTGCAAAGCTAATTAAAGAGACAATTACTAATAAAAATACCAACTTTATCCATGGGAAACTAGAGATATTCTTAAACCATCTAAATGCATCAAATTCTGCTGATTCCAAAATTTTGACTTTATCAGATCTTTCAAAATCAAAATTAACCATTCGCTTCCGATCGCAATTTTCGTAGGGTTCGTACAAGGAACGAAAAGCAAATGGGTTTATTGCTCCATCTCTATAAATTGATAACATATTTCCTCCAACACAATAATGAATGTTGGTTATACGCCTGTATTGTGGATATATCGCGCTACGTAATATTTGTAAGTTCTGTTTGTCCTACGGACATGCGCTTAGGCTAACGCCGACGCCATAAAAGCTCTAGCTATAGCTGCACTACCTACGGAACCGCTAACAACTTGCGTGTAGCACTATATGTATATTTTTACATTTTAAGTAGTAATACTCAGTATATGTGTACCCAAATAGAAAATAAAGTTTACATTCTAATTAAGATTTGCTGTTCATGTGGCGTAACGTTAGCTGAAAGTTGTTCTGCCTTAAAACTTATTCATTGCAGTTCATTGAGTTTAGATGATGCTTAAAATATTACCTTGTAAAACTTTTAAACTTATTCATTAAGCTCTAATTAAAATAAAACATTGAAGATAAAATTTAGATTATTTAATGATATTTTTGGAAGAGTATTTAATTGCTAAATATTAGTATTTTGGATAAAATTATTAACACATAGTTAACTATATTTTGCTATCACTTCACCAATAAATTGTTGCCAAATATCATTGGGGATCCAAATTTTATGTAAGTCTTTTTCAATATCTTCTGGAGTCATCCCTTGGCACAAATAACGAAAAAGATACATAAAAGCAGAAACTCTTTTATTGGCAATACAATGGACAAAAACTTTCTTGTCGCTGTTAACTTGCATCACACTTGCAAACTGTGAGAATTCAGTAATTTCTGGTTTATCCCAAACCACAGGAATATGAATGTATTCCATTCCTAAAGAATGAACTAATTGCTTTTCATTTGATAAAGCCCTTGAAGAACTTATAAGACCAAGATTTATCACTACTTGGTAACCAGAATTTTTGACTGCAGAAAATTGTTCTTCTGTTGGTTGTCCAGAAGTAGCAATTAAATTGGATATTTGTAAAAAGTTATAAATACTTTCTATTTGCTCGCCCATAAATACAAATGTTTTTATTTTGTATACTTTACTGCAGCTATCCATTAGATAAATTAAAGAATTCTGCTTAGTAAGCAATAGGGAACGAAAAATCGAGAATAGTTCAACTACAAGCCTACAGTTGACCAGCAATAATAAATCCTGCCCAATAATAAGGATGACTATAGAGTTTCTTGTAGGGAGTAATCTTACTAGTTTTATATTGTAAAGTTGCCAAATGTGCCCGAATTCTTAATCCTTCCACTGGAAGTTTATTTAATAAATCTTGGTACCATCTATTTACTTCTAAAGCTGTAACATTTTGCAACCATTGTGTAGTTTCAGCTAAAGCTCTTGGCGCTGATTTTCCAGCCTTGATTCTACGATAAAATTCTATCATTACTAAAGCTGTTGCTGCAGATTCTACGACCCACAAACTACTAACAATATTTGTAACCCCCTGGCAAAGGAAAGTGTTAACAAAACCAACATATTCGTTGCTAATATTTTGCTTTGCATAACTAGCAGTATCGCCAGCAGAAATTGTTAATAGACTATATCTTTCCAAAGATTGATTACGAATTTGAGCTAAGGTAATTTTATCTTCACCAGCTAATATTAATTCTGAATTTAAAGGATTAATTGCATTATCGATAGCATAACTGGCAAAATGAAGTATATTGTAACCGCCATACAAAGCATTTTCTACTGTTTGCTTGTTTGCTTCGGCTCCCTCAATTCGAGTGGGACGATGAAACATGTTAGCGACTACTTCCGATTCCAGTTTGGCAAACTTCAGGGGCGAATATCCTGCACTATCAGGATTCTCAACACTAAGTAATAGTTGCATGGAACTACTTTGTTGAGGTTTTGATGCTAAAGATAAACCAACTTGAGCGCTGGGTAAATAACTAATGGTAAAGTTTCTATCCCCATTGGATAAATCTTCGTCATCAGAGAAAGACGTATCAAATAAACTGTGGAGCGGATACTTTTGTAAGTCTGAATGGGGAATTAAGATTACTTTTTCAATTTCCTGAAGCTCCTGCTCTATTGATGGAATATTAAGAATATCCCTGAGCTTTGAAAGCTTTAACTCCATATCAGCTCGCCAAGGAGACTCTCGCTTATTATGAGTCTCATCAGTATTGTTGGCATATTCTTGATGTTGCTTTTGCCAACTAATTTGCCAATCTTCAAATTCTATCAGGCGTAGCATTGCTTCCCTTTGGGGAAACTCATTAATTGCCTCAATATCCTTCGCCACTGGAGTAAATATGAGCATTGGTTCCGAAGCTTTATCTTTGAGGACAAAGGTATGAATGGCGCAAGGACTAATATGCCAGTAGACAATAGCAGTTTTCTCATCTATCAATGCCTGAATTTCTTGATAACTAGGAGAGACAATTTGTTTTTGCCAACCATGCAAATGCCAATTTAAACAAGCATTTTTTCCATGTTCGGCAATTTCTAAAGCTTGAACAAATTCCCCTAATTTAATTGATAAATCTACGCCATATTGCCACAAACTAATAAATTGTAAAGCAAGCTGCTTCTTATTTTCTGGCGAACGAGATGATTCGTTAAGTAAGCTTTGCCATAATTCAATTGCTGATTCTTGTATTTTTTCTGCTGCATCTCTTTGTCCAAGACATAACAACACTTTTATTTGATTTCGTAATATTTCCAGATGTAATTCCGGATAATTTACTGCTGTTAAAGTTAAAATTGCTAGGTCGTATTCTTCTAGAGCTTTCTGCCAATAGTAATGAGGTGTAGGATGTTTCTTTCCTTGCTCGTAATGGGCATTTCCCAAACCCAAATGCAGTCTACCCCAACCTTGAGGGCAACTCTCTTGACCTATATATTGCAACCCAGCTTCATAACTGGCTACCTTACCCACATAGCCGCGTTCGTTTAGTTCAAAATTAACGCTGGGGATTTTACTAAATAATTCAAATTGGCGATCATAAGCACTGGAAATACCTGCTGCTGTACCCCTACCGATCCAAGCTTCCCAATAATCAAGTTTGATTTCTAAAGTACGATCGTAATGAGCAATAGCTTCTTCAAATCGCTCCAAGTTTGATAACACAACAGCACGATTGTACCAAGCTAGGTAAAAATCTGGATTTATTTCTATAGATTGATCGTAGGAAGCAAGGGCTTCATTATATTGTCCCAATTGTTCGAGTGCTACAGCTCGATTAAACCAAGCCAAATAAAAATCTGGTTTGATTTGTATCGCCCGATCCCAGGCTTTAATTGCTTCAGCCCAGCGGCTTAGTTTGAACAATACCACACCCCGATCTATCCAAACTTCGTGGTAGTTGGGTTCAATTTGTGAAGCTTTTTCGTAAGAAGCCAGTGCTTCTGCTGTTTTCCCCATTTTATCCAAGGCATTTCCTCGGATGTACCAAACTTGTTCTGATAAGGGTTCTATTTCAATTGCTTTATCCAAACTCGCAATTGCATCTTGCCAACGATTTAAATTCCACAGACCTACACCCCTGTTGTACCAGACTAAATGGGAGGTGGGATCGATTTCTAGGGCTTTATCAAAAGATGCGATCGCCCAGACATAATCTCCTTTTTCCAAGAGTGCTAATCCACGACAATACCAATTATCTTGATCTTGGGGTTGTAAATTTACAGCTTGGTCGTAGCTCTCTATTGCTTCGGTTAAACGTCCTAATTGAACTAAGGCTAAACCCCTACTGGACCAGGCTTCATAGTAATCAGACTTAATGGCAATTGCTCGATCGAAAGATGCAACAGCATCGGCAAACCCACCTAGCTCTCCCAAGGTAATACCACGGTTGTACCAACCCTTGTAAGCATCTTGTTTAATATTTATAGCTTGGTCATAGGACGCTAAAGCTGCAGCAAAATCTCCCAAGTGAAACAGTGCTAAACCTCTGTTAAACCAATATTCATAAACATCTGGCTTCATTGAGATTGCTTGGTCATAAGATGCTAATGCAGTCATTAAATCGCCAGTTTTGGCTTGTCCCAAACCCTTGTAAAACCATGCTTGAGCTTGAAGAGTAATATCGGGTTGATTATCTTCTGATTCAGTTTTTATTTCTGGAGAAGATTTGCTGAGTAAACCGTAAGCTGCTAGCTGTTCTACTAAGCTCGCACTTTGCTGCAATCTCATGGATAATTCATCCAAGGTCCCAGCAACAACTGGTTCGAAATCTTCAGATGAGTCGTCATCGGAAGAATAATCTGATAAGTTATCTAAATTATCAACTTCTGCAGTTGACTCCTCCTCCAGTGGAGGAGGAGTAATTTCACTTTCTTGTACTTGTGCTTCCAAACTTACAGGGAGATCAGTATTTATTTCTGATTGATTCCCTAATGTATTGGGATCTTGTAAATAAGTAACTTCTTCTGGATTTGCTGCTTCTACCTCTGATGAAGTTTCACCCTGCCAAAAGGATTGTGAAGTATAAAATGTCTCATTATATGCCGCTAACTTGGCGGGGTCAACGTCAACCTCTTCAGTATCTTCTTCACGGACTACCAATCCCCTTAAATTTTTTAAGACATCTCTTTCAGGAGTTTTTGGCTTTTCTATTACTTCTTGGTGTTCCCATAGGGGTACTTCTTCTGAATAATTACGATCGCGATTCGTTCGATTGAAGCTTTCAGTATCTTCTTCCCAAAAATCAACTTCACCTAATTTCTCGTCAAATCCTACCTGGGGAGAAATAGAAAGATTTAAAGGTGGGACTATACTTTCAGAATCTTGACCGTCAAAATCCCAAATGACTTCATTGTTAAAAGCTGCAGCACCTTCTTCAAAAGAACTTTGTGGTACTACACTCGTATAATAAGCCAGGTCTTCCTGTTCGGAAACTTCCTCTTCTGGTTCGTATAACTCGTCCAAATTACGAGTTAGCAACTGCATACCAATATCGTAAGCAAGGTCTCCAATATCGCCAATTCGCAGTTCGCCTAGCTGTACCATTCGATATGCTAATTCGTGATTTGGAGCCGGAGAATTCAATAATCTTTCGGCAAAATTTAACAGCCACTCTAACCAACGCTGATTGGTAATACGATTTTCCATGCGTTGGATATACCTTGTAGCCCAACCTTGTCCTCTTCCCTGATGAACCCCTTCCAGCAGTTGGGTGAACAGGAATTCTAAATCGGCATTGGTAAGTTCTGGCAGCTGTACTGCTGGCAACTGTCTGACGTTAGAGTTTTGAGAATAAATTTTTTTGCTATCAAAAAGACGCCTGAGAAACTTTTGAAGCCCTTGAAATAGCCGCCTAAGCATTTGGTGCATTCTTGGATATTGTTTTTCCCTAGATTTTAGCGACCGATGTGCGATCAAAAATGACAATTAAGATTAAGATATAACCTTATACCTAAATGTAATTTGTAAAACTTTACAAAGTAAATTCACTAAATATATACAGACTCTAAACTAGTTAATCTTCTTGCTTCAAGGTTAGTCTACGATTTGAAGATATTTAAACAAAATACTCAAATAGCAACTTGTATCAACAAGATTAATAGTTAGGGTACCTATCCAAAGATAAGCATATTTCAAAAAAAATATGTTTTCGTACCCTTTATAATCTGAAACTTAGGATTTTTAAGGGTAAGACTAATTTGTTGCAAATCAGCCCTCATGAGGTATTTTGTTCTCACTAAACGTAAAGAGCAAAAATCTCAAGTTTGATATGACGAAAGAAAACTGAGAGTATCAGATAAAACACATTTAATCAATATAGTTGAGACTTTTCAAGTCAAACTCTTAACTAAGATAGAATTAAACTGGAAGTTTGGCTAAGAAATAATTAGACCAAAAGTTACAGTTGATATGCGTATAGTATTTTAACTACTCCAATAGTATAAATAATCACTAAAGTTCGAAAGAATGTGTATATTCAATCTAAAATGTAGTTAGTCTTGGTAAAACAAACTGATAACTATTATTTTGGTCGACTTACTAGCAAATAGTAATGTCTCATGCAGTACGTTCTGATTTTCAACCTAAATAATCTTGATCGTTTCATTTCTGGACTTAATGGTTAAGTTTTGACTTCAAACCTGAATCTTTGCCAAAATTAACTCACTTTATTAAGACTCACTACGAGCAACGACCTTATTACTTGTCCCTCAAAAAACAGAAAATAGCAAGATAATTACTAGGCAATGATATTCATATCATTCCTGGACTGAAAATGTTGTAAATTTTGCTCAAAAAATTAATTAACCGGCTTCATAATACTGATTAATTAGTTTTTGCATTATGAGTTCGGGGTCATCTGTATCAACTCCTAACTGTTGAGCAACCATTTGACGTAAATTCTCGTCCTGCTGAATCATCTCATATAACTGCTCCAAACTAACAGTCTGATATTCTCCTTCCGGAAGATTTTCTTCGTTAATTTCTTCTTGCTGGATTTCTACTGTTTGTGGGGGTGTTTGCGCCGTTGGTGAAGTATTATTCAGTGGGGTGTTACTCGGTGGAACATTATTTACGACATCTGGTCCTTCGTACTCCAAAATTTGGTCGCTTTGATTACGAGTTAAAAGTTCCATGCCGATATCATAAGCCAGGTCTCCAACATCTCCAATCTCTAATTCTCCTAATTGCACCATGCGCGAAGCTAATTCATTATTTGGTGTTGGAGCTGCCAGTAACTTATCCCCAAAGTTATCCAACCAATCTAGCCAACGTTCGGTACTAACCCGGTTTTCAATATTTCTTAACCACTTCAGGGCCCAAGATTGTCCGCGTGCTTGATGTACGCCTTCCAAAAGCTCTGTGAACAAAAATTCCAGATCTGTATTATTCAAGGGTGGCGGTGGTTTTTTTGTTTCAGATGGAGTGGCGGATGAATTATGCTTACCTCCAAACAACCGCCGAAAAAAATTTTTGATCGATTCAATAAGTCGTTTGAACATTGATAAAGCACCCGCTTTTTTTGATTACCCTAAGATTTTAGCGATTAAGATGTGCTACCCTGTAGTGCACGCGCAGGAAAAAATACATGAATTTTAACAAATAAAAAATCTACATAGCGTATTTTTTTTAATATATATTATAGAAAATTAACGAAAAGTATTAAATTTCAATAAAATAACATCAAATTTCAGAGACAAAAAATGATAAGTGAGCAAATTATGAGATAGAAAATTAAGTATGTAGATAAGCAATATTATAAGTTGCTTTAAATATTTATGCTTGTATCACCATTTAAAACCAATAAAACTTGAACTTTACCAACAAAACTTGATATTTAAGTAGTTTTAATATCTCCAAGCAGTACCCGTGAGTTTAAAATAATTTAGTTATTAACAGCCGATTGGTCAAAACCCTAGTTAGCGGTAATTCACTATGCCTTACGAACCGCTGCACCACAAGTATCGCCCTAAAAGTTTTGCTGAACTCGTCGGACAAGAGGCGATTGCCACCACCCTGACAAATGCCATCAGAACATCCAAAATAGCCCCTGCTTATTTATTTACTGGTCCTAGAGGAACAGGGAAGACTTCGAGTGCTCGAATATTAGCAAAGTCTCTAAATTGTTTAAATAGTGATAAACCAACGCCTGAACCATGTGGCACCTGTGATGTATGTCAAGGAATTAACAAAGGTTCAACTTTAGATGTCATAGAAATTGATGCTGCTAGCAATACCGGCGTTGATAACATCAGAGAAATTATTGAAAGAGCTCAATTTGCTCCCGTTCAGTGTCGCTATAAGGTTTATGTGGTTGATGAATGCCATATGCTAAGTACGGCGGCATTTAACGCATTACTTAAAACCTTAGAAGAACCACCCAAACATGTAGTTTTTGTTCTCGCAACAACGGACCCCCAAAGAGTATTGCCGACAATCATTTCCCGTTGTCAAAGATTCGACTTTCGACGGATTGCTTTAGATCGGATGATAATGCATTTGAGTAAAATTGCAGCAGCAGAAAGCATTAATATCAACACTGAAGCGATCGCTCTAATTTCTCAATTTGCTCAAGGTGGGTTAAGAGATGCCCAAAGTTTATTAGATCAATTAAGTTTATTATCTGGAGAAGTAACGCCAGAGCGGGTGTGGGATTTAGTTGGTTCGGTGAGCGAACGGGACTTAATGGGTTTATTACAAGCGATCGCATCTAACGATCCCGAAGCAATTCTCGATTTTACCCGTGAAATTCTTGATCGGGGTCGGGAACCACTAATTATCTTGCAAAATTTGGCATCTTTTTATCGAGACTTACTAATTGCAAAAACAGCTTCTAAGCGCAACGATTTAGTCACTTGTACCCAAGAGGTTTGGCAAGAATTAATTGAAGAAGCGAAAAAATTCGACCTCAACACGATTTTATTAGGACAGCAGCATCTCAGAAGTGCCGAGGTACAGTTAAAAAATACAACCCAACCGCGTTTGTGGTTAGAAATTACTTTACTTGGACTTTTACCAACAGTTAGTAACCTTTCTTACCAACAGCAAATAACTCCGCAACAAATAGTCTCAGCACCAACAAAAATACATCAGAATCAAGCTGCTCCAGCAAGACCTTTATCTTCTTCATCTCCGTTATCATCTACGGAATCAAGACACACGCCCAGCGAACTTAAAACTACTAATAATGGGATTCAAGGACAGATACCAACAGTTGCAACGTCAGCTTCAAGTCCAACATCAGCCCCTGGGAATTCTCCCATTTCTTCCCCTGAAACGAGGCGTACTGGAACGGAGGTAAATGTCAATGGAGTACAAAAACAGACACCAACAACTCCAATCTCTGAAATCATTACAGCATCCTCCCCAATTCCAAGCCAAACTTCTGCTGCATCGCTAGAAAATATGTGGCACCAGGTACTTCAAACATTACCTATTCCCGCCCAAGCATTGTTAAAGCAACATGGACGTTTGCTGACAGTGAATGATGTTAGTGCTACTGTTGGCGTACCACCGAAATTGGTAAAACTTGCTCGAAGCAAATCAGCAGATGTAGAAAATGCTTTTGGAAAAGTTTGTCAGCGAAAAATCAAGGTAAATTTTCAACCTAACCAGCCCCAAAATAAAACTGGAGGCGAAGCGAGTGTATCTTCACCGGGACAACCTTCTCCTTCTCCAGCACAATCTCCGGTTCCTAGCTTCAACCACCAAACCACGCCATCTACCGCTTCTTCATTTACCTATACTCAAACATCAAAACAACCAACAGCAAGAACTCACCCTACTCAAAATCAACCACCAATTGCGAAACCTAATTTAGAAGCAGCACCACCGCCCCAACATCAACAAAACAAGCCTTCCAAACCTATAGAGTCCGACCCCGAAGCCGAACAAGTGATGTCCAGCGCCAAGCGCCTAGCCCAGTTTTTTGATGGGGCTATTGTTTCTTTTGTAGATGAACCAGCAGAATTTGATGATTCTTCAAATGTATTAGAGATGGAAGAAGATGACTTTTAAAAGTAAGAAGTAAGAAGTAAGAAGTAAGAAGTAAGAAGTAAGAAGTAAGAAGTAAGAAGTAAGAAGTAAGAAGTAAGAAGTAAACAAAAAATTTGGCAGACGTATTGCCTGCCACCTCAGAAAATATAATTTTATCTAGCCTTCAAAGGCTCACTTAGCTTTCAGAGGCTCCTTGATGTACTGTTTTAATCCACTTCAAACGTTTAGGTCTGAATGACATCCGAGCAGTGGTGCTGCTCATAACAACAAACCAATGAAGCATGTACAAAGTACCCCGGAGAGTTTGCAGAAGTAAGACAGAATAACTAGAAAAACGTAGTCGTTTTTCCCTGTGTATTTGCATTAAACCGGCAAACATGCCAGCAAAAGATACAGTAAAACTCAAGCCAGAGAAAGGAGTTAATATCGGCAGACGGTGACGAGCGATCGCCATCAACAGGTCGGGTATTGCTGCTGTGGGAATAATGTACATAATGAAGGCAAAAGCCAATAAATCCCAGGTTTTACGCATACCCATACGGTTGCGAAGAATTAAGTCCCAATAATCCAGATATCGCTGATATCCACCTTCTGCCCAACGGTTACGTTGGTGCCATAGTGCAATAGCTGTGGTGACGCCTTCCTCTTCTACCGCTGGATAGAATGCGCATTCAATATCCCAATTTTCTAAGTGTAGGCGAATGGTTAAATCCAAATCGTCAGTAATTGTTTCTTCATTCCAACCACCGCATTTAATTAATGCTTCCCTACGAACAAACTGACCGTTTCCTCGTAGTTCACCTATACCTCCAATTGCTGCTCTAGCTCTGTTTAGGTAAGCATCAACAGCCATTTCCGCCATCTGTCCCTTTGTCCAAAAATTATCTCGGGAATTAGCGATCGCTTTACGTAGCTGTACTGCTCCTAACTTTTCCCTTTCAAATAAAGGTACAACTTGCAACAAAACATCAGAAGTAACCTGTGCGTCAGCATCAAATACTGCGACTATTTCACCTTTAGTCAGTGGCAAAACTTGATTTAATGCCCCCGACTTGCCCCCGGTGGCTTCTGGCTTACGCCTAAATATATTGAGTTTTTCATACTTTTGTGCGAGATGAGCTAACAATTGCGGCGTTCTGTCGCTACTGTTATCATCGATGACCCATACCTCATACCGCTCTTGAGGATACTGTAAATTACAAAGTGCCTTGACTAGATTGCTGATTACAGCTTCTTCATTTTTCGCTGCAACCAAAATCGACACAAAAGGAATTTCCCCTTGAATTGTATTTTTGTAACTACGGGGTCTAGCACGAAATACGACTAAAGCGTGTAACCCTAAAATAGTGGTTAGACCAAATACGAATAGGTAAGCCCAAGAGACCAAGTGCAGAGCGATTGTACTGCTCCAAACAATAGTCAAGACTATAGCCGCTTTACGTCTACGATTTTTAAAACGGGATGGACGAGAAACACCAGATAACGTTTCATTAAATGAATTTTCCTCTACTGAGAGGTCAGATAAGAGGGATTTGAACTCTTCTAAGTCTTTTTCGGGCCAGGAATTCGCTGGCATAGTTAACTTTATTCAACCAGGGGTATTTTTTTAGATGGATTTGGAAGCCCAAATATACGACAAAGCTGTGCAATTCTTACTACACAAGTCAAACTTACTTAGAAATAAGAAATACTTTGTTTTCACTTCCGATTTATATTGCCACCACTAGCAAAATAGGTTATTTGCTAACTGGGATTTAATTAAGTTGGTATTTAATTAAAAGACAAATTCAGCAAGCATAAACTTTAGTTTGTCGTTATTCAAAAGCAGCAACTACAATAACATCTGCTAGATGGCAGCACATGTAGTACGTAATTGCTCTAGCTTCCAACAAAGCTATTGCTAATCCATTGTAACCGACATTTTTATATTTCTTTGCATTTGCCACGCTTGAGAATCAGTATCTGTGAGTCAAAAGTTTTTTTTGGGAATACTATTCACAGCCATTAACTCAGGGCTAATTGTAGGTCGTGAGAAATAAAACTGTTTTCTCAAATTCAGATATTGAGCCCCAATCTCTAATTCCTATTTCCCAGAGACTTTGCCGAACCGCAGGTTCTATGTAGTTTGCGTTAGCACGCAGCCCTATGCCCCATTCCACTCGTCGAATAAATAACAAATATCCGCTTAGGAAGCTTGACTATGTCTTTTGAAAAACTCCAACCAGCAACACCACAACAAGCTAGTGTCTACTTACCTTATATTCAAGGAAATAAACGTAATTTTTTGCCACTTGCAATTGGTTTGTACAAAAAAGGAGTATTGGAAGGGAATCGTAAAATAGAAGGTAGCGAAGATATTCCATTTGTTGCCACCTGGAATACAGCAACATTACCTTCAGACTTAACTCGTTGTCGAATGCAGTTTGATGGTAATGCAGAACTTAGTTACGAAACAGTCGTAGCTAGTTTCGAACTGATTAATTTTTTAATAGAATTACTAGAAAATTACAAACGATATCGAATAATAGATTTTTCCCAGTCATTTTATCGTAAGCTCCTACGGATAGATGAATAATTCTAGAAATAGCTAGCTTTAGATTCAAATAATATTGAATAATCTTTTGCAGCGCCCAAATCAAAAATCTTCACCTAGTCTCCGATGGCAGAGTTCGACCTAAAATTATGAAATAGCAGGTTGGGTTGTACTGAGTATTAAAATTAGGAGTGCGGGTGTGGCAAAACCAGCAAAATATTTGTTCGTTGGCGCAGCGGAACCTTGGAGTGGAAAATCCACTACAGTTTTAGGTCTGTCTTATCAACTACAACAAAAAAAAGTAGATATTGCCTTTGGTAAGCCATTGGGTACTTCTTTAAATGGATCCAATAGAAAAGTAATTGAGGAAGATGCAAAATTTATTTCTGAAAGTCTGAAGCTAGAAGAAAATCGTTTAGCACCTACTTTACTATCATTGGATAAATTTTCCCTTGAAAAGCGTCTATCTGGTGATGACACAAAGAATTATCAAAAATCTCTAGCAGAGCAATATTTACAGGTTTCATTTGGTGACTTACTTTTGTTAGAAGCTCCCTCTGATTTAGAAGAAGGAATTTTATTTGATTTATCTTTGCCCCAAATGGCTGAGGTAATTGATGCTTCTATACTATTGGTCGTACGTTATCAATCTTTAAGCTCCCTAGAGAAAGTTTTAGACGCCAAACAACGTTTAGGCAAGCGCCTAATTGGTGTTGTTGTTAATGATGTTCCTTCCGAAGATATTGGAACTGTTAACAATTTGTTTGTTCCGTATTTAGAAAAGCACAGTATTCCCGTGCTAGGAACTTTGCCCAAAACAGATTTGTTGCGCTGTATTAGCGTTCGCGATTTAGTGCATGAGTTACAAGCCGAAGTACTTTGCTGTAGCAACCGACTCGATTTATTGGTAGAGACTATGGCTATCGGAGCAATGAACGTCAACTCCGCAGTGAAGTATTTTCGTAAACGCAACAATACAGCTGTCGTGACAGGTGGCGATCGCGTAGAAATTCAACAAGCGGCTTTGGAAACTTCTACCCAATGCCTGATTCTTACAGGTAAGTTACCACCACCAGCATTTATACTTAACCGTGCTGAAGAACTAGAAATACCAATTATTTCCGTAGATTTAGATACCCTAACTACCGTGGAAATCATTGATAAAACTTTTAGTCAGGCACATATACATGAGCCAATCAAAGCTGAATGCATTCGTCAGATGATGTCAGAACACTTTGATATAGATCGTTTGCTTTCTTTAATTGACTTAAATCCAGCAACAACTTTGTCTTGAAGGGTACTGGCAACTAATTGGGGACTGGCGGTCAGGGATTGGGGATTAGGAATTAGCAAACGGCAGGATCCAGGCGGGATCCACTATACGCGCAGCTATAACTAGATAGAGTAGCTCGCGAAGCAATCGATTTACCGTAGGTATTACTCGGCGTTAGTCATATAAAGTTCGGGTATTCAGCTAAAATTTTTACCTTCCCATATGGCTAACGCCACGCAATAACTATAGTCGCCGCGCTACCTACGGTTAAGCCTTACGGCATTGCAATACCTACGGTACGCAATAACTATAGCTGCGCGTATAGCGGATCCGTTACACTAACGCTAGCCGCTAATGCTAACGCCAGTCGCTAATCCCCAGTCACAAATTATAAAAAAATCTGAATTCTGCTAACACAAACTGCCGCAACTCTACACTCTGTCTGTTAAAATATCTTGGTCGTTTAATCTGATTCCTTTGATCGTTTGAGTCAGTCAACAGACCTTATAAACCTTGATACGTTAGCGCAAGAACTGGCAACTGTTCAGCAAACAGGTTCCAAGCGTATTGCTTTGCTTGGTTCTCGTCATGTTCCAATCACGCATCAAAATCTCATTGAAATGATGACCTATGCCTTGGTTTTGGCAGGAAATAGGGTCATAACTTCTGGTGCAACAGGTACGAATTCAGCAGCCATTCGTGGAGCAATGCGTGCCGACCCGAATCTTCTAACGGTAATTCTCCCTCAAAGTTTGGAACTCCAACCGTTAGAATCACGCCAGCAACTAGACCGAGTAATGCACTTAGTCGAAAATTCCAGTAACAATCATCTTTCTCTCGCAGAAGCTAGTTATCTGTGTAATAAAGAGATAGTCTCTCGATGCCAGCAACTAATTTGTTTTGCGTTTCACGACAGTGGTACACTCCTGCAAACTTGTAAAGAAGCAGAAGAACAGAGAAAAGTTGTAACTTTATTCTATTTTGATTAGTTATTACTCGTAGCTCATTGGTCATTTATGACGAATATTGGCAAATATATTTTGCCTATTTTTTCGGTGCGACTGAATAGTAGTTAAAATATGACCGATGAGTGTTGGTGGATGAATAGATATTTGTATTATCTAAAGTAAATTAAGGGTAAGCAGCGACATAACATTAAAAAAATAAGCAGCAAAGCACCACTTAAACCAGTAAAATTTAAGCCAAATAAATTTTTAGTTCTACAAGATTTTGATGGATTTTTTGACGTTGTCTGTGCCTGCAATTCTTTTATATTCTGTTGCTGTTGCTGCTGTGCTAATTTATCTACCTTTCATGGTCGTGGGTTATGCGCGTTTTAGCGTCGGTTACGATATGTCTGCTCCTCGTGCCATGTTCGAACGGCTTCCAAGTTATGCCCAACGCGCTACCTGGGCACACCAAAATTCCTTTGAAGCTTTTATGATTTTTGCTGCTGCGGCATTAATGGCATATGTAACCAACGTTGATTCTATTTGGGCAGAATATGCTGCTATTACTTTTCTAGTGGTGCGATCGCTGTATTCAATTTTTTATATATTAAACGTACCCTTGTTGCGGTCTTTAATGTATGCTGTTGGATCTACTTGTTCGGCTATCCTCATCGTTCTGAGTATTATCCAGGCCAGCAACTAATGAGTTTAATGGTTTTTTCTTGACTGTTAAATACCAATTAGTTGGGTTTATTATTTGTTTTCAATTCCCTCAAGTTAAAACTTTTAAGTCGAAGATTCCTTATGGCTTCCACCTATTCATTTGATATTGTGAGCGATTTCGACAGACAAGAAATGGTTAATGCTGTCGATCAAACTGTACGTGAAATCAAAAGCCGCTACGATCTGAAAGATACTAAAACAACTGTAGAGTTGGGCGAACAAACTATCACGATTAATTCTGATAGTGAATTCACTTTAGATTCCGTCAGTAAAATATTGCGGGAAAAAGCCGCAAAACGCAATCTTTCCCAAAAAATATTTGAGTTTGGCAAAATAGAATCTGCTAGTGGTAGTCGAGTAAGACAAGAAATTACCCTGAAAAAAGGTATTTCTCAGGAAATTGCCAAAAAAATTTCAAAGTTGATTCGCGATGAGATGAAAAAAGTTCAACCCTCAATTCAAGGAGACGCGGTACGGGTTAGTAGTAAAAGTAAAGATGATTTGCAAACGGTGATGCAACGACTCAAAGAGGAAGATTATCCGGTTGCGTTGCAATTTACTAATTACCGTTAGTCAATTATTTTTTATGTCACCAGGCTTAGCCTGGTAACAAAAACCAATTAACGCGCACCAATAGTATTTTTAAATGCTGGGCGCTCAGAAATTGACTTTATATAATTTAGAACGTGGGGATATTCACTAAGGTCAAGTTTGAGCATGATGGGAATGTAACTTAAGAGAGATCCCACAGCTGCATCAGCAACAGTGAATTCATTTCCCAAAACAAAAGGTTGTTTGGCAAAGATTTCCTCTAGGGGAGTCATTAATCTGCTCATCTCACGCTCGCGATTAGCTTCAATAAAAATACCCGGTCCTAAACTTGCATTTGCAAATAAAACCCACTGGGAATATTCAGCTCGTTTTTCTGCAGAAGTCGCTGATTTGTCATATTTGTCAGCTAGGTAAAGCAAAATTGCGCCCGACTCCCACAGTTTTAAGTCCCCATCCACAATCGCTGGAACTTTACCAATTGGATTGATTTTCAAGTATTCGGGCTGACGATGCTCGCCGGATTGCATATCTAAATTCACAAACTCGTAGGGTATTTCTAATTCTTCCAAATACCACTTAACAATTGATGCTCGACTACGAGCCGCACCATATAATTTCAACATAAAGAAAAAAGCTAGTACACCTTAAATTCAGGTCTTAAGAACCAAAGTTTTAATAAATATAGCGGTTTATGAGTACAAGGATCTAAAAATCAGTTATCCTCATATCCTGAAGCACAAGATTATTGGGAAGAGTTATAGTTAACAATTCTCTTAGGTATCTCAATATTTTCGTAAGGTGGGCACTGCCCACATTACACTTTTTGGGAGTACTTTTGTGTTAAAAGTCAGTTAAAAGTCAATTGTTCCGATCACAAAATAGCTCCAGCTACAAAACTTCTCGAGCTATAAAACTTTATGGGTATGGGAATGTTGTTTCACATTGTCATCTTTGGTAACATTCCGAGTTGCATTGAGTACGCGCTTTCGTTCTGTAGAGAATTGGAATTCCTCATAGGTTGTATCTAACGGAATTAAACGTTCGGTTTCGTTACGCTTATAAGTCCTTGCTGCAGCAAATGCTCTTTCAATAAAATCTTCTGAAAATTGTGATGAGTTAGGAAATTGTGCAGGTACTTGAAGTTTATCTTCTTTAATAACTTCCCCTAAAGATGTAGCATAAGCAAATTTGTAGGAAGTAGGAATACCTTTAACAAGTGCACCTAAAGCTGCGGAAGGGATTGGTTCTATGACTTCAACTTGATGGACTTCTCCATCATCTCTCACAAAACAAATTGCAAGACCAATAACAAAATAATCATCGGCTCTGAGGTCGGGAGCCTGAGTATAGGATACTTCGGTTGTCATAACAAAATTTCTCAAAAATTTAAGTTTTGTCAAGCAAGCCTGAATCGCTTGCAAGCATTTTACCAAGTTGTTGCTATTAAGCCTTTAATGCTATTTTTTATTAATTTTTGGCTTTGGCTTTGGCTTTGGCAACTAATTTTTGTTATCTTCAGGAATTTGGGTTCGTGCTTGTGTATTTAATTAAATAATTACTGTTGAGTGTGAATTAGATTAAATTCAAACTCTTATTTCAGGAGTTTCGGTTTAAAGAAGCTTTATCAATGAGATTTATGGTTGTTACCACGTCTAGGAGCCTATTTCAAATTCTAATTCACATAATGCGCGTAATTCACAACTGCATATCTGATAAAAGCCGTACTCTATTTATTAGGACAGCAAGTTGAAACACTTAAACTTAAGGTTGGGATCTGATTGGACATGATGTGTCTCACCAAGTAAGAATAGAGAATCGACTTAATCATTCAGGGGCATAGGACCAGCATTATCAGAACTAGCAAGTTTACGAAGCAAGCAGATTGGGCAGGAATATATGAACAGTCGCTTTTTTTTAGCATCTGGTGACGAACAAGATGAAGAATGTAAAGTCGTTTTAGGGCTAACATCTGATTCCGAACCTGGAGTCATCAATCTTTGTGAAACATCTACTTTCAATGCGCGATACTTACGCTATGATGCACTGACAAAAGCTCAGCAGGGCGATTACCAAAAAGCCATTGCACTTTTAAGTCAGTTGATTCACTGTCATCCCCAAAATGCAGTTGATTATAACAATCGAGGACTAATTTATTTTGAAAGCGGCGAAATACAAAAAGCCGTTTCTGATTACAATACGGCATTAAAATTAAATCCAAATTTAGCAAGTGCTTATAATAATCGTGCCAACTCCTACGCGGCTTCTGGACAATTGGCTGATGCAATTGCTGATTATGACCGGGCATTAGATCTAAATCCGAGTTATGTTAGGGCTTGGATTAATCGAGGTATTACCTGGCGCGAACTGGGACAATATTCTGAAGCAATTGATAATTTTGAAGTTGCCTTAGTATTCGAACAACTGGAAACATATATATTGGCACAAAGAGGCAGGACATATCATCTTTGGGGCGATTGGAATTGTGCGATCGCCGATTATCGTCGCGTCCTAAATCATTTAGAAAATAATGCCGAAGTAGCTGAAAATTCAGCATACCGCTTGCGTTTGCAAGTAGAAAACTGGTTAGATGAACTACTGTTACCACAGCATTAAGATGTTACTTCTAAGACGCTGAGTATAAAGCTCTAAATATATCTTTTTGATTTAGATAGATTGTAGTCAAAAATATAACCAGATTTTAAACAACGTACCGAATTTTGATAGCTAATTTTAACAACTGACTTTTAAAAAATGATAATTGCATGGTGGAATAATAAGCATGCAGTTATCACTCATTAAAAGTTAGGTTTTTTAATTTCTAGATAAAATGAGATTAGTTTAGGATATGTATTTACGTTTACTGCAAATTATAAGTCTGTAAATTTCAAGCTATAAACCTCAAGCTATAAACTTCAAGCTATAAACTTCAAGCTATGAATCTCAAGCTATAAACCTCAAGCTATAAACCTCAAGCTATAAACCTCAAGTCACCCCAATAATTTTTCAGCGATCCCAAATCTGACAATGTGAAGCTAACAATGTCTAGCTAACTATTTTGAGCCGATCGCAATTTCCCCGATATTTTCCTCAAAGAAATCGCTATTCATTACTCAATCTCTGCATTATTAGGGAAAACTACTTGCTTTTGTCCGGGGCGAAATCTATATCCTTGTTGTTGCATTAAAACTTTAGATTGACGGGGATCAAAATTACGCTTGAGTTCAAGTTGTAAATTATTTACCCTTTCTTGTGTTAAGTTAACCTCAGTGCGAATTGCTCGCAGCTTATCCTGTTGCGACCAATGATAGGGAAGAAGTTGTGTTAAGGCAGATATTGCAGCAGTAGCGATCGCCAAATTTACTCCAATCTTTATAGTGGTTTCCAAAGCCATTACATGATGGGAACGTTGACGCAGGCGGCGCTTAGGGCGTTCTATAACTCTCTGGCTTGGTGGTGCTTGTGTGACTTCTGGTCTGGGATGTTGAAGTGCGTTCATGATGCTATAGATAACCTCGATGTTTGTGACAAATTACACCTTGAGCCGAATCAAATCAAGGGAGTACTTGTGTTTAGTGCAATTTGATTTTGCTAATAACTGCAAATAACTGCGAATTAATGGGAATTAATGAAAACTAGTAGTTGCGACCCTAATATAGTTCAGTATAAATAATAATCCTGGCGCATAAAGGTAGTTATCTGCACACTATTGCCGGTATACAAGCAAAAGTATTCGATATTTCTACTTTGATGCAACCAGGATTCGTGACTCTACAATTTAGTTAAGTCAATAACTAACTTATTTGTAAAGTTCTGTTGCTAAACGCCAAGCCAATAAACCTGGGAGTAGCGCTACAACAAGAGCTATATACACTTGGGTATCAGATAAGGACATAGTTAGAAACCTCTTACTTTCAACAGAACTTTTTTGTAGTTCGTTTACTAATTTTCCATTTTATTTTTCCTAATAATTGTTAAGAATCATTAGAAAAAATTTCTTGCTGAGTTGTACTTCTTTAGCTTCCTGCTTGCCCATAACTGGCACCGTGGGCGGTACTCTGTTATAAACATCAAGGTTGCCAATAGTCAATATTTTTCAATAAATGACATCAACTCAAAGTAACGACACTCAACTTGTTTTTTGCTTGACAAGTGATGTGAATTTGCGCCTTAAAGCTTAAATTATCACCAAAAACTGCCTTGTTGAGTGAAGTTTGTTTCAAATATAAACAAAGTTGTTATTTGTTGATTTGTAAGGAAGGGTTAATTAACTCAGTCTTGTTTGGGGAGTGGAATAAGTTGTTACAAAATGAAACAATTAAACGAGATAAGCAAAAATTGAAAACTGGTTGCAGAACGCTGAAAATCGCGGAAAAAGTTTATTGTTTGCGGACTTCCTCTTTTCTTCTAGCCTATAGCTGTTGATTCCTGACTATTAGGTTCTGTTATTCTTATGATTTATCACTGAAATATAAATAAAAATTATTAAAAATGAGTTTATATTTGGGAATTGATTTTGGAACATCGGGTGTGCGGGCTGCCATTATAGATGGTGGGGCTAATATTAGGGCTCGATCTCGTCGCTCTTTTGAAGTATCTGAACCATCGAAACGGGCGAATTACTGGCGACAAGTTTTATTTGGTTTGCTAGAAGAAATTCCTCAACAGCTACGACAAGAAATTAAAAGTATTACGATTAACGGTACTTCTGGGACTGTCCTACTGTGCGATCGCAACGGTAATCCGCTAGATGAACCCCTGATGTACAATGACAACCGTTCTGCTTCTGTATTGGAGATACTGAAAAAATTGGCTCCGGCTAAGCATACTGTGTTGAGCGCCACATCCAGTTTGGCAAAACTTTTATGGATGTCTCAATTACCATCTTTCTCCCAAGCTAAATATTTTCTCCACCAAGCGGACTGGTTAGCGTTTTTATTGCACGGACAATTGGGTATTAGTGATTATCACAATGCTTTGAAACTTGGTTATGACGTCGAAGCATTTGAATATCCAGACTGGCTGCAAAGTTTGCAAATTCCGATTCAACTTCCTCAAATATGCGCTCCGGGTACTCCCATCAGTCAAATTCGTTCAGAACTTGCATTTGAGTATGGTTTGTCTCCCAACTGTTTAATTTGTGCTGGGACAACAGATAGTATTGCAGCATTTATTGCTAGCGGTGCTAATTCTCCTGGGGAAGCTGTAACATCCTTAGGTTCTACCATCGCGATCAAACTTTTGAGTCGTACTCGCATAGAAGATGCAAAATATGGAATTTATAGTCACCGTTTAGGGGATCTGTGGTTAGCTGGTGGTGCTTCCAATACTGGTGGTGCAGTACTCAAAGAATTTTTTACTGTGGATGAGTTAGAAAGTCTCAGTCATCAAATCGATCCCACCCAAAAAAGTGATTTGGATTATTACCCATTATTAAAAGCGGGAGAACGTTTTCCCATTAACGATCCCAATTTAGCACCGAAATTGGAACCACGTCCTAGCGATCGCGTGGAGTTTTTACACGGTTTATTGGAAGGGATGAGCCGAATTGAGGCTCAGGGTTATGAGTTATTACAGATATTGGGAGCAGATAGGCTAACTCGGGTTTACACTGCTGGTGGTGGTGCAGCAAATGATACTTGGACAGATATTAGGAGACATCATTTGGGAGTTCCGATGATAGAACCTAATAATTCGGAAGCTGCTTATGGTAGTGCTTTGTTGGCGATGGCGGGGAGTATGATGTAGGGGATTGCGGATTGGGGATTAGCGACTGGGAATTGGCGACTGGGGATTGGTTGGCGACTGGGGATGTAAAAAAATAAGAGGTGGAGGAACCTTTAAGGTTTAGTCCCCATCAGGCTAAGTCTGGGAACCAGAACAAGAGTCTTTGGCTGTTGTGTTGTTCTTACCTGGGCGCACGTCGGTGCGCCCCTACTCAATACTTAATCTATTTACCTTGGTGAATTTTTTGGAAAACCATATCCCGTAAGATGTTAGCTTTTTGATTTGTAATTGATGTATTTAAACTTTGGAAGGTCATTCGCAACAGCAGGTTTTTTTGATTGGGTTGAATACCTAAACGTTGAATTGCCTTTTGGGGAAGTTGATTATAATGAGTTTCACTTAGTATATCTACTGATGCTAATAGTTCTAAGTCATCACCTAATACCTCGGTTATCTGTTCGCAAACATCCTCCAATTCTGTATCTAAGCTAGTGACAATCGATAGATCCCGGCTAATGCTAGGTTGATTTGAAACAGCTTGATAGGTTTCCAGATTTGTCATCTGGGTTGCAATTTGAGGATGAGTACTTCGCAACAAACGAATATCATCAATTTCTTTGACTAACATCGCCAATCGATCTAATCCCCAACCAGATGCTAAACCAATGTAACCAGGTTGGAGTAAATCTGGGTGTGCGTCTCCACATTCCCCAATTTCAATCCACTTACCATCAACTAACACCTCAATTTCTAAACCATTGAGAGTATAGGGGTGCGAAGTCTGATTTAAACGGTAAGATACGTTGGGAAGAATTGCATGGAGAATAGTTTCAATGAATTTCACCTTGGAAAGGTGACCTTTGAAATCTCTAGATATTAACCACACATCCATTTGATGTGGTTCACCTACATGACGTTTATCCACCACATCGCGTCGATAACAAATACCGGGATGAATGATGAGATTTTCCTTCTGTAAGTAAGGAAGTATCTCTGGCATTATGGCAGTGGTATGAGTTCTAAGCAGGGTATCCTTGCTCAGATAACGGGTATATTTTGGCGATCGCGATAAACTTTCTGTGGGGAAATACAGTTTATCGAAATTATTTGTAACTGTAGTAATTGGAGAGGAACGCCAAATTATCGGTTCTGGATAATCGGATTTATATAGAGATTCTGCTATTTTGTAAACGATGAGGTTGATGGTGTGAATACCATTAGCTGGATTTGTTAGATCCAGCTTTAGAAGTCCCGATGGTTCATTTTTTGCCTCTCTTTGTATTTAACAGCAATACAAATATAATACAAAAGAATCAAGGGTAATTCCGTTCAAATTTATTCTTAATATACAAGTGTGTTACAACAAAATAAAAATTTGATTGTTGGAATAACTCAGAATTTGCCGTAATGCACCAATGTAACATGGTGCGTTAGACCTATTAAACTTATTATTAAAGTCAGATACAGTAATGGGTCTAACACACCCTACATTTCCGATCGCCAATCCCCAATCCCTAAAACTCAGCTCGTTTACGCAATACTTCACCGATAGTTAAATCCAAACTGGTTTCTCCTCCAAATACCGTCCCTGCTTTACCTTTATAAAACTGAACGTTAGCTAACTGATAAGCATCTTTAGATAAAGGGACATATCCCACAGAAGCAACTGTTGTCGGTGCTTGTTTGATATAGAAATTTACAAAGTTTCTCAATGCTTCTTTCTTTTGAGCAGATTTAATATTTATGTATATAAACAAAGGACGAGAAAGTGGTTGATACTGTGCTTTTTCAACGGTTTCCCTAGAAGGTGGTATCGCACCTTTACCGCTATCGATCGCCAGCGATTTCAATTTATCTTTGTTTTCTTCATAATAAGCGTAGCCAAAATAACCCAAAGCATTCGGGTCTTTAGCGATCCCCGAAACTAGAACTTCATCATCCTCACTAGCTGTATAGTCGTCACGACTTTCCCCAGATTTACCAACTACTGCTTTAGTAAAGTAATCAAAAGTACCAGATTTCTTATCAGCACCATATAACTTCAATGGTCGATCCGGAAAAGAAGCCCGTATCTGGTTCCAATTAGTAATTTTTCCTTGAGCTGCTGGTTCCCAAATTTTCTTTAATTCTGTGATCGCGATCTCCTTTGCCCATGTATTTTGAGGATGAACTGCAACGGTTAAAGCATCAAAAGCTATGGGAAGTTCGGTGAAGAGGACGCCGTTGGAGGTACAGGTTTTTAATTCTTCCTTTAAAATTGGACGGGAGGCGTTAGCAATGTCTATTTCTCCCTTACAGAATTTTTCAAATCCGCTTGTGGTACCAGAAAAACTGACTTCGACTGGTACTTTATTCAGTTTTTTATACTCTTTAGCTATAGCCTCTGTAATGGGGTATACAGTACTCGAGCCATCAATTTTTATCGCTTCAAGGGGGTTGGAAATAGCAAGCTCAGTTATGTTTTCTCCTGACTCAGTTGTACTGGCATTGTTGCAGCTAGCAGTGAGAATTAATACCCCTAGTCCAAGAGCTATTCTTTTTGCTGTGGCTTTCATAAGTAATTTCTACAATTGTTATTTATATCAATAAAAATTGATGTTACCAGAATCAGAAAATTACAACACATATAAACAGTTACATACACTTAATTAAAGTGTGTATTAGTTTACCTGTCTTGTTGCAAGTTTTAATGTTTGAAGTTTAAGGTTCGAAAATGCTCAATAATCAGCCAAACTTTTCAGTTCAGCCTTATTAACTTGTGACGCAGTAACGCGATCGCAAGTAATAATTATCTAATTCTATTGCTGCAACTTATCTCGAGACGTACAAAATTTACAATGTGCGTAGCTTTTACATTGTCCTAGTTTATACGGATGCTTGCAAGGGATGAGTTAAGAATCTTTATAAATGATGTTTTGATTCCATTTCTCTTTAATTTTGACTTATGTTCTACGGACGTGCTAAAGCCTGAACCGCACCTTACTGTGACTTACTGGTTGTGCCAGGTATCGAGATCCAATCAAAGCCTATGAATCCGTATTAATCCTTTGTTGTAACAAATCCGACTAAACTGTATCGACTATCTGTTACAGTTTACGAATAATTGTTTTGAATGTTCGAATGTTTACGTGGGGTTTTACGGGGTTTTTGAGGGGGTTGTGTGTGCTCTATCGGGGTTTCGAAAAATTTCAGTAAAAAATCTTCAATGTGTGGCGGTAAGTGACTGAGTATCGAAGCCAATGTTAATAATATCACCATCATTCCACTCACTATTCTAAAATTTTCTAAAATTTTAAAATCTAAAATTTTCAAGATTAAGATTGATTTTCTTGTTATTCGTTCTTTATTTTTTCTATTCGAAATTAAATTAGGTTGCGAACTTATAGGTTCCTCATTGAAGTCGTTATTGTTGCCATCATCTCTCTTATGTTGAACACTAATATTGGTACCACTTAAATCCGCACCACTTAAATTCGCACCACTTAAATCCGCACCACTTAAATCCGCACCACTTAAATCCGCACCACTTAAATCCGCACCAATTAAATCCGCACCACTTAAATCCGCACCACTTAAATCCGCACCGCTTAAGTCAACGCCACTTAAATCTACATCGCTTAAGTCAACGCCACTCAAGTCTCGACCCTTAGCTCCCTGACTAACAATCATCTCTACCAAAGACCATTTCTCTATTCGAATGTTTTCAATAGGAAAACCATTTACTTCTTTTAGTTCTTTCGATTTGATGCGAGATATAAGTTGTTCGATATCTTCTTGAGAACCTTCTATTATTAACTTGATACTACCTTTTTGAATGTCAGTAATCTTTATGGTATCTCCTGAATATTCTCGTAAAATCGATTGGAGAATTTGACCTGAACTAACTGAATTTATATCGCCTTTTAATGTAATTACAACTTTAGTTGTTCCGTTTTGCCTATCTATTACGGTTACTTGACGACTAATTGTTTGCACTTCTTCCCCCTCCAACGTGGCTGAGGTATTGCAATTTCGTATTGTCAAACTCCCAGGTGCTTCTTCTATTATCCCTGCAATTTCTTTCCAATTACTCAGTTTTAGTGCGTCACATATCCTTTTAAAGGAATCAAGCTGAATTGGCTGGCGGTTAAAAAATTTTGTAACTGTAGTGCGAGATAAAAGTTGCGACTTTGCAAAGTTGCTCTTTGAACCAAACCCTAGCCTCATCAAAGCTTTTTCTGCTTTCTCTACACCTTCTTCTGAAGCTGTGTAAGTTATTTTTTTCTTTTTCCCACCTCGGCTAGAGTCTGTCATGGCTAGGGTTTGCATCAATAATGATTTACGCAGTCAAAACTTAGTCATAAGACCATCATAAAACCATCACAAGACCATCATAGAGAAATCACAAGTTATTTACAACATAATCATTGAGTAGTCAATGTTTTAGGGTTTTGGCTCGATATTAGAAATGTCAAGCTTATGTTGTCTGCGAAAACCATGATTAACAAGCCAATCTCTAATTCTCAATCCAAATTCTACCAAGTTAAACAACCCACTGAAGCAAAGCAGATAATAGAATTACCAGCATCACCAGTAGAATCTCCATCCAAGTGGCTCAAAGATGGTAGTAGCCCCGCCGAGATTATTCTCGCAAGCGCTATTCTGGTTTTTTCAGTTAGTAGCGTAATCATTGCTATCGCTCACTTATTAAGTAGATCTAAAGACTCATGGGCTGACAAGCAACACAGTTCAGTTGAGAAAATTTATCTGCTTAAGCAAGTGGGAGAAGCAGACGATTCGAATGGGGACTTTCCAGTTTCGTTTTAGTTTAACATCACTGATAAAATCCCAATTTTCAGGCATTAACAGGGAAGGAGAACCTTATGATTTTGCTTCAAAGGGACGTATTCTAAAACAAAACATATCAAAAACCACCTAGTTGATTCACGATTCATCAATCGCAACTAGGTGGTTATTGTTGTTATTCACTTAGTACGTTAAAAAAGCTTTAGGTGTTAACGCACTTTAGCTTTTTAGTTCAATTACATGTTTTATAAAAATGCAAAATTAGTGCATCACAAAACAGTTTTAATGTGATACACTAATATTAGTTCATAAGTTAAAATGACCTGTTGTTCTGACGGCAACGGGTCTTTTTTTTGTAATGTCTAAAAATAAAGACATTATTGACTATAAAAAGCTAACAAGCTTACAGACACATGATTAACTCACGTATTAGCTTCATCTTAAATATAGCTCATTCCTAATGTAGCACAACATTAGGTCAAAAGAATACTGGCGATATCCCTGCATGGAAACTTAATCAATTCTTGGATAACCAGATGCTATGTATAAACAGAGGGAATGTCCCAAGCCTCCTTTATGCGGTTATCAACTATTCGCCACACAACGACCGCGTTGACTTCAATCGGGCGATCTTCCCATGTCATCCGATCTTTAACATGAGTAACAACCAATTCATCTCCGATGGGAGTAATCGCGATCGGCTTAACCTCAAAACTACCATTAGTCACCATTGCCAATTTTTCAAAGAAGTCTTGAAGACCCTTTAAGCCGGTATAATCGCCCTGAACATTCGGTAGACTAGGATTGAAAAAATGCCAAACGAAATTTTCTGCAAACAGATCAGCCGATTCAGCTAGATTACTAATATCTAATCGACTTAGAAGAGAAACATTCGGATGTTCTTTAGTCATTTTTGAACTCCTCAATAGTAAGGAATATGAGGGAGGATGAAGAATTTACCTGTATTATATTTAGTTTGAATAAATCCTATTACTGGCAATAAAACCAGAATTTATACCTGGCAAAATCAATAGGTATTGCTATTGGTTCGATTGAAATTACTTAGTTATATTAGTTATATCTGTCTGTCACCTAGCAAAATCAATAGGTAGTATTTTGTTGTTTCTGCTTTACTTGACTTGATTTAGTCGAGTAAAACCTTTGTAATTATGGGTTACAGCAAATATAAAAGCTACGATCCAAAATACTCATAAAATACAGAGTTACGGTAATCCCTTCAGTTCGCATAAACTGTAGCAGAATTAATTTTTAACAAACTTAAATCATAAAATCTTGATTTGAATTAGTGGTCTGTCTTGCTAATTATGATGGGTTTGTTTTCCCACAAAAATTTCAACCCCCTTCTAACCTCACCCAAGGGAGGAATGGGTTGTCTCTGAAAGTCTGTGACTGAAGCCACGCTATGCTAACAAAATTAATGTGGTGGAGTAATAGTCGAAATTAACCGCCGTTTTTTGGTAAAGAAGATGGAGACCTCTACAAAATCCTCCAAAAGGAAACCTTCAAAAATAGAAAAAATTAAAGCAAACAGTAATTTTTTACGGGAACCCCTAGCAACAGAGCTTTTACAAGATACGAACCACTTTAGTGAAGCTGCTTTGCAAATCCTGAAATTTCACGGTTCTTATCAACAAGATAATCGAGATAACCGGGTCAAGGGTCAAGAGAAAGACTACCAAATGATGTTGCGGACTCGTACCCCAGGAGGATTTGTTCCGCCCCAATTTTATCTAGCTTTAGACCGTTTATCAGAGGTATATGGGAATCAAACCCTGAGAATTACTAGCCGTCAAGCATTTCAAATGCACGGTATCCCCAAGCAGGATCTGAAAACAGTAGTTGCTGATATTGTCCGCAGTATGGGATCCACCTTGGGTGCTTGTGGCGATCTAAATCGTAATGTAATTGCTCCACCTGCTCCGTTTAAGAATCGTCCGGAGTATCAGTATGCTTGGAAATATGCAAATAAAGTTGCTAATCTGTTTACTCCAAAAACCGGTGCTTACTATGAAATTTGGCTCGATGGAGACAAGATAATTAGTGCTGAAGAATCTCCCGCACAAAAAGTAGCACGACAGCAAGACCTCAATGCTGGAATATTTACTGAAAGTGTAGAACCTTTTTACGGTACTCAATATCTACCAAGAAAGTTTAAATGTTGCGTAACCGTTCCAGGAGATAATTCGGTTGATGTTTACACCCATGATATTAGTTTGGTAGTCATTACCGATCAATATGGGGAGTTAGAAGGCTTTAATGTCTTGACCGGTGGAGGAATGGGTCGCACCCACAACAAAGAAGAAACCTTTGCTCGTCTTTCCGACCACCTGGGTTATGTAGATAAAGGTGATATCTACAAATTACTAAAAGCAATTGGTGCGATTCAAAGGGATTATGGCGATCGCTCCAATCGTCTTCACGCTCGCATGAAGTACTTAATTCATGATTGGGGAATCGAAAAGTTTAAAGCCAAAGTCGAGTCTTATTTTGGTAAACCTTTACAACCCTTTAAAGAACTTCCACCATGGGAGTATCAAGACTTTTTAGGTTGGCACGAACAAGGGGATGGTAAACTTTTCCTCGGTATTCTAATCGAAAATGGACGGGTTCAGGATAAAGGTAACCTCAAGCTCAAAACAGCTTTAAGGAAAGTAGTCGAGCAGTTTAATTTACCAATACGCTTAACTCCCAACCATAATTTAATCTTTTACGATATTGAACAGTCGCAAAAAACAGCTATTGAAAAAGTTTTAGAAATACATGGGGTTGAGATTAATCCTGATCGCCTCAACAGTTTAACTCGCTACGGAATGGCTTGTCCTGCATTACCGACTTGTGGTTTAGCAATTACTGAATCAGAAAGAGCATTACCAGGGGTTTTGGAGCGGATTAATTTGTTGTTAGAGAAGCTAAACATGGTCAACGAACAGTTAGTAATTCGTATGACAGGTTGTCCCAATGGTTGCGTTCGTCCCTATTTAGCAGAATTAGGTTTTGTGGGTCGTGGACCTGGAACTTATCAAGTTTGGTTGGGGGGAACCACAGATGGAACTAAACTTGCTCAACCCTATGTGCAAAGTCTACAAATTGAAGATTTAGAAGCTTTTTTAGAACCAATATTCCTTTATTTCCAAGCCAATCGCAAATCAAATGAAAGCTTTGGTGTCTTTTGTCATCGAGTTGGGTTTGATAAGTTGCAAGAAATTTAGTCGCAAGAAATTTGCATCTTAACAATCTTAAAATCCTAACATATAAGCTTTTTGACTTCCACGAAGCGCCACTAGCAAGGAGAATCTATTCCTCAAACAGAATAAACATGAATTACGAAACTAATATTTACGAAACTAATATTTACCACCAATATAATTGGACGATAGCAAAGCCTATATCAACGGTAATCGCTTTTGTTGATGCTGAAGTGCTTAAAAATGGGAATTATCTAGCAAATATAAATCCAAATGCAGAGTTGATTGTAATCGATTCCAGTAGAGATGGTATCAAACAAATAACTAAAGTCTTAGGGAAACGCCACAATATTCAAACTTTGCAAATAATTGCTGCGATAAATAGTAATGAAAATAATCTAAAACTGGGTTTAACTGAGCTAAGTATTCATAATATTCAAGCATATTTAGATGATCTACAGCAGTGGAAAAATGCTTTATCTTCTCAATCTGAAATTTTGATTTATGGCTGTCTAGTAGGAGTAGAATCAATATTTCAGAACTTTATTCATCAACTTGGAAAGATAACAGGAGCTGATATCGGTGCATTTGTGACTTTTCCTGACAGTATGACAGCAAATAACCAAGAGAGCGATCGCTATTCCTTGATGGTTGCGTGGCGTTCGTAAATAAAATCAAATTGGAAAATCAAATTGGACTATTTTTTGTCATCTAATTGGTTTTGATAAGTTGGAACCAATTTTTTAAAAGTGAAAAAAATTTGTGTTTTAAGAGAAAAATAAATGACTCATTATCTGATTTTGGAATCAAGAGACCCTTATGATTCTGCAGATTGGGGTAACATACAGGAAATGGTAATAAATTTAAAGAGAAACGGAAATAATGTAACTCTGTTTCTTCTCCAAAATGGGGTATTACCTGCTCGTAAATCAACTTCCTTCACAAAGTATTTCGCCGACCTAAAAAAATTAGAAATTAATATTCTTGCTGACTTTTTTTCTTTACAAGAGCGAGGAATTCAAGAAATTTCTCCAAGCGTGGAAAAGAGCAACATAGACCAACTTATTCATATGCTTTTTATGCCTGATACTAAGACAGTTTGGCACTAATGCCATCGTGAGACGGAAGTAAAAATTCATTAGCGGAGCGTGTCCGTAGGACATAAGTAAAAATTCAAAACTCAAAATATTATATATGTCTAAAGCTCTGAGTATTGCTATCATGGATTCTCCTTATGAGTCGGCTAATTCTACCACTGCTCTGAGAATAATTCATAGTGCTTTAAATCAAGGACATAATGTTAATGTCTTCGCCTATGAAGGAGCTGTTAATCTAACTATGAAAGAGCAAAAACCCCATGCTAATTCAATTAAAGGTAATACTGTAGAAGAAGAAAATCACCCTACAACCAAAGATTGGATTTCTGCTTTGTTTAAACTTGCTAGAGAAAAGGGAGTTACTCTGAATTGGATTAACTGTGGCTTATGTGTAGATGAAAGAGGCGCAGGAAATTGGATTGATGGAGTTCGTAGAGGTGGTCCTGCAGATTTTATTAAATCAGTTGAGAAAAGTGATGCTGTGTTAGTAATCCCTACTCGCTAAAGTAAACAAAAATTTAATCCTAATTATGCAGCACTATATTTCTACTCATTAAAGGGGAGCAAAATGAAGGTTTTAAATATTGTTGAAAGTGCTTATCGCGGAACCCTTGAAGAGCAAGATGACACAATTCTTTGGTTAAGTCAGAGTTTCCATAATGCAGGAGTTGATATTTCCATCTTGCTCAGAGGTAATGCTGTTAATTATTTAGTCAACGAACAAAAGCCATTTAATTTGCATTTTGGTCATTGGAAACAAACCCAACCTCCCGAGTTAGATCGAGATTTGGAGATGATGATTAATAAAAATATTCCAATTTATGCGATCGCTGAAGATATTCAAGATCGAGCTTTACCTCAAAACCGACTAATTGACGGTGTATCATTGATTGAAAAAAATCAAATAGCTCAACTCTTTGAGCAGTTTGAATATGTTTGGCATTGGTAGAAGGTGTGATAAGTTGCAATAAATTTGTAAAGAATTTTATAATTTGAGAAAGAATATAGTAGATTGCAAGTCAGTAAGGTAAACTTCAAAAGCTGAAAGTCAGTTATCAAGGACATTACATCCTGACTTCTGAGTTCTGGCTTCTGTTAGCAAAGCGATGCAGTGCAGTCTTAGGGATTTCCCCATTAGCGAATGCATCAAGAAGCGGTGCGCTACCGCACGTAATTGTGGCTCCTGACTCCTGACTTCCGCGACAAATGAACCATTAAAAATTTTTGTTATTGTTAGCGAAAACCGCTATATTTGCAAAGTTTTATTGTTCAGCTGTGAAAAATATAGTTGTTAAACATAACATATATGAATAAATCTGCAAAACCTTACTCTGAACTGCAAATAGCTTTTCTTAGTGGGGTAATAGCCACTACAGCTACATTTGGTCTAAGTTGGCGCAATTCAGTCAAAGCTGCATTGCAGGATAGTCCCAAAGTTATTGTGGATCGAGTATGGCAGTTGGTAAATCGCGATTATGTAGATTCATCTTTTAATCAACAAGACTGGAAAGCTGTTAGACGTGAATTATTAAGTAAAAATTATAGTTCTCAAGAAGAGGCTTACGCAGCAGTCCATAAATTGCTGGAAAGTTTAGAAGATCCTTACACTCGCTTCATGGCTCCTAAGGAGTATAAATATTATACTAGCCAGACTTCCGGTGAGATTTCTGGAATTGGGATTCGCATGAAGTTTGATGACACAGCTAAGCGACTAACAATAGTTGAAGCTTTGGATAATTCCCCAGCGCAGCAAGCTGGAATTAAAGCAGGTGATGAAATTTTAGCAATTAACGGTAAAAGCGTTCGTGAGATGAGCGCGAAGGAACCCCCCGAGTTAATTCGTGGGAAGGCTGGTAGTACTGTTAATTTGCAAATTGGACGTGAAGGTGAGAAATATTTTAATCTTGAATTAACCAGAGCAAATATTGAAGTACAAACAGTGAATTATGCTCTGAAACAAGAAGGTCAGCGACGTGTAGGTTACATTCGTTTGCGAGATTTTAGCGCCCATGCTGCAAAGCAAATGCAAAATGCGATCAACGATTTAGAAGCTCAGAAAGCTGATGAATTTGTCTTAGATTTGCGCGGTAATCCTGGCGGATATTTACATTCAAGTATTGAAATTGCCAAAATGTGGCTAGATAATGGCGGCATTGTTAGTATGGTGAATCGCGAAGGAAAAAGCCAAAAAGCTCAAGCCAATGGTAATTCTCTAACCAATAAACCCCTAGCTATTTTAGTAGATGGTAATTCAGCTAGTTCTAGTGAGATTCTTACCGGAGCGCTACAAGATAATAACCGAGCAGTGGTGATTGGGACTAAAACATTTGGTAAAGCTTTAGTACAAAGACTTCATGACTTGGGTGACGGTTCTGGAATTACCATCACGACCGCTCATTACTACACTCCCAAAGGAACTGATATCAATCGTAAAGGAATTACCCCAGATATTAACTTAGATTTGACGTATTCGCAGCGGCGTCAGTTAGCAACAAATCCGAATTTATGGGGAACTATTGAAGACCCATATTACAATCGGGCTTTAAGAGCTTTGTCGAATTACGAATTTGCTGGAAATGGGAAAAAATCAACTGATAAAAAATTGATTGCTCCTCAGGGTTAGGAAGTGTTTAAAGCTTTAATCGATCAGTAATTATCAACTTGTAAAGTGCTTAAATTGTACACCTACTAAACAAATAGACAAAGTTGGACATTGCCATCTGGTCTAACCTCTCCTCGGTGAATGGGAGGATTTTTAGTTTGACTTTTATCAATGTCTACTGGCAAAGAAGGGTTGGAATGTTCCCATTTTAGGATTCCCTCAAGGGCTTTTGTCCATTGAAAAAGCTGAGTACGCCGTATACCATGTTTCTTGATAAATCGAGAAACGCGGTTCCATGCACTCCAAGCATGCTTACCGTCATCCACTGGTAACGACAAGCATTGTGGAACTGCTTCTGACATCTTCATGGCTCGACGGGCAATAACCATACCTGCTGATGTGCCACTACTTAAACCATATTTAACCATGAATTTAATCATGCCAATTAGACTTGTAAACGCTGGGTTAATCTTGACCAATTGCACGCCAAAACGTTTACAACGAGATTCTAAAGCTGTTTTAAAAAGCCAAGTAGAGAGATTCGAAAGCATTCCATTGTAAAGCTTACTTTCTTCACTCATCTGCGCTTTTCTCTTTGAAAAATCAAGTGACTCTATTGCGATAGAGCACTTTAAAGAATCAGCGATACGGACAATATCACAAACTAAATCTCTCATTTGAGCTTTTCGCTGTCCGCAAGTCTTGCCTTTCCATTGATAGGGGAAGTCATGGCACCATGCAATATTCCCATCTGACTTTACATAAGTTACTGACAAGGAATTGGCATTAAAATCAATTCCCAAACAACCATTCTTGATGGTGTAAACTATGGGAATATCTTGCACGTAAGTTGTTAGATGCACATAACAATTGTCATCTTTATGTTCCCTACGAAAAACTTGAGTAGTTATTGGTTTTTGATGGTTAATGGCATATTCTAAGTCTTTGCGCCGCATTCTACCACTACGGTCATCTACGGTAAAATAAGCCTCAATATATTTGCCACACTGTTCTTGCAAGCATCGTGGAACTTGAACACGCATCATGTATTTACCATCATCCTCTGTGGCATAGATGTTTATCATCGTACCGCCCCCATAAGATGACTTACCCACACAATAAAACCGTCCTGACCGCTTCTTACGCCAATCTTCTAACCATTCTTCATGACTAGAATAGCCATTTTCTTCTAGATGATATTGAGCATTAAAAAGCTTGCGAGAACCAAAACAAATGTGCAATCTTGCTGTAGATTCTAATTTACTTAAGTCTCGTTTTAAACTAGCAATTTTTAATATCTTTGATTTTAGAGCAATTAACTTTAACCGGAATTTAGCTTTACTTTTCTCGGACTGGAACCCTTTTTTTGTCGCGACAATAGGGATTATGTCCGAGAGTTAGTCGAAGAAAATCAAGTATAAATCTTAGACATTTTGTCTAGGATTGTCCACTAATTTACAAGAAAATGTCACCTAGAGCCAAGCAGTATTTCCCGCCATACTTGCTTGTCGAATCGATTGCAGCATCTTTTTCTTAAATACTTCAGTAACAGAGACTTACCATTACCACCGTCGCCGCGAAAATATAAGATTTTTCCTGGAACTGGATCGTTATTAATATATTCTGCAAAATGTTTATTTAATTAAATGATGTCTGTCTATAAATAAATTTAAAGCGCGATTACCTTTAGTATTTTATAATTTGTTATCGTTGATGCTAATAACAGCAACTATTTGATAGCAGCAAGACCTCAACAAATATTAGCAAATTCATCTCGATTTAATTTTTTCCCAACAGCAAATAAGAAACAAGGAACTAAACTAATGTATTTTTTTGTAGTATAGTGTAATCGTAATTTATTGTAGTGTCATGCAATATTCAGTAGAAGTCTTTATTAATCTCTATGGTTCTGGTGAAGGATTACCAACTACGACACAATGGGAAACCCTTCTTAAGGGTGATATGAACTCACCACTAACAGTTGTCAATTTTTTTAAGCTCAAAGATCGAGCCGACACAACCTTAACCAATGGGAAAGAAATGACAGGAAGTGAAGCATTTGCAACCTACGCCGAAACAAGCGTCCCTAAAGTTTCTGAAGTTGGCGGACATTTTCTCCTTCGAGGTACTGTTGAAGGTAACTTAATAGGAAATGATTCAACTCAATGGGATATTATTGCTATCGGACAGTATCCCCAACGAGAATATTTCTTAAAATTATTCAAAGATGATGAATATCAAAAAGCTTTCAAGTTTAGGCGGGCTGCACTTGAAAAACAAAATGTCTTTTTAATTAACGCGATGTAGGTGTAGTACTAAGCACAAGTCATTAAAAAAAGTGTAGCAATATCAAAGGAGATTGGTGTGAATTCAAAGTTCTAACCCACCAGTATTCATTAACTTATAAAGTGCTTGCAGTCGAGTTTTTGAGTTTAGCTTAGTTAATATGTTGTTAATGTGAAACTTAACGGTACTATTACTAATGTGGAGTTGCTCAGCAATATCGCGATCGCGCAATCCCTGAGTTAAAAGGGTAATTACTTCCTGTTCTCTCTCAGAAAGCTTCTGTTGTTGTACTTGAATATTATTATTGAGTCCCCTATTGAGTTTCCAAGCATCTCCCTTCATTAGAGTTTCAACCACTTCCCGTAATTGTTTTGAAGTTGTGGATAAATCAATAGAAGCTTTTACTCCTTCAGGAATAATTTTTGAGTTTGAGTCATGGTTAACCCAAATAGTGCGTTCGCTAGTTTCAACTAAAGAAGCTCGATCTGTAAGCAAGGGAATATGGCGATTATCGCCACCAGTACAAACTGTTAATCCTGCAGAATAAGCTAGCTGAGCGAATCCTGTCTGTAGCAGAGGTAAGCGACATTTAATCCTGAGAGATAATTCTGGGATATCGATCACGGATGGAAAAGTCAAAGACACCTGAATAGCTTTGATGCTTGCTTCAGTATTAATTTTCAAACTTCCACCAAAACATGATGTAGTCGAGAACAAATTACCAAAAACGGATTGTTCCCATTCTTCTTGTTCTTGAGAAATTATAGCTGAAGTAGCGGCAATCGCTTCCAAAGAAACTGAATCTAGTTCATAAGTTAAACGACAGTAAGTACAATCTAGGGTTTGAAGTATCTCAGCAGTTTTGAGAAATACTTGAGTTTGAGATAAGTCAAGACTTCTTTCCGTCCCTATTACTGTCAACTTTGTTTGACCCAATATGTAAGCGAGGTTATCGGAAAGTGACAGTTCGCTAAGGGTTATTTTGGGCTTAACATCTTGTTTCTCTTTATGATGTTGCGATGCAATTTCCAAAGCCACAGTTAAGGTCGTGCACAGACTTAATAACACTTCTAAAAACTCTGACCTCATGGGATGATGGCTAAATGCAGCTAAAACTCCAACCACCTTGTCAGAATTAACTAAGGGATAGCCAGCAAAACTAGTAATATTATTAGCGATCGCCCATTGGGGATACCTAACCCAAGATTCCGCAGCTAAGTTATTGCTTAATAGAGATATACGATTTTGAGCAATTTTACCAATTTTAAATTCTCCCATTGGAATGCGACTAAAAGAACCATCTGTGTGAGTATATAATCCAGATGATGCAACCAATCGCAACATTTCACCATCTGGTTCAACTAACCAAATTCGAGCAAAAGCGCAGTCGAAATACTCAACCAAACCATCTGTAGCCAAGCAAGCGATTTCCTTTAAGTCTAGGGAAGTAGAAAAGCTTTGAGCTATTTGATTTACTCGCTGTAAATCCCAGACTAGTTTTGTATCATCAAGCATGGTTGAGAAAATTGTTAAGCACCTAGCCTACATTAATTTAACATTTTGTTTGTATGGGGAACAGGGAAATAGATGCCTCATCCCATAAGTAAGAAGATTTTTCTTTGCTAATTTTTTTATTATTTTTGTATATCTACTAGCTGCTTAAAAGCATTATAACTTGAGATAAAATAGTCCTTTTTTTTATGTTTGACTATAATAAAAAAATCTAAATTTTGTTAATTGTAGTTTCCCTCTTAGACTGTGGCAAACATAATTGTTTTTTCTATCTATCCCAAGAATCTTATCTTCGACGGAGAGTCAATTAATGTGAGTGTCAGACGTCAATAAGTTATCTTCTGCTGATCCCTAAAATCATAAAAGTGTATTATTACCGGTTGTCTATATCAGCATAACGACCTGTCACATCACTTTTTTGTATACATTCCTAAATCACTTGTAGAAAAAATGGATCTTTTTAGAGATGATTTATCGATTAGTTTCTACTATATTTTTCATAAAATTTAGGGTTCCTAGAGTTTTTCGAGCATAGATATTTCTTAACGTAAATATCAATTAATGATGATTTATCAAAATCAAGTTCCCAATGTTACTTTTACTAATCGCTTTTCTTGGCAATCTCAGACAACCAAGGATATTTTTGGTGGTAAGCGAGTAGTACTATTTGCTTTGTCTGGTGCTTTTACTCCCACTTGCTCTTCAACTCATTTACCTCGTTATGAAGAACTTTATTTTCAAATTCGCGCCCAGGGAATAGATCAGATTATTTGTTTATCGGTTAATGATCCTTTTGTGATGTATGAATGGGGTAAACAGCAGAATATCAAAAATGTTGTTCTACTTGCCGATGGTACTGGTGAATTCACCCGTAAAATGGGAATGTTAGTAAACAAAGATAATGTAGGTTTTGGTTGGCGTTCTTGGCGTTATTCAATGGTGGTCAATGACTGCAAAATTGAGAAGATATTTGTAGAACCAGGGCTTGAAGATAATTCTCAAGTAGATCCCTTTGAAGTATCTGATGCTAATACTATGTTGAATTATTTGAAGTCTATTGGATACGTCCCGCAGACAAAAACACCATCAAGTCAAACACAAGTCAAAAATCGTACATACATGTAATGATGTATTCGAGTAGTAGTACTTTAGGTGTGTCTTTAAACTGACCGTTCAACCTTATTGATGACAATATCTCATCACTAAAATTCAGGTATAAGCTATAAACATTGGATTTTAGCAATGCTGATGGGGAGTTTCGTATTATATTAAGCTCCCCAAAGCTTGTAAACAAGCCCCATAAGCAGGTTCAAATCTCGGTAAAATTACCTCAACTCCAGGAAATATTTCAACCATAGCATTCACAAACTTCTCCCGAATTCCACTACTTCCCCACACACTTCCGGTTGTCACTACTTCCAAAGCTTCCCCCGGTTGAAAAATCGCCTCAATAACCGTAGAAGTTGCTTTAAATAACTCTTCCACAGCATCATCAATAATCTTATTTGCAACCTGATCGCCTTTTGCAGCTGCGCGATCGACAATTGGTGCTAAAGCAGCGATTTTTTTCACATCCCATCCGCGTCTGTATATGACATCTACTAAATCTTCAATATTTGCGAGTTCGAGATGTTGTTGAAAATCTGCTAACAAACAAGAATTTATTTCTCGTCCGTCATAACTTTTTAATGCAGCTTGCATTCCTGCGATCGCAATTTTGTAAGCGCTACCTTCGTCACCTAAAATATGACCCCAACCACCAACCCGTTTGGTTTTTCCTTGGGAATTTCGTCCAAAAATAATGGAACCAGTACCAGCAGCAACCACAATTCCTACGTTATGACCAATTCCCCCGACTAAAGCAATTAAAGCATCGTGACAAATTATGATGTTATGGGGTTGTAAATTCCAAGTAATGGGTAACGATCCATTGTCACGTAAATCTTGAATTATATTTTTTACTACTTCTATATCTTTGGGACGTCCAACACCTGCTAAACCTAAACAAATAGCTTTAACTTGAGTATTTTGAGTTTCAATATTTTGAATCATATTACTTGCTATTAATGATTCTTTAATAGCAGTTTCAATAGACTTTTTAGCTGCTTCAATACCAATACTTTGATAATTGGATGCACCTGCTTCACCTCTCCCTATTAGCTGACGGGAACAGTTCATCAATATACAAGTAGTTTTGCTACCCCCACCATCTATTCCTAAAACATAAGACATGAGTAATTTAAAAGTTTAGGAGAATAAAGACGATTCTAATAAAATTAGATTTATTATAAAAATCGATACTTTAATTAATATTTTTCCCCTACAATACAAACAAAACGATCATTGAATTCTAAAATATCTTTATCAGAATATTTCTGTTCGATTTCAAATACTCCTTCTTGTATTTCGTTGTCGTCAAAACTTGAAAGTAAAGACATATAGCGATTCTTCACCATCATGATATATCTATTTTTTGGTATAGATAAAGGATATTCAACAAAATCTACACTAGTTTTAAAACCTGTTTTATTAAATAATTCTACTAAATACTTGTAATCAGGCTGTAACTCTTCATACCTACTTAAAGCAGCTTCAAATAATGGATATTCAATAGTTGGTGGAAGTAGAATCAATAAAAATTTACCACCCAAGTGCAATCGAGCAAATATATTTTCGGTCAGTTTTTCTTGCTCATTTACATTTAAGTGATGAATCATTTCTTTTATCAGAATCTTATCATATTCATAAGATTGACGGGAAAATTCAACTGCATCCATAGCTACACATTTGTAATCAGAATTATCGCTTAATTGAGCGAGCATATTTGCAGAAATATCGCAGCAAATTACAGGATTGTCAAAACCAACAATATTATTAATCTCTTTGGTGAAAAGCCCAGTACCACAACCTAAATCGAGAAAAATATCCTGAGATTTAAATTCTAATTTTTTAACTATTTTTTCACTAATAAATATAATGAAATCTTGTGAATATGTCCATAATTCATCAAAATTTACAGCTATATTTTGGTAGTGTTTTTGTACCTGTTCTTTATTTTGACAGGATTCTTGAATATTATCAGACACTTTTTATTACCTTGAAATGATTATAGTATAATAGCAACTAAAAAATAAGGTGCGTTACGACTTTCGCTTAACACACCCTATAGAATAACAAAACAATCAAATTAATAAACAAGTTAGATAGTTTTCTGTTGTTTACCTTCTTCTCCATTCAAAGGTAAAAAGAATATTGTCAACATTCCGGGGATAGTTGCTAAAAATACTATTCCAAAAAATAATGGATACCCCACAGATTCTTGAATTGTTCCACTAATAGCTCCAGGTATCATCATCCCCAAAGCCATTAAACCTGTAGATATGGCGTAGTGAGATGTTTTATATTCTCCTTTGCAAATGTACATTAAGTAAACCATAAATGCAGTAGTTCCAATTCCATATCCAAATTGTTCGATGGAAACTAAAGGATAAACAAATTGAATTGGAGGTTTAGCTACAGCCATGTATACATAAAATAAATTTGGTAAATTTAGCGATAAAGCCATTGGAAACAAAGATTTTTTTAAACCAAATTTAGAAATTAATATTCCTCCCAGAATACCTCCACAAATTAGAGAAACTAATCCGAATGTTCCATATATGTAGCCAACATCTTCTGTTGCAAGTCCTAACCCACCTGCTGCTGTTTGATCTAATAAAAATACAGATGCTAGCTTGAGCAACATCGCTTCCCCAAATCTGTAAAACAGAATAAATAATAAGATTATGTAAACTTTATTCTGTTCAAAATAAGAACGAAAAACATTCACCCAAGATACATTTTGAACTGTTTTATTATCTAAATTATTGTGAGAATTTGATTCGGGAGCAGGTAAAATCAGGGCATGAAAAATAAATAAAACTGCAAAAATTACAGCCGCAACACCAATTGCGATTGACCAACTGAGGGGATTATTTCCAGTACTTTTTTCTAAACGACCTGCTAAAATCACTAGAAATCCAGTACAAAATAGCATCGCTAGTCGATAAAAGAAGGTGCGAATCCCAACAAAAAAAGCTTGCTGTCCTGGATTAAGTGCAAGCATGTAAAAGCCATCTGTGGCAATATCATATGTAGCAGAAATAAATGCTCCCACTGCAAAAGCTGCTAGAGATATAAAAAAGAAATTTGGTAGCTGTAAAGATAGTGCGACCAAAGCCAAACAACCGGACATCGCAAATTGAGTGGTCAGCAACCATCTTCTTTTTGTGGAAAACGTATCAACAAATGGACCCCAAAACATTTTAATTACCCAAGGTAAATAAAGAAAACTCGTCCACAGGGTAATTTGAGCGTTATCAACTCCCAGTCTTTTATATAAAATTGTGGAAACTACATTAATAATCATGTAGGGTATGCCTTGGACAAAGTAAAGACTAGGTACATAAAACCAAGGGGAAAGCGAAGACGACTTAGTTTGAGCTTCCATAAATGTGGTAAATGAGTTTGATATAAATTAGGTGTGGAGAAACGTAATTAAGTAACCTTTACAGACGTAGATGTACGGTTACTTGTTGCAGATGCGAATTATACATGTCTGATGGTTCTTAATTGCACAATTAAAGTACTTCCGTCCAGATTATTTCATTTATCTTCATCAAATTGGACGAATTAGCTGGGTTTATTAACCTTTAAGTACTTGTAATTATTAGCTATTCTTCACAGAATTCAATTTTTCCGTCAATAATTATTGATACATCGAGGAGAAGTAAGGAGTAATGAGTGATGAGTAATGAGTGATGAGTGATGAGTGATGAGCAAGGATTACCCGTTACCAATTACCAATTACCAATTACCAATCACCAATTACCAATCACCAATTACCAATTACCCATTACCCATTACCAATCTAGTACTACTGCTATAATACAAAACGTAACCTGTAATTCCAAACAGGTACTTTTGTTTTTGGTAATTAAAAACATTTACATAAATTTAGATCGAAGAGTCCGACTTCTGCTATAAATAGCAACGTCGCCTTCTTTCTTGACCTATTGGTATTTTCCAGCATGACCGCAACAATTACTAATTTACCCAGTGTTTACGATCCCTTCGCCACAGAAGCCAAGTGGCAGAAGTTTTGGGAAGATAATCAAGTATACAAAGCTGACCCCGATAAGGGTGGTGAACCTTTCTGTGTGGTAATTCCACCACCAAATGTCACCGGTACTTTACACATGGGTCATGCTTTCGATAATACCTTGATTGATACCACTGTGCGCTACCAACGCCTGAAGGGACGTAATGCTTTGTATTTGCCTGGAACCGACCATGCCAGTATTGCTGTCCATACCATTTTGGAAAAACAGCTTGAAGCTGAAGGTAAAACTCGCAAGGACTTAGGGCGAGAAAAATTTCTCGAACGTGCTTGGGAATGGAAAGCTCAATCAAAAGGAACAATTGTTAATCAGTTGCGCCGTTTGGGTGTGTCGGTGGACTGGACGCGGGAAAGATTCACGTTAGATGAGGGTTTGTCTCAGGCGGTTTTAGAAGCTTTTGCCCGTCTGTATGATGAAGGCTTAATTTATCGTGGCAATTACATGGTAAATTGGTGCCCCAAATCACAGTCTGCTGTATCCGATCTGGAAGTAGATAAAAAGGAAGTAGATGGAAATCTTTGGCATTTTCGTTACCCATTAACAGATGGTTCCGGTTATGTGGAAGTGGCGACAACCCGACCAGAAACAATGTTGGGTGATACAGCGGTAGCGGTAAATCCTAACGACGATCGCTACAAAGGTTTTGTTGGCAAAACTTTAACTTTGCCAATTATGAATCGGGTAATTCCAATTATTGCTGATGAATTAGTCGATCCAAGTTTTGGTACTGGCTGTGTTAAAGTTACTCCAGCCCATGACCCGAATGATTTTGCCATGGGTAAGCGTCACAATTTGCCGTTTATCAATATTATGAATAAGGACGGTACTCTCAATGAGAATGCCGGAGAATTTAAGGGTCAAGACCGTTTTGAGGCGAGAAAAAATGTTATTGCTCGTTTAGAAGCAGATGGTGTTTTAGTTAAGGTAGAAGATTACAAACATACGGTTCCCTACAGTGAACGCGGTAAAGTTCCCGTAGAACCTTTAATCTCCACCCAATGGTTTGTAAAGATTCGCCCCTTAGCTGATAAAGCTTTGGCTTGTCTGGATGAAGGTAATTCACCACGGTTTGTCCCCCAACGTTGGACTAAGGTATACCGTGACTGGTTGGTTAAGTTAGAAGATTGGTGTATTTCTCGTCAGTTGTGGTGGGGACATCAAATTCCGGCTTGGTATGCTGTGAGTCAAACAGATGGAGAGATTACCGATAGTACACCGTTTGTTGTTGCCAAAAATGCGATCGAAGCACATGAAAAAGCTGTTGCTAAATTTGGCGATAATGTCCGCTTAGAAAGAGACCCAGATGTTTTAGATACCTGGTTTTCTTCTGGACTTTGGCCTTTTTCCACTTTAGGATGGCCAGAACAAACAAAAGATTTCCAGACTTATTATCCTACCGCGACTTTGGTTACGGGTTTCGACATCATCTTTTTCTGGGTCGCTAGAATGACCATGATGGCGGGACATTTTACTGACAAAATGCCATTTAAAGATGTTTACATCCACGGCTTGATTTTGGATGAGAAGGGTCAGAAAATGTCCAAATCTAAAGGAAATGGTATCGATCCTTTAGTCTTAATCAATAAATATGGAACGGATGCTGTACGCTACACCTTAATTAAAGAAGTTGCAGGTGCAGGTCAAGATATTCGTTTAGAGTATGATCGCAAAAAAAATGAATCATGCACCGTAGAAGCTTCCCGCAATTTTGCCAATAAGTTGTGGAATGCAGCGCGGTTTGTGATGATGAATTTAGACGGTCAAACGCCGGAGAATTTAGGCAAACCAGTCGCAACAGAACTGAGCGATCGCTGGATTCTTTCTCGTTACAACCAAGTTATCCAACAAACCTGTAAATATATGGATAACTACGGCTTGGGAGAAGCTGCAAAGGGATTATATGAATTTATTTGGGGCGATTTTTGCGACTGGTACATTGAATTAGTTAAAGCGCGTTTGCAAAAAGATGCTGACCCTGAATCTCGGAAAGTTGCTCAGCAAACTCTAGCTTATGTATTGGAAGGGATTTTAAAATTACTTAATCCCTTTATGCCCCATATTACTGAAGAAATTTGGCAAACTCTCACCCAACAACCGGATAATTCTTCCACAAGTTTGTCCGTACAATGTTACCCGGAAGTTGAAACCGGCTTAATTGATGGAGAATTAGAAACCCAGTTTGAATTGTTAATTGGTACCATTCGTACCATTCGTAACCTACGCGCTGAAGCTGACGTTAAACCTGGTGTAAAAGTCAAGATTAATTTACAAAGTGACAACGAAAAAGAAAGAAAACTTCTCAACGCCACACAAACTTACATTAAAGACTTGGCGAAAGTTGAAACTTTAAGTATCAGCACAAGCAATCTGCAAAACAATACTGAGAAAACAACAACTGAAACAGAACAAAAATCTCGTATTAATTGGAAGAAACTTGGAATAATTGTCTTGGGTATTTACCTACTGAGATTAGGTTTTAATATTGTCGATACCATCGATAATATTCCTTTAGTTGGAGGTTTATTTGAAGTTATTGGGCTTGGATATGGCATTTGGTTTATTCGTAAAAATCTTCTGTCAACTGAAAACAGACAAAAATTTTTCCAGAAATTCTTTGCTTTTGTTGATAAACAAAACCCAATTTCCACCCCAGACACAACTCCAATTGAGTCATTAGAAGCGGTTTCAGAGCCAGAAACAGAAAAAGCTATTGCTGGTGTTGTTGGTACGGTACAAGTAATTCTACCGTTGGAAGGGGTAACAGATATTGATGCCTTTGCCAGCAAACTGCAAAAACGTTTAACCAAACTCGAAACTCAAATCAAATCCCTCAGTGGTAGATTGGGTAATTCTAAGTTTGTTGAACAAGCACCAGAAAATGTTGTCCAGGGAGTGCGCGACGATTTAGCCGAAGCACAAACTCAAGCTAAAATTCTTGGCGATCGCCTACAAAGTATTCTTGGTGAAGCTAAAAATGAAGCCAAAACTGAAGTCAAGTAATTCATGTGGCAATATCGGGTGATAGTCTTGTTATACGAGAAAATATTTCTTTTATCCATAGAAATATCCTTAGAGCAAAGCTATTACCTGTAGAGACGCGATGCATCGCGTCTCTGCAACTCTTAGTCCTACTATAAATTCTAAAATTTAGATATGACGTCCAACTAGACATTACTTGACTGTATTAACATATCTAATTCCTGATTTAGGTTAGCATAGGCTAAGGTGTGGATTTTGATACTCGCAGTTTTATTTATGCTGTATCTAGCCCAGGTGCATAGAAACCAATTTTTAGACCAATTCCAGTTAAAACTCTTGGCGCGCCAAGAAGCAGAAAACATTTGGGCTACGATCCCAGAAGAAACTTGTATTTTGTTGGGGAAAGGTAATACTCTGAATGAGAAATTACTTGTACTTGTAGAACTTTCCTCCACAGGTGAAATTGAGCGCATAGAAGAAGCGACAAACTGGATTTTGGAAATAGTTGATAAGTATCTTAATAGTGGAATTACTCCAGAATTTTTACGTCAAGAAGCCGAACGGGCGGAACAGTGGCGACAAGACTTGACTTTACAAAATCAGGACTTAGCACGTCGTTCCCTGGAATTAGAAGCGCGTCGGGAACAAATCCAAGCATTAGAAGAAAGTTTAATGCGGGAAAAACAAGACGAAAATAAACCAAATTCATGACCTAGAGGTTAATAAATATTTTGTCGTCAAGGGTGCAAAACTGTTGAATCTTAATATTTTTGTTTTAATATCTTAGTTTTTATGTTTTAACTTTTAGTTCTATGAGTGCTAAGATTTAGTGTCGGTCATTTAGTGTTATCCAAAGTGAAAGCTAAATGGACAGTGCATTTGAGGGCATAATTCAGGTGTTGTGTTCTCTTTAGGAGAACTAATAATTATCCTGTATTGTGCCGGTCCCCATCTTCTCAAAATACAATCCGGTGAATTTCACCCCCGGAGCTAGGGAAGTGGGAGTTGTAGAAAATCAGTTTCTTTTGTTTTAATAAAAAAGCTTAAGGCGAATGGAAAATAAGGGAATACGGAACATAAGGTTCTAAGATAATATATGCCGTAAATATTAAACTTAATATGCGCACGAAATTGTAGACCTTGAATGTCATCAAAAATTCAATTACCGTTGGTATTTATTGCTTAGTCATCATCTATATCAGTTAGTAATTTGGTAATTTCTGGTAAATCTAGAATTACCTGGCTAAAATGCAGACTTGGGATTCAATTCCTAGTCGAGGTATACACTACCGACTTGTGACACATCTAATCCTACAAAATCAAATGCCTACAGGGTAAGTTTTTCCCATAAATATCCTAACGGCATTCTATTGTTAACTGCACCACATAAGCAGCTAAATTCGTTTTACACCAGAAAACATGATAAAGCTTGGTTCATTAGTGCGTTCGGGCACTAATAACTTGGGGATAGGAAAAGTAATCGATGTATCCGATCCCCAAATAACTGTTGAGTATTTTTGTTCAGTTGCGCAACGCGTTAAAGCATCTGTACCCTTAAACTCCCTATCTCGTATTCGGCTACAACCCCAAACCAGATGTTACATCCGGGATGAACTCCAAGACACCTGGAATATAGGTAGAATTTACGAATGGGACGAAGATAGAAGCCACTATCAAATCGACTTACCGGATTGCAAAACAATCTTGGCTCGGGAAGAAGATGTTTATGTTCGTTGCAACATGCACATCGCCGACCCAATCGAAACCTTGGCTATTAAAGGTCATGAAACACCTTATTTTCATGACAAGCGATTGAACTTGGTTCAGTGTTTAATTGAGCAACGCGCCCTTAGCCATGGAATGACAGGCTTGATGTCGGCAAATATCAAGCTTTATCCCCATCAAGTGGAGGTTGTCCGTCGTGTTCTTGAAGATCCGATCCAACGTTATCTTTTAGCTGATGAGGTAGGGTTAGGTAAGACTATTGAAGCTGGTGCAATTCTCAGACAGTATTTACTAGACGAATCAACCGGTACTGCAATAGTAATAGTTCCTCAATATTTAGTTGAGCAATGGCGAACTGAATTAGAACAAAAATTTTATATTTCCCATTTTGGCAAACGGGTACAGGTAATAGCCTTTGAGGATATGAATCGGGTTAGCCTGAATCTTGAATTGGGTTTAATGATTGTAGATGAAGCCCATCACATCGCAGCAACGGCGATATCTACCGATTCGATTCAGCGCCGACAGTTTCAGACTTGTAAACAACTAGCACATAAAAGCGATCGCCTCCTCTTACTTTCGGCGACCCCAGTCCTTAACAACGAGCGGGATTTCTTGGCAATGTTACACTTGCTAGATCCCATTAGCTATCCCCTTGACAATCTAGACGATTTTCGTAACAGAGTAAAAAAACGCTCCTCGGTTGGTAAGGTTTTACTTTGTTTCCAGGAAGGGGCGAAATCATCTGTTCTAAAAGAAAATATCGGTGAATTGCGCCAGCTATTTGCTGAAGATAAATATGTTTTAGATCTGGCGACGGAATTAGAAAGTTGTTTGCAGAAGAGCTCTGCAAGTGCGGATACCGATAAAGATAAACTGATTCGAAAAATTCGCAATCACATCAGCGAAACCTACCGTTTGCATAATCGGATGCTTCGGAATCGCCGTGCTGCAGTTGAAGATGTGATATTTGATCGCAATGTAGTACCAAAAGTCGAATACGATCTAGACGAACGTAGTTTTGATATCCATGAATTACTAGAAAATTGGCGTCAAGCAGCCCCCCAACAAGAAGAATACCAACGAATCTTTTCACTGCTATTCCGTGGAGCAGGTACCTGGTTTGGGGTCCTCAAAGACGTAATTACAGCACGTTTGGGTAGTAAAAGCTCTGCTGTACGCTTGCGTGAATTTAGTGCTGATGACATCCAAAAATTAACCGAAACCCCCTTATTTGAGGGAGAAGAAAAGATTCTCCAAGATTTGCTGAAAATCATCAATCAACCTTCTGAAGATGGCGATCGCCTCGAACTGCTCAACACAGTTATTCTTTATCGGCTTTCAGAAATCTTTCAGTTGCAGTCTTGGCGCAGCAATCTTGGTAAGTTATTAGAATTGTTAAAACAACGAATTCACAGACCAATGACTGGTCAAAAATTACCAAAAATCGTTGTTTTCACTAGTTTTACCCAAACTGGTAATCAAATTATCAAATTTTTGGTGCAAAAATTTGGTGAAGTTTCCGTTGCAGGTCATATTTTGGGACAATCCCGGACTCAAATAGAACAAAACTTAACCAAGTTCAAAACTAATCCCAATTGTTTTATCTTAATTTCTGATTCCTCTGGGGAAGAAGGACATAACCTCCAGTTTGCTGACTGGATGATTAATTTCGATTTACCAAGATTACCAAGTCGTTTGGAACAAAGAATCGGTAGGATAGACCGCATTGGTCGTCCTTTGGAAGTTGACCTGACGGTATTTGCTGGCGTCGACTTGGAAGATAGTCCCCACGACGCTTGGTATCAGCTGCTAAAAAATGGGTTTCGTATTTTTGACCGTTCTATCGCTGGATTGCAGTATTACGCAGATGAAAAAATCCCAGAGGTTGAAACAATTCTATTTAAATCTGGGGGAAATGAGTTATTAAAAGTAATACCTGAGATTCAAAAGGAAACAGCCGAAGAAGAAGTAAAAATTAGCGAACAAAATATCCTCGATGAAATTGATGTTGGGGATGAGAACGTCGCAGAGTATTTTCAGAAACTTGATGATTACGACGCCCGTCACCAAGAAATTCAACGTGCGATAGAAGGTTGGATTTGCCAAGGTTTATTGTTTCAACAACGCGAAGACGTAAATTTAAAAGGAGTAGGACGTTATCTGGCGACAAAACGCACCCTAGTTCCCGCAAATCAATTAAAAAGTCTGTTTGCGAAACATATCAAAGACCCAGGAACTTACGATCGCAGAATTGCAAACCAAACAACAGGAACTAAGTTATATCGGATTGGTGAGGGGTTAATGACAATCCTCACATCCTATGTTCGTTGGGACGATCGGGGTCAAGCTTTTGCATTATGGCGCACCGATGAATCTTGGGATGTAACCGAAGGTAAGGAGTGGTTTGGCTTCCGTTTTGATTATGTAGTTGAAACTGACCTGAGCGCAGCTAAAGAAGTTGTGAAAAACTATGGGCTTGATGTCAGGAAATTAAAAAGCTTAAAACGCCGTGCTGATGCTTTATTTCCACCACTGATCAAAACGGTATTTCTTGACACTCGTGGCGAGCAAATGTCAATTGTTGAAGATGAAAATTTAAAGCAGATTTTGCAACGTAAATACAGTGGTAAAAGCTATAAAGCCACCCGAGATTACAATTTAGCTAAAAATCGCTTAGAAATTTTGGATCGATTCGTCCCCGCTGAAGATTGGCAAGATTTTTGTCGTCAAGCACGCACAACCTCAGAAGAATTACTGAAACAACAACCTAACTTCATGGAGTTATGCCAAAAGCGCGCTTTCTTTGCCGAAAATAAGTTAGAAACCCGCATAAATCAATTACGGCTGAGACTTCAACGACATTCAGAGACAGAGAAAATACCGAATTCTTCATTAACTGAAGAACTAGATACCGAGACTGCTTTGGGTGAAGCTGTGATGGAAGGAATTTATAATCCTAGTATTAGACTAGACTCTGTTGGTTTCATTGTTGTTTCTGGACAACCCCCACAGCAGCCTGAGGGAGAAGAATAATCGGAAAATTAAGTTTGGGATTAGATATTGGTGTCCAAACTTCGATTTGAATTTATAGTAGAATTTTGTGCTGTAGACACCCTCATTGTCTGTGCTTACGCCCCCGCACCTCACAATCACTGTAGCCACGCCACCTACAAAATAAAACGGATGCGTCACGCTTACGCTAAGCACTAACAGTAGCCAGAAGATAGGAGATAGGAGTTAAATAATCCTTAAATCTAGCTTTTAGTTATGCCTCAGCGATTTGCAATCTGCTATAAGTCATATCACCGACAACAAATCATAAAATTATTTTGTAGAGGCTCAGCAATGTTGCTGGGTCTCTATAATAATTTATCTGGAAATATCCTTAAAAAATAAAATCAGAATTTACACGGTTTTATTTAGTAATATCAATGCTTAGTATTAAGCATAAGCAATTTAACTGGCACTTTATGCAAACAATTTATTGATACTGATCGGAATCAATCTAGTATCCCTTTATAAAGAATATTATTGATTAATTTTACAGTCATTAAAATGACATTTAATTTTAATTTTTGTAGAGATATATCGAATTAAGTATTTGTATAAATAAAGGGATGAGATATTTTTTCGAGGTTAAATCTAATGTATCAAATTGAGTTTAACTTTAGGGAAATCATAGAAATGGAAATAATCAAGTCCTATATTTTCAAATATACTTTCAAAATTCAATAATCCTGGGAAACACTACATAATAATTAAATCATCGAACCAAGAGAATCTTACTAAACTACAGATGTGAGATACAAAATACTCAGATAATAGGATTATTTTGCTCGCAAAGATGAGTAAAATTTTCCATATTGTTTTGTATTGCTAGTAATCTGTCAGTCAAATATTGAAGGATAATTTATTGGTACTTAGTTGAGCTACAGGGTTCTTTAATTAATATTTTGTATGTTTACTGGTATCAGTCTGTCCCTGATAGTACAAATACGAACCCAAATCTTGATATCGGCATTTTTCGGTCAAAATTTTTAGAACTGAGATACCAAAATTCCAACTATAAATCATCCAAAGTTGAAAATTATCTTAAGTTGATGTGACAGAGTACCAGTCTTAATTTTACTGCATATTAACTTATTAATCGAAGGGACAAAATATGAGCTATCCAGAATTGATGGTAGCGAGTAATTTACTCGATGAGTTTAAACAATGCACTCAACTACAATACAGTGGAAAGCTAAACATTAAAAGTTCAAAAGAACATAAATGGAGATTTTACTATCGTCTTGGACGCATAGTCTGGGCTACAGGTGGTACTCACCCCTTTCGCCGGTGGCGAAGATACATGGCTCAATATTGTCCAGAGATTAATGTAGATAAAATACAGTTAAGCAGTGATGATACTTCAGAAGATTACTGGGATTATCGCATTCTAGAAATCTTGCATAAAAAACAAAAAATTAACCGCGAACAAATCAGTACTATCGTTGAGCATACAATCGCAGAACTCTTATTTGATTTAGCTCAACAAGCAAATTTCAATTTGGTTAGTTGCGAACGCAAGCAAGACGTAATCTTGGAAGCTCCAATGAGCTTTACAAGTGCAGATATGTCCTTAAAGTTTATGCAGGATTCGTGGAAAATGTGGTCAGAAGGAGGATTAGCAAATTTTTCACCAGACTTAGCACCAATATTACGTCGCTCCGAGCAACTAAAACAGATGGTTAGTCCATCTGTATATAAAAATTTTGTAGTTTTGATGAATGGTAAGTATACTTTGCGGGATTTAGCTGTAAAAATGAAGCAAACACCGCTAGCAATTGCACGTTCTCTACTACCCTATGTTCTCAAAGGTATTATTGAATTAGTAACAGTACCTGACCTACCGTTAAAAACTATCCAAAAAAATAAGAAAACAGTTCCAAATAAAGCAAAAAACTCTGGTGGTTCCCTAATTGCTTGTGTAGATGACAGCCCTCAGGTATCCCAAATGTTGGAACAAATATTGATTCCGAATGGGCTGCGGCTTGTTAAAATCCAAGACCCTTTACAAGCTTTACCTGTATTAATAGAACATAAACCAGATTTAATTTTCTTAGATCTAGTTATGCCCGTAGCAAGTGGTTATGAAATTTGTGCTCAGCTACGTAGAGTATCTCTTTTTGCTGAAACACCAGTTATTATACTTACGGGAAGTGATGGTCTTTTTGATAGAGTCAGAGCTAAGGTCGTTGGTTCTACAGATTTTATAACTAAACCTGTAGTTGCAGAGAAAGTCATGAGTGTTATACGCAAATATTTACAGTCGCAAAAAACAGCTAATATGCACTAATAGAATAGTGGTTTCGTAGGTTTCTAAGAAATTAAGATACTAAAAATTTAAAAATTTCATTTTTTGTAATTTGAATTTATTACTCATCATATCTTTATTTTTTGCTTGTAGATAGACAAGTGTATACTTTGACTAAGTTAAATAAAACCTCAAAATGAGATGACAATAATTCTTCTATATATAAAGTAATCTACCCTTAAAGACTTCATTAAAATAGATTTTGCTCACTCAATAAAAAACTTTTTAACAGATAATTAATCATCATGAATACAGTTTTAGTTGTTGAAGACGGATTAACAGATATGGAAATAATTAGTAGTTATTTACAACTGGCTGGATACTCCGTCATAACTGCAAATAGTGGTGAAGATGCCCATAAAAAATTAACTAAAAATAAGCCAGATATAATTCTCTTAGATGTAATTTTGCCAGGTAAGAGTGGATTTGAAATTTGTAGAGATTTAAAAAAGAATCCAAATACCAGTAAAATACCTGTAGTTTTTTGCTCTACAAAAAATACTGATGTAGATAAAATGTGGGGTGATATGTTGGGTGCTGATGCCTATATTTCTAAACCAGTTGATCGAGATGAATTAACAAAAGTTTTACAGAAACTTAAGAAGTAACAATAATAAATATCGCATTAAATACAAAATATAAGAACATGAATATTTGCACGAAAACATTTAATAAAATATCGATTATTCAGTAAAAGGAAGATAGATTTGGACAGCAAAAATAAATTTTTAAGTTTTAACTTGGGTAATATAGATACAGCCGTAATTTTATTAGAAAAAATCACAGAAGTTGTACCAATCTCATTGACAGAAATATGCAGTGTTCCCCAAATGCATAATTATATTTTAGGAATATATAATTGGCGGGGTGAAATGCTATGGATAATTGATTTAGAAGAAATGTTGGGGTACACATCAGTCATACAAGAGGCACCTTTAACTTTAAAAATGATGGTGATTGTTGTACAAGCAGAAGGTAAATATTTAGGTCTTCTAGTTCGTAAGTTAATCGATATCTGTTGGCTAGATACTGATTTAATGAAATCACCAGATCCTCAACTTTTTAAATCAGATATTATTCCCAGATTGCATGGCTACTTTATTGGTAAGTCCGAGGATATCATTATTAGCTTAGATGCTAATGCTATTATCAAATCTCCTGCTTGGGAAATCTATAGTTAATCGAAATTTATTTTTATTTCTTATGTAAGTAACATCGATTTATTAATAATCTCCATTCTTAAATTTTAAAAATTACAAAATAAATTTAATATTTTTCAAATAATTTGTTTATTTTTTTTGTTGTTTGAGGTTCATATTCATGACTGATATTTATCAAGATAGTAAAGAAAAAGAATGTCATATAAATGAATTAGATAATGAAGAAAATATACAGGATGATTTTTCTTGCACCCCCTCAGATAAAATTACAGCAATTGTTAATCGTGTAAGTACAGAAAAAAAGACAACTGATGAAATATTTAAAGATTGGCGACAGCAATCAACTAAGATAGCCAATAAAATTCGTAAAACTACAAGTATTGATACTTTATTACAAATAGTTAGTTCGGAAATCCGAGAAAATTTAGAAGTAGATCGGGTCTTTATTTATCAATTTAGTGCAGAAGAATCTGGGGTTATTTTAGCAGAATCCATCGTTCAGGGATGGACGCCCACAAAAGGAGAAATCCTCCCAGTAGTTACTTTTGGTTTAGAAACTAAAAGCTTATATTTAGATGTCGTAACAATTGATGATATTAAAGAGGTTGAACTTACACCCTATCAATTACAGTTATTAGAAAAATATCAAGTAAAGTCTAGTTTAATTCTACCAATTTTTCTCGAAAATGATGTTTGGGGTTTATTGGGAGTACATAATTGTTCTACAGCTTGTCAATGGAAAGAATTCCAAATTAGTTTACTTGAGCGAGTGACAGTTGAAGTCACCCAAAAATTAAGAGATTTGGAAGTCGAGGAAAAATTAGCAGACCAAGCTCAAAAACAACGCTCTCTAAATAAGATTATTGACAAACTCCAACGTCCTTACAAAATCGAACAAATTTTTAAAATTGCAACTCAAGAAGTACGTCAATTACTCAAATGCGAGCGCGTTGCTGTTTATCATTTCGAGCGAGAATGGAACGGTGAATTTATTGCTGAGTCTATAGCTACTGGTTACTCACCTTTTGTAGGAGATGAAATTCAAAATTTCTGGGAAGATACAACTTTACAGGAAACTCAGAGCGATCGCTATCGTGAACGCGAAACTTTTACAGTTAACGATATCTATGAAGCTGGTCACTCAGAATCTCATCTAGAGATTCTTGAACAATTTGAAGTGAAAGCTTATGCAGTTGCACCAATATTTGTCGGACAAAGATTGTGGGGTTTAGTCACCGCTTATCAAAATACTGCACCGCGTGCATGGAAAAGCTGGGAAGTTAATTTTCTAAAGCAAGTTGCAATTAATTTTGGGATTGCTGTTTCCCAAGCAGAATATATGGAGTTAATCCAAGCTCAGTCATATCGATTAGCTCAAACAACAGAACGTCAGCAAAATGTAATTTATCTAACACGTAGAATTGCTCAAACACTAACAGAGAAATTTACTGACTCTTCCCAGTTTGAGATTATTCTCCAAACCACTGTTGCTGAAGTTCGCCGATTATTACAAGCAGACCATACAGTTATTTATCGCTTCAATTCTGACCGGAGTGGAGATTTTATTGCTGAGTCTTTAGATCGAGGTTGGACTTCTTTTAAAGAAAAACTCACAGAAAAACAAATAGATCCAGAATTACTCCAAGAAAACGCTCACTGCGAGTCTATTCGCTCTTTAGAAAATACTTATAAGACAGACATTGAGCGAGGTGCTTATAAAAATGAAGAGACATACCTTCAAGATCCTCAAGCAATTAAATCTCAACAAAATAAAGCATTTGCTATTAATGATATTTCCCAGGCTCAATTTCCTCGATGCTACAAAGATTTGCTGGAACAATTTGAAGCAAAGGCTTATTTGATAGTACCAATTTTTCAAAATAATCAACTTTGGGGATTGTTAGCAACTTATCAACACTCTGATATTCGTATTTGGGAAGATTACGAAATCAGTGCAATGGGACAAATTGCAGTATTGTTAGGAGTGGCTTTACAGCAAACAGAATACGTACGGGAACTGCAAGTGCGATCGCGTAAAATACAACAAGCTGCAGAACAAAAACAGCTAGTTAGTAATATTGTTGAACGCATCCGTCAATCTACGGGAGATTTAGAAAACCTATTCAACTCTACAGCAAAAGAAATTCGTAGTCTGTTAAGTGCTGATCGGGTTGGAGTATTTCGTTTTTGTGTAGAAAATGGCAACTATGACGAAGGCGAGTTTATTGCTGAAGATGTTCTAAAGCCTTATAAATCGGTACTCAAAGGTAAAGTTCAGGATCGTTGTTTTAGCGAACAATATCATTCCGATTATCGCGAAGGTAAAATTCAAGCTATTCCCGACATTTATAACGCTGGTTTTAGTAAATGTCATATAGAAATATTAGCAGAGTTAGAGATTCGGGCAAACTTGATTGTACCCCTCATTAAAGGCGATGATTTGTGGGGATTCTTATGCATTCACCAGTGTAGCGAACCTAGAAATTGGGAAGAACAAGAAATTGATTTAATCAAACAAATCTCTGTTCAATTTGGAGTTGTATTGCAACAAGCAGAATACCTGGAAAAATTACAGGTTCAGTCTCAACAATTAACTGCAGCAGCAGCAAAAGATAAACAAGCCAAGGAAGAATTCCAAAAACGTGCGATCGAACTATTAGCAGCAGTCAGACCTGCACTTGACGGCGATTTAACAGTGCGCGCTCCAATTGCGGAAGATGAATTAGGTACAATTGCTGATGCTTATAACAATACTTTGCAAGCGTTGCGGCAAATAGTTTTACAGGTACAAACAGCAGCTCAACAAGTTGCAGAAAACTCTCAACGCAGTAACGGAGCACTTACGGGATTAACAACCTTAGCTCAACAACAGTCCCATGAAGTGAATGAGGCTTTAAATGAAATTCAACAAACCGTAGATTCAACTCAAGCAGTTGTCGCAAATGCTGAGTCAGTGCAAGTTGTGGTTACCCGCACCAATGCAACAGTCAACCTGGGTGATACAGCCATGAATCGGACTGTAGAAGCAATGGAGACAATTCGTGAAACTGTTGCTCAAACCAGTAAAAAAATTAAACGTTTGAGTGAATCTTCGCAAAAAATCTCTAAAGTAGTAAACCTAATTAGTAATTTTGCCACTCAAACCAACGTACTGGCGTTAAATGCTGCGATTGAAGCAACCCGTGCAGGTGAATATGGTAAAGGCTTTGCAGTAGTAGCGGATGAAGTTCGTTCTTTATCTCGTCAGTCAGCAGCAGCGACCATCGAAATTGAAAAGTTGGTTCAGGAAATCCAAGAGGAAACTGGAGATGTTGCAGTTGCGATGGAAGATGGTATCCAACAGGTAGTTGAAGGTACGACTTTAGTTAGTGAAACTCGCCAAAATTTAAATGAGATTGTAGCTGCAACAAGCGAAATTAGTAGCTTGCTTCAAGAAATTACCGATGCAACCCAAACTCAAATGTTGCAATCCGTATCAGCAACAGCATCCATGAAGGATGTCGCCCAAATTGCGAATAAAACCGCAGTTGAAGCTAATGGTATTGCTACTGTTTTCCAACAATTATCAGAAATGGCACAGGAACTATTAATGAGTGCAAGTAAATTTAAAGTTGACTAAAACAAAGACACATAAACTATTTGCAGTTTATTTTCGAATTTCAGTTCTGGGTCAATAAATATAAGGCGTTCTACTAGAACGTCTTTACTCCTAACTCTTGAATTTTGTATAGACCCAGCATGCTACGTCTTTATTATTCATTATTCATTACCCATTACTTATTACTGATTACTGATTACTTATTACTTATTAATTATTACTTATTACTGATTACTTATTACTTATTACTTATTACTGATTACTTATTACTTATTACTGATTACTTATTACTCATTACTCATTACTCATTCATTAATCCTAACCCCCTAACTTCTGGTTATGACTACAGACTCTTCTATCCGCGAGCAAGGCTATATTTACTTTCTTAGCGAAGCCCCAGAACTACTACAAACCATAGAGGAAGAACTTTCCGATCTCATCGAAGACCGCAGTAAAGCAAAAGTACATAAATTAATGCGGGCTACTCATACCTTAAAAGGAGGAGCAGCAAATGTTGGTTTAGAAGCAATTAATAAAATATCTCATTCTCTCGAAGACGTATTTAAAGCTCTCTACAATCCAGAAGTAGATATTGATAATGAACTTTATAATTTACTGTTTCAGTCGTTTGAGTGTTTACAATTAGCTTTAAACGCAGAAATTACCGGAAGACCGATAGACCACGATGAACTGCTAGGACGTGCTGCGACAATATTTGCACGTTTACAAGAAAAACTCGGTGATGCTTTTGGAGCAGAGACTCACATTCCCACTTCTGAAGAGTTGGGATTCGATATTGTTCTGTCAATTTTTGAAACTGGTGTGACCCAACGCATTGAAAGCATTACTGAACATCTGAAAAATCCATCGTCACCAGCTGAATTTGCAGAGTTTTTATGTTCCGAGGCTGAGGTGTTTCATGGTTTATCAGAATCTTTGAATTTACCTGGTTTTGGAGAAATTGCTCAAACAACTATTACTGCACTGGAAACCAATCCTGATAAAGCATTAAAAATCGGGGAAGTTGTTCTCAGCAATTTACAAAAAGCCAAAGCAGCAATCTTAGATGGCGATCGCACCCGTGGGGGAGAAGCATCACCAGCTTTAATTTCATTTACTCAAGAAGCATTAATTGACGAACAACCAACAACCCCAGATATCCCTAATCTAGCTACTGATTTAGAATTGTCGATACCATCGGAAGAAAATACATATTTACCTACTCCTAAAATCTCATTTTCTTCCTCGTCATTAAGAGAAGAAATTGAAGAATTATATAAATTTTTAACTCAAAAAATAGATATTAATCAAAAACAATTAAAACCAAAAAAAGCTAAATTTTATTTAAAAGTTATTCGCTGTATTTTAGGTTGGTTCAACCACGAATTAGATATTAGTTCTCAAGATCTGAGCTTATCTTTACTTATTCCCAACCATAATCCTGAAAGTTCTGTAGAAGGTTTAGAAAAATGGTTGGATCGATTCATTATCTTTTTACAAGCTGAAGGGAATGAAAGTGATAGTCTTAAAGTCTATCGCTACGGGGTAATTTTAACAGTATTATTAACAGCAATCAGATTTAAATTTTACCAAGAAGAATCTGATTTTTATCTTCCAGTTATTAAAGATATACAAAGCAAAATTTCTCAGCTAGCCCGAGAATATAAGAATTTACCTCCTGTTACCGAACAAGAAAAAAATTGGTTGACAAGTCCTCAAGTCCAAAAATTACTCAAAATTAAAGAAGTTACTCTTCAACCAGAGTTCCCAAAACTTGAAGATAATATTGTCGAAGCAATATGGGGAGAAGATTTAACATCTACAGAAAACGATCCAGTCAAGATCGGGGAGCCAGAATTAATTATATCTGCCGAGGATTTAAAGGATTATGACAAAGAAATAATGCCAAGTAATTCTGAATCTGTAAAAATTATTTCACAAACAGTAGCAGAAACTCAAGAAGCAGTTGTTGAATCTGTATTGGAAACAAAAAAGAAAAAAGTCGAAATAAAAAATAAATCTTCTAAAGAATCTCCGCGAGCAAAAAATTCTCGTTCCCAATCATTTATACGTGTAGATGTAGAAGGATTACAAAGACTCAATTACCTCGCGGGAGAACTGCTAATTCACCAAAAACAGCGAACCTTACAAGATACACAACTCAAGCAGATAATTGAGCAATTAGTCGAGCAGAATCAACGACACCAGTTAACCTTGGAGCAGCTACGCGAATTACCGCTCTACAGACAGGTAACGTCACAACAGATGCAAAATTTTGCTTCTGTCGACTTCGACTCTCTGGAAATGGATAAATATACAGAGTATTATCTCAAACTCAACTCTGCTTTAGAAGAAACACTACAACTACAAGAAACAACAGAATCTTTAGACTTACTACTTAGTCAATCAACCCACATTCACGAAAAAAAACAACGCTTAACTTTAAGTATTATAGACAACTTAGTAGAAGCAAGAATGGTACCTCTGGGTAATATCCTCAATCGTTTCCCCCAAATGGTACAAAACCTAGAAAAACTATCGGACAAACAAGTAAAACTGAAATTGGTTGGTACTCGCGTCCTGGTGGATAAAGCGATCGCAGAAAAATTATATGACCCTCTATTACATATAGTACGTAATGCTTTTGACCATGGGATAGAAGCTTCAGAAGTTCGTCGTCAAAGTGGAAAAGCAGAAATCGGTTCAATTGAAATTTGTGCTTACCACCAGGGAAGTCAAACAATCATTGAAGTTAAAGATGATGGACAGGGTTTAAACTTAAATAAAATTCGTAATAAAGCAGTGGAATTTGGAATTTTATCGCCAGAAGCAGAATTTGGCGCTTATAGTTCTGCTCCCACAGAAGAAGAAATTGTAGATTGTTTATTTGCACCCGGTTTTTCTACTGCTGGTAAAGTTAGTGAGATATCAGGTAGAGGTATTGGATTAGACATTGTACGTTCTCAGCTACACTCTTTAAATGGTTCGGTTACAGTTAGTTCCATACCTTATCAAGGAACAAAATTTACACTCAAAATTCCTTTTTCTATGACCACTGATAAATTAATGATCGTTCAAGCAGGTAATAATTTATATGCACTGCTTTTAGATTGTATTGAAAAGATATTAATTCCCACTACCGAACAAATTAAAGAATTTGAAGGTAAAAAAGCACTTTACTGGAAAACAGACAATGATGAGCAGATGATTAGCTTGCGCAAGCTTTCAGATTTTATGGGTTACAATTGCACACTTTTTAATGCTGACACTGCTGAACATAAAGTTTTAAATGAGTATGCAACAAATATGAAAAGTCCCGTGCTATTACTGCGCAGAGAAAAACAGATGTTGGGTCTAGAAGTAGACCAAATTATTGGCGAACAAGAATTAGTTATTCGACCTTTAGGAAGTACGATTACACCCCCAAAATATATTTACGGTTGTAGCAGTTTAGCTAGTGGAAACTTAATTTTAGTTATTGATGGAACTTTGTTACCAGAACATGGTGAAATGTTAGCAACTTTAGATGCTACTTCCTTACCATCAGTAAATAGGCATCGTGCTTTTAGTATGGGAGGTGACAATAATAAAACCACGGTTTTACTTAATTCTTCTAAAAATAGTATTAACCATAATCAGATAAGTTCTCGTGTAGTTTTGATAGTTGATGATGCGATTAGTCTCCGTCAAACTCTTTCACTAACTTTACAGAAATATGGATATCAGGTAATCCAAGCACAAAATGGAATAGAAGCTTTAGAAAAGTTACAAAAAAATCCAAAGATCCAGTTGGTTGTTTCTGATTTAGAGATGCCACGTATGAATGGGTTTGAATTGTTAAGTAATATTAGACAAAGCCCAGAAATGACTAAAATACCTGTTGTTATTCTTTCATCTCGTAGTGGAGATAAACACCGCCAACTAGCACAAAATTTAGGTGCGACAGCATATCTGACTAAGCCTTATTTAGAACATGAATTTATTGCTAAAATTGACGATTTAGTTAGTGATATTTCTAAGACTTATTACCAACTATTAGCAACAAATTAGTTGGTTTTATTATTAACAACAAGCATTAAAAATAATAGTTATAATTAATAATTTACTTGGATGAAGAAACACAGATGCTAAATGTGTTTCTTTTATTTTTGAAGTAAGTACTAAGTGAAGATTCAATAGTTTTAATTTTTTAAGTATGACGTCATAAATACAGCTTTATTTTACATGTATACACTCAATTTGCTTTGAACATCCCTTTACAAATTAATTAAAAACAGATATCAATAGGTAATTTATTATATAGCATTATATTTTCCAAGGTTTTGAAAGTGAAAGAGAGGTATTAAGAGATTGTGAAAGATTTGCTACTTGTTATAAATAACTCATACCCTTATTTCTTGCTTTTATGGTTTTTATTGAAATTTTCATCTTATTTTGTATAAACATTACAAAATTTACGGTCCTTGAAAATTTGTCATACGGGTTTATCAAAAAAGGAATACTCAATTTTAAGTTGTGAAATAAAAGTATTGAGTGAAAAATTATATTTATTCGAGTCTAAGTATAAAATAGCCGATTATTTACTCTGCAAGTAAGAGATAATTTTTATACTATATTTTTGTACAATAAATTATGAGAGTGAATGATACGTTCCAATAAAATAGGATTCTATACCTAGTTTTTTTTGTGCTAATAATTACTAGCGTTTATATCTTCAGAAATTTCCAAAAATAAACGAAAAATATAGTATAAAATTACATTGAAAATACAATTTCACTAATGATATGAACTCCCATTTGAGGCACAAACAGAAGAGAAAGCAGGCTTTTAGACGTGCACTTGTAATGCAAAATACCAATTCTAACAACATAGATAAATTTCTTCATAAATCCTGATAATTTTGTACTCAAAATCATATGGTAAATAATATTGATAAATAATTATGGGTAAATCTAAACGTCAGCGAGCATTATTATTAGCTATCAGTACACCCCGCCAAAGTCGCAAGCGTTTATCAGAAGCAATAGGCTATTTACAGCGTTCTGGTTTAGAAGTAATTGCAGAATATCCAGAACAACCTCAAGATATTTCTGAATTAATTCAAACACATGAAGATGAAGTAGATTTAGTTATTATTGCTGGTGGGGATGGGACTCTGAATGCAGGTGTAGATGCTTTAATCGAAACTAAATTACCTTTGGGTGTATTACCTCTTGGGAATAGTAATGATTTAGCAAAAACTTTAGGTATCCCTAGAAATTTAAATCAAGCGTGTAAAATAATCATTGAAGGTGATATTAGACATATTGACTTGGGATGTGTAAATGGTAAACACTTCTTTAATTTTGCAAGCTTGGGTTTGAGTGTAGATATCACTCAAAAGTTAACTAAAAATGCTAAACTTCCGTTGGGAATATTCAGTTATTTTGGTGCAGTCATCCAAGCCATTTTGAAGTCTCGCCCTTTATCGGTCAAAATTTCCCCCAACAAACCCGTAATACAAACCGTTCAAATAGTTGTGGGAAATGGTCAGTATTATGGCGGTAGCAAAGCAGCAGTTGACAATGCTAGAATTGATGACCAACAGTTAGATTTTTATTTATTAGAGATAGAACACTGGTGGGAAATCTTTTCTCTTCTACCAGTAATACGGAGTGGAAATTTTGTTGATTGTCCGCAGATTAGAAGCCTGCAAACTCGACAAATTAGAGTGGATACGGGAAAACCTTGCCCAATAAACACTGATGGTGAAATAACTATTTATACGCCTGCTACTTTTCGCGTGATTCCCAAAGCTTTACCTGTGTTGGTACCTGCAAAAGCAAAAAGGTGATCGAATATAGACCTCTTGCATAATTGTGTTGTGGATGTAATGGAAGATTTTCAAACGTGCACAAAGTAAGTTAAATTCTATGCAAATTGTGTATGATTTGATTTTGATAGATACAGGGTAATTACTTAGAATAATAAACTGCATATTTATCCAAGGATAAGCAGTTACGCATCTATACAAAGAAAAATATTTGAATATAGTTGATTTTTTCGAGCTAAAAAACTATCCCAATGCTCATAGGTATGCCATAAATTATTTTTGCAAGAGGTCTTATTAAATAGTTAGCAATACAAAAAGCATTATCTAGCAAGAGTTTCAGTGGTAAATTTTCTCAGATGTGTGGTGAGTTTTTCCAGAGAAACTTCTTTTGGGAAATTAGTAGGGAAATATTTTTATTACCAATAATATCTGCCCACTTTTTTATTTAGAGTTACTTCAAAAAAGTGTGATATTTATTTTTATTACATAAAGTACGTATACATAGCTAGTAAAAATTTTAACTCATAATTATAATTGAAATTTTGAATGTTTTCATGACAATCAAGTGTAATTACTGATTTATTCATCTCTAGGTTTCTATTAGTATCTAAGCTAGAAACATATAGCATTCTCAATTATTTATGAGAATTAATATTTTGTAACTTGAAAAACCTTATCTTTATAGTCAGAGGGTTTTCCTATGATTTAGGCTTTTAATAACAGGACTATTGAAAAATACATCTCTACAAAAGCTTTCTGTTCACCAATTAGATCGAGTTATAACATTTTCAAGTATTTGTCTTAGTAGCAGTTATTTGGGCGGAAAAATATTAGCTAGTATAACTAAGTATTAATTGGGACCGCATTACCTTCATTGAAAATATCTGAGGGAAGTAAATACAGTGAATAAAATAGCGTTGTTTTTCAGTATCAGTTATTTTTCGATAACTTTCTACTTTTTACTAAATTGGCTGAGGTTTTCACGCCGAAACCCTACCTATAACCCAGTAGATAGATTTTTATCGTTTCTAATGCTGGTAATTACTACTATTTTATGGCCCTTAATTGTTCCCATCTCTTGTATGGAGATTATTCAGGCTCGCAGACTAGAGGTAGGAAATGTATTCCCCATATTATTTACAGTCTTACTCATCAGTATATCTTTTTATTGTAGTTATTAAAAATTATTAAATATTGAGAGATATTAGATATTTTGTTGATAAATCTTGCTTAACGGGAATTAGACAAAAAACAAGGAGTAAAAAGCCTCAAATCCATTCATAAAAAGGAAGATAGGTCAAAGCATAAAAATCGTTCTTAGCCCGACGTGGCGCTATTTATAACCCATATATATCAATAAAAATTCGGTGTAATACTATTGACATATAAATAGTTGAAGCTTTTTTGAGCGAAAAAAAATATCTAAGTCCTGTTAATCATCATTTTTAACCGCTAGATATTGTGTTGTAGATAAGACAAAATGTTTAAACTCTTTTATCTCTTGACATATTTGATGAGTTAATATTCGACTCCACATTGATTAAAATAGAAGTATTTGCTTTGAAGGAGTCGTCAAAATATAGTTTGAAAATTATTCTGTACAAGTACTATTTAATTACTCTACCCCCAGGATTTATGGAGATAAAACCTTAGACGGAATGAGATGCATGGCATTGTGCTAATTTATTCTCAATACATGAAAGTAATAGTAATTTACCATCACTGCCATAACCATGCTGTCCCAAAGATGGAAGATGACCTTTGGGAGCTTTCAGGGTAAATTGAAGTGAATCATAAGGTACCCAACCAAAGATTGCACGTTGATCTAATAATACTTTATTAAGATCGTCTATAGCTTTATCTATAGAACCAAAGAATCCACTATATACATGTCGCCAACCAACAGCTTTAGCCCACTCTAATTGATTTCTACCCAGACTTTTATAAATATCTATTTGTGGACTAAAACCAAAATTTCCATTACTTAATTCCACCCATAATTTGTCTATATAGTGGAAAGTTTCATAAGGTATCGAAGCTAACATTTTTGATGTTATATTGTCATTCAAACTAACTCCTGAAATTTTAAGGATTAAATCTCTAGTTTCTAAATCAGCCTCTTTCCATAATCCTGCTCGTAGGAGGTTTCTTAACTTATTAAAATCAGGATTTAGAGCGGTTGTACTCTCTTGCTTCATCTTGAGAACTGGAACTAGATTGCCATTTAATCCAGCAATTGAGATCAAAGTGCGTCCATACTTATATGAAAAATCAATGGATTCACCTGCTCCTAAAGCACTGTAAAAACCAATAGAAAACGCTATTGCAGCTTTATCTTCAATCTCATCACTCATACCGATAACATAATCGACATGTTGAGTGATTGCGTCTGCTTGTGTTTGTGAATAACAAGCATTCAGGATGACACATTCGATATCAGAAAATAACTCAAAAAGTAGAGATAAGGCTTCTGCTGTAACAAAAGTAGGTTCTCCTGTGTCATCCTCTAGGAGTAATCCTTTTTCTGCACAACCATGTCCTGAAAAATGAATAATATGTGGTCTTTTTTCCAAAATCGCAAGCCCAAGATCTTTTGGTCGAACCGCAAAATATTTATCGATAACAAAATTATCGCGTCTTTCTGCTTTACGTAATCCTTCCTCGATTTCTCTTATTTCTTGACCAATTTTTAGTTTTGTTTCTGGGTTTGGATCTGCAGATAGAAATAATATTTTTTTCCTATACATAATTTCCTGAAATTAAAATACTATTACGGTACTGAGATGTTTTTGATTGTTAGCCATCAATACTGCAAACAGTATTTTCTCGAGGCTAACTCTGTGGTGTAACCTTCTACGACAGGTTTCATTACTTATGCAGCTAAAAGTAAGGATATTTAAATGTGTGAAATAATTAATTGGAGTAGAAAACTAATAAATCTATTTAGCTTCTACTGATTATTTAATGCCATACTTTATTTGATAACTTGTATTGTTCCGAGTATTTTTTCTTGAATACTGGATATACCATTTTGAACGCGATCACACCACAGTTTTGATATATCCTCGGTTTTTACTATCCGAGTGGGTGTATAATTTTTGTAAATTTCTTCGCTGGTAAAGCTGGTAGAGCAGAGCCTGGTTATTTTGTTTTCAGTCGTTGCAATCTACATATACTATGTTGAAAATATAGATATGTTTTTATTCAGGCACGATAAATTTAACTATATATTTTCAATACAATCTATTCGGTAAACGCAGGTCTTACTTTTTGAGCTAGTTGTAATTGTTGTTGTAAACTTTCCCAATCTTCTCCTTCAATTAAGTCAATCAAATAACCCAAGTTATAACGATATTCTTTGAGCGAAGTCAGTAATTCTTGACGATTGTACTTTGCCATCATGACCCCTAATTCTGGATTTCCACCACCCACTCGACTGGTATCGCGAAATCCCGAACTAGCTAGTTTTTGAGCTAATTCTACTACTGCATTATTATTTTCATTCATACAAGCATGTAATAATGAGGCGCTTACCATAACTGGTAAATGTGAAATCCAACTGACAGCTTTATCATGTACTTCCGGACTACAGTGATGAATATTAGCTCCTAATTGAGATGCAAGATTTTCTACAGTTTTAAGGGCATCATTTACGGTTGTATCTACTGGTGTGAATACGTAGGGATTATCCTTAAATAATTTTCGCTTAGCTGCTGTAATTCCACTTTCTGCAGTCCCCGCCATCGGATGTCCGCCGACAAAGTTATTCCATAGAGATGTTGCAGTTTTAACTACAGGTGTTTTAACTGAACCAACATCGGTGATAATTGTCGTTGAAGGTAGATGAGTAATTAACTGCTTGAGTATGGGAACAATAAGTCCTAGGGGTGTACAAATAAATATCACCTCTGCAGATTTTAGGTGACTCATGTCAGTTGATGCTTCATCTACGTTTCCAAGAGTAACTGCTTGCTCGCAAGTAGATTCCTGGCGACTAACTCCAATTACATGATGTCCCTGGTCTCGCAAATCAAAACCCAAAGATCCACCGATCAATCCCAATCCTAAAATACCTATATTCATTGATTTTGACATTTTTATTCTCAATATTTTGCTCTTACTTTACTGATTCACATTCTTTGCTAGTTATAAATACTTAGAGTATTGGATTTCCCCAGGGCATTTTTCAAACTACTCATTTACACTATTAGCTGATTCTAAAATTCCCCAGTTCCCTGTTTTTCTTTTTTGTTAGAGAAATAAACTGACTCACAATTCCACTAACAAAGATTTATTCCTAATAAGGAATGTGAAGTAGAGGTTCTTTATTTGTTTCACTCACAACTAGCAATTCGAGTTAATTTTTTGGGTTGGCATCCTAGAGGTAGTCTTAATGACTGTAGAAGAATTACTAAAAAAATATGCTTTGGGAGCAAGAGATTTTAGTGCTCTTGACTTATCAGAAGCTAATTTAAGTGGCGTCAAGTTAACTGACATCAATCTAAGTCATAGTAACTTGAGTCTAATTAACTTCAGTGGTGCAAATTTAATATCTAGCAATTTAAGTTATACCAAATTGAATGTGGCAAGATTGCGGGGTGCTTACTTAAGTAATGCCAACCTAAACAATGCGAGCCTCAATGTTGCTAATTTGATTAGGGCAGATTTAAGCAGCGCTCAATTACAAAAAGCAACCTTAATTCGGGCTGAGTTAATTCGGGCAAATCTTAGCAATGCTAATTTGTGGGAAGCAAATTTGAGTGGTTCAGATTTGCGAGAAGCAACACTGCGACAAGTTAATTTTAATCGTGCAAACTTACATCAGGTTACTTTAAAAGATGCTTCATTGACAGGAGCTAATTTAGAACAAGCTAATTTAAATAACTCCGATTTGGCTCGCTCTAATATGAGTGGAAGTAATTTTCGAGATGCACAGTTAAAGCAGGCAAACCTCAGTCGTAGTAATCTTAGCGGAGCAAACTTAAGTGGTGCAAATCTTCGTTGGGCTGACTTGAGCGGTGCAAATCTTCGTTGGGCTGATTTGAGCGGTGCTAAACTCAGTGGGGCTAAGTTAGTTGGAGCAGATTTAAGTAATAGTAATCTAACAAATGCAAGTCTGGTTCAAGCCGATTTAACAAATTCAAAGTTAATTAAAACTGAATGGGTGGGTGCGGATCTCACCGGAGCAACATTAACAGGTTCTCAACTTTATGGAACTTCTAGATTTGGCTTAAAAACAAATGACATTATTTGCGAGTGGGTAGATCTCAGTCCCAATGGCGATCGCTCTGTCATCCACAAATTTAATCCTGAAGAATCGAAATGCTTTTTTAATAAGACTTCCCCTACAGTCAAGATTATTGTTGATAGAGCATTAGATTATGAAGCTCATCTCGTGCTTTCTGGTGCTTATTATCAAATTTCTCGTTATTTTCACCGCTTCACCGATGGTACAGAAAAACATTTAGAGGAACCCCCAAGCATAGAAGTTGGAAGTCGCCGTACAATTATTACTTTTAAAATTAATAGCGATGAATTTTTGTTGGCTGCTGCTTATATAGCAATTATCCCTTTTAAAGATGCTGAATATACCCAAAAAAGTATTTGCATGGCTGTAGATGCAATTACCAGTGAAGATGTTGCTTATTTCTGTTTTTCTAATCCTAATATTGTTCAAAAATTAAACACACTCATAGAACAAGTTGTTCGTAATGTTAATTCTTTGAAAAAAATGAAAAATTCCTTACAACATTCAGGGAAGAGGAAGTTTTTCCAGGCATCTACACAAATTATTATGACTAATTCTAGTGCTCAGACACTGATGATATACGAAAATCCCAATTTTGGAACAAAAATCGTTAATAACTCTGAAGCGAATACCTATCCCTACAAAGATGGCTCAAATAACATACCAAAAATGACAACCCTTTCTCAGAGTATGATTATTGATTTTATTAATGGATTTTATGAAATTGTTGTCTAACATTGCATTTGAAGTTTAGAGACGTACCAAAGCCTGTAGTACCCCCTTAGCTTGTACTACCTCTTTATTTACAGGAATTTGAGAATAAATAAATTCGTCATAATTAATAAAAGAAACCATTATGTTTTAATTAATCTGGCCACATATTAATCAATAACTTAATCCAGGAGGAAAGAAAGTGAGGGACGCTTTTAATAAAATGATGGGGAAGACTCGCTACGTAGTCTCCCGTCTGATGTTACATTTATCTGGCTCAGATGTTGCACCAATCTTAGGTGTATTAAATAGTAATGCCCGTACAGCCATTAATGCTGATGGGGAAATTACAGTTTTAGGGGAAGTGTTGGTAGAAATTTGTCAAACTCTACTACAGTATGACGAATACTGGCTTTCTGCTAGTAACGAAGGTGAGTTCTTTTGGAATGAAGGTGAAGCTGGTGATTATGTAAATGAATTATTTACCGATTCAGCCGAACGTTATTTAAGTGAACCTGATTTTAGTTCCGATGTTGATGCAGAAGAACCCCTATCCCTTCCAGCTACGCGCAATGTGGTTGTGATGATTACAGTAGCATACGAGGGAGAGGAACCGGATTTAGAAACAGACCTTTCTAATATCGAAGCGCTTAAATATGGTCTCAAGGGTTTAATAAATTTAAATTACAAAGAAAAATATCGGGCTATTCAAGTACATTTTTCACCTGCACGTTTGGGTGACGAGCTTACCAACGACCAACTTTTACAGTATTATCCCGAACTTATTCCTTTGTAATACAGTATTATCCCGAACTTATTCCTTTGTAATAAGGATAAATTGACATATTCCGCGCATCAATTAATTAGGAACTTTCAATTAAAAAATATACTATTATTCAGGTCGCACCTACATGCATCCCTATCGGAAATCAATAATAGTATAAATTATTTTTTGCAAGTTCCTTAATGCGCTAATTAACCACTAAAATCAAATTATTACATGGGAGTCACTAGCGGCAAACTTATAAAAAACTTAGTTCCCTGACCAATTTTGGACTGCACTTCTAGGCTACCACTATGTTTTTCTACTGCAACTTGATAAGCAATCGCCAATCCTAAGCCTGTTCCTTTGCCAACTGCTTTCGTGGTAAACTGCCGATCAAAAATTTTCGAGCATACCTCTTCAGACATACCTTTTCCATTATCACTGATGCAAATTTCCACACTGTGAGAATCAATGAGTTGAGTTTGGATTGTAATTCGCTGCGGATTGGCTTGGAGTTCTTCAAAAGATTGCTCCTGAGCGATTTCATCGAACATATCGATCGCATTTGCTAGCAGATTCATAAATACCTGATTTAGTTGACCAGGAAAACATTCAATTTCTGGTAATTCCCCATAATCGCGAATCACCTCAATTTCCGGTCGGAAGTTTTTTGCTTTCAAGCGATATTTCAAAATCAACAGCGTGCTATCGATCCCTTGATGAACATTTGCCTTGAATTTTGATTCCGTATCGGCACGCGAAAATATCCGCAGACTGTTACTGATACCGCGAATGCGATCGCAGCCAAACTTCATTGAGTTAAGCATTTTCTGCAAGTCTTCGAGCAAAAAATCAATGTCTAAATCTTCAAGCAAATTTTCAATGTCCTCACCGGGTTCGGGGAAGGATTTACGGTAGCATTGCAAACATTTAGTAATGTCATGGATGAAGTTGCGAACTTCAACAATATTGCCACTAACGAAGCCGAGGGGATTGTTGATTTCATGGGCGACACCTGCTACCAAATTACCTAACGCTGACATTTTTTCGCTTTGTACCAGTTGCAGTTGCGATTCTTCAAGCTGTTGGGCATAATCTTGAGCTTGTTGGTAGAGTTGTGCGTTTTCTAGTGCTATTGCTGCCTGAGTCCCAAGTAAATGGAGTGTAGCCTGCCGTTCAGCGTGAAAAACACCAGTAGTATTGCGATTACCCAGGTATAGGATACCCCGTAGCTGAGTACGATCTAGCAGGGGCAAGCATAGTACACTGGCAAAGCGCTGTTCGAAAAAGTAGCGATCAACAATGGGTAAATTACTGCTAGGGCTATTGATGACAACTGTTTCACCAGTGTGCTTGACATACTGAATGAGTTGTACAGGTAAGTTTTTAGCATCTTTGAGGGGGAATATAGATAGATCGGTTACATCCAATGTTGCGATAGCCCGAACCCGCACTTCGCCATCAGGTTCGCACAGGATTATGGCACAAAAATCGCCACCTGAATTTTGTAGAACAATCTGGGTAATTTTCCTCAGCAGTTCCTCAATATTGATAGTGCTAGAAATAGCTTGGGATGCTTTGAGGATAGTAACAAAGTCTAAAGCTGTATTGGCGTTTTGATCGGAACTCTGGTTTTTTTTGGAAGTTGTGCTGATGACTGAATTTGAGGAAAAGATTGAGGTTAGTGTTAGCAAAGGATCGAAGCCTTGGTTGGCATGTTGCAAAATGGGGTATAGCAATTGAGGATAATTTGCTTCTAGGCGATTAGTTTTAGCTGTGGCTCCCCAACGAGCGTAGCAGTAGTATGCTTCTTGCATGTAGCCTGCAGCTACTTTCTCTTTCCCCCATTCAAGATAAAACTTAGCAGCGAGTTCATTGGCTAGGGCTTCGTCTTGAATAAATTTATTTTTTTTAGCTCTGGTGATGGCTGAGTCGTACAGTTCCATCGCGGCTAATTTGTCTTGACTATTTCGAGATATTTCTGCTTCAACTAAATCAAACTTATGCTGAAAGTTCTCTTGAGAAATTTTTGCCCAAACTTTTAATTGTTCTTGATTTTCTAGAACCTGCTCTAAAATTCTTGATTTGTCTTCAGTAAAAGTGTCTTTGTAACACACTAATAGTGATAAGGAATGGTAATAATTATGCTCTATAACTGTGAAGTGACCAGCAATAAAACCAAGAGTTTCTTTGGCAAAAACAAGATATTTTAGTGCATCTTTGGGCTGATCAAAAAGATACAAAGTCTGAGCTTTAAGGATCTGATAAATACAAATTGCCGGAAAACTTTTACGACTGTGGCAAGTTTCCAGATACTTTATTTCATCTACTCCTTGAAATCGACCAGTTAAAGTTTCCTGGTTTAGCGTTATCAAGTTTGATATAGCCAACTGAATTCCAATCGTGATGTCATAGGCATAATAATGCTGAATCTGGTCTAAGATAGGTAGGTAAACAGGAAAATCTTTTAATACCTCACTCAGGTTTTTTCCCGAATGGAAAATACTTAAAATCCGATTGTATGCAATGTAGCCAGTAAATTGAAGCTGCCCAGACTCTAAGCCTGCTGCATACCCTTGATTATTAATACTCTCACAATTACTAATATGTTTTTTCCAGTACAGCAGAAATGCTGCAAGAATATTGCAAGCCTTCGATTGCTGTGCTGGATCATTAAATTTTTGACTGAGTTTCAAAGACAAGATGCCAAACTCATAGCCCGATTCATAGTCTCCGAAAATTGAGATGACAAGAACACCATAGAATGAGTAACCAAAACAACATTCTGAGGTATGTCCATATTGCAACGACAAGTTCACCATCTTGACCACTAAAACACTCCAGAGTTCTTGGTTAACGCTGAAGGTTGCTGGGAGGAGATTATGAAGTACCGCGATCGCACTTCTTTTTTCGGGGACTTTTATTTCTGGAAGGTCGATTAAAGACGCAATATCTCGATTCCCTAACCTGTTTCTTGTAGATTTTAATTCATCATCAAGTTCTTGCGATAGATTGTTTTCATTCCATTGAATTCCTAATAAATCTAAAGCTATTTTTCCTTCATTTATTGCATCTTGATATTTAGCAGTTACAGTATGTTGGATAATAAGAAGATTATAAATCTCTACTTTTTCTATTGCTGACTTTGCTTTTACAAGAGTCTTATGAGCCAGGATTTCTGATTTTTCTATATCTCCCTGTAAATATTCAGCTTCTGAGCATTCTTTATGCAAGTTAAATTTCAATTCATATTCATTATCCCAATCTTCACATTCTAGAAGTTTTATACCAACATTTAGGTATTTAACTGCTGCGGAGTAAGCAATTGATTTTTTAGCTTTTTGAGCAGCTCTTAAATTCAGGCTGGCGAGTTCAACTCGTTCGCTTTTATTGTTGATTAACTCAATCCCTATATTTAATTGATTGGCAATATTAAATATTTGAGTTTCTAGCTCTTGTGTTCTTGTGCTACTTAGTAGCAATTGTCCAATTCTTAAATGAGTTCTCTGTTTTTGGTCTTCTGGAATTAAAGAATAAGAAGCCTGTTGAACGCGATCATGCAAAAAGCGGTACCCCACTGAAATATCATCAGCACGCTTTTCCTCACTTTGCTCTGCCTGGAAAAACTTATAGGTTTCACTCTCCGGAATTACAAGCCCCTGCCGCAAAACCATCCATAAATCTGCTGCTACCTCATCTTGCCGGACCTCGCAGATCGCCGCCAACGTTTCCAAATTGAAACGGTTACCAATGCACGCTGCTAGTTTCAAAATTTCTTGCGTGGCTTCTGGTAGCTTTTGCAACCGCCCTACCATAAATTCTACGACATCATCTGTTATTGCCAACTGCCTGATCATGGCTAAATCACATTCCCAATAGCCCACCTCACTATTGAAGAAAATGGCATCCTCCGTGTACAATCCCTGTAAAAACTGCGTTGCAAAAAATGGATTACCATGAGTTTTTTGGTATACCAACTGTGATAGTGGTACAGCGACTTCAGCCGAGCAACGCAGTGTATCTGCCACCAAACAGGTAATGTCAGAGCAATCCAAAGTCGCCAAAGTCAATGTATTGAGTTGTGTACCTTGTTTGCCAATTTCATTAAGTACCAGCATCAGCGGATGCGCCGGAAATACCTCGTTATCTCGATAAGCACCCAACACCAGTAAATAACCTGAATCTGAATCGTCCATCAATAGCTTCAGCAAATTGAGTGATGCCGAATCCGCCCATTGCAAGTCATCCAAAAAGATAACTAAGGGGTGTTCTTTGGTAGTGAAAACGCGCACAAATTTCCCAAATAGTAAGTTAAAACGGGTTTGTGCCGCGCCATCCAATAGTTTTGGTACAGCCGGTTGCTTGCCAATGATATGTTCCAGTTCTGGAATTACCTCAAGGATGACCTGTCCACTTTCGCCCACTGCTTGGAGAATTTTTTCTTTCCAGATTTTTAAGGCAGAATCGGGTTCACCAAGCAATTGTCCCATCAAGCTACGGAAGGCTTGCACGAAGGCAGAAAAAGGAACATTGCGGTTAAATTGATCGAACTTGCCTTGGATAAAGTAGCCTTGTTGACGGGTGATAGGTTTATGGACTTCGTTCACGACGGCGGTTTTGCCAATTCCAGAGAGGCCCGCCACTAACATCATTTCGGTTTTACCTGCAGCAACCCGCTCGAAAGCATCGAGTAAGGTTTGGACTTCAGCTTTTCGTCCATAGAGTTTTTCCGAAACGATGAAGCGATCGCAGGCATCCCGTTCGCCTAACTCAAAGGCGGTAATTTCTCCTATTGCTCTCCATTGCTGCACGCAGAACTCTAAATCGTACTTGAGTCCCAAAGCATTTTGATAGCGGTCTTCAGCATTTTTGGACATTAACTTCAGGACTATAGCCCTTACCATCGCCGGGATTATTTCCTGGCTCGGATCAGGAAATATTACCGGATGAGCAATGTGACAATGCAGCAGTTCCATAGGATCGGTTGTTGGAAATGGCAGTTCTCCCACCAACAGTTCGAACAAAGTTACGCCAAGAGAATAGAAATCTGTGCGATAGTCAATCCCTCGGTTCATTCTTCCAGTTTGTTCCGGCGATAAATATGCCAATGTTCCTTCTAGAACATTGGGGTTTTTGATTTCCTGAGTTTCTAAAGGTAGTAATGAGGCAATACTAAAGTCAATTAATTTGATTTCTTTGGTTTGGGGATTAATTAAAATATTTGCAGGTTTAATATCTTTATGGATTACACGATTTTGATGTAGACTGTGGAGAATCTCGGCAACTTGCAACGTAGCTGATAATATATCTACAACAGATTTGAATTTACCGTTATGCATATACTGATGCAGCGATATTCCACCAAAATCTTCCATTACTAAAGCATAACTATTGTCGCAAAACTCTAAACTGTAAGGACGAACAATAGAGAGAATATCTAAACTTTTGGCAATGGTATACTGATTGCGGAAATGTAGTAATTCCTTGAAATTTGGATAAGGATTCTTCAAGAGTTTTATGACAACAGGTTTTTGGTCATCTTCTCGGACAGCACGATATACCATGGTCCGGGAACCATTGTAGAGTTCTTCTATAACGTGATATCCGGAAATCTTAACCATAAACATTTATCCTTAATCCTTCCAGATTTAGTATTCCCTATTAATCCAAGTAGTGGCTCATACTTATACCATAATTTATAAATCGTAGGGACATACTGACATGTGTTGGTGTCAATTTACGTTTGAAAACCTTGATAGACAAGTAGGTGGACAAAAATGTTTACGGACATATGTGTCATTCCGCTTTACTTCATATGCGCTGCACGCACGCTGACGCTAACGCAATGGCATCGTGAATTAATTCTATCCAACTACTTAAGCTTTTAAGACAAAATCATTACTAAGCCACTTCCAGTATTTCCCCTTCTCAGGGGAAAAGCAGTATAGGGTGGAAAGTGAGTGATAGAAAAAATACTGGGGTTTCATAAAAATTACTCAGATTTGGGCAGGCAGGTTTTTCCAAGGGCAAAAATAAACTTGTAAAACCCTTCCTGGAGTTGCTTTTCGCATTAAATAGTTCCCAACGACCGACCTATGCCCTTTTGAACCCCTTCAATATCACTTGCCTATCGTCCTGTTCTCGCAATTGTTAAGATTTGATATAGCACAATTTGAAATTCTCATGAAAATCTTACGTAAACTTACAGCCGTTTTATTATCCTTAAGTTTGTGTTTAACAACCGTTGCCTGTGGTGGAGGTGTAGAAAATAGTTCAAGTTCAACACGAAATGTTACTCAAACTAGAACTAATAACACCACTAAAATTAGTGATGGTCAGTATCCAGTACAGCAAGGTTCTTACAATGACGCTGATGGCAGTTACACCTTATTCTTACTCAACAGCAATCCTCCAACTTATACAACCGATAGATTACAAATGGCACGGTTGACTGATGAAGAAGTCAAAGAAGGTAAAAGCACCTACCTAAAAGTTGAAAACGGTCAGCCGGCTCTATATTTGACACCGGATTTTAAGTTGGAATTTGTCCATAATGTTACTGAAACAAGGGAAAATCCCCGGACAGGCGAACAACAAACGGTTATAGTCCGGCGTGAAAATAGCTTTTGGGCACCCTTTGCTGGTGCGATCGCAGGTCAAGCAATAGGTAGTCTTTTGTTTAGACCCCAATATTATGTGCCACCAGTTTATCAACCGGGTGGTGTTTTAACCGGTTATGGTGGCTCTGGCAGAAGTTATGATGTTGCAGTTGATAATTATCGTCAACGTTATAACGCTCCCCCTGCATCGGTGAGAAATCGCACAGTTTTACGTTCTACCGGTAATCTTAGACGTTCTCCCAGTCGCTCAACGGCAGGTAATCGAAATCGTAATAATACTGGTACCCGCGCAACAGGTTCTGGTTTCGGTGGTAGCAATTTGAGACAATCTGGGAGGAGAAGCAATGTTAGACGCGGTTCCGGAAGCTTTGGTAGTGGTTCTCGTTCTCGTGCTCGGCGTTCCTTTGGTAGCGGTAGAGGTAGAAGACGATGAATATTTGAGTAATGAGTAACAAGTTAATAAGTAATAAGTAATAAGTAATGAGTAATGAGTAATGAGTAACTCAACTTGTTACCCATTACTTAAAAGCATCTTAGACAACAGCAGTAGGTTTTTCCCAACGTCCAACAGCTTTACCTATGACTGCTAATTCTTGCATTAATTGCTCGAAGCCTTGGGGTGTCAGGGATTGAGGCCCATCTGACAAAGCTTTCTTCGGATTGGGGTGAACTTCAATCATTAAAGAGTCACACCCTGCAGCGATCGCAGCCATTGACATTGAAGGTACGTAATTCGACCAACCAGTACCGTGACTGGGGTCGATTGCGATCGGTAAATGGGTCAAATCGCGTAAAACAGGAATTGCAGACAAATCTAAGGTATTACGGGTATACTGACGGTCAAAAGTCCTAATGCCTCGTTCACACAAAATTACATTGGAGTTACCCGCAGCTAGAATATATTCAGCAGCCATCAACCAATCTTCGATAGTTGCTGCCATTCCCCGTTTCAAGAATACCGGTTTACCCTGTGCACCAACTTTTTTCAGCAGGGAGAAATTCTGCATATTTCTTGCCCCAACTTGGATAATATCAGCAAATTCTGCGATTATTTCTAAATCAGCAGCGTCCATCACTTCTGTAATAATCCCAAGTCCGGTCGCTTCCCTCGCCTTTGCCAATAATTCTAAAGCACTTTCACCATGACCTTGGAAAGAATATGGAGAGGTTCGGGGTTTATATGCTCCACCGCGTAAAAATTTCGCTCCACTTGCTTTTACGCGCTGTGCTGTCTCAATAATCATTTCCTCATTTTCTACCGAGCACGGTCCTGCAATGACCACTAGGGGATGATGTTCGCCAAATACTACAGTTCCAGCAGGAGTATTAACTTTAACTTCAGAAGCTTCTCCGTGACGGAATTGGCGACTTGCTCGTTTGTAGGGTTTCTCTACTCGCAAAACTTGCTCAATCCAAGGACTCACTTCTTGAATTTGCAAGGGATCTAAGCTAGCGGTTTCTCCCACCAAGCCGATAACAACTTTATGCTTACCAACAATTTTTTCTGGTGTTAGTCCCCAGTTAGTAAGTTCATCGTTAATACGTTTAATTTCTGCTTCTGGAGAACCAATCTTCATTACTACGATCATTTTTAGCTGCCCTGTATCTTATGAGTGCTTGAGGGACTTCCAATTAAAGAAATATACCATTCTTTAGGGCGCACGTCGGTGCGCCCCTACTAGCAATCAATAGTCATATAAATTATTTTTGGAAGTCCTTACAGAAATTTTAGACCTCAATACATAGTGAAGCTATTAATTAAGGCTGTACCAATACCAATTTATCTCCGTTCCAATCTATAAATCTCCAACAACTGACAGGAATTTCGAAGAATTAAAAAACAAGAACTTACTAATTTCTGACTTTTGTTAGTGCTTAGCAACAGTATACCGGATCCGTTCTTTAGTTGCTGCAGCTGGAGGCTATGCCGACGCCGAAGGCTCTGACTAACGTCGCCTTACGGATCTGCTGACGCCATAAAGGCTCTAGCTATAGTTATTACATGTTAGCTCGCACCTTCTGACGTAAGCGCAGCAATAATTTTTAGGCTTAGCATCCCTTTGGAACACATAGCCCACAGGTCACATTTTTACTTTTGATTTACGCGTAGCCCCACAATATCGCCAATGTTGAAGTTATTACACATAAACTTCAACATTTTGCAAACAGTATAGTATTTTACTTTACACCAAAAACAACTAGGAGCATCACAGCCCCTCACTTTTCAGTAGGAGGAAAAACTCAAGTCATTTACTTCCACCAGAGCGTAAAAAATTACGCTTTATTTTGCCTACTTTCACGCCATCCTTGCACCATACGACCAATATTGGTGGAGAACTCGCTAAAACCCAGCAGACTTCCTGCTCTATGTTCATCCCATGAAGCTGAAAGCACACCATAGGTAATACCTAAAACTCCCAGACCAAAGAACCCCAGGTTCACTAGCAATACAGCTAATGGTGGTAACTCAACACTGGCATAGATGAGAAGTAAATAGCTCGCAACTAACGTACTAATTCCCAAAGTCGTTGGGACACCACAAAATACAGCGACGCGTCTGATCATTCGCTGGCTAACAACCTTAGGAATCTCCGTATCTTCTTTGGTAAGGGTTCTTTTTTGTGACTGCTGAACAGTTTTCTTTGAGGCTGGTACTCCTTTTTTGGTTGACTTAGGCGGATTTTGACGTTTTTTCTTCGGCTCAAAAGGCAATGAATCATTCTTAGAAGATTCGTTGTTACGTTCTGGTTCGGGAGACATAGGCGTTTAGTTTCTATCCACGAATACCGAGACGACGAATCAAAGTTTGATAGTGTTCTCGGTCCTGTTTCTGAATATACGACAAAAGGCGTTTGCGTTGACCAATAATCTTTAATAATCCTCTGCGGGAAGAATGGTCTTTTTTATTGATTCGCAAATGTTGACTTAGGCGGTTAATACGCTCTGTGAGCATTGCGATTTGTACATCAGCCGAACCAGTGTCAGTTTCATGAACTTGGTACTCTGAAATTATTTCTTGTTTGTGCTGTTGCGTTAAGGCCATAACCTGAATCCGATTAAGTTTCAATATAATTAATGCAGCAGTTTCTCATATTATCACAGCCCTTATCTTCTGAGATGATACCTGGGAAAACATATGAGATTGACACTCCTCAGCCTAAAGGCATGAGGATTCTTCATTCATAGACTCGGCTTGCTGAAACAGGTTTGCACCTAAAACAGTAGTGGCTAAATCTCCTGAAGCGTTTACGGATCTGAGATCCAAGTTCCCACATGCCCTGTGGTACTCAAAGCAATATTTAGGATATTAATGGCTGCATTGTGATAGGCGTAGCCGCCTGCTTGCAGATCACGGTCTATCCCCTCTCTCCACACCTCGCTTTTGGCAGACCTTTCACCCCGTGCCTAGCGGCGTTAGCAGATCCGTAGATAGCGGCTCCACAGGTAGCGCAGCTAGAGGCTCCGCCGTCGCCGCAGGCTCTAGCTATAGCGGGGCGTAAGCACAACAGCTTATCAAGCGAAGCGTGCCATTCGATTCTAAGCCAAAGACATTGGGCGTTCCGAATTCTCGATGGAGGTTTACTGAATTTAGCTGAAACAGCGTAAGCTCCAAAACAAAGATAAATCTTACTTTTACTCTATTCAACAAATAATTACTCTATAACTAGGCCAGATGGACTAAGCTCTCTAATAAAAAGTACAAAATCACCGTATAGGTGGGGTTCTGGTTACCCAAACGAATAACTTCACAGAAACTAAATACAATTTGTCATTAGCATTACACACACTCAAATAAACATAATGTACATTGATAAGCGAGCGACAGGGGAAAGGAAAAAACAAGCGAAAGCTTCTGTTTTCTTGACTTCTGGTCATCACTTATATTAAAGATTTATTGCCTAACTATATTACAAAAAGAGTTGAACTTGAGGATTTAGTTATCTTCAGGATCAACTCTTTTTGGTTATATTATTTTTATCTACATATACTTCTGTATGTGGAAGTTGAGTTTTATTGATTACCCATTAAATTCATATGGCTAAACAGCCAATTTGCAGCAGTTGCTCTCCTTGTTTGTCGGGGCCCAAATTCGCCAATTTTATAACCCTTAAAACCAAGTTTTTCCTTAAGTATTTGTTTGTTTTCCTTTGGTATGGAACGAGTAAGTTTAACTGTTGGGGGTCGCTCGGCAATAAAGTTTGGTGGTTCGGGATATTCTTCTCGCCATTGGGGATCGGCTGCTGTACTATCCCACTTTCGGGAATTAGGATCGTAACGGTAGCCAAGACAATGCCATACAAGTTCATTTACCGTAGCATCATCAATTTGGTCGTTAAGAATTGCCCAAATCGTTTCGGTATTTAGTGGTGGTAGTTCTGACATGAAAGTGAATCTCAGAAGTGTTTCACTAGTTAGAATAAATCTCTAGCACGTAAATATATTAAATTGCAACAGTACCAAAATTTCAGGCGGGTATCTAAGAGAGTATTTGAAACGTATAGTTTATAACCCAAATTTATTAACGATTCTCCCAACCTCCTTGAGAAGAGAAGAAACATAAGATATTTTGGTTAATAATACAGCTTTACAAACATCCTCTAAACCGGGTTTGGTTCTCCAAATAAGACGACTGAAGAATCTAATTCGTTAAGTATTTCAGTTGTTAAATTGCTAACAGTTAATCCACCAGCAGTACGACGACGAATTGAACTTAGAATAACCATATCGTACGAAAGAGCTTTCTTGCTAACTGTTCCAACTACATCATCATTACGAATAATTTTAATGACTGGCTCTACATTCGATGGATTGTTCTGCAGATATGAGGCAAGCTCTGCCTCAAATAAAGCAACTTGTCCTTCGGGAGTTCCACGGAGACAAACATGCAACAATGTAATTTCTGCCTGGTTGACGTTAGCAAACAGTAGAGCAAATTGGATGATGCGAAGGGAATGACTAGTGATATTTTTAACTGTTACTAATATGCGAGTAATGTTATTTGGTTCTTTTTTTAGGCGCATCACAGCAACCGGACAATGGGAAGAATAAAATACACTATCAATAATATTTCCAAACAAACGTGCCTGAAAACTGTCTGTTTTGCTCCAACCCATTACAATTAAGCTTGCATTTTCTTCTCTTGCGACACGGCAAATTCCCTGAGCTACATCATCATCAATCCTGATAACTGGTTTTACTTCAGCTTGAAATTCTTGACCAATTTTACTTGCTTTGCGCAGTAACTGTTTGCTTTGGCGGAGTGAGGTATTTAAACTTGGTTCATCCATGTTGAGATGAGCCTTCGTAATTGAAACTGGTATGACTTTTCCTGACTGATTGTGGGCTAATAATGCTCCCACTTCAATTAAATATTTTTCTGTATGGGGATTGCATACTGGAACAACAATATTGAAGCAATTTTTAGAAGTGTTATCTACTTCTTCTAACTCTAAACCCAAGTGCAAATTTTCCGTGTCTGTGTGCCAGATATTTTGGTCTGTATTTGCTTGTATAAGTGAGCTAGGAACATTTAACCTGGGAGCAAATTTTGCTGTTAATACAGGACCAAGAATTGATGTCACTAGCATTAGGACAATAACTGAGTTAAAGACGGAATCAGTTATTAATCCTACGTTTTTACCAACCAATGCTGCAGCTAAGGTTGCAGCTACTTGTGGTAGAGACAAAGACCACATTGTTAGGATTTCATTCCAATCGTAGTGGTAGAGGAATTTTGCTGTTAGTGCAGCTAAAAATTTGGAAATGATTAACGCCCCGACAATTCCCAGAGTTAGCAGTAATTCAGAACTCAAGCTAGAGATGAAGCCGGAGACGTTTAAAATCAGTCCCATATCCACGAAGAAAAATGGAATAAATAAAGCGCTTCCAAGAAATTCTATTTTTTCTTCTACAGGAGAACGACCAACCACATCGTTAACGGCTAAACCAGCAAGGAATGCTCCCACAATTTTATCTACATTAATAATTTGTGCTCCTACTGATGCCAAAAACACTGCTAAAAGCACAAATAAAAATTGATTGCTTTGTTCGTCTCCCGTGCGTCGGAAATATTGTTTTCCAGCCCAGTCAAAGCCAAGCAAAACCATGACTGAGTAAATCACCAAAGTTGCTAATTGAACCGCCAAACTAACAGCAGAAAATTCTCCACCGTGAACAGACACGCAAATTGCTAGAACTAAAAGCGCGGCGATGTCAGTAAAAATAGTTGCTCCGATGGTAACCGTAACACCTTCATTTCCCACCACTCCCAAACGACTAACAATGGGAAAAGCTAAAAGAGTATGGGAAGCAAGGAGAGAACCAATTAAAATGGAAGTATTCCAACCAAAATTGAACGTTTTACCTAATATAACGCCGAAAATTAGAGGAATAATAAAGGTCGCAACACCAAATCCGAGGGAACGTTCTTTCGTTTTACGAAAGTTCTCCAAATCTATTTCTAGCCCAGCAACAAACATTAGGTAAATTTTACCGATGTCTGAAAGCAGCTTCATCGTCTCGCTATCTGTATTTAAAAGCCCTAACCCATCAGGTCCGAGGACTACCCCAGAAGCCAAAAGTCCCACAAGTCCCGGAAGTCGAAATCGCTCGAAGATTGGCGGTACGGTTAAAGTTACCAGCAGAAGAATAGTAAAAGACACTATAGGGCTATCTGGTAGCCAGTCAAAAAATTGTGCCATTATTCCCAGATTATTGGTGATTTTAAGAAATTGAAACTCACTGATAAAATTGCAATACGGTTGAGATAAGTATGATTTTCTTGGTAGAGACGGGGTATGATGACCTAGCGGTTACAAAATACCTATAGCCAGAGCCTGTGGTATTGGCGCAGCCATTAGAGTCGTTACGCTTCTACTACTGCTAACGCGTCTCTACAGTTTTATTTGTTTCGAAAAAAATCTTAGCTGAACTGTATTGGATAGAGTTGGGTCTTAAAGCAATGAAATTAGTTAATAAAAGGTTTCAAGTTTTTACTCCCTCGAGACCTTTAATGATTTGCAGAAATTACCAAAGTCCCGACTGATAGGTAAAAAGTAAAAAGTAAAAATGTATACCATTAAAAATGTATACAACAAAATTTGCAGCAAATCCAGTCCTAATTCATTTCAGAATTTAAAAATTACCGTAACCTTAAGTTGATACTGCAGACTATACCGTAATCAAAAAAAACGGGAAGCTCATCAAGCTTAAAGTATGTAGCGACGGTAGCACATGCAAAGCGTATACTTAAAAACTGAAGTGTTAGCGCAGCATCTCCTATTTATAAAATTTGTTTTTAGGTATAGGGAAGCGAATAAGTTTTTGCTTACTTAATCAGTTAAGCTCATTCTTACTCTATCTAAGAATATCCTATATCTAAATTTATTAAATAAAATCAAATTTTCAAAAGACGTATCTTCTTAAAATCTATTTTCTTAAACTGTTTTTCTGTTACAGAATATAACTACGCATGATTATAAAACAATACAGTTAACTTAAAACTTTCTTGAAACAAATAACACCCTCTGAGGCGATACAAAGTCTGTGGCGTCAGCGCTAGCTTCTGTTCTCTCGAGAGACATGAAATTGTAAATCTCTACAAATCTACTAAATTCATGTGGTTTGGTTCCAAGTTATTTTAATACATTGTATATATTAAGTGGCACATCTACATTGCTTACTCAGACAAGGGATAGGGCTGAAATAAAAATAAATGCTACTAAGTTTTACAAAAACCTACGGACAATTCCCCGATTTAGATTTAGAGTGGAAGCTGAAACAGGTAAGTTATGTGACTTAAAACCAAGACACAAAGGAAAATACAGGCAGGTCTTCGTGTCTTGGTTTTGTACGTATTCAAATAGTTTTCACAACCCAAAAGTTGAATGAATTCTATATGTTATTTGTTCTTCAACCTTGTAAATATAAATCTGAAGTAACAGGATTGTTGTCAACTTGCTGTAGATATCCTACTGCTAATCTCAACGCCTCTAATCTATCCATTACAAGATTTTGCCTTGGTAAGATATCGAAAATCCCTAATTTTTCTAGTCTTTTCTTGATAGAGCCCGCCGCACCAACAATAAATACTTGACGTCGCTTCTCGAGCGCTTCTTTGATGGTGTTTTCAATTGCTAATGAAGAAGTTACACCAAGTACGGGAACATCACTTAAATCCAAAATCAAGACATCATGATCTTCCATTGCTGTTTGTTCGCGAGATATTGCTTTGGATACCCCGAAAATCATGGGACCACTGAGATGGAATAACAAGATGCGACCATTTCCTCGGTCGAGTAAATCCTTCTCGTCTTCACTCATTCGAATGGCGTCATCTGCATCAGTAATGGTTTTTACATCTTTGGACTGGAGATTACTTAGGCGTTCGATAGTTAATATATTAGCAACAAATACACCTACTCCCACAGCTGCAATGAGGTCAACAAACACAGTAAGACCTATCACCCCGTACATAATTAAGGCTGCTTTTGGAGATACTTTATGAGCACGCTTTAAGAAGCCCCAATCAATAATATCTATACCTACTTTTAGAGCAATACCCGCTAAGACCGCTAGGGGTATATTTTGAGTTAAAGGTGCTGCCCATAGAACTACTACAAGCAAAATCATTGCCCGGGTTAAACCGGAAAGAGCAGTGCGACCACCGCCTTGGATATTAACTACTGTCCCCATGGTTGCACCAGCACCGGCGATACCGCCGAATAAGCCAGAAACTAGGTTACCAATCCCTTGACCAATAAGTTCTTTATTTGAATCGTGCTGAGTCCGTGTCAGACTATCTGCAATAACTGAAGTGAGCAGCGCATCAATACAGCCAAGCATACCTAGAACCAAAGCATCGATGAACATAATTTGGAACTGGGCTGCGCTAAATACAGGTAACTGTAATGCCGGTAAGCCAGTAGGTATTTCGCCTATTCTTCGAATCTCAACATCACCAAATACCAAGAGCGAAATTAATGTTCCCAAGACTAAAGCAATTAGTTGAGGAGGAACCCATTTTTTCAGGGCGGATGGTGTGAATAATAAAATTGCTACTGTTAGGACACCTAAACCAGTTTCAATTGGGTTGATATTCGTTAATAGGTTGGGTATGTTTTGAACCGTTCCAACTACCCCACCTTTGGGACTAGCTTGTCCTAAAAATGGTGCCGTTTGGAGAATGACTAGGATGACACCAATCCCAGACATAAAACCGGAAATTACCGTATAGGGCATCAAGGTAACGTATTTACCCAGGCGCAAGGCTCCAAAAATTATTTGTAAGACCCCAGCCATCATCACCACGGTAAATGCCATGGCTAAACCATTTTCAGGGTTAGTCGCGGTTAAGTTGGCAATTACCGCAGTCATTACCACGGTCATAGGTCCGGTGGGCTCGGAGATTAATGTTGGGGTACCACCGAAGAGGGCAGCAAAAAAGCCCACTAATACCGCCCCATAAAGACCAGACTGAGCGCCAGCGCCGGAAGCAACACCAAAAGCCAAAGCCATTGGTAAAGCAATAATGGCAGCAGTTAAACCACCAAATAAGTCGCCCTTGATATTTCTAAAATGGATGCGATTAGTTATCTGCATTTTCAGATTTTTTTAATCAAATAAACAATGATTGACTGAGAAAATAGGAATGATTCCGATTTGATGTGACCACAAATTTCTAGCAATTACCTGATTTTTGAGACCAGAAAAAGTAATACAAGAAAAACTTACTGTTCTTACTTGCATTATTGTTTTTTTGCTAAATATGTAAGGAAAATAATGAGTCCAATGATAAAAATGTGACAGCTATATCACTTTGATGCACGACTATTTAAGACCTTAGTTAAGTACTTCGGCCCGCAAGATTTAACCTGTATTAAAAATAGCTTACATGGTTTCAAACAATATTACCTACTATCTAGAGAGCAATTATAAAAAAAATCTTAGATATGTTCCATAAGAAAAAGTTTACGTTTCATTCGTTATATATTCAAAAAGCAGATAATCCATAATTTATTATCTATGGAATTCATAGTTTTTGGTAATAGATTTGTCACATTACATGGTATGCGAAATAAGCTCTTATCCCTGAGATACGTAGGTCAAAGCTTGTAATTGTAAGTTCTAAATATTAATGAGGACTCAATATAAAAAAGGGTGTTAGGGATTTATCTCATTTTCCTTAGGGTGCACTCGAACTAAAAGACTAGGAACATAAAACTGTTAAATAATGGGATAAGAGCGGATTTCAGTCATATTCCTTTACAATTTATCCCGCCATCTCAAAACAATTTCACTCACAATTGGCGATGACTGCTCCTAGTTTATAAATGTATTCTGGAATTTGGAAAAAGTAAAAATGAATTCGTAAATCCTAAATCCTAAATAAGATGAGATAAAAATCTCTCTATATATTGTTTGTAGAGAAAAATAAAATCGCCTATAAATTAATTTTTGCTAAAAATTAAACAAAATATTCTTCTGACGTAGTATAGGAAAAATATAAAAACATAAAAATATAAATTTTGGCTAATAAAAAATAGTAAGCAAAATATTCAATATTGACTAGCAAAAGACTACGCTCTAGTAGAGCATTATTTGAAAAATAAAATAAAAAATAAAAATTTATATGCCTTTAAATGTAATGAATCAAATATGAGGTATTGTGAGAAACATTTATCGGGAATATTACTTTACTGTAACCTAGGCTTAATTAAGGGATGATATGGTGACCAGGTTATTTTCTCGGTATTGAAGCCTTTCTAAATGCCGATATTTAATTATCTCGGGTAAAAGTTGTAGTATAGGGTTACGCGCAAGTAAAAAGTTATTAGCATAGCGTGTCCGTAGGACATAAGCCTAACACGTATGGCTTTTAAGGTTAATATATGTCCTAACTTAGTTTAATAGTGCTATATTTAACTTAATTGGCTATTTCTTAACCCAAAATAGGTAAGAACTAACTCCACGTCACTATTATTTCTTATCTCGTGAACTTCACCTGGTTCCACTACTGCACAATCGCCGGGAAAAAGAGGATATTCTCGAGCATTTATAGAAATAACTCCAGAACCAGACTCAACAAAGAATACTTCCCACATATCTTGATGAGCATGAGCAGGTGAAGTTTGTCCTGGAGCAAAATGTGCTTGAGAGAAATTGGTGAGGTGAGGTAATTCACCTGCACGCAACATTACCTTTTTCCTTATTTCAGGGTTATGGGAAACAGATTCTTCTGCTAGCCTACTGAGGGAAATAAATTTCATTCTGGTCTTAGATCGTTATCAATTTCCACAATACCGCTAGAGCCATCAACTGTAACTTTTTGCCCATCTTGTAACTTCCAAGTAGCATTCTTAACGTCCATGATTGCAGGGATACCATATTCGCGAGCAAGAATAGCTCCATGGGAAAGTCTACCACCTGCGTCAGCAATTAAACCCCCTGCTCGAACTAAAATTGGTGCCCAACCAGCATCAGTGTAAGGTAAAACCAAGATTGTATTTTTATCGATATCTATGCTTGCTTCAAAGGTGTGCAAAACTTTGACCTTTCCTTGAACTTTTCCCGGGCTAGCTGGAATACCTTGTAATATTTGTTCAGATACTGTATTTGCAGATTCCAAAGGCGATAAAGGTGCATTGCCATATACTAACAGGGGAACTCTATTGAAATGTTTGTCTTCCTCGAATTTTTCCTGACGTTTTACTATTAATTGAGGCAAATTATCCAACAAGTTTGTATTGGGACTTTCAATCAGAGTCTGTACTTCTTCTAATTCTAGAAAAAATATATCTCCAGGTTGTTTTAGTAAACCGCTTTTTAACAGTTGTTTTTCTAAAGCTAAAAAGGACCATCGTAATTCAGCTAGCAGCCGAGAATAAACTTCTGATACTTTGGCTTTGAGGTTAATTCTTCTTTGTACTGCTCCTTGATTTTTACGAGACTGCTTTTGGTAACTATTATTTAGTGGTGGAGTATTTCCTTGGATTAACTGCGCAAACAATTCTCTGACGACTTGAGGATTTTCCTTCCAAGTGGGAACAGCGATATCCGTACCCACCTCACTTAAATAACCATAATTTTCTAAAAATTGGTTAAATTGAGTCAGAATTTTTATACCCTGAGATGTTTGGGCTAGTCTTTCCAATACATCGTCAGGTTCTGGCTTCGGTAATATTTGTTTGGCGGCGTTCGCTTCGTACGCGCTGACGCCTTCAGCAAAGCTGCTACCCACGCGTAACACCCCTTGGGCGTTTATTGCTAATTCTGTTAGGGCTTTGAGTGCGGCGACTTCTGGATCTTTTTGACGATCAATTTCGGAATCCTTGGTTCGCCAAACTGCTTGTCGTAATGCTGCGCTCAGAGGTGCCAAAATGCTGTAATAAGTTGTGCGACGCAGCATTTCCAAAATAAAATTAATCCTTTCCAATAAAAGCTTAGGCTCAAGATTATCGCTGGGTACTTCTTCTAGCTCCGATAAGGCTGGAGTAAATCTTTGACGCAAGTCCCGTTTAAAATCTTTTTCCAAACATAATTCCCTAACTAATAAACGTAGAAGTCCAGGAATATTTCGTAATGTCGATTCGATCGGTGGTTTGGTAAATTTAGCTCCCCTGGTCAAAAATTCCAAACTTTCTGATGGTAATCCCATCCGAGTAAATATCTCTCCCAGGAGAGATGCATTAAAATAAGCTCGAGAGAAATGTAAAGTTGCAGTTTGGTTAAAATCTAATCCTAAAGCTCGTTCTGATAATACGACGCTAAAAATAGTACCCCAGACACCACAGGTAAGGGGGCGATTAATGGACCAAGTTAAAGGACAAATCGTCCCTGGAATAACTTCTGCAGCAATTTTACGCGTCCAAATCGGTTGTAAAGTTGTAATCGGTCGAGCTTGCAATACCCACAAAGTTTGCCCATCATAACACCACTCAATATCTTGAGGGATGCCGTGATAGCGCGTTTCTATTTGTCGCGATAGGTAAGCAACTTGTTTGATCAATACTTGTGGAACTTTACCCGAACCTTCCAATTGAATTAAAGAATGGTTTTCCCCATCCGTAACAAAGGCGCGATATTGCTCTGGGGTCACCTTTCCCGAAACCACTTGGGTGGGACTACCCGGTAAAGCTTCAATTACTACTGCATCAAGTTCTTGACTCATGGGATCCCGACTAAAAGCAACCCCAGAAAATACCCCACGAACTTGTTGCTGGATGAGAATTCCCATCGCTGTGGATTTTAAACCGCGATCGCTACGATACTGTAGTGCTCTTGGGCTATCATAGGAAGCTTGAATTTTGACGATCGCTTGTTGTAATCCTTCTTTAGTAGTGACGTTGAGAATTGTATCGTATTGTCCGGCAGCAGAAGAATATTCTGTATCTTCACCAATCGCAGAAGAACGCACTACTAGTGGTGATAATTCTGAAGGTTGTAGATAATCAATTAATGGTTGTGGGTCGTCATAGGGTAAAAGCACCCAACCCTTGGGAACGGGATAACCCCACTGGTTTATTTGAGATAATCTCGCAGCCTTTTCTCCCACAAATGCTGGATCTAGATCGTCATCAAGGGATAAAATCGTTTGTTCGCCACGAAATAACTGAAATACAGCTTGGGAATCAGCTTTCGCTTCTTCTGGAGATAAATTTAAATCGTCAGGGATTTGGGTATAAATCCAAGCTATCAACCCGGATAAGGCAACTGCTGCCAGAATTTTCGGAATATCATCAAAATGTAAAACCGCCACAATGATTGGGATCGTTACCAAAACCCCGAACTTGGCTATAGTCCGAGATCGCAGAATACTAAAACTAATACTGGCAAATAAAAATATGAATACCGATGCTAAGGGATCGTGGAGCGCAAACCCCCAAACAACATTTGTCGTTCCCGCACCTCTACCAATCCAATATCTCCCAATTACTAGAGCAAATAAAGCAATTAATTCCCAAGCCGACCCATGACCAAAAAATGTTCTCGCAATTAAAACTGCAACAATTCCTTTCAATGCTTCAGAAATAACTGCCAATATTCCTACCAGCGTACCACCATGATAAAAGGCAGCAGAAACACTAATATTGCCAGTGCCAACCTTCACCAATTGCTGTTGGGTCAAAGCTCTTGTAATCCAAGCAATTAGCGGAACTGCACCCAAAATTGGGCAAACAATTAAAACAAGTAAGGCACCCCAGAGTTCGCTCATACGTAAATTATGTTATAAACTTTAGAATTCGTTTCCCATTTCAAATCTAAAGCCTTTCTGAGTATTTCGGGGCAAATTATAGGTCAAATTAAATAAGGGCGTTGGTTACGTTCTACGCCCCTACTGTTCGCTAATATTAATTTCTTTGATTTTTGGGTGTTATAAAGAACTGATAATTTTAGAGATATTCTAGCTATGTTTAGAATGCGGCAATAACAGTAAGGGAAAAATATTATTAATCTCAAGTCATTAATTTCAAAAATAGTTAATTTCAAGCATCAGTAATCTTGAAGATTAAATCTTGAGTCTCAAACATTGAGTATTAATATCTATAATTTCCCCACGCGTTTTCGTTGTTAACTGCACTCCAACACTTACTACACCCTAGTTTTGTATTCAATCAATAGATATTTAGTTGATAGCGTAGGCGGAACTGAGTGCCCAAATAATTAGAGCGGTAATTGACCCCAAGATAAAAATACTCGAAATCACGACTAATTTTGGAGAGTCAGCACCCTCAAATTTCATGATTCCTCTATTTAAGTCAGACATAACGAAAACAACCCCTTCTATTATGGCTTTGCTACAAAACTAATAGGCTTGTTTCGATTTTAGTCTCTAATTTCTACTTAAATGTAACTTTCTTAATACCATTTTTATTAAGCTTTATAATTGTTACAGTTCTAAATATAACTTTATCTTTCGGCAAAATATTTTCAAGTGTCGTATATGATAAAGGTAAATTACGATACAGAATAATATAGCTTTCAAGCTTTGAAGATTAGGGTTTAAGAAAAATCATTTGACTTCTTGTCAATTCAACTATTGCAAAATGCAAGTACTCCAGCTGGAGAACCCGAACCATCACTCAAGCGTAAAATTCCAATAACTAAAGTTGTCCCGGTGGGAGATAACTGTTCTAAATTGCTCAAATTTTCTAATACAATCCGGGGTTTTTCTAATACTAAGCGGTTAACAGCGAAAGTTTTATCTTGACCTGGGTCGACTCCGTGAGTATCAATACCAACTCCAGCAATTAGCCGTTTTTCGAGTAAAAAATGTACTGCATCAAGACCAAAGCCTGGAAAGTGTAGATTTCCTTGGGGATCCCGTGGAAGAAAAGCATCGCAATCACCCCATTTGTCTTTCCAACCCGTATTCATTAAGACTAAAGACTCAGAAGGTATTTCCCCATTTTGTGTTTCCCAAGCAAATACATCTTCAAGAGTAAGTTTATAGTCAGGATTAGCTAATGCTTGTTCCCGAGCATCTATAACTACTGCAGATAAAACTAAAGAGTCTGCAGGGTATTTATCGATACCTATACCGTTAGGATGAAAACTATTAGGTGCATTGACGTGAGTAGCACTGTGTTCTCCCATTGAGAAACGACGCAAACAATAGCCATCTTCAGTAAAATTTGCTACTTCCTCAAATTCTACTAGTGGGTCACCCTCCCACTGGGGGATATCAGTATCAATTGTGTGGCTGAGGTGAATGATGCGGGAGTAACGAATAAAGTTCTGGGAATTCTTTGGTGTAATTTCTGTTCTATGGGTATTTTGTTTCAGATTAGAAAAATTAGGGTTGGAGTTCCGCGTTAACCTGGCTAAGGTCGCTTCCATGACTGCTGAGGTTTGACCTGTTACTGTAAATACCAATGCTTCCCGATAAATTCTCTGGGCATTGTGATTACTATAGTTCGCCGCTCCACTAGAAACAGTAACACAAGCATGGGCAATACGTGTTGCAAGATCGATTGACCACGCTCGTAATTTTAATTTTACCGATAATTCTACATCTGCAGACTGCTGGTTCATTTCCCTAATTTGCTTGCGACATTCCCTGAGTTCCTGATTCAGAGACTCAAAAGCTGATTGAATGAATGGAAAAGGTTTTTTTTGTAATGTCGATTCAATGAGGTCCAAACCAGCAAAAGCACAACCTGTCACCATCGGAGTATTGTTAAGAACCTTGATGCGATCGTTATGATTTATCCAACCAGGGGCTTTGACTGCAACAACATTTTCCGATGGTAAAAACCAACTATTCAAAGTCGCACTCACTGTGTTGGTTGATGTAATTGCTGCTAAGGACGCGGGATCAGAAAACGTTATCGAACCTCCACCTTGCTGTTGTGTTTCCTGAAAGGGTACAACTCCAAAAACCGCACGACCATCTGATAAGGTCGCAGCAACGATAAAGTAATGAAAATAACCATATCCAGTTACCCAAGGGACAAAACCATCTAGTTGATATCCTCCAGGGACAGAGATAGCTTCAGTTAAAGGTTTTCCCTGACGGCGTAATTGGGAAAATCCAACACCTACCAATAATTCACCATTTCCCATATGGGGAAGATACTTTTCTTGCAAATGAGAGTTGCTACTGTTCGCCAACATACTTCCTGCGCTTTGATGTTGGGTTTGCAAGAAAGCTAAAGCACCAGAGTATCTAGCTACCAGTTCTTGAAAATCACTAAAGTCATTTTGTACTAATTCCTTTCCACCCCAACGACGAGGAACTTTCAAAGCCAATAAACCCAATTTACCAAGCCCTTTAAGTGCTGTGAGTAAACTATCTGGATTGGAATCTATATCATTGGCTATGGGTGCAACTCGGTTGACTAGATGAGATTTAGCAATATCTAAAATATTATCGGTTCCCTTTGTAGAAACTGGAAAATTATTCTTACTTTTCACAGGCAGTGTTGAAATTATTTTTCTGTCCTGGCTTACCCATGAGAATATATTACTCAAAATTTATACAAAAAAGATCGCGAAGAATAAGGGAAGAATAAATAATCCCCCAAGACCCATACTAATCGAGACCTGAGGGGTTCAAATGTTGCAGCAAAAAGTGAATCACTCTTCAGTAAACAACTATTAGATTAAGTTTGGATTATAACCTGGTTAAAATCACTTAAAGGCTTGCATGAAGTTACACTTTATTTTATTAATTTCTCGAGAGAGTAAGAGTAATATTTCAGACTTCTAGTACGAATAAGAATTTTTGATACCTATGTTCGTTTTCTTATAGCCAAATTTTATGATAAAGTTGCCTAGGGCACTTAAGGGGGAAGACCCCTCACTCCTTGCATATACGAATTAAGCTTAGGACTATTAGTTGTAAAAGTTAATTCCGATCAGGTTTTCCCCCTTATTACTATTTGTCACCCTGGGCGTAGAAGAAGGGTTATTTAACGTATCACCTTCTTCAGCGCTCCCCCTTACTCAGAGAGGATTATAATTACATTAGCTCACAAATTATCCACATCACATATCATATATTTTGATACATCTAATTGGGGAGTAGGGTGAAGAAAAAGAAAAATGATTTATTCCTACAAATTTTTAGTCAGCTATATCTAGAGTCTAAAAAAAACTTGATACCGAATTTGAATGTTCTAAAAATTACTTACAATAGATCTGGTTGGAGTAAATTTAATCGTTGTAGGATACAAGTACAAAAATAAAATTGTGCGATCGCAAGTAATAAGTTTTATATAAATTAAGAATCAATAATTAAGTCTATTTGCGTAATAAATTTGCTTTGTAACAATACCTCCGAACACGAACGAATACAAAAGCTATCTGTTCATGTCCGAAGGAGCATATGGGTAATTTGGGTGATTAGCAGAATTGTCTGGGTTGAAACTCAGAAGTTGATTTAAGCAACAGCAAATTCTGTATTTGCTTCTTTTTTGGACGCTGTACTATCCTGCACTAATGAAGGTTGTTCCTCTTGACGCTGTAACAAATTGCTAGCAAATGCCCACATAGCATTAACCTTACGTTTGCGCCATTCATCTATCAAGACTTGAACTTCATTTGCAGACATTCTGCGCATCATTGCTTCATACAAATATGCTGCATGGCTTGTTTCATCTCGAGCTATACTCAGCATTCCGAGTTTTAATGTGCGAGTAACAGTATCTTTCTCCGGTAAAATATTTGCCATGCGGGTAAAATCTTTACTAGCATCCAATTCCAAAATGTAAGTGCTACCGATGAAAGTATTCCAGTCAATATGTAAAGGTTTGAGTTGTTCTGAAGAGTAACCTCGAAAATATGCAGCAAAAAAAGGACTGCGGGAACGCTCGGATTTCTTTTCCTCTGTTTTCCCAGAGGTAGTTTCAGTTGTGTTCTGAGTTTTATTCTGAAAACTTATAACCTCTTTGTTTAATTGCTTCAGGGAATGGGCGAAAATTTGACCATGTTTATCTTCATCCGATGCGTGTTTTGCTAATTTTTCTGCTAACCAAGTATCACCCTCATTAGCAGCACGCTCGCTTAGGGTTGTTAAAAAGGGGACGGAACCTGATTCTGCTAATTGGAAACCCGCAAGGATATTAGGTCGTGTTTTCAAATCGCGAATTTGCAGTGCAGAATAATAAGCAATAGCACCTGAACCAAGCACATGCATTCCGTAAGTAAAGAGATCCATCAAGACGAACCCAATTTTTAGTAACTTATACTTGTTATGTTAGTAACATTTTCAAAGTTTGCGATCGTGTTTTCATAACATAGAGAACTGAAGATTAGCTATCGAACATTGGAAATATTTTAGGTAAATAAAATAGTTGAAAGATAATATCAGAATACTTAATAGCCTTTAGAGATTATTTTAAGATCTAAAACGCGCCCAACTAGCACCAACAAATATACCTGCAGCATGTGCCCAGTATCCTGCACTACTTGGATTTACTCCACCAGTAATATTTAAACTACCAACACTATAAAATAACTGTTGTAAAAACCACCACAAAAGATATAACGAAGCAGGTACTTCTATGGGAATAAACACAATTATTAAAGGCAGAATAGTATCAACTTTAGCCTTGGGAAATCTAAATACATATGCTCCTAAAACAGAAGCGATCGCCGCATTCGCACCAATTAAAGGTACTTTCAAAGTAGGTTCAGCCAAAATTTGGATTAAACCAGTAATAACACCACAAATCAGATATAAACTTAAAAATTTGCCATAACCAAAGGCTTTCTCTACCGATTTACCAAAAACCCATAAAAACAATGAATTACCTAATATCTGACTGAAACTCCCATGAAGAAACATTCCTGCGAGTAACGACGTCGAACTTAATATAACTATTACCCAAGCTGCAGGATTACCTGAAATTGCATCGGTAATTGCCAAACTAATTTTACCGGGAATGATTCCCCAACTGTAAATAAAATTACTTAATTCGCCACTTAGTTCTAGTTTTAGTTCCCATAAAAATAAAATAATATTAATACCAATCAGACTGTAAGTGGCTACTGGTACCCTTTTACCGCGAACGTTATCACTAATAGGAATCATTGCAATTTGTAACTTTATTGGATTTTAGCTCGTAGGATATTTGAGCAAAATAACAGATTAATAGTGAATATTTACATTCATCCGGTTATTTACAATCTGCCTTTAGTGATAAATCAAACCTTACATATAGTAGTAAACGTGTTTGTTAGGAAATTATACTTTTACTTTGAAGGGGACAGGGGATAGATAAATGTCCTAACACTTATGGTGACTGCTAAATATACAGATACAGAAACTCTTTTATTTTTAACGCTCCAGAAGTGAAGTAATAGTTAACTGTACAATTAATTTACCAGTTTATAGAGTAATTATTTGTAATACTATAGGAACTCTGAAATCTGCGATTATGAGGTAAAAAACCATCTGTATTCTTGAGAAAGATATCAAAACTACGCTATGAGAAAAGCTTGATGCTAATGAATATGGCAAGATTGAAATTAGAATTTATCGAAATACGTGATGACAAACTAAAATGTTGGCAAAAATACTTGTTGGACGGTACCAAATTGTCAAACATTTAGGAGGAGGTGGTTTTGGGGAAACATTTATCGCCCAAGATACCCACTTACCTGGTAAACCTGAATGTGTTGTCAAAAAACTGAAGACTCAGTCAACAGATTTATCAAACCTACAAACAGCTAGACGTTTATTCGATACAGAAGCTCAAGTTTTACATAAATTAGGGAATCACAACCAAATACCCCAGTTATTAGCATATTTAGAAGAAAACCAGGAATTTTACCTCGTTCAAGAATTTATTGCTGGTCATGACCTTTATCAAGAATTAACTTCTGGGGAAAAGAAACCCGAGCAGGAAGTAATTTCTTTATTGGTTGAGGTTTTACAGATATTGGACTTTGTTCATCAGCAACAGGTAATTCATCGTGATATTAACCCTGGGAACATTCTCCGTAGAGAGCAAGATAAAAAATTAGTTCTAATCGATTTTGGTGCGGTTAAACAAATCAGTACACAAATATTTACTCCCGAAGGGAAAACTAAATCCACCGTAGTTATAGGTACTCCTGGATACATAGCTGCAGAACAAGCACAGGGTTGTCCCAAATTTAACAGCGACATTTATTCTTTGGGAATAATTGGGATCCAAGCATTAACCGGACTTGCTCCAGAAGAATTAGAAAAAGATGAAAAGACTCATGAGATTGTTTGGCGACATGGAGCACAGGTTAGTCCTGAGTTAGGACAAATTTTAGATATGATGGTGCGCTATGACTTTCGTCAGCGTTTTTCTTCAGCAGCGATCGTATTGGAATCTTTAATAAATTTAGATAAGCAAAAAAATAAAATATCAAAAACGTTTATTGTTTCTCCTAAACTTGAATACTTAAAAAGTGCTATTCCCTCCAAAATTAATTATAAAAAAATTATTATTAAATCATTAACTGCAATTATTTTAGTAATTACTGGAGGAGTTATATCTTTTTCCATAGTAGATATCGTAGGCAAGGAGAATGCTAATGATTTATATAAGAAAGCTAATACGTTTTATGATTTAAAACAATATGAAAATGCAATTGAATCTTACGAAAAAGTAGTTGATATTAAACCCGATTTTTATCCAGCTTGGAATGGTTTAGGTAAAACATTTTATGAGAAAAAAAGATATAAAGAAGCATTAGAAGCTTACAATAGTGCAATTAAACTAGAAAATAATAATAAGGAAGCCTGGAGAAATAGAGGGTTTAGTCTATACAAATTAGAAAGATATGAAGATGCAATTAGCTCATTCAACAAAGCATTAATTCTCGATGAAAATCAACCAGAAGTTTGGAATGCATTAGGGGAAGCTTTCAGCGATATCAATCGATATTCCCAAGCAATTCATGCTTACGAAAGAGCAACTAAGTTGAATCATAAATTTGATTTGGCTTGGAATAATAAAGGAAAAGCACTACATAAACAACATCGCTATGAAGATGCGGTAGAAGCATACAAACAAGCAACAGGTTTAAAAATAGATTACGTTGAAGCTTGGTATAATTTAGGTAATTCTTATGCCAGATTAAAAGAGCATGAAGAAGCATTTGAAGCATATGATAAAGCTGTGCAATACCAACCAGATTATTCCCAAGCATGGCTATCTAAAGGTAATATGCTGATTAATCTAGAACGTCATGAAGAAGCAATTGAATCCTTTCAACAAGTGATTAAATACCAACCCAAAAGCTATAAGGCTTGGTTTAATAAAGGATGGTGTCTGCATAAAACTAAGCGTTATGAATCAGCAGTTGATGCTTACGATCGAGCAATTGAAATTCAAGGTAACGACTATAATTCTTGGTATAACAAAGGTAATTCCTTATATAAATTGAAGCGATATCAAAAAGCAATCGAAGCTTATAATATGGCGATTACCTATCAACCAGAACATTTTGAAAGTTTCTATAGCAAAGGTAATGTCTTGTTTGATATGAAACGCTATAAAGATGCACTTACAGCATATGAAGCGGCGATAAAAATTAAGCCTAATGATAAAAAAGCTAAGAAAGCTCGCAATAAGGCTAAAGATAAGTTAGAGGGTCGTAAATCTTTTTTATTTGGGAGAAATTTTAGAATTAAGTTTTGGTAAGTAGATTTAAGTTTTGTTCGCACAGAATACTTTTAGTACATACTGTAGATACATATATACTATAAACTAACAAGCTAGTAGAGCTTTTATACACGCTAAATAATAGATTTTGAATCTTCTGTTGTGTTACCAGCTATTCTTGATGTTCAGCTAAAGTATTCTCTTGACTATTAAATGCTTGTTGTTCATTAGATGCTTGATTGTTTTGTTTGCGATATACCTCTGGTATAGCGCTTTGGTCATCGCCAGTAATTTCAGAATTTTGATTTTTGGCTGACTCGTTACCACAGCAGCCATCATCCCATTTATCACCAGGTTTGTGGTTACAAACTTTCACTTTTGTCTGGTTTGGCTTGTTTGACATGATTGAGCTACGCCTAAAATTTCCCTAGCTTTTAATCAAGCTATCTGCTTAATTATATACCTTTTAAGCAATCACTGGAAATAAGTGGCAATTAGCGGCATTGTTTAAATTTTGATTAACATGAGTTCGATTTAAAAGTTTTGGAATAAACCCCCATCAAATATATTGAAATTTTATCCAGGCTGTAGTAAGGAGTAATGAATGGGCAAAGAATTTCGATTCATGCCTTGGGTGAATTGAAACCTAAAATAACGTAAAGGTTCTTGATACCTTTGATATTAAAAAGATTAATTTAATTTAAATTTTTAGATTTAGATAAAATTTACACATTATGCGGCAAAGTCTAATTTACTTCTGATTTAGTTTGTCTAAGCCTGCAATGAGCTAAAAAGGCTGTCTTACCGAGTCCATAGGACATTTTAATTCCAATCGTTCGTTCAAATAGATTAGCAATCTTCTTTGCTAAAATTTCACCATCAATTTCTTTTAAAGAGTACTTTATTAAAATGTTATCTCCACCTGCGACCTCAAACTTGACAACATCTCCAAAGGAACTACCAATTTTAGTGTTCAAGTCACAAAGAGCAAGCATGAAGCTTTTTAAATTTGTAGATAAATCTGTAGCTTCTTCACTTGCAGTTTTCCTATAAAATTCACCAAATTTGGTTCCTACTTTGTCACCGTCAAGTGCAATACATGCTGATGATGGTAACCTTGCTTTGGCAATAATTTTAAATATTTCTTCTTTAGTTTTTTCAACAACTTCTTCGTTATAAATCATCAATTCTATTTATTTCTCCGTTAATATTTATTGACAGTTGATTGATATTTAGCAATGTAGTAAATGTGGTGCAATTTCATTACTTGGCAATAATAAATTATCAAAAAGTTCCTCACACAGTTTTTTAGAAGAATAGTTTTCTGTATGGATACATTCTAAAAACAAAAAATTTGCATAAATATAATTCTCTAAAGCTTTAACATCTATATCTTCAAAATCAGTTTTATAACCAATATCCAAATGTTCGCGCATAATTTTTCTTAATTCTTCTGCCCAAATTTCCCAGGATTGACGAGAAGAATTATCGGGAATAGTCTTTCTCAACTGTTTCAAATCTTTTTCTAACTGAATATCATTTTTGAGAGTGTTAATTTTCTGAACTTGATCGATAACTAAGTCAAGTTTTTCCCTAGCATTTGATTGTTGGTTAACTTTCAGGCGTTCTTTAGTAAATTCACTAGGAACTTGAACATTTGAGGATTGGATATTAAAATTTTTCTCGGCATAAAGAGCAGGTAAAGTTGAAACACTAGCTATGTATAATATGAGATTAGCTCTGTCGGTTGGAGGTGTAATTTTATTTCGTTTCCGATTAAACTCTCTCATTTCTTTAGCCAGGTTTATAAAGGGAAGCCTGTCAATCTCAATTTCGTTATTAATGTAGAGATCTGTATCTAAATCAAGAGCTAAATATAAAGCTCGCCAAGAACTAGATTTTACTCCTGCACTAACAGTCATTTTATTGAGCCATTTAAGCATATCTTGTAATGGCTGGCTGTCTTTAATCATTTCATTAGTACGCTTGAATATTAGTTTGATAAACTCATCGACCTTAGTTTGATTAAGACGCTCAGTAATTAAAATAAATACTTCCCGCCATTGACGTTTCATGAGATTTTGTTCCACAAATTTATTTAAGGAAACAACTTCTCTATTTTCGACAATATATTCAGCTGCAAAATACTCTTGAAAAGTGAGATGAGAAAAAGAATAAATTCTCTTTGCTTTTTGAATTAATAAACCATAATTAGCTTCAATTTCTCTTAATACGTCATAAGTGTCAATTTCAAAGCTTATCGATTCAATAAAGTCAATTAATTTTTGCTCTAATTCCCATTTTTGCCATAAAAGCTTAGGTGGGTTATGATTTAATCCGTTATAAGCAATTTGGCTGAACATGGCGATTTTTCGTTGTCTTGAAAGCTTCAAATTTGACTTCCGTTCAATTCGACGACTTGCATCCCATCTTCTTAATAATGAGTCTACTGCGTCCGCATATAATCCATAGCGGCTTCTTGTAAAGTCATAACTATCTTCAAATGTCCAGCATAAAATAGTCAATAATAATGGATTTGTTGCTAATTCTTTAACTTGTTGATTCCCTTGTAACTTGTTTAAAAATTCTTCGCTAACTTTTCCTTCTCCGCGGTAATTAAACCAATTACGTGCAAATTTTTCTACTTGCTCCAAATCGAAATCTACTGCTTCTACTTCTGTAAAATGTTTAAATATATAGTCACTTGCACCTGTACGACAAGTAATTATAAAACGATTTGTTGGATATGAATTGATCAGTTCCTCAATTTTTTGGTAAATTCGATCGTGATTTAATACTTCATCAAGACCATCCAACAAAATTAAACATTTTCCTTTTTCAAGAAATAGCTTTATTTGTGATTCATAATTGGGAATGGATTGAGTAAATTCATATACAACTGCATCAATTAAATTATGCAGATTTTCATGTTCTGAAAATTCTCTTAGAGGGATAAATACTGGTATTATTTTTTCGATTGATTCTTCTAATAAATTAGAGTTTGTTGCCAGATACTTCAAAAAAGTAGTTTTACCAGCTCCTGGTTTACCCAAAATCATAAGTTTTGGATAGCTTTTGACAGCTTCCAAACCTAGAATCTGATTTTCTTTATCAGGAAAAGGTAGACGTTTGAGATTTTCAGGATTATCTGCACTCAAATCTCTGATTAAATTTTGAAGTGCTTGTTGTTTACGTCCCGGAATATCTTTGAAGCAATTCAAATCTACATAGATGCTATTCAGCTTCACAGGTTCACTCATATCAAGCACTCTCATGGTGCTACACTTCCTTTCTAAGTGTTCCCAATAAGGTTTGAAAAAATCCTTTTCGATATCATCTATTTCAACATCATCTTCAACATTCTGCACTAACTGCTTTAAAGCTTCTTGATAGCTTTTATAATCCAAAAGAACAAAACATAAATAATTCAGATTTTTTTCCAACATATTTGGTGGCTCGCTAGAATTAAAAAAATTACGTATTGTTCGTGAAGAAATTAAATCACTATCTTCATCTTCTAATTCATCTTTATATACTTGATTGAGTCTTTTAATTAAAGAAGCTGGTGATGCTCCAAAGCGTTCTGAATAAGCATTTTTAAGAATTTCAAGAAATTCTTTACCAACTTTAATAGCTGCCATTTATGTCTCCCTATTTTGTAAAAAATTATAATGCTAATTATTATCAGATACTTATTGATAATAAAAAATAGTATTTACTCTAAGAATATGCTATTTTTTATTTTTGATTACTTATAAAAACGCAAATTGTAAACATAATTTAATATGTTTGGTATCTGCTAAAAAACAATGCCGCTAATTGCCGTTCTTTACCATTATTTATTTGTCGATAAAATTTACTTTCAGTATATATTTTCCTATATCTTTTAGCATAACTTGAATTTCTTTTTATATCTAAAATTCCACAAAATTATTTTTCAATACAACTAATTTTTAATTTTATTACAATAATGTTAATTAATTTTTCTTAACATTCAAAGTTGACTTTGGTATTGTCTACTCTAGTAGAAAAAACAAGAGCTTCTCTAGAAAGTCTTTGTATCTCTTTATAGTTTATTTCTCATCGTTTGCCCATCCAACCGACTTGGAAAAATTGAAGTATTTAATCAAGATTTTTTAATTGAAATAAAAATGTACTACTATATCTTCCTGAATTGGGTTACGTCGAAATAGAGTTTTTAGGTTTGGATAATTTTTGGGAAATTATATACGATAATTCTGCAGATAAATTTCTACTATTAGATATATTGACAAAAATAAATTTATTTTAATAAGTTACGAATGCGGTAAATACAAAAAATATTATGAAGCATGAATACACAATAGATAATCAAAAGTCAAGCTTCAACCCCAGAGCAGATGTTTATTTTCATATAGTGAGTGCCTCAGTTCTAATCTTAATAGTTTTCTGAAGATTTTTTGTGTATTTTGACAGAACATCAAGTTCGAATAACAACTTATTGCTACAAAGTACTTATCTTTTTCGCGGAATAAAATTTTAGTATTTTTTATTTGCTTGTTGCGGGTTTATACGGATACTTGTCTGAATGTGATTCTGCTCACAACCGATTAAACTTAAAATATTGAGAATTATGTTGGGTAAATTTGCAACGATAACTTATCCAACAAGTTTTTTTTTTATAAAGTATATAATGTTGTTAAATGCATTTTTAAATGTAGCTAATTTAAGATTAGCTCTTTGATGTTACCCTTGCTAGAGTAGTATCAAAACCTTTGCTGTATAAAACTTTTAGGCAAAAACGATAATTTGAGCCGTAAATAATGGTAGCTGATATAGCTCTAAACCCAGTCTCTGTAAATAGGTTCAAATATTACCTTGTATTTTTATTTGCCCAGACTGATGTAAGAGTATTAGACCTAAAAATGTTTTGCTATCTCTTAAAAATTAGAATTATCTATGACCTTTGTTCGATATGCAATAGTATGACAAACTCTTTCCGCACATCATATAAGATAAGTCAAATCTATTTTCTATCTTGAAAAATTGCAAAATATTTTCTTTGTTAATTCAGAATCCTAGGTTAACCAAAATTCCCATAACATAAGTCTAAATTTTTAGAGAGTTTTTGCTTATATGTGAAATTAAATTATCTTATTTAACTAAAATTTATCGGTACTAATAAAGTGAATTTTTGAAAAATTACACAAAGAAAAATAATCCATGATAAATCAGCTTAACTACAGCGAAATCCCCTCTGGTTTAGAGCTTAAACACAAGTTGGTAGGTCATAATGGCCTAATCAGTAAAGTTGAATGGTCGCCAGATGGTAAAATGCTTGCCTCACCTTCATTTGACGGAACAATTAAGCTTTGGGATTTAAACAGAGGAGAATGTTTTCAAACTTTAAAAGGTCATTTCACAAGAGTTAGATCTGTTGCTTGGTCACCAGATGGAAAAATGATAGCTTCTGGTTCAGATGATAAAACCATCCGACTTTGGCGCGTAGAAAATGGAAATCCTGAAGAGATAATTTCCATGGGTACGGGTATCGGTCTGAGTATGTCTTGGTCAATAGATGGTAATACGATAGCCTGCGGTGGAAGGCGTGATGATTGGTCAATTTTGTTATATAACCTGGAAGAAAAGCAGCAGCAAAAACTTGAAGGACATTCGGGAGAAGTGAATAGTTTAGAATGGTCGCCCGATGGGAGTTTACTCGCCTCAGCTTCCCACGATACAACCATCATAATTTGGGAAAAAAAAACTAGTAAAATAAAAACAGTACTGAAAGGTCATTCTTCAGACATTTATAGTGTGACATGGTCTCCTAACGGACAAATGCTTGCATCTGGTTCTTATGACAACACAATCAAGATATGGAGTGTTGCAACGGGGCAGATGCTATTTATTATTGAAGGTCATACTGGTGCGGTTAACTGCGTGCAATTTTCTTGTGATGGTAAGTTACTAGCTTCCAAGTCTTCCGATGGAACTGTTCGTTTATGGAGTTGTGATATTTGGGAGCAGCTAGCAGTAATTGACGAGCCAACTTTTAAATCTTTGCCTTTTGGTTTAGCATTTCATCCTTCGGAGCAGATTTTAGCAAGTTTGGGAGACGCAGATATAAGTATTCGGATTTGGCACATTGATAAAAATCTGCTGTTGCAAACAAAAAAATCTGATTTATCATCTCAATACACTAATGCCAAAGTCGTTTTGGTCGGTGACACTGGTGTCGGTAAATCTGGTTTGAGTCTTGTCCTTACGGGTAAACCGTTTGAAGCAACTGAATCAACCCACGGTCGTCATGTTGATATTTTTGATCGTCAGGAAGTGGATTTAGGAGAAGATTGCAAAGAAATTCGGGAAATATTACTGTGGGATTTGGCCGGACAACCGGGTTATCGATTAGTCCATCAGTTACACTTAAGCGAATTAGCTATAGTGTTAATTATCTTTGATGCTCGTAGTGAAACCGATCCTTTTGCTGGAGTATATTATTGGAATCGTGCCTTATGTCAAGCTCAAAAAATTCCCGGTAATTCTGAAAAACCATTCAAAAAAATCTTAGTTTCTGCTCGAGCCGACCGGGGTGGAGTTAGTGTTAGCCCTGATCGCATAAAGTCTTTAGTCAAAGAATTAGGTTTTAATGCTTATTTCAGAACCAGTGCAAAGGAAGGATGGAAAGTTGAAGAATTGCAAGAAGCGATTTGCGACTCAATCAATTGGGATATTCTACCAAAAGTGAAATCTACAGAAGTTTTTGAGAAAATTAAACGATTTCTGATTTCTGAAAAAAAGGAAAGACGACTTCTGACTAAAGTTGATGACTTATACAGTACTTTCTTGATGTCTGAAAATAACTCTTTCAATAGTAAGGAATTATACGATGAGTTTGAGACTTGCATTGGACTTGTAGAATCTCGGGATTTAATTCGCAGACTTAGCTTTGGTAACTTAATTTTACTGCAACCAGAATTGTTAGATGCTTACGCTTCTGCAATTATTAACGCAGCAAAAGAGGAACCCCAGGGCTTTGGTCACATAGTAGAAGAAGATGTTCGTGCCATACGCTTTCGGATGCCTAAAGAAGAGCGAATCAAAGATAAAGAACAAGAGAAATTACTTTTGATTGCAACAGTTGAGGAATTATTTAGCCGTGAAATTGCTTTGAGAGCAGATACTGACGATGGTTCTATATTAGTTTTTCCTTCCCAATTTACTCGCGAATGGCCAGAAGCTCCTGATCCTGAAGGTAAAGCAGTAATTTTTGAATTTGAAGGAGCTGTATTAAATGTTTATACCACATTGGTAGTTCGTCTTTCCCGGAGTGGCTTTTTTGAATGCAAAGAGATGTGGAAAAATACAGTCATATTTACAGCGAAAGTAGGGGGAGAATGTGGTATTTGGCTACGTCATATTGAGGAAGGAAAAGCGGAATTGACTTTATTTTTCAAACCTGAAGCAAGCGAAGAGACTCGTTTTCAATTTGAAGAATATATTTATACTCATCTCCAGCGTCAAACCCTCTCCCAAACTGTTCTTCGTCGTCGTATTTTTGTTTGTGATAAATGTAATACGCCGGTCAGCGAGTTACTAGTCAGACGTCGACGAGAACGAATGTACCAGTGGATCACTTGTGGTGTTTGTGACAGCAGAGTTTGGCTTTTCGACCGTGAGGAGCGTCTCAAAGCAATTAAGTTAGAATCTTCCTTTATTCCCGAAATGGACAAAGCTGCTGATACTAAACGTAACGAAGAAAGAGCTACAACAATCATCCAAGGGAAAATAGAAACTCAAGATTTTGACGTATTTCTTGCCCATAATAATAGGGATAAGTCCCAAATAGAGATTATTGGGAATTTTCTCAAACAACGGGGTTTAAACCCCTGGTTAGATACAGAACAAATTCCTCCTGGAAGGTGGTTCCAAGATGTTATTCAACAAGCAATTCCCCATGTGAAATCTGCTGCTATTTTCATTAGTTCTAATGGTTTGGGAAAATGGGAGGAAGTAGAACTAAGGGCATTTACACGCCGATGTATAGAAGCAAAAATTCCTTTAATTCCTGTTTTATTACCTGGTGTAAAGGGAATACCAGAAAATCTACATTTTCTCAAACAATTAAATGCAGTATATTTCAAAAAAATCGATGATCCTCAAGCTTTGAATGATTTACAATGGGGTATAACTGGTAAAATCCCATAGGAAACACCTTTATTTTTTTTAATTGAATGTAGTATTTTTCAAAAAATTGATGACTCCCGAACTTTTAAGAATTTGTAATGGGGAATCATCGATAAAAATATCCAGCACAATAACTGGATATGATGTTTTATTTGTTGTTTACTATTGTTAAGCGTATACCAATTTTAACCAGAAACTTCCAAGGTAAATCTATCTCCTCTAAAACGACTAATTGTATGTTCGATAATCTGCTGATGCTGGTCTTGAGCAGTTGCTCTAGTAATTAAAACAGGGGAACCAGTGGGTATTTGTAATAATGCAGCATCCTCAGGACTAACAATTTCAGTCTCGATATAAGTCCGTATTCGTTTAGTTTCGATGCCATAAAATTTTTGTAAAATACCGTAGAGGGAATAAGACTTGTAAATTTGGTTTGGCAATTCTGGAAATTTATCCAAAGGTAAATAAGAAAGACTGACACACAAAGGTTCGTGTGCGGGAATGCTATTCCCGGTGATTTGAGGACTACCAGTACGAAGAACTTTTAATTCAATCAAGATCGAATTTGGGGGAACCTCCAACAAAATTGCCAGTTGTTCTGAAGCAATTACGGTTTGGACGTTAATAATTTTCAAACTGGGGAGATAACCGAGTTTTAAAAGAGAATTACTAAAACTGGTTTTGGTATTAATGGAATAATGCAAACGCGGTTGGGCTACAAAAGTACCCCTTCCTTGCTGACGATACGCCATTCCTTGTTCGACAATCATACCAATGGCTTGTCGCACCGTTAAACGATGTACGTTATGGTGTGCTGCAAGTTGGTTCTCTGAAGGGAGTTTATCACCTGGCTTATAAACTCCGGTTTGAATGTCTCCAATTAGCTGGTAGGCTATTTTGCGGTAGAGTGGAACACCCTCTTGATGCTGTGAAATCATCTCTAATATATTTACACTCAACTTAAGAGTTGACGCTTATTAATAAGTGTAATTTGTTTGAAAAACTACTTTACCTCGAACCCATGTAGTAACTATCTGAGGGAAGGTTTTAGTAAATTTAATTGCAATTAAATCTGCTCGTTTACCTACTTCGATTTCACCTCGTTCGTGTAAATTAAGTGCTTGGGCTGGGTTACGTGTAACCAAAGATATGGCATCAGGTAAAGACCAATTTAATAAATGGGGTAGTTGAAAGACTGATGCAAGTAGGCTTGCAGGAGAATAGTCAGAACATAAGATATCACAAACTTGATTTTCAATTGCTTCTACTGCTTTAATCGAGCCACTTTGACTTTTACCTCGCAGCAAATTAGGAGCGCCAAATATAGTCTTCATTTTTTGACGTTTAGCACTTTGGGCTGTAGATAAGTTAATTGGGAATTCGCTTATTTTGACTCCTAGGGCGGTCATTGTCTGAATCCGTTCTAGAGTATCATCATCGTGGCTTGCAATCTGTATATTGTGTCTGAGAGCTTCTGAAACTAAGGTCTTGATTCGCTCTAATGCTCCAACGGCATTTTTTAATTTACGGTTAGCTAGAGCTTGTGCTTGGTCAGTTGTCTTGTTATATGTGCGAGATATGTAATCTAAGTATGCTGGTAAATCCTTAAATTGTCCCTGTCCGGGAGTGTGATCCATTAAAGAAAATAAATCTACGCAATTTTGCTGGAGTAATTTTAATAAAATTGGTAAACCAGTTGGATCGGTAATCTCATAACGACAGTGAACCCGATTATCAACTAAAGCTTGTGGTTGATAGTCATGAATAGCCCGAACAATTTCTGCAGCTTTTTCATTATTACGTACCCCCAATTCTTCATTAGCAAAAGAAATCGCGTGAAATGGAGTCGTAATACCTGCAGCTGCATTTCGTCTGTCAACTTGAGCAACAGCAAATTTGGTTGGGAAAAAAGTATTTGGGCGCGGTTCAATCTCTTTTTCAATTGCATCACAATGTAAATCAATACATCCGGGAATCAGTAACTTACCATCTAAATCAAAAGATTGAACTGCAGATGTTGATTCTGGATTAATTGCAATAATATAGCCATCTTCAATTAGTAGAGAAGCATCTTTAATTACATCTTCAGATGTAACTATATGAGCGCGAGTAATATAGGTTTTCATTGTAATTTTTATTAGGGATCAACCATAAATGCGCGCTATCCTCTATCTCTTAGAGATGAGAATTAGCATATCTCCAAGAGGCTATTTAGAAAATAATTAATAACTTCAGTTGCTGGCTAAATTCAAATTTTTCAATTCAAATTTTTGATATTTTCCTAGATATCCATGAGTGATTCTCAAAAGAAGTATATACAATCTTCTTTTAAGGATTTCATGTAAACTCCGAAATATATAAAGCTCTAACCAGTAACTTTAGTTGAAAATACGCATTCTTTGTAATTTTTTTAGATACCTCATACCAATTTATTTAATGGCTTAAAGGAAATCTAAATGAAACCCCGACAAAGAAACCCTATACTATATTATTTAGCCAGCTTGTAACTTTGAATTTATAACTTCGAATTTGTAATTTTGAATTTTTAACTTTAAACTAAATTACAAATAACCTAAATGATACTAATATATCTCTTTTCATATCTACCTAAAATCCTCAATATATTCGAGGAAATTTAACCCTTCACAGCAAGAAATTCTAGAACAATATATTTGTGATGTAATTATCGCAGCGAGCACAAACTATCTAGCAACAGCAGACTGAAACTAATTACAAAAAATTCGAAAATTACACGCGATAGATCACATGCACATTAAGCCTTAACTTTCATCTAGTTTAAGGCTGAAAGTATAAATATTTCTGTCCCATGACTTACATACAGAATTTAATTTCAGTAAAATGATGGCTTTAATCCAAAGTAAATTTACCTGACAGAAACTCTATTTGATTCTAAGGTTACGGTGCTATCTGCTAGTTCAGAGATAATTTGTGGCTCATGAAATACAGCAAGAATAGCTGTTCCTTCTTCTTTTGCACGTTTAATTAAACTTATTACCTTCTTAGTTGTTTCAGGATCGAGACTTGCTGTAGGTTCGTCTAAAAGCAAAAGTCGCGATCGCATTATTAAACCACGAGCAATATTAACCCGTTGTTTCTCTCCACCAGAAAAAGTAGCAGGGGAAACTTTCCATAATCTTTCAGGAATATTTAATTCTTCAAGAATTACTTGTGATTTACTTCTCGCTTCTTTTCTGTCTACTCCCAAATCAAACAAAGGTTTTGCGACCACATCTAAAGTATTTTGACGTGGTAAAAAATCAAGAAATTGGGTTACAAAACTAATTTGCGTTTGCCGTAATTTTAGTATTTCATATTCACTCGCAGTAGCTAAATCTATCCAGTTATTTTGAACATCAAGATAATTAATATTGCCATTACTAGGTAAGTAAGTACGATAAATACATTTAAGTAAGCTACTTTTTCCGACACCAGAAGTTCCCACCAAAGCGGTTAATGTTCCCGTTTCTAAAGTTAAATCTACTGGTTTTGCTGCAGGAATGATTTTTCCTTGTTCGTGCAATACAAATTGTTTGGTTAATTGTTTGATACGTAGGATTTGTTTCATTGGGGATTAGGGATTGGGGATTAGGGATTAGGGATTAGGGATTGGAGATTTGTAATGAAAGGATTTCAAGAAAATATTTATAGCTAATCCCCAACACCTCAAAGCGCCGAAGCAACTAATTGTTGGGTATAAGAATGTTGAGGGTCTTCTAAAATTTGATCTGTTAAACCTGACTCGACAACTTGTCCATATTTCATCACTAAAGTGCGGGATGCTAAAAGACGAATTACTCCCAAATCGTGTGTGACCACAATCATTGCGACGCCCAGTTGCTGCTGAATTTCCAGGATTAAATCCAGTATTTTGGCTTGGACGGATAAATCTAAACCTGTAGTTACTTCATCTAAAAACAGTAGGGGTGGATCTATCGCTAAAGCACGAGCTATTTGTACCCTTTGTTGCATTCCTCCAGAGAATGATGTAGGTAAACAATCCATTCTTTGAGTTGATACTTCTGTACGTTCTAATAGACGACGAATACAATCACGAATTTGTCCATAATTAAATAAATCCCCCATTAACAAGCGTTCGGCGATATTTCCTCCTGCAGATATGCGGAAATTTAAGCCTAAATGAGGATTTTGATAAACCATGCCAAACTTATGGTTGCGTAGCCAGCGTTGCTGAGCAGCGTTTAAGCTGAATATATCGTACTTTGTCTCTTTATCTGTAAATATTACTTCTCCAGCTGATGGTAATTGGTCGAAATATAACATCTGCACTAAGGTAGATTTACCACTACCTGATTCCCCCATCACCCCTAGAATTTCTCCATGGTGTAGTTGAAAAGATATATCCTGTAAAGCTACGACACTACCACATCTGGGACAGATATTAGTGTTTGCGGCTTCTCCCGTCATTCTCAAGCAATCCAAACATTGTTTACCGTAAATCTTAGTGATTTTGTTGACTTCTAAAACCTTAGCCATCTTTATCTTTGCGAATTTAGTTTTGAGGAACTAGTTCTTGATTTTTTATAATTTTGATTTTATGTGTGAAAAACAAGTGACTTCTATTCCCTATTTCCTTTTCCCTGTTCTCTGTTCTCTAAAAGAGACGTCAGCAATTGCATATTGCAATAATCACTATCCGAACACTGATAAACTTTTCGCCCAACATCATCTATGAACTCATCTAAAAAGCTATTATTAGAACCACAACGATTACAAGGACGACGTTGTCCGGTTTGGTCTATAAAATCTTCAATGCGGAAGGGGACATCAGTAAACGCAAGAGGTTTAGCCTTAGTGTAAGGTGGTACAGCATAAATTTTCTTCTCTCTTCCCGCTCCAAATAAATAAAGTCCCTCTGACTGATGTAGTTTAGCAACGTCAAACCTAGGGATAGGTGAAGGATCTATCACATAAGCTCCATTAATCTGACAAGGATAGCGGTGGGAAATTGTAATTTCAGAAAATTGTACTATATCCTCATAAAGTTTTACCCAGAGTCTTGCGTAATCTCCTTCACCGTGCATTTGTTTACGTTTGGCTTCACTAGCTTCTACCATCACTAAAGGGTCTGGATAGGGTACCTGTAAAACAAGAATTTGACCTAGTTTTAGGAGGAATTCCGGTATGCGATGACGAGTTTGAATTACTGTTGCAGTCAGAGTATGTTTTGTTAGAGATACCCCCGGACAAGTTTTGCTGATAAATTTACGGATGTTAACCGCATTTACTGACTCATCACTCCCCTGATCGATAACTTTAAAAGTATCATCGGTACCTAATATTGAAAGGGTAATTTGCAATCCTCCCGTACCGAAACCTCTAGCAATCGGCATTTCTCTGGAAGAATAAGGTACCTGATAACCGGGAATAGCAATTGCTTTGAGTAGCGATCGCCGAATTTCCTTTTTTGCATCTTCATCCAAAAAACCAAAGTGGTATTTACGAGTTTGTTCTGTCATTGGGGAAAGTGTGGGGAGTGTGGGAAGTGTGGGGAGTGTGGGAAGTGTGGGAGGATGGGGAAGAGCAAATTACTCATTATTACTCATTACTTCTTACTCCTTACTTTCCTTCCCTTTCTTGAGTTTTTCGCAAGCGATCGAGGTCTGACTGAAATGTGACGTAGTGAGGCATTTTATAGTGAGAAGTAAAACCCATTGATTCAACACCGTCAATATGTAATAAGACATATTCAGGATCCTCTGAAGGGTTATCGGCTCCGTTTTTTTGCCCTTTTTGTAATGCTCTATCGAGAATCGCCATGGAAATTGCTTTTACTTCGTTGTGTCCAAAGCAAGCACCATAACCCAAACCAAATGTCGATTTACCGTTTTCTTCACTTTTGTCGTACATTGCAACTATCTCACATTCGGTCATTAAAACTTCCCCAGCTTCAATTAATTCTTGGGTAATTGGGTGGGGTAACATCACTGGTAAATAACCAACTCGTAGTTCTGCTACCGTCGGATGAATATCCCCATAACCGCGCATATTAGAATATGCGATCGCTAACAAAGATCCAGTTTCAGCTCTTGTCATTTTTGCTAATGCAGCAGAACGAGAAACAGGAAATACTAAGGGTTGGCGAGTAATATCGAAGGCTGACGCAGTATTTTGAGAAATTGGAGGAAGTAAACCTTCTTTACGCAAATACTCCAGGACTTTAGGGAAAGTTGTCGGAAAATTTTCCTTTGGTATATCCTGGAGCCAGTTTTGAGTTATCTGGCGAAATTCTTCTGGAGACTCATCCAATAGTTCAAATCGAAATAGACGCTGGAGATAATCGGGAGTCGGACCGAGCATTTGTCCCCCAGGAATATCTTTGAAAGCGGCAGAAATACGGCGAATCAAGCGCATATTTTTACCTTGATGAGGCGGAGTAACCCCCAAACGAGGACACGTAGAATTATATGCTCGTAAGTAAAATGCTGCCTCTAATGTATCTCCAGCACTTTGTTTAATAGCCAGAGATGCTAGCTGTGGGTGGTAAAGTCCTCCTTCTGAAAGAACTCTACTATGGAGAGCGTGAAGTTGACGGCGAATAGTATCTAAATTTAAAGGTTGTTGATTGCTTTCCTGAGCACGTAAAAATTCTAACAATTCTGCAGCTGCGGTAATCGCTCCTTCTCCACCTTTAATCGCGACGTATCCCATATTTATTTGAGTAATAAGTAATGTTAGGGTAGCGGGGCGCGTTAGCGCACAGTAATGAGTAATGAGTAGTGAGTAATTAGTGGATTATTTTTACTTCAATTTATTAATTGAAGCCGTTAACGATTCAATAATTATCTCATTGTTTTTATCATATTTTGTACCAATAATTTTAATACTAAATAGGATTTAATTTAATCATTACTTAGTCAATAATCTTTATAAGCAATAAATGTTTTTACACTTTAAGTAATAATTAATAAGTTATGAGTACATACAGGAAAGGAGAATACAAGTAAGTAGGCAAGAAAAAATAGACTATATAAACAAATGTAAAGCATCTGTGTTTAGCTTTTAGTAGTGCTTTAGCGCTAAAGCGCCATTACAAATAAGTTATGATTTTTCTTACTAACCTACTTAAGAGGAATACAAAATGAGTAATTAATTTCAAATCATGATTAACGAGTAAGTAAATCCCACACTTATTACTTATTACTTATTACTTATTACTTATTACTTATTACTTATTACTTATTACTCATTACTTATTACTTATTACTATTTGAGTCGTTCGCGGTATGGCCATAACTTTTGTCCGATCTAAAAGTAGAAAATCCACACCTAAAGGGAAATCAATTACCCATTCCCGTCGAGCTAGCCACCAAGCAGAATCGAAACCAGAAATTTTGACCGAACGATACCCAGGAATACCTGGTCCTGTTAACTTTAAATTTGCATCTCCCTCTCCTAAAGTACTTCCTTGAAGGACGATGGTTGCTCCTTTTTCTGGGCTTGGTAGAGTTCCTAAATTAGGCGTGAAATCAGCGGGAGGTGGATTAGTTGCATCAACCACCACAAAATTTGCCTCTGAAATTTCAACTTCCTTGGCTCTAAGCAAACGTCGTTCCCTATTTTGAAGTAATTTGCCATTATCATTGAAAAGTACGCTGGCATCTAATAAAACAGCTAAAACTCCCAACAATGCCGGACTATCATCTAAAAAATTACTCAGATCGGCAATAGTTCCAGGAAGTGCAAAGCAATCCAATAATTGGCGAAAAATTTTTTGTTGGATGTCACCGCGCCAAATCGGTTCTAATTCGATTTCAATCATCAACTTCTGGTGTAAGTAGGGATAAATTAATCCGAGTTTTTGCTAACATAGCCCCGCGTAATGCTTCTTCCTTTTGTTTTTTGAGAATCCCTTGTTGGACGGCTTGTAAAACTTGTTCCCATCCCAATAGTTGATTTGCCAAAATTGCATCACAGATTGCTAATGCTACAGCTAAATCAGGAGTATCATTCATTACTGATGCTGCTCCCTGCCAACTTTCACCATTTGCGCTTAACTTCACCCAAGCTGTAGATAAAGGTATTTCGCCCAAATAATACGATTCTTCAAAAACACCATCCTGCATTTGAAGTAGAGAAAGTCCATTTTCAGGTAAGGCTTCATGGTTAATTTCCCAACCTTTTGTGAGGCAATTCGCTAGTTCAATTACCATGGTCTCTGGATGGGCTGTTAATGCCCTTACCCATTGACTGCGGGGAATATCTTTCATACAAGTCTCCCGCGTAGCCAAACTGAGATGTAATCAATGGTAACAATAGTTAGCAATATGATTAAAATCAGAGCTGCCGAAGAGTCATATTGGAATAAACGCAGATTTTTTTGTAATTCTAAACCAATACCACCTGCTCCTACTAAACCTAAAACTGTAGCCATCCTAATATTACGATCAAAAAGATACAAGGTATAAGCAGTTACTTCTGACAATATTGAAGGAAAAGCTGCAAACACGATCAGTTGGACGAAGTTTGCCCCGGTTGCAACTAGTCCTTGGTAGATACCAGGATTAACTCGTTCCATGCTATCAGCGAAGAATTTTCCTAAAAAACCTGTAGTATGAATTCCCAAGGCTAATACCCCAGGTAGGGGTCCGACCTGCAGGACACTAACCAAAAGCAATGCTAAGATTAAATCTGGCATTGCTCTTAAAAAATTTAATATTTCCCGCGCGAAGCGATAAGCAATTGGATTAGGTGAAAGGTTTTTTGCTGCTAGTGGTGCAAGTAAAATACTCGCACTAAAAGCGATAAAAGTACCCCAAAATGCGATCGCCAAAGTTTGTCCCATTAACATTAAGTATTGGGGAAAGTTAGTAAAATTTGGAGAAGTATAACGACTGAGATATTCGAAAGTATTAGTTATACCTAAAGCAAGACTGCTAAAAGAGAGTTCTAAAGCGTTAATCATTAAAATTAGAACAATCAAGCAAATGCCTAGATACAATGGTACCAAATTGCGCGGTTTTGGCGGTAGTGGAGGTAGAAAATTATTGTGGGCTCGCATGTTTAAATTAATCGCATTTTTAAATTAAATTTCCAAATTACTTTTTCAGATAACTTTGCTGCGAATGATGTTAGATAGGCGATCAAAAAAAGTAACAATTAAGTAGATCGAGAAGAGAATTAGTACCAAACGACTATAGTAAAACAAGCGAATGCTTGAAACTAACTCATATCCAATACCGCCCGCTCCAACTAAGCCTAGAATTGTGGCAGCACGAACATTGCGATCAATAACATAAAGTACAGCACCACAAAAGTCTGGTAATGCTTGAGGTAAAATCGCAAACATTAATATTTGTAACGAGCTTGCCCCGGTAGCCTTAACGCCAGATATTACTTTTCGATTAACTACCTCCATACTTTCAGCAAAAAATTTAGCGAGAAATCCAGTGGTGACAAAAGTAAGCGCCATTACTCCAGGTAAAGGACCCAAACCAACTGCAGATACAAATACTAACGCCCATACAAGTTCTGGTAGAGCGCGCATAAAACTAAGAATGTTGCGAGTAATATGATACACCAAAGGGTGGGGAGTAGTATTAATAGCCGCCAAAATACCCAAAGGAAAACTTAAGACTAGAGCCAAAGCAGTAGCAACAATAGCTATTTCAATTGTTTCCCAAAGCTTACCAGCTAATTTCGGCAAATATTCCCATTCGGGTTGAATAAACCAATGACTGAGAAAGTCCAATAAGTTATCCCCAGAATTGTAAATATGCTGGGGGTTCATTTCCACAACTGGGGCTGTTAAGACTAATAATAAAGTAATAATAGTTATGCCAATGATAATACCTGTATGTGGTAGACCATTTTTAGTTGACCATTCCCAGTTGAATATTCTCATCAATGCTTCCATCCTCCCGCAGGTAAATTTTCCGTAAGCGATCACTCCCTAATTCTTTTGGCGAACCATCAAAAACTACTTTTCCTGAGTTAAGACCAATAATTCGGTCGGCGAAATTCATGGCTAAATCGACTTGATGCAAGCTAGCTACAACAGCGATCCCATCTTCACGACAAATTTTGTGTAACAGTGTTAATATTTCTTCGCTCGTTACAGGATCGAGGCTTGCTACTGGTTCGTCTGCAAGAATTATTTTTGGTTGTTGTGCGAGAGCCCGAGCAATACCTACCCGTTGTTGCTGTCCTCCTGAAAGACAATCGGCGCGCTCCCATGCTTTTGTAGTTAAATTAACTCTGGCTAAAGCCCAATGAGCAATAGTCTTATCTTGCTGTTTAAATAAGTACAGCAAACTCATCCACCAAGGGTTATAGTGCAATCTTCCAATTAAAATATTGGTCATCACATTTAAGCGTCCAACCAAGTTAAATTGCTGAAATACCATTGCAGCTTTCGCACGCAGACGAGATATATTTTGAGGTGTTAATTTTTGAGCTAAAACAGTTACTTCTCCTGATGTGGTACTTTCCAAGCCATTAATTATTCGTAACAAGGTAGATTTTCCCGCACCACTCGGTCCTAAAATCACAGTAAAACTACCGGCAGAAATACTTAATGTTGTTGGTTTAAGTGCCCGCAAGCCGTTGTTATAAGTTTTACTGACTCGCTCTAGTTCAATTACATGCATTTTAGTTTGTATTTATATTTTCTTAATCATTCAAAGATAAATAAAAAAGCGGTTTCACTGACAGGAGAAAAGTTCCCTGTCTCTATTTTTCTGCAGTCAGATGATTACTATGCTCGAATCACTCTTCTTCTTTATATAAAGAAGCTTTTATCAGCTACAGCTATTTTTCCTAGTAAAAAATCCTAAATTGTAATTTCCCTTACCAGTTCCCTGTTTCTTGTTCTTTCCCATTTCTTCTCAAAAAATAAATAAAGACACTCTCAGTGAGTAATTTGATACTCGTAAAAAGTGTCTACTTTCTGAGTTCCAATAACATCAACCAATTTACCGTTACTGTTATTTAAGAATTTCATCACGCCCTAAACCCAATTCCTTAACCATGTCGCGAATCAATTGGTAATCTTGGGGATCGACTGGATCGTAACGCTCTAATTCTCCATACCCACTAACTTTGATGTCTTTATGAGCATTGAGGATTGAATCCCTTATTTTTGCTTTTAGAGACTCATCTAACTCACGGCGATATGTCAAAGGTAAACCAGGAAGTGGTTCGGATTCAAGCAAAATACGGTTAGTTTCTTTGGATATTAAGCCTTTTTGTAACATCTTATTGTAAGTGATGTCATTATCAGCCGCTGCATCTACAGTTTTATTCTTTACAGCTAATTCAGCAGCATCATGACCTCCTGCGTAGCTCAAGTTACTAAAAAATTCCTGAGGCATTTTACCAGTTGCTTTTTTTACTAAGTAGGTAGGAACTAAACTACCACTAGTGGAAGCAGGATCAACAAAAGCAACACTCTTACCTTTGAGATCTTGAATTGATTTAACCTTGGAATTTCCTGGAACAACAAAAATACTCTTATAAGTAGAAAGACCCGTACTTTTTCTCACCCCAACTGCAAATGCTTCTGCATCGGCTTCTTTTTCAGCTAACACATAAGATAAAGGTCCAAACCAAGCGATATCAACTTTATCCCTTTTCATCGCTTCAATTACACCAGCATAGTCAGTTGCAGTAAAAACTTTAACGGGACGTTCTAATCTTTTCTCCAAGAAAACTCGCATGGGCTCAAACTTTTCAATAGTTTCCTCATTATTTTCTATTGGTATTAATCCCATTACAATCTCTTTTTTAGATTCGGTAGAAAAAGATTGATTATAAGAGCCTTTAGTATTTTTACTAGAAATTCGATTGCAGGCTCCCAAAACCGGTAACAGAATCAATAAAGCTGTCAATAATTTACGGCGATACATAGCTGTAATTTATTTAGTAGGTTGAACGAGCAGCAGAAAATAATTGAGTCACATGAAATATGACTATAAAGCATTGTTCTTTTCCCAACAGTAAGAAATAGCAACACTTTAAAACTTAGTTATTAAATTATATACAAGTGTGACAAATAATATATACATATTTGCTACATCAATAATTTTTGCATTCATACAATTGCTGTTATTAACCAGCATTTATTGCAAGTAACAAAAAATACTTCATCTCTATAGTGGAGGTTAACATTATAGGATTTTTATTTCACAGAATCAGCAGATACAAATGAATAAAAACTACATAATGTTAAGATTGATATCAGTATATTTAGGGATGAATAACAGTTATTATATTGTCTGGATACTAAGAAATAACTTATAAATAAAATCAAGTACTCAGCAAATCTTGCTATGGGTAAAGCAAGTAACTTGAAGTATTTATGAATTTAATAATATATACATATATATTTTTTTTTAAATGTAAAAAACGTAAAAAATGTAAACGAAAGTGATATATTATTTGTTTCAAGGAAAACGTGGTGTGAAAGTGTGCCCAAATCTATCTTAAGACATAGAAGCAGATGATTACGCAATTTGTAAATTTATTCCTAGGACAACGTACAACAAATTGAAAGATAGATTGAGGCTAAAACCGGCAAATACGCGGCTAAAAGATAGAAATCGATAATTTGACTGTTGCGACTCAAAAGCAAAATCAATTATGTATAAAAGAAAAGCATATTTCTTAGTGCTGCGAAATCGACCACAATCCGTAAATCATAAGTAAATCCCAAGAATTACTGTTTTTCTTCCAAATTACCTTTAGCCTTAACAAGTAAAATATTGTATGTGTATTAATATTTTTTGCCCCTCAAAGGTCAATATTTGTAAAACTTTTTGTGAAGTTCCTTTTACCCGTAGTGTGAATATCCTCATTCCGACTTCATCTAGGCTATTGGGAAACACTAGATCAAACTAATCAAGAAATCTAGTTGATTTTTATTTCGGGGAAACATAAATTCAGCTAATCCCTATTCTATTTTCTTACTTCCTTGCAACTGCTGGGAACTACAGCAGGATTAATTACGGATTTCGATAAATATGGACTGAAATAGCTTTAAATTAGCTAACAATGTACAGAGAGTCGAAATCAATAAAAATAACCAGACACTGCTGATTCTATATGTCAGGGCCGAATAATTTCCCTAGGGACTTTCAATTATCTCGATTAATAACTAGTTAATTGCAAAACTATTTCATTAACATGAAACAGTAATAGAATGAACTATAGGATGAAAGTCTTGTTGAACAAGTATGACGGCCTCTAAATTTAATATTATTAATAATATTAATTGCAATAAATTATATTAATTACAATAAATTTTTAAGTCAGACAGGTGAAGTTCAAGAATCGAGAATGACAATGCTGATATTGCTTCTATCTAATACATCTTTTTCAGTATTTCCCCAGTAGTAATATTTTGGAGACAATTAAAATGCTTGGCACAAAAGGCGAAACTTTAAACATCAATGACTGGTTAGCAAGAGCAGGATTTAAACAGGCAGATATTATCAAGATGCAACCAGATTTAATTCGTAATCTAAATAAACAGTGGCGAATTTATCGAGAAAACGTACAAACATTTATGGAAGAGAACGGTTGTTGTGACCCATCTCAATTTCAAATCAACCATCCATATCGCACACCCCAGTTGGTTGAAGTTGGAGAAAATTGATATTTTATTCTTCAGCTCTATCTATCAACTGTTCGCTATCGATCAAAGAGGATAAGTTATCAGAGAAGACAAAGTACGAAGTTATTCCAATTTTGCTCAAATATCCCCAGAAAACTTTAGTCGATCTATCCAATTCGATTAATGATACACGGCTTTTACTGAAAGCTGACCGAGCCTCAATTTAGAGACGTTCCATGGAGCGTCTCCAACTTTCGGGGTTAGTTAATATTAATGCAAGATTTTTTAACTAATGCAAGGTTTTTTAACATTATGATAGGTAGTACTTTCTTCTCATCTCTGAAAAATTAATTGTAAACGGCACCATCTTTGTGCGTAAAAATTACACCATTCTCAGTAAATTTAGCTTTTAGATCCTCATCTGGATAATTAGCCTCATCATTAGATTTACGAGCGCCAATTTCTAGGTAAGTCGCGATATTTGAAGAATGATTTACTAAATGGTGTCCATTTTCCTCTCCAGCAGGAAAGCCAGCAGCCATCCCCGCACTTAAAACTTGCTCGCCTGAATTGGTAATCAGCATGAGTTCACCCTCTAGAATGTAGACAAATTCATCCTCTTGAACATGCCAATGTCTTAATGCAGAACAGCTTCCTGGCTGTAGATGTACGAGGTTGACCCCAAAATCATTTAAACCCGCAGCATTACCTAACCTTTGTTTAATTCTTCCTGCGACTTTTGCTTTGAATTCCTCTGGGTAGTTGGTACCTGTTTCCTTTGGTACTTCAGAAGGGTTAATAATCATATATTTTTTTTACGAACTAATAATTTGTAGATAACTATCAGTTTATGGCTAACGCCACGCCCTTACGGGCTACAGTTTATGGGCTACCTGTAGTTCCGCTAACAGTTACTGTTACCCTGTTGTCTACTACTAATTACCCATTACCAATTACCAATTACCAATTACCAATTACCCATTCCATAACCCATTATCATAATGACACAACGGGAGCAAGCCAAATATAACGTTTGCCAAGACAAAAAGCAGGAGAAGCAAAGATAAATAAAGAAATGAATCAGAAAATTTATACTGATATACCTTGCTTTCTCCCTAACTTGTTTTAACTTTTTTTGCCCCTTTATCTGCTAGAGATACTGTGTTAAAGTCTTAGCAATGGTTGTTTTTGGTACTGCACCTACAACCGTATCCACCTGTCGGCCACCCTTAAACACCATGAGTGTGGGTATACTGCGAATACCATAATGACTAGCAACGGTGGGATTTTGGTCTGTATTCAGCTTCACCACTTTTATCTGTCCTGTATATTCCGCAGCAACCTCATCAACTACGGGGGTCACCATTCGACAAGGACCACACCAAGGTGCCCAAAAATCTACCAGAACAGGCATTTCACTTTCAAGTACTTCTTGCTTGAAGGTGGCTTCTGTCACATCTGTAACGGATGACATACTTGCCCTCTCTACAATTTTTCAAGTATTCGATAAAATCGAACAAATAAAATATAGTTCTTTTTGCGAGATAATGCAACTATGAGATTTCTGTATCACCCAGACCAAAGAGACATCACATTACCAGGAGTATTGTATGCATTGGGTGACCCAGTCCGTTTGGAGATAGTGCGGTTGCTGGCTGAAAAAGGAGAGCAGTGTTGTGCTGATTTTGATTTTGTCATCTCCCGTGAGGGATCAGCACCCCGCACTATAGCAAAATCAACGATGTCAAACCATTTCAAGATTTTAAGAGAGTCTGGAGTGGTGTTTACACGTAAGGAGGGGACACAGCATATAAATAAGTTACGGCGACAAGATTTGGAGGGATTGTTTCCCGGTTTGTTAGAGGCTGTGCTTTCTTCTGCAAAGCCATTAGCAACTTCTCAAGGTGAACTGACAAAACAAGCAGCTTCATCTTTTGGTTAATACTTTGGGTATATTTTAAAAGGTTTTGGTATAAAGGTTTCTGGTCGCCTGAGAGCTATTATTTCCCGCCTGAGAATTAAAAATTAAATACATAAAAATTAAATAGATAAAAAAGTAATTTATTATTCTACCCTGGAATGGCTTTATAATTTTCAGGGCATATACTGCATTGAAAATACATGCTAAGGGTACTCGACCGAGTTTTTGCGCGTTACAAAATGCTAGTTACAAGCTACCAATTACTAACCACCAATTATCAGCGACAAGTTACCAGTTACCAAAAGATGAATTAGTATTCCTGCAGCTAAACTCATCAAAGAAAGAACAAACGTAACCCAAAAAAAATGCTTCGACTTGAATCCAGCCATTTGGAAATCTACTCGGACTAAAGTTGTAGCGCAAAAAATTAATAATCCAAATAAAAACGAGCGGAACCAAGCAAGAATAGCAAAAAGAAATAGCGAGCCTAATATTATACCACCAAACGCTCGCCAACCAGATTTGAAAAATGTATTCAAAAAGTTGACAATCCTGGAAGATGGGTTTGTTAAAACACTATTTACAAATAGAGCAATTATTGCGATCGCAATCCATATATACCAAGGGGAATTAATTTGAGATATTTTCCATCCTAAGCAACTATAGGTGAAAAATAGAAGCATTAAGGATAACTTGGGGAGCTTAAGCAAAGTTAACATGGGCTGTTATTAGCAATGCTATTCTAAGTGATTTAGCAAATATTTATTACAAGTTTTGCTACATTTTAATGTGATTTTATTTACTTAACTATTTGGTTTCGCGGGAATTATAATCAAGCATAAATATAAATTTTCCCGTAAACACAGGCAATTATCTGGTAAATTTATTTAAAATATTTCGTAAATTTTTGTAAACTGTTAATAGTTAAATAAGCGTAATTCGCCTCATATTAAGGAATATTCATGAGAAAATCTGCGATTGCCGAGCGTATTTGCCTGGGAGGGCATATCTTGTCCCTGGTCTTTGGGCTGTTGGGCATACTACTAGTAATACCTCATCCTGAAATGCTTGTACATTTTGGCTCATATGGGCAAAATGCGATGCAGTTAAGTATGGCAGGTGGGGGCGTTGTATATATGGTTCTGGGTGCAAGTGCTGTATTTTTGTACCTTAGAAGAAACTTAGGTTTGTTTTGTGCTTTAGGATTTGCCTTACCTTCTGTATTTATATCTTTGGGAGCCGAACTTCTTGGTACTAGTACCGGATTTCCTTTTGGTAATTACAGTTATTTAAGTGGTTTGGGTTATAAGGTTGCAGGTTTAGTACCTTTCACTATTCCTTTGTCTTGGTTTTATGTGGGATGTGCTTCCTATTTACTCGCACGTATTGGCTTGCAGGTAGATAGAAAACCTAGTTTTTTGCGTCACGCAGCTGCGGTGATTTTAGGTGCTTTTTTATTAACGTCTTGGGATTTTGTGCTGGACCCTGCAATGAGTCAAACATCTTTACCATTTTGGTACTGGGACAAGCCCGGAGCCTTTTTTGGTATGCCTTACCAAAACTTTGCAGGCTGGATGGGAACTGGTGCTTTATTCATGACTGTAGCTGCTTTTCTATGGCGAAAGCAAACTGTTAGTTTGGAACGCTCCCAATTGCATTTTCCTCTGATTGTCTATCTCAGTAATTTTGCTTTTGCGATTGGATTAAGTGCTGGTGCAGGCTTTATTACTCCAGTAATTTTGGGCTTTGCAGTTGGGATTTTACCAGCTTTTGCTTTGTGGATGAAAGCAACCCCCACAACTACACCATCAATCATAGAGACTGGCACTAACTAAATAACAACAGCTTCTATAGATTCTGTCGTCAAGTAAGCAAAAAAACACTATCAATAAATATCGTAAAAGAAGGCTGTGGTCAAAGATTGGACACTTTTGAACGGTATCTGTCTATCAATATTAATGATTCAGGTACCTGCGGCTCTGATTATGCTGTCGCGAATCTTTAAAGGGGCGATACGTTATTCTCCAATCGAACCGCAAAATCCAAAGCCAGACCTTTTAGGTAAGGTAAGTGTGGTCGTTCCGACCCTGAATGAGGCACAACGTATTAGCCCATTATTAGCTGGCTTAACTCGGCAAACTTATGAAGTAAAAGAGATTATTGTTGTTGACAGCAACTCTAAGGACGGTACACCAGATTTAGTCAAAGCTGCTGGTGCAGGAGATCCTCGTTTTAAATTAATAACTGACGATCCATTACCCAGTGATTGGGTGGGTCGCCCTTGGGCTTTACATAACGGTTTTTTGCACAGTTCTGAAACAAGTGAATGGTTCCTCGGAATGGATGCTGATACTCAACCATCACCAAAACTAGTTAGTAGTTTAGTGCAAACCGCAATAACTCACGGCTATGACTTAGTTTCTTTATCTCCAAAATTTATTCTTAAGTATCCAGGAGAGTGTTGGTTACAACCAGCGTTATTGATGACTTTGCTTTATCGTTTTGAATCTGCTGGCGTGGATACTCAAGCAGCACAGAGAGTAATGGCTAATGGACAGTGTTATTTATGTCGCCGTTCAGTACTGACATCAGTTGGCGGTTATACCAGCGCCAAAAGTTCTTTTTGTGATGATGTAACTTTGGCGCGAAATATTGCCAGTGCAGGTTTTAAAGTTGGTTTTTTAGATGGAGCAAAGGTACTTAAAGTTCGCATGTATGAAGGGGCGCTGCAAACTTGGCAAGAATGGGGGCGTAGTTTAGATCTAAAAGATGCCTCCAGTCGCGCTCAAATTTGGGGCGATCTATGGTTACTAACTTCAGTTCAGGGTTTACCTTTGCCGATTGTCCTAAGTTATTTTATTTTTAAAGTACCTTTTGATGCTTCGTTTTCTTTTGTACTGCTATTGCTAATCCTAAATATATTTCTCCTATTCGTGCGGTTTGGAATGTTATTCGCAATTGCAGCTTCATACGAATTGAGCCAAGCAATAGGGGCTGGGCTATTTTGGCTTTCACCTTTAGCCGACCCCCTAGCAGTAGTAAGAATTTTACTTTCAGCAGTCAATACGCCACGGGAATGGCGAGGACGAAAATATACAGTAAACAAGTGAAAGTAAACCGTGAAAGTTAATCTTTGACGGTTAGTTTTGACCTTGAATGGTAAACAGTTGACGGTTGACAGTTGGGTAGTCAGTGGCTGTTAGCAGTTCTGAACTACCTAAACTTAACCGTCAATCAACAACTAAATCTATTGCTAGCCGGTCACTAATGATGAATAACACATCACACATTCAAAGTGACAACAAATTCAAATTAACGACAAATTTAAATTGACAAGTGAAAAATGACAATTCCGATCAATCTTCATCATTCACTAAGTCAGCACGTTCGAGTTCCCAGAGAATTTGATTGCCTTCCCTTCGTACTCGCGAAACAACCCAGTTTCGCCAACGCCATTGGTCACCTCGACTGGTTACAGCACTAGCATGAACATCCATTAAGTCTGCTAGTTCTGAGCTAGTTATTAAGTAGCCTTTTTCTGCAATCTCGTCCGCAATCCGAAGGGTTTCTACTAAGTTGTGTAAGTGTGCGATTCTTATTTCGCCTGATTTATCCTCGCTTACAGCAACAGCAGAGGCATTAGATGAATCCATATTGGTTGTATCCGATGCAAAAGTACTGGTTTGATGTGTATCTTTGTTAATTATCGTAGATTTGCTGCCAGAATCCGAGACCTTTACTGCTTCTATTTGATTTGTTTGCAGCGAATCGGGGTTTTTGGCAGTAGAATCTAACGATTGTTTGAGTTGGGGATATTTACCACTAGCAAAAGTCGTTGCTATCTGGTCGCAACGTTCGTTACCCGTGTTACCAGAATGACCTCGGACATGTTGCCATTTAATTTGTTTGGTATTTAGTTGGTCGAGAGTTACCAACAAATCTTGATTGAGAACTGGTTTCCCATTTGATTTTTTCCAACCCTTTTTTTTCCAACCACCTACCCACTTGGTAACGCAGTTAATGAGATATTCGCTATCGGTGTAAAGAGTAATAGAATCTCTTTGCTCCGTTGTTTTGAGAAATTGTAACGCGGATATCGCAGCTTGCATTTCCATGCGGTTATTTGTTGTTTGAGGTGAAGAATCACCCATTTCATGAATTGAACCATCATTAAAATAAATAACCACTCCCCAGCCACCTGGACCCGGGTTTCCGGTGCAAGCTCCATCAGTATATATACTTTCGATCGTGGGTACTGAAGACATAGTAAGAATATATAAAACTCAAAAGCAAATTATTGCAATTCTTCAGGGTAGTTAATGTAACATTTTTTGGTATTAAATCTCTAAAAAATCCCAAAATAAAAATACTCGGGCAATTGAGAATAGATCTTCATAGTACTCGATTCCGGACATTTCAACTGATATTGGATTAGACTAATTAATGGGTGATGGGTAATGGGTAATGGGTAATGGGTAATGGGTGATGGGTAATGGGTAATGGGTAATGAACAATAAAGCAATATAAAAAATGTCTTCATTGCTACCTTTGTAGAAGCTCTCGGCGATAAACGTTATAGATTATTAATATCCTCAAATACCTGGTAAATTCAGGTTTGATTATCAAAAGTGAGTTATTTGGAGATGGTTACAGCACAGACTCCTGTAGTCGCGGCTATTGTGTTAGTCAGTTTTGGGATATTAGGTTGGGGCTTCTTTCGCGCCAAAGGCTTTGGCAAGCTAGGAATTTTAGCCTGGTTACAGTCGGTGGTATTAATGGTTCCTTGGTTATTATTTTTTGGCCTGTTTGCTGCCGGAATTTATGTTAATCTCGCAGGAATACTACTTTTAATTGTTGTTTCTACTACAATTTACATTGCGATAGGAAGAAAATTGCGGGAACTTGGACAAGATGCCATACTACGACAAAAGGCAAATCAGAGAATAGCTTCAGAAACGTCATCAGAATCTTCTAGTTCCGATCTAGAATCTTCTACTAGTGAAACTAGCACCTCAGGGCAAAGAAATTCTGAATTACAACCGGAAATAATTCCCATTCCGGAAGAAGATTTGAACGCTATCAAAGGAATTTTTGGTATTGATACGTTTTTTTCTACCCAAACTATTGCTTACCAAGAAGGTGCAATTTTCAGAGGAAATATTCGGGGAGAACCGGAAGTTGTTCACGAACGCCTCACTGCTAATTTAAAAAAATCTTTAGGCGATAAGTATCGCTTATTTTTAGTAGAAAACACTGATGGTAAACCTGTGGTAATTATTTTGCCTAGTCGTAATGAACCCCGTTCTATGACACTAGCGCAAAAAATCTTTGGCGTAATTTTATTTTTTGCGACTATCGCAACAAGTATGGAAGCTGCAGGGATTCTGCTCAGTTTCGATTTCTTTGCTAGTCCAGAACGTTACCAAGAAACTTTAACTATTGCCGGTGGAATTATTGCAATTTTAATTTCCCACGAAATCGGTCATTGGTTCTTTGCTCGACGCTATGATGTTCGTCTGAGTTTGCCTTATTTTATTCCAGCAGTACAAATTGGTTCTTTTGGTAGCATTACCCGCTTTGAGTCAATCCTACCTAGTCGCAAAGTACTATTTGATATTGCTTTGGCTGGTCCCGCAACTAGTGGAATTGTATCTTTAGTTTTATTAATTGTGGGATTTTTACTATCCCAGCAAGGGAGTTATTTCGAATTACCCAATCAATTTTTTCAAGGTTCAATTTTGGTTGGAACTTTAGCAAAAGTTATTTTAGGTTCTGCTTTGGAATCTCCATTGGTGGGGGTACATCCACTGGTGATTATTGGTTGGCTGGGTTTGGTCATAACTGCCTTAAACTTAATGCCAGCAGGACAACTTGATGGAGGACGTATTGTCCAAGCAATTTACGGGCGTAAAACTGCACAAAGAACAACTATTGTCACTTTAATTGTTTTGGGATTAGTTTCTCTGGGAAATCCTTTAGCAATATATTGGGCAATTGTAATTTTGTTTTTACAAAGAGATTTGGAGCGCCCCAGTTTAAACGAAATTACTGAACCAGATGACGCCCGTGCTGCTTTGGGTTTATTGGCATTGTTTTTGATGATTACAACTTTAATACCTTTAGCTCCTGCTTTGGCTGGAAGTTTAGGTATTGGTAGTTAAAGGTAAAAATGTACTACTGTATCTGAGTTTTAATTTAGATGTTGCGGCAGTCTAACTAACTCAGTAACAGTAATAAACCTAATAAACCAACATTCCGCTAGTCCCAGACATGGAAGTAGCACTCTTAAGTCCAAAATCAAAATAGAGACGTAGCGATACTGCGTCTCTACAAATATATTTCTACGAATACGATTGGTGGTGACGTTACGCATTCACGGACTATTAGAAATAATCACAGAAATTTCTAAAATTTACCCGTACAAAATCAAATTTAGCCAAAGGAATCATATTTGTCCTTTATTTGTCCCCAGTTTGTCACCATACCTGGGGAATAATAACCTCAGACATAGATAACTATCGATTTGTTCCTCTTTTCGCCCAGGTAAAAGCAAGCTTTGCCTGGGGATTTTCGTCTCTTTAATTATTTAAAATAACATAATTCAAACGTTCAAGCAATTTGTGTTATGAGTTGTAACAGATTGGTTGGCGATTGGCGACTGGGGATTGGTAATGGGTAATAGAGAAATGTCCGCGGGATACCGGAAGCCACTGTTCAGCTTGCTGTGTTCAAGAAGCCCGCACTGTACTGTAAGTATTGCGTACGCTTCGACCCCTAATCGCCAGTCGCCATATGCCGCTTGCGGCGGCACGCAGTGCTATCCCCAATCCCTAATCGCCAATTACCGACTCGCAGCAATACATAATCCTGATAACAAAAATGCGATCGCACCCCCAATAGCTTCAGCTACAGGTTCCCTCAATAATCGTTCTGGAACTAGTACATTTGTTACGGCCAAGGATAAGGATATACCCGCAAAAAACATTCCTACTCCTAAACCCGACCATTTGGGAGGAACTACTGATAGGGCGAAGGGTATTCCACCGTTGATAATTAAGCTAAAAGCCGCAATTAGTAAAATAAAAGTGGCGATCGTGGCGTTGGTAAATACTATGGACACCATCAGCACGATGCTAGCCCCAATACCATATAACATCGCTTTACTATTACCGATTTTACTAGCAATAATGCCTGCGGGAACTGCGGCTAAAGCAATTACGACGCCAATACCAACCATTTCCCAATTAATATTAATGTTGAGTTGAGCTTGTAATACTTTGGCTAAAGTATCCATTAATAGTCGCGCACCTAAGCCAATTCCTGCACCGGTTCCCAAAATTAAACCCAGTTCCCGAATAATTCCCCTTGGATCCGCGTCGGATCGATCTATTGGAGAGTTTGGCTGGTTAAAAAAACGTAATACTGCTGCTGAAGTGAATAGAGCAATAGAACCAATTGCAAAAATTGCTAGTGGAGAAAATTCTAATACTACCCGATCTGCTACTGGTCGAAAAGCGTTAACTGTTCCTCCAACTAGGGTTAGGATACTCGCTGCTATTGGTAAATCTTCCGTGGGAGCATAGCGCCGCAATAATGCAACTGCTGGAGCGCGAAATATCATCATTGAAACAACCCAGGCGATCGATAATACCGGTAGTAACCAACTAGTTATCTCTGATCGGTCAAAAACAGTCAGAATAAACGGAATTGTCATGAACAATATTGAAGAAACGATCACACTTTTCCAAATAAACGGAAAGCGATTTCCTTTCTGCTGTGTTAAACGGTCAGAAAATCCACCTACAAGTGGTTCGAGTATCACAGCTATAGCATTTTCTAAAATTACTAATCCGGTTACTAATTGGGTGGAAAAACCAAATGAAGTCAACAACTGGGTCAAATAAAAATTATAAATCAACCAAGTGAGGAATATAGCCCCTATAAAAGCAGCTAAACCCCAAACCTGCGACCATAAGATAAAAGGTTTTGATGAGTCTGGTGAGGAGGTACTCATATTTTTTTTAGCTTACCCCTGAGGTTTTTTCTGTTGAAGTGATTTACTATCAGCACTTTGTTATTGCTGCTCGATCTAGATTATTTTTCCATCTCTAACAGCTATAAATATCTGGATGAAGAGATTCAATTAAGAATTTGAAAAAAGTAGTGTTTGCTATCTGCCTTAATTTATCTCAATCGTCAATAGTTTTGCTATTAAGATTTTATATTTTTAGTATTTATCAAATTTCCTAGATTTTTGAGTTATCTAGTAACAAAATCGGAATTATTTAGAAAATTGATATTACCGTATATTCTTGGAGCTAAATATAGAGAGAATTCAATAATATTAAAATACTTATGAAATAATATCCTTGAAATGATGAATTTTATATTATTGGTATTTATATTATTTTTTAAATCCGCTATATTGATTAAGTGTAATTAGCTAAAAGTTAATTAACAGCAGTAAAAATAATCAACAATAAAGATTTATTGGAAATTTTACTTAGATTATATAATGTGAATTTATTAAAGTTTAATCTTGTAGATAATTCACTTACTTAAAAACATTTATTTTACGAAAAAATTGATTCAATATTTTATAGATTAACAGGAATGAGTATGTACTTTAAACTCCAAAATTCTGATAAGATTACTTCTTTTTGGAGTCGGAGAAAAATTATATTTACGACTGCATTTTTGATGCTATTAATTTCTTCCGGGTCTTGCTCTATATATTTTGTAGTGTCTTTATTTTCAAAACCTCTTTCAATATTTCCAACATCAATTCCTTGGATTAATGGCGAATCTGAATGTAAGCATACTAATCGAACATGGCGCGATGGAGAATGTTGGGATTATGAACATGATATGACGTTTTGATGTCTGTTTTATTAGAGATATGTAATTGGTAATTGGTAATTGGTAATTGGTAACTGGTAATTGGTAATTGGTAACCGGTAATTGGTAATAAGGCTCAATGTCATAACTCAAGAATTGATTGTGGGTAAAACATCATGATCCCCCTAAATCTCCCTTGGAAGGAGGGGAACTTTGAGATTATGTGAAGATTTATTAAGCAAGGATACTTTTGTTATTCATATGATGCTCTGATTTTAAAAGTGACTGCGTAAGTTCGCTGGGAAATGATATATAAAGGATTACGGAATTGTTGGGTTTCTGATTTTAATTTATTCAATCGGAATCAGTAAGGAGCACTCACATGAACTACCATTTATCCGACAAGGAAAATCATCAATTAGATTGGAAATTGCGTTTAGTCCAAGAGATTCTCAATCAGCCCGATCAAACTAAAAAATTGAGTGGTGTTGACTTAAGTGATGCTGACCTTAGTAATGCTGACCTTAGTAATGCTGACCTTAGTGGTGCAAATCTCAGTGGTACTAACCTCAGTGGTGCTGATTTAATTCGCGCTAACCTCCGAGCAGCCAATCTTCAGGACACAAAAATTGATGCTAAAACCAAAATTGATGGTAAATGGTATCTTGTATGGGAAATTGTTAATCAGCAAACTTCTGGACGAGAACTCGGTAGTTCAAATCTAATAGATGCTTATCTCAGAGGTGCGGATCTTACAGAGGCTAACTTTAGGAATGCTTATCTTAATGGTGCGGATCTTGCTGAAGCGGAGTTAATAAAAGCTAATTTTAAAGGTGCAAACCTTAGAGGTACAAACCTCAATAGTGCTAATCTCAAAGATGCCGATTTAACAGATTCTAACCTTAGTCGCGTTGATTTCAGAAATGCGGATCTTAGGGGTGCGAATTTGACAGAATCCAATTTGCAAGAAGCTGACCTGAGCAATGCTGATGTTGAAGGAGCACGGTTTGGGGGTAATCTAGGAATTTCGGAATCAATGAAGCGCGATTTGATTGCTCGCAAAGCAATTTTTATTTCCTAAAGGTATAATCAAAAACCTGGTTCTAAATATTTAAGATAAATTATTTAAGGTAAATTTTGGTGTTTAATAACACTATTTACGAGAAATTACACAGATAGCTAAGTTAAAATCACTAATAAATATAGGAGTATTCGTTTATATATTCCTTCTATGTTTATCTTTATATTTTTTATTAAGTATGTAGCGATATGGCGAAAAAAATCCTGCTTTTATCAGCCAATCCCACAAATACCTCCAAGCTGCGCTTGGATGAGGAATTGCGGGATATTCAAGCAGGTTTTGAACGTGCTAGATATCGAGAAGAGTTTGAAATAATTTCTAAGTTGGCGGTGCAAACTGAGGATTTGTACCGTGCTTTGTTGGATCATAATCCACAAATCGTGCATTTTTCTGGACATGGTGAAGGAGAGCAAGGTTTAGTTCTGGAAGATGGCTCTGGACAAATGCAATTGGTAAGTGCAGAATCCCTAGCCAAGTTATTTAAGTTGTTTCAGGACAAGATTGAATGTGTTGTACTTAATGCTTGTTATTCGGAGGTGCAAGCAGAAGCAATTCACCAACACATTGATTATGTTATTGGAATGAATCAAGCAATCGGGGATAAGGCTGCAATTAAATTTGCAAAGGGGTTTTATGATGCTTTGGGTGCAGGTAGGACTATTGAAGATGGGTTTCAGTTGGGTTGCACATTAATTGGTTTGGAAGGTATTCCAGAGTCTTATACTCCGGTTTTAAAAAGTAAAAGTTCTCAAAACCTAGCTTCAACATCTAATACCAAGGATAATAAACGGATATTTATTAGTTACAAACGGGATGTATGTCCTGATGAACAGGTAGCTTCGGAAATTGTCCAAGCAATGTCACCTCACCATGAAGTTTTTATTGACAAAAAAATACTGGTTGGTACCTGTTGGGCTGAATTGATTGAAACAGAAATTCGCCAAGCTGATTATCTGATTGTTTTACTTTCATCTCGGTCAGTATGCAGTGAGATGGTGGAAACAGAAATCCGCATGGCGCACGAATTTGCCCAAGTTCAGGGAGGAAATCCCCAAATTCTCCCAGTGCGGCTTAATTATAGCGACCCATTTCAGTATCCTCTAGGTGCTTATTTAAACAAGATTAACTGGGCATTTTGGCAAGATGCTTCAGATACACCTCGTCTAATTGAGGAATTAAAGCAAGCTGTTGCTGGAAATCAACTAACCATCGATAAACTCCCAAGGAAAGCTGAATTAAGTCAGGAAAGTGAAAGTGAACCTTCATCTGTACCCCGACCCTTCCCTTCAGCACAGCCGCTACCATTGGAAATGCCGTCAGGTACAATGGATACCTCTTCAGCATTTTACGTGAAACGTCCCACTGATGCGATCGCACAACGAATTATTCAACGACGGGGAGTAACAATTACCATCAAGGGACCGAGACAAGTAGGTAAAAGTTCGCTGTTAATTCGTACTATTGATGCAGCAGTTCAGGCGGGTAAGCGAGTTGCGTTCCTAGATTTTCAACTGTTTGATAAAGTGGCTTTGGATAATCCTGAAGTATTCTTTCGTCGCTTCTGCTTTTGGCTGGCTGATGCACTAGAAATTGACGATAAAGTAGATGAATATTGGAATTCAGCCCTAGGTAATAGCCGTTGTTGTACTCGATACTTGGGTCGCTATGTGTTGAAGGAATTGGATCAACCACTAGTTTTAGCAATGGATGAGGTTGACAAAGTATTTGATAGTGACTTTCGCAGCGATTTCTTTGGGATGTTGCGTAGCTGGCATAATAGTCGTGCAACTAAACAGATCTGGAAAAATCTTGATTTGGTACTCGTTACTTCTACTGAACCCTATCAGTTAATTAACGACCTGAATCAATCTCCTTTTAATGTGGGGGAGGTAATGGAATTAGCAGATTTCACTTCAGAACAAGTTGCTGAATTAAACCAACGCCATGGTTTACCCCTTAATTCTAATCAAGAGAAACAATTAATGATGTTGCTTGACGGACATCCTTATTTGGTGCGGAAGTCTTTGTATTCGGTTGCGAGCGGGCAAATCTCTCCTGCTGAATTATTTAGTAATGCTAGCGCCGAGCATGGTTTATTTGGCGATCATCTGCGTCATCTCCTGTCGCTGTTGCATAACAAAAGGGAGTTAATCCAGTGTTTGCTGGGAATTATTAATCATAATCAATGTGACAATAAACTGGTTTTCTGGCGGCTTCGGGGTGCGGGTTTAGTACGAGAGTCAGGGAGAAAAGTATTACCCCGTTGTCAACTTTACGCCGATTACTTTCGGGATAATCTGCATGTCTAAAGGAAATTCTCAAAGAAATCAAGCAAACATTTACACTGTGGGCGGAACAGTACAGGCTGGGGATGGTGTTTATATTCCTCGCCAAGCTGATGAGGAATTATTGACTTTGTGCCAACAGAGTATTTTTGCTTATGTCCTTACATCTCGCCAGATGGGTAAGTCCAGTTTGATGGTACGGACTGTAGAACGATTGGCTGTGGAGGAGATTGAATCAGTTGTAATTGATTTGACTCAATTGGGGGTAGGTTTAACTGCCGAGCAATGGTATCTGGGCTTACTTAGTATTGTTGAAGATACTTTGATGCTGGATACAGATGTGGTGGAATGGTGGCAGAAACATTCACATTTAGGTTTCACTCAGCGGTTAACTCGGTTTTTTGAGAAAGTTTTGTTGCTTGAGGTAACATCACCTATAGTTATTTTTGTTGATGAAATTGATACTACTCTCAGTCTGGATTTTACAGATGATTTTTTTGCGGCGATTCGCTACTTGTATGTCGCTCGCGCTCAAAATTCAGAATTTAAAAGACTTTCTTTTGTCTTAATTGGGGTTGCAACACCAGGGGACTTGATTCGCGATCCGAAGCGAACACCTTTCAATATTGGACAGCGTGTAGATTTAACTGACTTTACTTTTGAGGAAGCGTCACCTTTTGCAAAGGGATTAGGGTCAAACATTGAATCAGCACAAAAATTGTTGAGATGTGTGCTGGAATGGACGGGAGGACACCCATATTTAACTCAGCGTTCGTGTAGCGTTATCAGCCAGCAGCACAAAGACAGTTGGTCGTCACAAGAAGTGGAACAGGTAGTTGAGAGTACTTTTTTTGGGGTAATGAGCCAGCAAGATAATAACTTGCAGTTTGTACGGGACATGCTTACCAAAAGAGCACCAAATCAGGATGAAGTATTGAGCGTCTATCGACAGATTAGCTTCGGTAGGAAAACTGTTTTGGATGAAGAACAATCGATTACCAAATCGCACCTGAAGCTGTCGGGAGTGGTGCGACGTGAGAATAATGTTTTACGGTTGCGCAATCGTATTTATGGACAAGTATTTGACCGCAGATGGATCAATCAACATTTGTCGTTTAGTTTACAAGAACGATGGGAACAGTTAAAGCCTACACTCCCTTATTTGGTTAGCTTAAGTTTAGTGGTACTGTATCTTAATTTAGCGTGGCGGAATGCCGAAATCAGTGAAATTAAGACCTTAGCTCTAAGTTCTGATGGCTTTTTGCACTTGGATGGACGGAAAGCTCTTGAATCAAGTTTAAAGGCTGCGATAAAAATGCAAGGTAAACCCTGGATTGATGCAAATACCCGCGCCCGGGTAGAATTGGCATTATTAAATACAGTTCACAATGTTGCTGCACCCAACATCTTGGGAGGACATTCAAACGGGGTTCGCGGCGTCAGCTTCAGCCCTGATGGCAGGCTGCTAGCTTCTGCCAGCCTTGATAAAACGGTGAAACTGTGGGATACCAACACCGGCAAAGAAATTAAAACCCTCAAAGGGCATACAGGAGCAGTTAATAGTGTCAGCTTCAGCCCTGATGGCAGGCTGCTAGCTTCTGCCAACCTTGATAAAACGGTGAAACTGTGGGACACTACATCCGGTAAAGAAATCCAAACTCTCAGAGGGCATACAAACGAGGTTTATGACCTCAGCTTCAGTCCTAATGGCAAACTTTTAGCTTCTGCAAGTGCTGCTGACAAGACAGTGAAATTGTGGGATACCACCAACGGTCAAGAAATTAAAACTCTCACTGGGCACACAAACGAGGTTCGTGGTGTCAGCTTCAGCCCAGACGGTAACACGATTGCTTCTGCTAGTGCTGACAAGACAGTGAAACTGTGGGACATCAAGACCGGCAAAGCAGTTAAAACCCTCAAAGGGCATAGTGACTGGGTTTATGACGTCAGCTTCAGCTCTGATGGTAATACGATTGCTTCTGCTAGTCGTGATAACACTGTGAGACTGTGGGACATCAAGACCGGCAAAGAAATTAAAACCCTCAAAGGGCATAGTGACTGGGTTTATGATGTCAGCTTCAGCTCTGATGGTAATTTTCTAGCTTCAGCCAGTGCTGACACCACTGTGAAACTGTGGAACATCGAGACCGGCAAACAAATCGAAACTCTCAGAGGACATGGAAACGAGGTTCGTGACCTCAGCTTCAGTCCAAATGGGATTTTTCTAGCTTCAGCCAGTGATGACAAGACAGTGAAGCTGTGGGACATCAACACCGGCAAAGAAGATAAAACCCTCGCTGGGCATACAAACGAGGTTTATGAACTCAGCTTTAGTCCCGATGGCAAGTTCCTGGCTTCTGCAAGTGTTGACGAAACAGTGAAACTGTGGGACATCAAGACCGGAAAACAAATTAAAACCCTCAATGGACATACAGGATCATCAGTTAATAGTGTTGCCTTCAGCCGTGATGGAAAACTCCTAGCTTCTGCAAGTGGTGACAATACTGTGAAATTATGGAATCCTGACACCGGCGAAGAAATTAAAACCCTCACTGGGCATGCGGATCCAGTTAATAGTGTCAGCTTTAGTCCAGATGGAAAACTCCTAGCTTCTGCAAGTGGTGACAATACTGTGAAACTGTGGAATGTTACTACCCGCAAAGAATATAAAACTCTTACGGCGCATAAAGGTCCAGTTAATAGTGTCAGCTTCAGCCGTGATGGTAAGCTCTTAGCTTCAGCCAGTCATGACGCCACTGTGAAACTGTGGGACGTCAACACCGGCAGAGAAATTAAAACCCTTACCGGACACAAAGACTTAGTTTGGAGCATTAGCTTCAGCCATGATGACAAAATCCTAGCTTCAGCCAGTCATGACACCACTGTGAAATTGTGGAATATCAACACCGGCAGAGAAATTAAAACCCTTACTGGACATACGAACTGGGTTTATGACGTCAGCTTCAACCCTGATAAAAAGACGCTGGCTTCAGCTAGTGTTGATAGGACAGTAAAACTGTGGGACCTCGGTACCGGCGAAGAAATTAAAACCCTCACTGGACATACAGGACCAGTTAATAGTGTTAGCTTCAGCCAAGATGGTAAGCTTTTAGCTTCTGCTAGTCGTGACAATACTGTGAAACTATGGAAATGGGATTTTAAGTATTTACTCAAAAAAGGATGCGATTTTATCCGCAAGGATTTCAAAACCAATCCCCCTAATAATGAAGAAGAGAAACATCTTTGTAATGGTATTCAGTAGTGATAAATGAAGTTTTTTTCAGAAATTAAATCACAGTTTCAAACCTAGTTTCGATATTTGTTATTAAGTAGGGCTTGCTGAAAAAGTAATGAAAAAGTGAGACGGAGATTTATTAGTTATTCAAGGAAGGGGTAAAAATAAGTTTATTTTTATAAAAAGCGATTAAAGTATAATTTTTATTAATGCTATACCCTAAAAAAGGTAAATTTCTGAAAAATAGACATAAAAAAGCTCTCAATAAGCGTGACAGATAAGTGGAAAGATTCATAACGAGAAAAGTGATTGCAATCGCAGTTTTAGAAGTATGAGAAAGTTTAGTCATGACACAATTTAGGCTAAATCTTCTTTTACCTTGCCCAAACTTTCCTTCAATAGAACTACGGATCTTCTCATCATAAGCAGCTTGTTTCTTTTTCTCCTTACTAATATTTGTAGGTGGTCTTCCCAAGGGTGGTCCACTAATTCTAATACCTCTTTCTTTACACCAAGCTCGATTTTCAACTGTACGATAAATTTTATCTACATGAACCGATTTTGGATAATAACCAGTATAGTTTTTAAAGAATTCTATTTGTATTTTTAAATCTGTTGATTCATTGAAATTATTCCAGCTAATATGGTCTAAAAATACATATCCATTAAAATAGCTAGCAGATAATTTTGCCCCAAATTCTACTGTTTTACCGGCTTTACCCCTAATAATTGGACGTATATGCGGTTGATTTAAACTAACGATACGGTTATCAATACTCTTCAAATTGTTTTCATATAACCACAATTGTTGGCGATAAATTTCGCTTACTACTAGCAACATCTTATATTGTCTTTTACTTAAACTAGAAAGAGTAGCTCAAAATAGTAATTAGCTTCTCAATATGAGATAAATTTCTCTTAATATATTGAAGTTGCTTTTTTATCGCATTTCTTCTTTGCTTTTGACGCGGACGACGTTTTTTAGCTATCTTTAAGTAATTCTTTCTCGCAATGTTACGGTAAGTTCTTGGTTTTATACCTATTTTATCTTTTACTTGCTTATAGAGATGATCTATTATTTTCTCTGTATGCTTTCTACTTTGATTTAATAGTCCTAGATCCGTAGGATAACTAATATCACTTGGCGCACAAGTTGCATCTAATATTAATTTACCTCGATTTGTTGATTCATTTAAGTCTTTTTTTTTATTGATTCAGAAGAAGAATTTTCTAACATCTCCTTCACCATTTTTTGATTAATTCTATTGACTAGTTCCACACCTAATCTTTGACGAAAGTGAACCAGCATCGAGGCATCAAAAGGGGTATCATTACTATAAGATGAAATTCCTATAAAATATTGTAGGTAAGGATTCTCCTTGATTTGTTCTACTGTTTCTCTGTCTGTTATTCCTAGCTTTTCTTTAATTATTAATGCCCCTAATGCCATCCTAAATGATTTTGCTGGCGCTCCCATATCAAGAGAAAAAAATGAAGCATATTCTTCTTCAAATTCTGACCAAGGTATTAAAGAAGCCATAATCACCCAACGGTTATCTTTCGACAACTTGCCCTCAAAGGGGAGTTCAAAGTTTTCTGATGATATCTGAGACTGCTCCTCTTTACGGTACATATATACTAAAGCACGCGCAGCGTGCTACTCACGCTAATGCAAGGGTTTTGAGCTATTTTAAGCTTTTTTCTTGCACCTGAATATATTTCTTGGGGCTGATAATGTATGTTGCATCATATTTTTATATTTATTCAGCAAGCCCTAAGTAGACTACTACACCTATACACTCAACCCATAAACCCGATCGCTATTCCCCCGCAAAATAGCCACAGCCATTTCATCAGCTTCCCTAACAGTTAAATCCCCATCTTTAACAGAATCATCCAAAACTTGACCCAAAACTTTCCGTCCCCATTTCGCACCTAAGTAATATAAATCGGGAATCAAATGAGCATCGGAAGAATACATTAATTTACTAACAGGTGCTAACTCTATTAATTGACTGATAATATTTCTCATTCCCGCCACACTTAATGAAGGTATAGCTAAACCAAGACCGATATAAACATTGGGATAAACCGAAGCTAAGTAACCAGCTTCACGGGTATAGGGATAGGAAGCATGCAATAAAACAATCGGAGCATCACGAAAGCGATTATCTTCTAATAAAAATCTTAAGTGTAAAGGATTTGCTTGGCGTAAATCTAAATCTGGATCGCCAAATCCGGTGTGAAATTGGATTGGTATTTGATATTGTGCTGCGACCTCTAAAGTTTGGATTATTAAAAAGTCAATCAAAGATTTATCATTTAAGCGAGGTACTTTTTCTCCCGTGGTTTGTTTGAGTTTATCAAACTGATATTTAACTACAGGCAATTTTACAGGCTTAATTTCTAAACCCGTGCGATAAGCAGCAATACTTTTAAAACCCACTACTTCTGGCGGTGGGGGGTCAATTTCTGCTCTAAATTTTTCCCAGAATTTATCAAAGCTGTTTGTTTCGGAAATCAGATTTTGGGCAATATCTTCTATTCTTAATAACCGTCGTACAGGCATAAATAGTTGATGCCATTCCCAAGGTAAAATTTGCTCTGGAAGAAAGCCATCATCCAACAAAATTGCATTTAAATTAGCAGCATTAAAACAAATTTTTGTTAACTCTTCTAAGCCTAAATTATTCCGCGCAGTGATAATTTCTGACTCTTGAGGTTCGCATTTTAACAGGTCTGCCATATCCCGCAAACTGCGACGATAGAACAAAGTATGACAAACATGATTATTAATTATATCGGGATCATGAGCCTCGGTAAAAGCAGCAGCATAAGGACGACTGGCGATAAATTCTGGCTTTAACAAATTATGAGTATGTTGGTCGATCGCAGGAATATCCCAAAGTTCCATATTTCTAAATTCCTCCCTTGGGGGAGGTTAGGAGGGGGTTAGATTTCTCGGGGGAGGTTAGGAGGGGGTTAGATTTCTCGGAGGAGATTAGGAGGGGGTTAGATCTCTCGGAGGAGGTTAGGAGGGGGTTAGATTTCTTGGGGGAGGTTAGGATGGGGTTAGATTTCTTGGGGGAGGTTAGGAGGGGGTTAGATTTCTTAGGGGAGGTTAGGAGGGGGTTAGATTTCTCGCGGGAGGTTAAGAAGGAGTTAAATCTCTCGGATGAGGAAAAGTCACCAGGGTGTTAAATTTATCGATATAGCTTATACCAATTTGAAAAAATAATGAGACAGATAGATTTTTTCTTAGGAGACGTTGCACGCAACGTCTCTACCGGAGAATCTGTTGCAATGATTTATCGAATTGGTATTAGGTCATCTATAAAATAAAAAAATCAGAAGTTTTAAATCAATAACGCGACAACAATATCTTCACTTCCTCCTCTATTTTCATATCCTTCATCGCTTCCCACTCAGCCTGACGCACAGCAACAAATGCTTGAAATAAATCCGGTCCCAAAGCATTTTTCAGCACATTATCATTAACAAGATTAACGATCGTATTCCCCAAAGAAGTGGGTAAAGGGTCTATTCCCTTTGCTTTCAGTTGAGCTTCAGAGAGATCTCCAGGGTCAAATGTCACCGGTTCTCCCAGTTCCAGACCGCGCTTAACTCCATCCAAACCTGCTGATATCACACCTCCCAAAGCTAAATAAGGATTAGCAGCAGCATCAACGGTTTTTAACTCAAAATTAGTTGGGAACGGTGAAGCAAAACCAGTTGGGACTCTGACAACAGCTTCCCGATTATCAAACCCCCAACAGCGAAACGCACCACTCCAAGAATGGGGATAAATCCGACGGAAAGAATTAACGCTCGGTGTTGTCAGCGCCATTAAAGCAGGTAAATGTTCCAGAATTCCAGCTATAAAACTGCGAGCAGTTTTGGAAATTCCCCCAATTCCATCTGGGTCGGGAATAATATTTCGCTCTCCATCCCACAAACTTAAATGTAAATGACAACCACTACCAGCTTGGTCAGCAAAAACTTTTGGTATAAAAGAAGCCGTGAGTCCATGTTTAAGTGCAACTCCCCGCACCGTTTCCCGAAAAATTATTTGTCTGTCAGCAGCTTGCAAAGCATCACTATAACTAATCGAAATCTCCTGCTGACCTGGACCCGACTCCGGATGATACAATTCCACTTGAATTGATTGAGCAGCCAAAGCATCAGCAATATCATCAATTACAGCAGAGTTAATATCCATTCCCAAGGTGGAAGCAAAAACTGTGTTGTCGATGGGAATTATCCCATCAGAATTAGATTTCAACAAATAAAATTCATTCTCAAAAGCCCCTTTGACTTGCAAACCAAAATCTTGGGCTTTAGCGATCGCACTTTTGAGAAATCCACGGGGACATAAAGACCAGGGAGTTCCATCCTTGAATATATTTCCAATAACCCTAGCGTGGGTGGGAGCATAGGGTAACACATTGAGAGTAGACCAATCCGGAACAACCCAAGCTTCAGCAACCGGAGCAAGACCTGCTTCCGGAATTACCGCATCATACATTACAGGAAATGCTTGCTGTGCAACTGTCATGCTGACTCCCGTATCAAAATGTTCTGCTAAGACGTCAACGTGAAAAGCTTTGGAACGGATAATATTGGCGTTGTCACAGAAAAGAATGCGGACAAATTTAATATTGTTTTCTTTTAGGTGCTTAAGAATGTCTATTTGCATATTTCTTTTTTTACTGTCCCGGCAAAAAATAGGTTTAAACTTATACTCGCACGTTCCGTACATTTAAGAACGTAATAATATTTTTGTGTCTAATCATTAAATTAAATTGACAATATTTTGGAGCCCTAAAGCGCTACTACAAATAAAAGACATAACACTACCTTTTTAGATTAGGTTAGAACGTTGGCTAATTTTGAAATCTATAGCTAGCAAACTTTTGGTTTGCACCACTGCGCGCGATCACAGATCGTATTTTAATTTTTGGCTTGCGCGTAGCGCTATATTTCCTCATTCTTAAAACGATTAAGGACGCACATTGGTGCGTCCCTCAAGACAAAAAATTAAAACAAAATAATGGTATTAATTGTGTCACCCAAATTTACAATTAATATTCTGGAACAGACGGATCGATTTCTCGACTCCAAGCAGTAATACCACCCTTAACATTAATACCCTCAATTCCATTTTCTTTGAGAATACCTAATGCTTTAGCCGAACGTCCGCCCATCTTACAATGAGCAATTAGACGATGACCATTAAGTATTTCCTTAACCTTGTCAACACCCGCGCCATTTTCTATATCTGGAAGGGGAACGAGTACAGAGCCAGGAATTTGAGCAATTTCATACTCATGGGGGTTGCGAACATCTAGCAGGACAAAATCTTTTTTGCCACTATCTAGTAACTCTTTCAACTCGTTGACAGACATTTCTTGGATATCCATTTGCCTTTTCGCCTCCTCGGCTTTTGCTTGGGGAATACCACAAAACTGTTCGTAGTCTATCAGTTTTTCAATTACAGGACGTTCTGGGTTTGGACGAAGCTTTAATTCCCGGAATTTCATTTCCAAGGCATTATACAGCAATAATCTACCACTGAGGGTATTACCTTGTCCGATAATAACTTTGATAGTTTCCGTTGCTTGGATACCGCCAATCATGCAGCATAATACCCCTAAAACGCCGCCTTCCGCACAAGAGGGAACCATTCCTGGTGGTGGTGGTTCGGGATAAAGATCGCGGTAATTTGGTCCACCTTCGTAATTAAAGACCGTTGCTTGTCCTTCAAAACGGAAAATAGAACCGTAGACATTGGGTTTGTTTAACAATACACAAGCATCATTAACCAAGTATCGTGTCGGGAAATTATCAGTCCCATCTACAACTACATCATAAGATTCAAGTATAGAAAGGGCATTTTCTGAACTGAGGCGAGTTTCGTATAAATCAACCTGACAGAAAGGATTAATTTCTAGAATACGACTTTTAGCGGATTCAATCTTAGGTTTACCGACCCAAGAAGTTCCGTGAATTACTTGACGTTGTAGGTTAGAACTATCAACTACATCGAAATCTACAATACCGATGCGTCCGATACCAGCAGCAGCAAGATATAACAGTAATGGCGAACCTAGTCCACCAGTACCGACACATAAAACACTAGCTGCTTTTAAGCGTTTTTGCCCATCTAAGCCGACTTCCGGCAAAATTAAATGACGGGAATAACGTTCGTAATCGTCTTTCGTAAGTTGGATATCATCCAAATTCGGATTAAGCATAACTGTGGAATGAGGAAGCCCAGAATTTTTATCGTACCCAAAAAAGATACCTTTTTGATATTTGTGATTTTTAACTTAACTTTTTGTTTTAAAGGGAATGGGTAATGGGTAATGGGTAATGGGGAATGGGTAATTGGTAATGAGTTAATTTTTCTGACTCCTGACTCCTGACTCCTGACTCCTTACTTCTTACTCCTGACTCCTGACTCCTGACTCCTGACTCCTGACTCCTGACTCCTAACTTCTGACTCCTGACTCCTAACTTCTGACTCCTGACTCCTGACTTCTTACTTCTGACTCCTTACTTCCCAAAGTTCTTCTGCTTGGAATTGATTTTCGCTATTCAAAACCCAGCTATTTATTTCAGCAGCTTTACCATCTCGTACCGAAACAATTATGTAAGAATATTCTTGCCAAGCATAATTGCGATCAAATTCTGAAGGTTCAGCAGGATAATCAGGGTGGGAATGAAAAATACCAATGATATTCATTCCTGAATCACGCGCTGACTTTTGTGCTTTTAACATCACCTCGGGTGCGATCGCATATCGCCGTCTTTTAGAAAAACCGATAGTATTACTGATACTATTATCGACCTCATCATCCAGTTTGCTTTCGGAAAAATCTAATGCTGTATCTGGATTCCAAGCATTTTCAGTTAATATTACCTCCGCCACAGTTTTTTGAGTTTCAGTTAAAGAACCGAGCAAAATACCACAGCATTCCTCTGGATAAGTACTTTCAGCATGTTGAAAAATATCTTGTAAATGTGTAGCGAGCAGTTGAATCATTAATCAGTTAACAGTTAACAGTTATCAGTTTATGGCTAACGCCACGCCCTTACGGGCTACAGTTATCAGTTATCAGATTTCAGTTATTAAAATTTTTAAGATCGTTTATTTAATTTATGAATTGGGACTTACGCAATTTCTCCTTATTTAGGGCTTGCTGAATAAAATTGGAAACTATAACAGGTAAGGGTTTAAAGCTTTTTTGTCCCAAACAAGTGCAAGGGAATAACATTTATAGTCTCAAAAACCTTGCACTTTAGTCCGCGATATCGCCGGGTAAATTCGAAATTAAGGGATGGAACTACTATAAAAGCAAGCTGTGTGGCTTCTAGATTCGCGAAGTTCTACTTTTTCAGCAAGCCCTATTTAAGGGAGTTTGGAAACTTAAAAGCTTTACTTGAAAACCTTTTGTTTCCCATTTAATTGACGCAAGCCCCAAATTCAAATACTAAGAATTGGAAAAACTATAATGGCAGTGGTGTTTTTTGTAAATCTGGTCTTTCTTCAGGAACAATAGCTCCTTCAACTGGACAAACTTGGATACAAATACCACAATCGATACAGGTGTTGAAATCAATCCAGTACCAATCAGTTCCCTTCATATTTTTACCGGGACCATCATGAATACAAGCTACTGGACATGCGTCAACGCAATCCGCAATGCCTTCACAGACATCAGTAACTATTGTATGTGACATAGCGTTCTCTCTGCTTGGATCTTCTGAATTTAAGTTAGCAGTTAATAGGGTAGCAAGAATAGGTTGGGGATTCAGAATTGCGGATTTTTAGAATAGTAGATTTTTTACTATTACTATTAAAGAAATTTAATTTTATTATTTTAGCTTTTTGATTTTTTTCGATCGCACTGGCTTCTAGCATAGAATTATTTTATTTATTCGTATATTGAAACACTTTTTGTTAAAATCTATCTAAAGACATATGGAATCACAGGCATCACTCGAAGTATGTTTGGATCTCCATAAGAAAATAAGTAAATAAATTACCCAGATAAATTCGTGGATACTCTTTCTCAATGGCTTAAATCAGATGAGGTTACTTCAATATTAAGTATCCCAGCTGAAGATGTTATTTTTGTAGATGGTGAGACTTCCAAGAATGATAAGAAAAATTTAGCATCTACCATTGCTGATAATGATATTAGCGATCAGTCAGAAAATACACAATCAGAATTGACAGTTAAACCTGTAATAGATATAGATTTAGATTTAGAACAAACTGCAGAAATTGATAATATATCTCATTTAGAACAAGAAATTCTTGAAAATATTGCTAACGGGAAAGACCTCAGTGGTTCTGACCTCACTGGGGCTAACCTGAGAAATGCAAATTTGAGCGGAGTTAATCTCAGTGGAGTTAACCTCAGTGATGCAAATCTGAGTGGTGCTAATCTCAGTAATGCCAATTTGAGTGGTGCTAAACTCAGTGGTGCTATCCTCATAAATGCTGACCTCACTGGTGCTGACCTCTGGGGGGCTGACCTTAGTAATGCAGACCTGATAAATGTCATCTTCAGAAAAGCCAACCTTAGTGGAGCCATTCTGAGTAGTGCGGACCTAAGTAATGCAAACCTCAGTGGTGCAGATCTAAGTAGTGCAGATCTAAGCAGTGCGGATCTGTGGAGCGCTGACCTTAGCAGTACTGATTTTTGGGACGCCGATCTGAGTGGTGCTATTCTCAACCGCGCCGACCTTATAAACGCTAACCTAACTCTAACTAACCTTAATGATGCTGACCTTACCCTAGCTGACTTTACTCTTGCTAAAAACATCACAATTAAAAATATTAAAGAAGCTTTCAACTGGGAACAAGCAAAATATAACCCAATATTTCGCAAAAGGCTTGGCTTATTGGCAGCATAGTTTTAACTTAGATGCTTAAAAACATATGCTCATGTGAAGAATCTTAAATAACATCAATTAGCGAAAATCATCACAGACATGATTTTGTTCCATTCCCTAAACCCTCGGTAGTGTTCAGAACCAAATAAACACCTTTTAACTGTTGACTGTCAACTGTAGTCCATCAAGATGTAGCGTTAGCTATAAACTGAAATACTCCCTAGTTCCTGTAGGGTAGTTTTTTGTGCTTCCGTTAAACCTGTAGTTTTGTAAAGATTCATGTTTTCGTAAAGACGAGGAATCTTTAGGGTTTGCAAACATTGAAAAGTTTCTACATCCCAAATTTTAATTGTTGAATCTCCATCACCGCTAATTAAAGTTTTTCCATCAGAACTGAAAACAACTGACATTACCCATGTTTCACAAGCATCAATAGAAACAATATATTCACCTTTCACCACATCCCAAAGTTTAATAGTGCGATCGCTACTACAACTTGCAAGTAAATTACCATCAGGACTAAAAGTAAGACCTAAAATCCAATTTGTGTGACCTGAGAATATATTCATACATTTACCTGTAGGAATGTCCCAGAGCCTAACAGTCATATCTGCACTATTTGCTGTTGCTAATATATCTCTTTGGGGATGAAAAGCTACTCGCCATGTTAGTATAGTATCCCCTTTAAAACTTTGACGACATTCTTTAGTTTCTAAATCCCAAATTCTCACCGTATCATCAAAATTTCCCACAGCGATACTTTTACCGTCTGGGCTAAAATCTACAGACATTGCATAATGTTCTGACAACGTATATAACAATTCTCCCGTTAATGGATTCCATAAACGGACAGTGCGATCATAACTGCTACTAGCTAAAAGATACCCGCATTTTGGTTGCAATCCAATGAGGTTTGCAGAAACTGGACTAAAAGCAAGCCCTGTGACTAAACTTTTGTGTCCTCGCAACACTTTGATACATTCACCTGTTTCCACATTCCACAATCTAATTGTCAGGTCTGCACTACCACTAGCAACAATTTTACCGTCAGGGCTAAATTCTACAGCAAATATATATTCAGTATGTCCGCGTAGAGATTTTACACCTAATGTCTGCAAATTCCATAATCTGACAATGGAGTCTTCGCTTCCACTAGCAATTAAAGCTATTTGTTCCCCACTTGGATCAGATTTAGTAGGTTTTGAGGGTTCAAGCTTTGAGGGTTCAAGCTTTAAGGGTTCAAGCTTTAAGTAATTAAAGTTTGAGGAATTAAATTTGGAAAAATAAGCTACAGAACCAATCCAACTATGCCTTGCTTTCAAGGTTCTGATGCATTCTCCATTTGCAATATCCCATAACCTAACAGAAAAATCCTGACTGCAACTTAATAATAAAGTTCCTTGGGGATTAGAAACAATATTATCAACAGAATTCTTATGACCTTGGAAAATTTTAATACATTTTTTGGTAGTGATATCCCAGAGTCGAATTTTTCCATCGACACTGCAACTAGCCAATAAATTAGGTTTGTCTCCAACAAAGGTGATAGCCATTATCCCATGTTCGCAGTCATGCAAAACACCAATACAAGATTTACTTTGGATATCCCATAACCTAATAGTTTGGTCTAAACTACAACTAGCTAAAATACCTTGAGAATTAATAACTACTCGTTTCACCCATTCTCTATGATCTGTGAAAGTGTGAATGCATTCCCCGGTTACCATATCCCATAATTTCACATTTCCATCGTCACTAGCACTGGCGATAGCTCCGCGTATAGGAGAGTTTATGGTTAAATGCTCTGTGTCTGTAGTTCCTGCATCAGTAAATTCTTTATTTGTCAATTCTTCTTTTAAAAATTCTTTTTCTACAAAAACATCTGGGGTGAAAGTTATACCCCAAATTCCCTTAGTGTGACCTCGTAAAACTTTAGTACATTCTTTTGTTGCAATATTCCAAATTCTGATAGTACAGTCCGCACCACTACTGATTAAGGTTTTCCCATCAGGTACAAGTACAGCATTATAAACACTACCTTGGTGACCTCGAAAAATTTTTATACATTGCCCGGTTGAAATATCCCAAAATTTCATGGTTCCATCGTGGGATGTACTGACAAAAGTACTATCATTTATGTAAATAAGACTCCATATGGGTCCCTTATGTGCTTTGTAAGTCGTTAATAGTTCACCAGTATTAACATTCCATAGAAAAATTGAACCCTCTGAATGACCTGTAACTAATGTTTTACCATCTTGACTAAACACCGCAGACATTGCCACACCAAAAGTCTTGGCAAATACGGAATTAGATAGGTCACTATGGCTAAAATTAACCTGCTGCAGAGGTGTTTCTTGGAAATATGCTTGCCAAATACTCAGGTAAGATAAATTATACCCCCGCAAATCCGTTTGGATTTGACATAACAAGTTAAGAATGTTACCTGCAGCATACCCAGGTTCTAATGCTGGATTAGGGGAAGAAACAATGTTCTCAAAGTTAGTTTGCTGTAACTCATATAAAATATTGCTAAGAGTAGTTTTAATTCCCTGCTTATGGTGGAGTTTGAGCAACAGTTGTTCGATAACAGGCTGAAGAATTAACTTTGTTTGGGTAATGCGGATATAATCCTTTGCTGTAGCTTGAATTAGAGCGTGAGTATTAAAAGTTTTATGAGCAAAGCTAGGAGCAAAAGCAGGTACATTTAAATTACGAGTTTTATCTTCTATTTCCTTCGTCACCTGTTGAATTAACCGTCTGGTGACATATTCCATAACCACAGGTTGCAAAGTAAATTTGGTAGAAGCACTCGTACTCTTACTTGTACTGTTGATGTTATCGAGCAGATTTTTACTTTTTTCAATTAAACTACGCCGACTCAGAGACTCCAAAGCCTCTAACATTTTCATTGGGGATACGGGTAAAACAAAATCAGCGCGTAATTTCTTCAGGGTCACAGGTTCACGGTTAACTGCTAACCAGTAAAGCAAATCCTTTTCCAAATCTGATAGGCGATGGAATTGCTGACTTAATAAGTCATAAATACTACCAAAAACCATTGTTCCTTGACTGCAAAATTCTTTGACATCACCATCAAATAATTCCCGGATTGTAGTTGCAACTATTTTGAGAGCTAGGGGATTACCGCCATAATGATGAATTAAATATTGCCATTGGGCATTATAACTGGAGAAAAAACCTTTAGTTTGTAACAATTCTAAAGCTGCGTCTTCCCCAAGTCCTTCTAAATTTAGCGATCGCACAGGTAAAGTTTCCCCTTCCAGTGCAGCTATTTCCCGAGGTTTTTCCCGACTAGTTAACAATAAACAACTTTGGTGTGGTGTTTCTGCTATTTGTTGCCAAAATTGTCCATAACCTTCATATCCGGTTTGATAATACCCACTATTATCCCCACTTGCTAAAATTGATTCGGCATTATCGATAATTATGAGACAGCGACGCAAGCGTAAATAACCAATAAATTGAGCAATCAACTCGCCGATATTCTCTGATGTATTAATATCCTCACCTTGAGCGCAAAATTGTAAAAGACTTTTCAATAATTCCTCTAAGGTTTGTGAATTACGTAAACTACGCCAAACTACAAACTCAAACTTTTCTTCTAATTGTTGTGCTAACTTTACCGATACTGAAGTTTTACCAACACCCCCCATTCCCAATAAAGCTACCAAGCGACAATTGCTATTGACTATCCAATTTTCTAACTGCATCAACTCTTGGGAACGCCCAAAAAATATTGAAACATCAACCGCTTCACCCCAATCAGTCTTTTGTTTGAAATATTGGCGTTCGGGTTTGAAGTCTGAAATTTTGGATTCTAAGCCTTGATTTGGAAAATTTTTTTCTATTTTTGTGTGTTTTGTACTTCCAGGTTTTGTATAATCATTTTGGGTTAAATTTAAATTGAATGCATAAAAGAAATACTCCAAAGTCTGTTTGTCTACCGCTTCTTCACCAGCTAGCACTTTAGAGATGGTGAAAGGTGCCAGTTGGGTACGAAAACTAAGCTCTTCTAGAGTAAACTTCGCACCATCATTTTCTAAACTTTCAGCTTGGTGTTTCGCGCTAGTTAGTTTGTGCAATCCAATATCGGTCAGAATGACACCGCGTTTGCGTCTTTGCTTTTGCCGTTCCATTGGCAGATTTGAGAAAAGGTCGTCGGGAATAAATTATATATGTCCTAATTTTTATACAACTTCATGGACATTATTTTCTTTATTATGAGTTTTTTTTAAGCTTGGGTGAGGAGATAAAACTGCAAATTGAACGTAAGGTAGGTTAAAGTTGAATTTATAAGCTTGAAATCAAGCTATTTGATATACAAAGTGCAACCTACCCTATGGATGATTTTGACTGAAAATACCATTTGTATTTGGAGAGATAATTCATTGATTTTGATGTATGAGTACAATACCAGCGCTTAACAGATCGCTAAAAATATACGTAAAAACAGTGAATACACGCCTAATCGGTCAAAAGTGTTCCTCTAGTCGAATGCAATATTGACAATCGAAGACTAAAATGGAGTAATTCTTAATCGATTGTTAATTCATTGGAAAAGAAAAGCCACCCTTTAATTGCTTAAGTGTGGCTATAGTTCGTGTTGTATATATGGTAAATAACACCCTAGTACCTGTAAATTAACATCGTACGTGTTAAAAAGTATTAGAATGTCAAGATTTCAAGACATTTGCAGGGGTGCCCGAAAACTTTATCTAGTAGCGAAAAATACTGGATAAAGTTTTTCCAAATACACCGGTTAAAGCGAAAAATTACTGAATTATTGAATATTTTTCGCTGAAGAAAACAAAATCGAGTTAGCGTTCTATGTATCTCAAAAAACTTTATCCAACATGAATATACTTAGAGGAAAATAAGTTTCATTTTATCCGAGAGTGAGTAAATGTGGATGGATTTTCTAGATTCAGGATGAACTTGAACCATATATCATACCTAGTGAAAACACTATTATTATTTTGTTTTCGTCAATCGTTTGATACGTTAGTATATTATTCTGTTCTCAACATTTAATTAGAATTTGCTTCGCAAGCAAGTGTAATCAAAGCATTAAGAATTGCTACTGCAACGGAGGAACCACCCTTGCGTCCTTCAACGCAAATTTGATGTACTGATGTTTGTGCAAGCACAGTTTTAGATTCAACTACGGAAATAAAACCAACAGGAGCACCAATAATTAAAGCAGGTTTAATATCAGCATTTTTTACTTCCTGACAAAGGGATAATAAAGCGGTGGGTGCATTACCGATGACAAAAATTGCATGGGGGAATTCTCTGTAGCATTTTAATAAACCTGTTTCTGTACGAGTTTTTCCTGGAAGTGCTTCCTCTACTTGAGATACCGCACTAATTAATTGATTATTGAAAGTACGGGACAATAAACCTGCAATTCCTTGTTTTACCATTCCAACATCAGTCACAATTGGTACCCCTTCAATTAGAGCGGAAATTCCACTTGCGATCGCGTTAGGAGAAAACTTTACTAAATGCTTGAATTCAAAATCAGCAGTAGAGTGAATAACCCGGCGGACAATAGCATACTCATCTCGTTCAAATTCATGTCCGCCAATTTCACGGTCAATAACCGCGAAACTTTGTTCCATAATTGGGTGTATGGGTAAATTCATCAAAATCAAACAATCGAGATTTTAGCAATTGGGAGTCTAAAAATCAAAAATTTAAAGGTCAAAAATCTAGAAGTTAAATCTAGAATTCAACAATTTGGGAGTCAAAATCCAATGTAGGCCAATCAGGCTCGCGATAAAATCGATTCATATCATCAAACTTTCGTAATTGAGCGCTTGTCACTATCATTTCAGGTGAATTAGGTAACCATTGTTGATTTAGATTGGAAAACATTAACGCCAAACCTTCCCTATCAAAATCAGAAGGAATTTCGCCAAAGTATCCCAAAGTAATATGCGCTGTAAAATGATAATGTTGCTCAATACCTAAACCCACCAGCTTAGGATTTTGATAAATTGCTCTACGAAGATTAATGATATTGGCATAGCAAACTTCATTTTGAGGCACTAAGCAAACACCTATAGCCCTAGGCATGACTAATAATCCTAACATCTGCCAACGAATTGAGCTATTGCCAAGGTAGAGTAGTTTATCGTGACTCTGAAAAATTTCCGTAAAGCAGCTGCGTAAATCTTCTTCAAAATTGGGATTACTTTCACAAGCATCGCGATAAGCGCTATCCCAAATCAAGTCTGCTAAGGTGAAATGTAAGCTATTAGTGGGTACGGGTACAATCAAACCCTCGTGGGATGGTAACTCCAATAATTGTTGTTGGTATTGAATTAAAGCGTCGTAAAAAGCAGAATTTGCAGCATCTTCTTCATAGGGTGGAGTAATGACTGTGTAGCCAGGAAAAGGAGAAGCTTGTCTCACTCCTTCGCTGTTTGGCTTGAATTTAAAAGATTCTTGAATATGCTGTACTTGAGATTTGTAAGCTTCCGGTAGCGTCATTCGTGCTACCCGATTTAGATAAGTCTGATAGTTGTTATCCAACTTTGATTTCCTCTTACTCTCCTTTGATAGATTGTAAGTAAATTGAATGAAGTTGACTAAGGGATAAGTTCTCAAACTTTGGCGAACCCTATGCAAAATCTATAAAATTGTTGACATGGGCTTCATCTATAATTCATTCCTTCATGCTGTGGACACTAAGTGTTTATGCTTATGCTCAACACTTCGCTAAGGAATCAAAATTTAATAACCTATAGTTCTAATAGTTCTAAAATTTGGGATGTTGCTTTATCCAATACCTGTAGCTAGAGCTTCCCTACTTAAGCTTCCTTATCTACAGAACGGAAGAATCCGGTACGCCTATACTGAATGCTAACAGCACCTTAATTTTGTACTCTATCTAGTCCACATCCCTGAAAAACATAACTAAAGCCTACAACAACTACAGCAATCTACACTAAGAAATATTATTCATGACTTTAGTTGAAATTCATGACTTTATTAGCTGAAATAAAAATTTTGTAGACTTTATCTACATGAATTATCTGGCAACATAAATACTATTTATTCCAATAGAAAGAATAATTGATGCCAAATATCATCAGTTCATAAAATCACAAATAAATATTACAGATAGTTAAAAATAATTATGTTTGGGTATTTAAGGTGTAATCCATTGAACAAGGATTATAAAGCTTAAGGGTTAAACTACAAATAATATTATTTTGACTTTCATACTCTTTAGTAATTGTGCAATATTATTTAACTAGGACATTGTGTATATTTATAATTTAAATGTTCTCAAACTTTGTTTTTTATAGATTAATTATCAATAGTTATTCTTTGATTATATTTTTAATAAGGATATAAATATATACCAAGAAATACTTTTCATAATTAGGTTATAATAGCAAACTAAATAGTTGTCATATAGGACTAGTATTTGATTTCTGAAAAAACTCCGTACATCTGGAGAGATAGAAAATCAAAGGTAGTATTTCGAAGAAACCACTC
>NZ_LMTZ01000088.1 GCF_001456025.1 Mastigocoleus testarum BC008
GCGTCATGGGTCATATTCTACGACACATGCTCTACTTTTGTTCCTTCTTCTTTTTTCTTCTTACCCCGACTTACTGAGCGGATACTATTTGTACTTATAAATTTGTACCCATAAAGTTAAAATTTATTGGTTCGAGAATAAATAGTGAAATTAAAATTTCAATTTAGTTGAAGGCTTTCTCTACACAATATTGCAGTAAGAAATAATCCAAAATTACTTTTGCTGTTTTCTACGCTGTTGCATTCGTCGGACAAACTTCTGTCTTTGTTCTAATGTCAGAACTTCTCGGATTGCAAAAGTGTTTTCAAAGCGCATATCAGTAAGTTCTTGTCTTAATTTTTTTAATTCGTTGTATTGATTGCGTACTTGTTCTTGAGAAGCTTCACTTCCTATCAATTGCTCTAATTTATTTCTTGCTTGTCTCATAGATTGACGTTTTTGGCGGATTTTGTTTTTAGATTGTTGACGAATTTGTTTTATTTTTTGCCTTTGCTCAGATGTTAGATTTAAATCTTTAAGTAAACCACCTCTACGAGATTTTTTTCGCGGAGTATTCGTTTGATTTTGGGTAATAATTTGTTGATATTTTTGGTGTTGGGAATTTTGGGATGATTCAACGTTTGATATTCCAAGTGCTACTGCACTACCAAAAATTACAAGTACCACAGAAATTATCGATGCATTACCTAAAGATTTGAAGTTCATTTTCAGTAACTATCTCCAGTTATTTGTCTTGAAATATATAAGTTTATTTTTATGACTTAATTAAATAATTTTTTAGGTTATTTATGGATTGGAATATTTATCTGTAGAATTGATATTTTTACTCTAATAAAAAAGCTCTGAATCATCCTCACCTAAGATTTCATGCCAATTTTCTTCGATGAATTCTTCTATGTGAGCAACTTCAGCATTACTGAACTCTGTAGTTTTGAGATGATTAATAATTATAAATATTGCTAATCCTGCAGTTAGTAAAGCTGGAAATATCCCGCGAAAATTTCTAAAAATTTTGAGGATATTTGATATTTTAAACAATAAATATTTGTCAGTTGGTGTTGTATTTGTTTCTTGAATAGTATTTATTTTTTGGAATATTACCTCTTCCAAATCTGGAGGTGCTTGAGGAACCTCTGGACGATTTTGACGGAGAAAATCAACTAAATCTCGTTCGTTTTTGGGAGGCTGAGTCATAGTTGTACTCCTTGTTGCTGAAAATATTTACGCATAGCAGCGCGAGCATTGAATAAACGCGATTTGACTGTTCCCAAAGGAATCTCAAGAATTTGAGCTACCTCTCTTTGCGGTACTTGTTCTAAGTCATGTAAAACCAAAATGGTCCGATAAGCAAAACTTAAATTTGCTAGTCCCCGTTGCACTAAATCTTGATAGTGCAGTTCCATTAGATCTGGAGCTTGCTGATGGGTGGGAGTTTGTTGGCTGAGATTTTGTAGTTTTGTTTTAGTCTGAGTTGCTGCGTGTCGGCGATCATAAGCAACATTTGTCGCTATTCGGTAAAGCCAAGTCGAGAATTTGGCTTCCTGACGAAATTTGGGTAAACCTTTCCAAGCTCGGAGAAAAACTTCTTGCACCAGATCGTCCAAACAATCTGGTGCACAAAGCTGATAAAGAATAGACCTCACCCGTTGTTGATAACAACGGTAAAGTTGGCGAAAACTATGAGTGTCACCTTGTAAACACTGTTTTACAAGGTAATTATCTGCTGAACGATTTTCAGTCGGATCGTCAGATTTACATTTTTTTGAAACCTTGGATAGTTCCACAAACACAACGCAAGTCTCTCTAGCTTTTAATTGCTTCTGTTAATAAGACTTGGTGAGTTTGAGAAAGGTTCAATGGAAGCTTTGGATTTGAGAAGAGTAAATATTGTGAAATTTTGATTGTCCAGTGCTTCGTCCTAAGAGATTGGTTTTCCCAATAAAATATGTGGAGAAATATTTAGCGTAGCGTGACCGCAAGGTCATAATTTTACTTCATACTATTTGCGATCGCGACTAATTCATCTCGACTAAGTTCATCAGTACTAGCAATATGGTAAAGCATATTTCCTTCTTTCCACTGGAGTTGTCGTAACGGAGCGTTGAAGATAATGTACAAAAGCGTTCGATACGCTTCTACATATCTGTCGCACTAGACTATTAATTCGTAACAGCAAAATTTTCTGAATTTATCATTTTCTCGTTCCCTGCTCGCTGATCCTTAATCCCCATTCCCCATTACAGCCTTAAAAGCAACTTCAACAGCCCTTTGTTTTTGGGGATCTACTCCTTGGGAGTATTCCAAAGAGAAAGGAACGCTAATATCAGGCTTCACGCCATTTCCCTCCAAACGATATTTATTGTTAATCAAAACATCTGCTACAGCAAGGTAAAGAACACTACCATCCTTCATGATAAAAGGACTACCTCCAACTACAGCCCCTGATGTTTTAGAGCCAACTATAGGACCAATTTTGTGCTGTTTAAAACCAAATGCTAAAATTTCTTTACCACTTCTGCTACCTTCATTTACCAACAGAACTACCGGCTTTTTCCATTGGGAATTATTGTTAACAGGCTTACGATCGCGCCCAATAAAAGTAATGTTTGGACTTTTGCCGGTAAATATATGAAGATATTTTGGTGCTGCTCCACCCCAACCATCTCTCAAATCTAAAACTAATCCATCTGCATTTCGAAAGCGACCGTAAAGTAAATCTTCTTCCAACTGCTCTTGATATTTTGTATCTGCATAAGACCAGATATGAACGTAAGCAATTTTTTTCCCATTTCGTTCAATCGTTTCTCGGCTTGCTTTTTGAACATCCAGAAACATTTTGCTGGGATCGAACATCTTTGGCGTTACGTTGATTTCTTGCTGAGAATCAATACTAGGTGTTCGTTGAACTAACAGTTTGACTTTTTTACCTACTTTTCCTGCAAAAGACTTTATAGATTCGTAGGGTTTACCGTCTACACTAATTACTCGATCTCCAACTTTTAAATCCGATCCCGCTGCTGGGGTACCTGCTAAAATTCCACTGATAAAAGTCTTATCATTTATTTTTTTGGTAAAAATACCAATTCCAGCATATTCAATTTTTTCAGTTCCTAAAAATCGTTTTAGCTGTTTTTGTAAGTTCTGATTTCTGGGCTGAAAAATTCCGAGGAGTTGATAATATTTTTGTTCGTTCTGAGTATAAAAATGAGTATGAGAAGTTTGTAATTCTGATAACATCCTGTTGATGACTGTAGCAAATTCTTCACTGGACTGAGTTCGTGTAGCCAGAGGTTTATACTTTTTCCGCATTGCTTTCCAATCCACACCATTCAACTGTGGATCGTAAAAGTTGTCATTCACTGTTTTCCAGACTTGCTCTAAAATATCTGCTCGCTTCCGTGGTTGCGTTGCGAAAATTGGTGGGTTCAGCCATTGTAGTAGGATAATGATCGCAAACAAACTCGCGATCGCAAGACTGAAAATTTCAGGGCGCTTTAATTGTCTCAAAAGTTTCTTCATTTTGCTCTCTCTTGCAATAAACATGACTCGAGCACATTTTTTATTGTTGTCACATTTAAGGTCCTAATTACTAAGAGCTAAGTAAGAATTACGTGTAATTACAAACAACTAAAATTACAACTGATTGGACAAGCGATCAGTCACGATTTAATCAGATTGATTCTTGTCCGGATACATTCTACATTTACCTGTTTGTAGAAGAAGTTTTCTTAATATGCAGTGACACATCTCAATAAGAGATGGGCGCGAGGTTTCCAGCTTCGAGCTAAACTATATGAGTAGAATTCCTATTTCATAAGACTTTTGTCTAACATCAAAGAATGACTATTGACTACGATGTCGTAATTATTGGTGGTACTTTAGCAGGACGTTATGCTGCTTGGAGCGCGACCCAGTTTAAAGCTAGAGTTGCTTTAGTTGAACCGAATGTTAGCCAAGAGCCGATTAAAAACTCGATTAAAAATTATACCTTTACTCAAACTAGTAAATTTTTACAGAAATTAAGTAACCTACCCGGTTTTGGTATTGATGCTTTGTGTTCTGAGACCAAAGAACTCTCTGAGACAAAAGAGCAATGTCAAATCCTTTGGGATTGGGATCTAGCAACGTTATACGCTGATGGCATTTTTACTAACACTCACCAACAACTTTCGCTAACAATGTTAGCAGCACAAGGGGTAGATGTTGTTACTGATAAAGGTCAATTTCAAATATCACCAAATTTGAGTTTTGTTGTAAAGGATCGCTCCCTGCGCAGTCGTAGTTATTTACTCGCAACAGGTGCTAATCCAGCAATTCCGGATATAGAAGGATTAGGAACTGTGGGTTATGTTACTTCCTTGAATATTTGGGATTTGTTTATAAAATCACAATCTACACCCCCAAGAAATTGGACTATTCTTGGTGGTTTACCTCAAAGTATTGAAATAGCACAAATTTTAGTGCGTTTAAATTGTCAGGTCACCTTGATATTGGAACATCCTTATATTTTTTCCCAGTTGGACCCAGAGATTGCTTTACTCATTCTTGCTGAATTAGAAGCTGAGGGAGTACGAATACTTCAAGAAACTGTAGTTACCCAAGTACGACAGATTGATGGGAAAAAATGGCTCCAAGCAGGAGATAAAGCAATTGAAACTGATGAAATTGTAGTAGCAACTGCACAACAACCAAATATTGAATCTCTTAACTTAGCTGCGGTGGGGGTTAAATGGTACCAAAATCGCCTCTTAGTAAATAAAAAATTACAAACTACTAACCACAAAATTTATGCTTGTGGGGATGTTATGGGAGGTTATAGTTTTGGCAATATTGCCAACTATGAGGCGAGAATTGCGCTCAAAAATGCCTTATTTTTCCCAATATCTAAAGTTAATTATCGTAGTATTCCTTGGGGAATATCTTCCCAGCCAGCAATTGCACAAGTCGGTTTAACAGAACCACAAGCTAAACGTCGACATAGTCCAAAAGAAATTATAGTCTTAAAGCAATATTTTAAAACACTAACTAAAGCTCAAGTTCAAGATGAGATTACTGGTATTTGTAAATTAATAATTCGTCCTAATGGGGAAATCTTAGGTGCTTCGATTTTAGGTAAAAGTGCAGGAGAAATAATTAATATTATTGCTTTAGCAATCGCAAAAAAAATCAGAATAAAAGAACTATCATCTTTATCTGCAATTTATCCAAGTTACTCGGAAATATTGGTACAAACAGCCCAAATGTGGGAACGGGAAAAACTCAATCGCAATACGGGTCTAAAAGACTTTCTCGAAAATTTTTTCCACTTCCGGCGTTCTTGGAAAATTTAGTTGGTTAGGGATTAGGGGCTGGGGATAGAGGATTAGCGTTAGTGCAGTATATTTTATTAGTTTATTAGCGCAACCTATTTTCCCAATCGCTTATCGCCTATCACTTATCGCCAATCCTCTATCCCCAACCTTTCATTTCTTCCTTTCTGTCAAAGAAACACTACCAATACCTTGAATAATACCGCGACCAATTAATCCCAAACTACGACCAACAACCTTAGTAAGTACGAAAACAACACCACTACCCAATAAAGAGAAAATAGCTTGTAATCTCGGCTTGACTGCATCGCTAAACTCAAGCATTAAAGTAACAATTAGTGGAACACCACCAAGTCGATTTAGCTCTTCACCGCGTGGTGCATAAATTGAGATTTTAGCTAAACCTCTCGGTCCAAAAACAAATAGTTCGTAACGACTTTCAAAAATTGCTTTCGGTTCGCCAATATAGTTTTGGAGACGATATTTCCAAGATAAATTATTTCTGAAACTTTCTATCTCTCTGGTAGAGAATAATTTTGGTTCATAGTAATTTTGTTTAATTACTTCCAAATCTCCCAGGCAATTCAATAGGGGTTGTACTGCAGCATTCCCGAGCTGTATCAATAAATTCTCTAGGACCATCGAACCATGTTCATTTGCCTCCGCACTACCTGCTGGATAAGAATTATTATTAATGTATAAATCTGTTTGAAATAGAAGATAAGCGAGTAACTCTGGAACCAGAGGAATTTTTTCTAAAATTTCTTCTTCTATAATCTCAAGACTTTTGAGCAATACATTAATAATTTCTACTGGACGTTTATCCACATTAATTAAAGAAAACTTGCCATAAAATTCTGTAATTGTTTCTTGCCATAAATCTCGTAATATTTTACTTCTTAATTCTGGTAGGCGAGTAATAGCAATTTTGGCAAATCTCAAATCATCGAGAATATTCGCGAATTTTTGCAAAATTAAATAAATTAATTCTCTTTTTTTAGCTTCACGGAAAATGTCAATTTCTAAGGGAGTATCTGTAACATTTTGTAAGCTAAATTGTAGTTTATTAATGCAAGAAGAAAATAAAATTGACTGTAAAGCTCTGGGGCTAAGTAAGGAGGGTGCTGATAGAGGTTTAGGTTGGGAATAGGTAGCGATTGCACTATTTGCAAAGGATTCTTTAGATGATTTTGTTTTAAAGAGATTATTCCGTTTTTGTGCTTCTTGTGTGGGTGAAGATGGAGCTACCAGGTGTTGGAGTAACCAACGTGCTGCAAATAATTCTCGTTGTCTTCCTGTAAGAACGGCTCGGTCTAATATTGGGATCCCTGGAACTTGTAATTGTGTTTTCACTTCTGTCAAGGAGTTATTGATATAACTACTCCCTGACGAATAAAGATAATTACGCAGTTTAATTAACCGATTCGATAAAGCTTTGATTTTATCCTGTGTATTTCCAACTTCTTCTGTAACTTCTATTTGTTCGGAAAATGTCAAGTTTTGTGTTGAAGATGCTGACTCTGCTTCTACTTGGTTTTTCTGTTGTCCTTCTACATCTTCGAGATATTCTTCATTATTGGTGGAACCAAACCAATAATTCTGACCTGAAGCGATAATTTCAATTGCAGCAACAATCTCATTTAAGGGGGTACCTTTAGGACAATAACCATCTACCCCAAGTGCTTTCGCTCCAAGGAGCAATCCCCTATCTTGAGAGGAAGTAACTAGCAGCAACGGTAAGTTCGGATATAGGGCTTTGATCTGTCGACATAGTTGTAAACCCAACTGTTGACTTTCCTCTGAGCGACCATTACCCAGTTCTAAAATAACCAAATTTACTTGATTGGGGTCTTTAAGGGCAAGTTCTGCTAAGATTTGCAAAGCAACAATATCAGTTTGGGCTTCTGATATTACTTGCAAGTTAGGCTCTTGTTCTAACGCCATCCGTAACCCCAGTCGAAAAATAGGGTCTGGATCTATTAACAATAGGTTTAAAGGGCGATCGCTCATAATTATTTTTTTAACAACACCGCCACTGTTTAAATTTTTTGTGGTCGTAATCTCGGTCGTAGTTCCATAAAGAAGCTGGTTTTTCCTTATTTCAATCTGTTAACACGAACTGGGAAGCAGAGCATAATTTGTTTAGGAAACTATTGAATTTTTAATTAAATCAACTAAATTATTAAGCAACGCTTAGCAGAATATTATATTGAAATTCAGAATTTCTAACTTTTACAGATGGTTAAAGACCAGGGTTTGCATCCAAATATTATTCTGTATATAGATTTCAAAATCAATCTTATACATTTTTGGGGGCGTATCCGAGAAGAATTATCAGCGCTAGTTGTGGGTAAAGATTAGAAGATATATGAAAATCATAGAAATTTGTTATTCTATTTGACTTAATGGCAAGATTTGTAACAAATAGCAAATTAATTAAACAATACATCGCTAAACAATAAAGTTGTCTATTTTCCCACCCCAATATAAGCATCAAATCCAGAAGCATTCAATTAAATGTCTCGATTGTCTTGGGAGTAATGTCGCCATTTACCCAATGGGATCGAGATTGAATAATGAAGCTTCTATTTCAGCATACTAAACAACAGTAGGGATTAAAAACCTTAGATAATAATGAATATGAAATGCTTTTATGTCTGAGTAAAAATAACTAGATATTCTGATTTATTGTGATTTTTGTTTAATTTAGTGTATTATTGAGTGCTTGTATATTAACTGACTGAAAATTCCTCATTCTTGTTAGCCGTCACATTTAGGAATGTGGATTAAATAAATGACAAAAGTATGGTGCTGTTAGTATCGCGTAACGCACCATTCCAAATTTCAGAATTACAGGTTATTAAATTCTCATTCCCCAGTAAATTCTTTAGAGAATTATCAATAAATCCTAAAGTAGGGAGTGTTACGGTAAAACAAAGATTTGATTGTTGGAATAATTCATAATTTGCTGTAATGCACTGACCTAACATCATGCATTAAGCATATTAAATTGCTTGTTAAAAGTTATGTATAGTAATGGATATAACACACTCTTGTATATTAAGAATGTGATAGACATTCATTCTTTTATAACCGTTGATTCACCCCAAGTCAGCTGTTGCGATTGCAGATTTTGGATTCTACGATTTTCAAGAACGCATATTTTCGCTTTTGCTTTGTTTTATGCTTATAAAAAGTGGGAATTACAGCACTTTGCAAGTAGATGAGGTACATTTTTCTTGTTCCCTATTCCCTGCATGCTTAAAGATACGTGTGCCTCATTTAAATTAAATCGGCTGTATATAGGTTTGTAGAAGTTTTAATATATCTATCCAGTAACGTTAAGCTACGGCGTGAAGATCCAAAACAATACTAATGTACAAATTAAAACTGAACTGTAACCAAACCTAAAATTAACTGTCACCATACATAAAGTCAAATAACACACAAAAAGGTAGACAGATTTAGTGCTAATAAAAAAGCTTCATTTAATGGGATCGTAGTTAATTGAGAATTGAGTGATATACATCCCGATCCCATGCTTGAAAGTATATTCCATCTGGCTGGCTATGGTAACTTTGCTCCTAAGTCCAGATTTTGACTCACTCTTCTGAATCTTCGCGGTAACCAAAGAAGTTGATGCTGTATTCAGTAATTTTAACGCCTGTTTGCTTTTCTACTTCCTGAATTAGTTCTTTTGGTAGTTGGATATGGACATCTAAAATCTGTTGAGTATCCAAACAGTTAACATGACTGTGAGGATCAGTGATATTGCCATACAAACGTCCATCAGAATGTTCTATACATTCGATAATATTTTGAGAAGACAAGGCTTCTAGATTTTGATATACAGATGTGTGACCGATTTCTTTACCTTCTTGGTTGAGTCGATCGTAAATTTCACGAGCGGATAAGTGTTCTTCAGCTTTCCACAATAACTCTAGAATAAAGCGACGCTGACGGCTAACTCGCATTCCAAGTGTTTGACAGCGTTCTAAAGCATCTTCTAAAGAACGAATAGGTTTTGAAGTTATTGCTGGTTCTGACATATTTTAGTTTGTTAATAATTGGATTATTTTTTAAGACTTATTTCTTGATGTACCACCTATAGCTATTTTCTACTCAAAGGTGCTTGGTTAATTCATTACTTGTGTCCTCCTTTCCTGTAAAAATCACAAAACAACATAATTAACCACCTGAAACATTTATATCGCTTTGATTAATATTGTTTTGCCTAAGCAAACTCATTACCACTTTAACTTAAAATCTTGTTCAGCGTCTACTTGGAAGCGGATATTACAAGTGGATTCAGTAGAGATTGATTAACAAAAAAGACCCATAAGCTGTCAAGTTATTAGTAGTCAAAACAAACTCAAGAATCTAATTTAACTTTTAAAGTTGGAAGTCTAAAGAAACTCTAAAGAAAACCTTGGTATTTGTTATTCATGCTAGATTCACCAACTTTGGTAATTGATTATGTAGAGATTCTTACTGTTTATCATAAGTCAATTTTGTTTAGTAGTGCTACAAAAAAGTACTACCGGTAACAAATAAAAATAGTAAATTAAATAACTCAAAATTTAGCAGTATTTTGTTCTGTTAATAAATTCATCATTACAATCTCAAAAGTTCACATACGGCGATCTATCGTTTCGTCGCTATGCGATCGAGTTGTACGAGGTAAAGATATTTTGCATTTGGTATTTTGAATTTATAGTACAAACGCTTTGTCTGTGGTGTTGCGTAGTAATATTTCTCACTCACTTATTACTGCTGTGATGGTTTGAGACAGATTATTTTGTTGTTAATTTCCTGAAAAAATCTTGTTTTATCACATTTAAGATTAAATAGTGACCTTATTTATACTGAATATCAACACGAATCGTTAAATTACTTTTCAGTATTTGTACTACTTTACACAGACTCAATAAATACACATAATTGCTTTCAAAGCGACTTATTGTCGAGCAAAGAGACTAATGTATAGCTTTTCTACCGAGAGCTAGCGTTTGGAAGCAACATCTACTTAAGTAATTATCCTGAAATACTGAAATAAAAGTACAGAATAATTACAAAGCATAAAAATAAAAATCATCCAGGGTGACGAGTCTATGTCTTTAAAGACAAATAATGGGAGCAGCAACAATAATCTGAATGCTGACAAGATGCCATCTGTTGATATGAATTCACCATCTTGTAGAGGTGAAATGCCCAAAGGTGAGATGAATTCTAGTCAGTTTGAGGATTCAAAACTTCATGTTCTAGTTGAACTACGCACATCCAACTCTCAAAAGAATTTGCAAACTCTTTCTGGTGCGCTTGGAGGAAGCATTACGAGTTTTCAGCTAGATCTCAATTATGAGCCAATACCAGTTAATCCCAGTAATAAATTCGCTGCAAATATTGGTTCGGAAGATGAAGAAACGATTCTTGTCCGGGGTGCAATAGATGAACATCAGATACGAGAACTGGAGGCACAGCCAAATGTTGTTAAAGTCTATAAAGATACACCAATAGCTCCCTTTGATCCTGCTGGTACATTAGTAAAAAAACCTGCTCGAGATTTAGTTGAACCAGTTAGTAATACAAATAGTTGCCCAATTGGAACCTGTGATTGTGCTGCAACCCAAGCCAAAGGAACGATCGCTGATGTCGCCAAATATTTGGGGATCGATAAAATTTGGGCTCGTGGATATAAAGGTGAAGGTATTGTTGTAGGAATTGTTGATGGTGGGATTACAGCAGAAGGTCGAACGGTTGGAAATGGAGAAACCGACCGACGCATTCCCAATGTAATTGGTGGTCCCGATTCTGACTGGGGTACCAAAGCCCGTTCTTGGGGGGAGCACGGTAATATGTGCGCTACTGATGTTTTGGGTATGGCTCCAGAAGCCAAACTTTATGATTGTCGCCTTGCTGGTGGTGATGCTATATCTAATGCTTTAAGAATATTTGAATGGGCGATTAAGCAGCATAAAACTGATGGTACGCCCCAAGTCCTGACCAACAGTTGGGGAATTTATCAAAAAAATTGGGATGAGTTTTATGCAACTAATCCGGATCATCCTTTTACTCGCAAAGTTGTAGAGGCTATTGAAGAAGGTATTCTAGTGCTATTTGCTGCGGGTAACTGTGGTGGTAGTTGTCCGAGCGATCGCTGCGGTCAAGACTTTGGTTCGGGTAAAAGTATTTGGGGTGCAAATGGACATCCCAGAGTGCTCACAGTTGGTGCTGTAAATAAACATGAAGAATTTGTTGGTTATAGCAGCCAGGGACCTGCAGCATTAGATGAAAATAAACCTGATTTTTGCTCCATTACTCATTTCCAAGGCTACTTTGATTGTGATAACGGTACTTCTGCTGCAACACCGATCGCAGCGGGTGCAGTAGCTCTGCTCAAGCAAGCAAAACCTTCCTTAACCCAAGTAGAAATCAAAGATGCATTTAAGAGTACGGCTAAAAATATTGGTGAAGCAGGTTTTGATAAGCATTCTGGTTCTGGAATAATCCAACCCCTAGTAGCTTTAGAAAAGATTTTACCCGAACAACCGAAATGCTCTAAACCCCTCAGATTGGGTGGTAAATGTTTTTCTGCACCTGCTGCTACTTCTTGGGGAAAAAATCGTCTCGATACATTTGTCCTGTCAGCTGATAGTTCAGTGCATCATAAATATTGGGATGGTAAAACCTGGAGTGATTGGTTAAAAGTAGATGGTTTTAGTTTGAGTGCACCTGCAGTTGTTGCTCCTGATGAAAACAATCTTAATTTATTTGTAATTGGTCAAAAACGTCAGTTACTCCACAAGAAATGGAGTGGTTGCAAATGGGGAGAATGGGAAGATTTAGGTGGTTTGTGTAAAAACGGTGTAGCTGCTAGTGCTTGGGGTTGCGAGCGCCTTGATATATTTACAGTTGCTGCTGATAATGCCCTATGGTACAAGTATTGGAACGGTGACACTTGGAGTAAATGGCAATCTTTAGGGGGCTTTTGTTTGGGAGCACCTACAGCAGTTGCAACTGCACAAAATCAAATTGATGTATTTGTTCGAGGTCATGACCATAGTATTTATCAAAAATCTTGGAATGGTTCCACTTGGAGCAGTAATTGGCAAAATTTAGGTGGCTTGTGGCTGCATTCCCCAACGGTAACTTCCTCAAACGGAAAGCATTTAAATCTATTTGCGGTGGGAACCGATAATACTTTACATCGGAAATTTTGGAATGGTTTGACTTGGAGTGCTTGGGAAAGCATGGGAGACGATATTGCGATCGCAGCACCAGGCGCTGTTTACTCAAAAGATAATCGCATCAATATTTTTGTAATTGGTTGCGACAATGCTCTCTACCACAAAAGTTTTGCTTAGCAAATCTAATATCTGAGTTACAAAGATATGGCGCTACGCGCAAGTAAAAATTCAAAGGTTTGTAGTAGTGCTTTAGCACTTTAATCTAAAGCCCAACTACAAACTCCTCAAAACTAATGAGACAAAGTATTGCCTGACAATCCTAATAAAAGATTTTAAATTTCTCTACGATATTCGGCTAAAAGGACAAAGACGTCACAGACGCGAGCGATCGCGTCTTTACTTATATCAGTACAATCTCAGCAAAGAATAACCTTAGGACAAAAATTAAACAGTAAGGGCGCACAGAAGTGCGCCCTTACTTAGTAATATGCTTTATGTTCGAGATAGGTTATTACTTCTAAATACGGACAGTTCCACCATCGAAAAGTGGCACAGTCATCGAGAAATTTTCTCCATAGGTGAGCTTTTGCTCTTCAAGAATACCTAAAGCAATTTCTTCACCAAGACGAATGGACTCAATATAATCAGTAAAATAATGTACGCCAGCCCAGTTCCGTCCAATAGAAATATTAGAAGCTAACTTATTTAATTCACCTTCAACTGTCAATGCTTCGTGTGGTTTTAATGTTTGGATTGCTGATTGTAAACAAGAACCATCAGGGGAAGCTTCATAAGCATAGGGGTTACCATTTGTGTCTCGTAATTCCCAACTGTGGTCGAAAAATGCTTTGAGAATTGTTACACAAGCACCTGCAACGGTCGCGTGACCTGCTCCATAGGATGGGTGCATGGGAGATCCTTCAGGAAATGCCATTGCTAAAAGGTAAGACCGCATGTTAGCACTGGGGTCGCAACTTCTATCTGGGTTTTGATTTTGCAATTCATTATGTTTTACAACTTCAGCAAGTAACTCCCCATCTAAGGCTTTAACCAGAGTTTCAATGACCTCAAGACCTTTATTATCTCTACTCTCATCCTTAAAGCGATGAACTAATCCACCTACAGCTTCTGGACGTAAGCGACGATGTACATTAAACTTCTGGAAGCGTACTGCCTTCAGAGCACGGGTAGCAACTTCTGTAACTAAACTTAGGATGTGAGGACCGCCAAACTGAGCAAAACCTTGTTGCTTATCAATATGGTCTGGTAAGCGGAAAGGAAGACCTGGATCGAAAGGAACTCTCATTTCCAACATTAATAGACAAGCATTTAGGTAAGCTTCATATAATGCGTCATAGTGAACATAAGTTGCTAAATCTCTAGGAGTTGCCAAAAACCGATAAGCTAGGGGATCGTTCACATCAACGTATGTTTCTAATCCACGTACATCTGCACCGTTTTGAACATCAACCCAAGCTTCCCAGGTTGTCATAAAATCCAGATTCTCTTTTGCCGTGCGTACCCGTTGGTCGATACGAACGGAACCGTAGCGAATAAAACCGTCAGTACTTGGATCCGGGCCATTTCCAAGAGGTTGATTACCAATCAGCAAAAATTGAGAGATATAAGGTCCAACATCATCGCCTGTAGTGATACCTCTAAAAACATTTTGAGTACAGAAAGGACCGCGTAGCCGTTTTTTCTCTGCATCAGAGAGGCTTAAAGTATCAGGACATTTAATCCATGGAGAGTCATTCAATAATCGAATTGCTCTTTCAACTGTTTGTGATTCACCAAATCGAGCGAAGGGACAATCTCGTAATAGCGCCATTGAATAGTTTTCAATCATTTCTGTAATGAGTTCGGCACTATCCAACTTTGGTGCTGGAGGCATAGTTATGGATTGGGCGTCGGGACCTTCCAAATCAAAAGTAAGCCCTGCTCCTTGACTTTCCCATGCTCTAACTGAAACTTTATTACTTTGGGCAAGCTGAGATTCCCAGTTCGGACATCTTTCTCCATCTTGTCCGGGAGGACCTAAAGGAGTATCTTTGAAATCACGAACATCCCCTGAATCAATACCCGCAACAAACTGTTGATAATCATCAGAACTAACCAATGAACCAGTATTTACATCATGAGGTAATCCCTTAGTGAAATTGGCAATGTGTGATGGTTTATTATTTTTCCGAGTTACTTCCCCTTTACAGTTCTTTTCTTCGTTGATAATCCGATATTTAAACTCTTCGCCATTACTAATATGCTCTGGATGTTTGCGTTCAAAAGCTACTTCTGCTGCTTGACGACGAATTTCTCTAGCTCTAAATTTGCGATCGGGCATATTGAACTCCTTATATTTACCAAATTTTCAAATTTATATAGTTACAATTGATTTCGACTTATATTCATTAAGCATATTCAGCTCAGGCTGATTTCCAATTTACAAAGTTAATTTTGCTAAAAGATTTTTGTTGCACTTTTAGTAATGTTTTGTACGTTGGCTGATTGAGCTTTATGCAACTGATTAACTTTGATGTGAGATTTATTAGGTCCATTCGAGTCATTTTTATTGGATGACTTGATGACTTTTATGCCTACAGCATTGGCAAAAGCAATTTCTGAAAAATAGACAGGATTGGATGAAATGGAAGGTTAAGTGAAGATTTACTTCTACTTACTCCATGCTTCTATTAGAGAATCTCACTGAACTTCCTATACAATTTGCGTTCGTTCAGAAATTCTCTTTTCACTGCGATATGCCAGGAAAATCTAGAATCAAGAAGCTTTTACCACTGTTCTAGTCTTATTTTCTTGAGTATTTAGTTAATTGCTCTAGGGCAAAAACAAACCTAAACAGTTAATATGCAGATTCTAAAAATGAATCAGCACACTCCTTATATCTTCTTCTCAAGTAGCATGATGTTAAAATCAACCACTAATCCAAAATTAGAAATCAAAATTAGAAATATAGAAATTTTGGAAGTGCCTTGACGTACTAACAGATTCTAATTATCTTCACAATCCGATGTTGGAAAATACAATTTAAAGATAGCTGCAGAATAAAAATAGAACGGATAAAAATTTTGTATTCTATTTTATATTCTTACTATTTGTGTAAGTAATTCTGATTGAATCAAAAATAATTTTTATTTATTAAAAACATTTTTAAATATCTGCTTTTAAAATAAAATGATTAATTTATTTTTCACATATTAATTCTACTAGTAATCTATTAATTATCTTTTAATAGACAAAAAAATATACATAATTTTGTTTGATTGAACGTATATATAATCTCCTCAAAATCATGATAAAAGTTAAAAAACACCATAACTTTGTATTTTATTTATCTTTTATATTTCAATTCTTATACTTATACTTGTACTTGTAATTCAGTAAAATTATTTACATTTATCTAATGATTTATGAGAGATAAAATCCACTTACTGTTTGGTTCTTTATCAACAGATAAGTCAGAACAAAGTCAAAAAGAAGCGATTGTTGAACTACTGATAATGACGATGTATGCTGACAAAACTTTAAAAATAGAAGAAGATGAAGCTATTAAGAGGTATATTGAAACCCTTGAATGGAAGTCACCTATGTCCGTGGAATATTACCTCGGTATTGCGATCGCAAAGGTGAGAAAAGCTTTAGAGAGTCCGGAGAAAATTCATTGTTTTTTGGAAGACATTAGTGATAGGGTCAAAACATCAGATCTGAAAAAACAAGTTTTACAAATATGTATTAATTTGACAATGTCAGATTCAGAAGTTTCCACTGAAGAAAGAGAATTTTTACAGCTTGTTTCACAAATTTTTCAAGTTTCTCCAGAAGTCTAAGAACTTACTAAATGCTCGCATTCTAAGTAACTATATATACATACTATATACAGCTTGTTTCACAAATTTTTCAAGTTTCTCCAGAAGTCTAAGAACTTACTAAATGCTCGCATTCTAAGTAACTATATATACATACTATATTGATTGTTATCAACTTGATGTTCAGAGAGAGGCATATTAGCTTAGTATGAGATGTCAAGGCTACTCCAAATACTATTTTTAGACTTGACTCAATGACAAGTATTTTAATTAACTCTCAATCCATTAACTCCTTAGACCTTTCACCCGCAAAAAAGATCATCGATCCAATCTTAAAGCAACATGGGGATGAAGCAATCGCTAAAGAAGCAATACAATCCCTAGAACAACAGTTAAGTTTTAAGATTGAATATCCTTTGGAACCGGGTGATCCGCGAGAAATATCGGAGATCCCAGAGATTCGTCTTTGGTTTGTCCGCCTTGATGCTTGCTACCCTTGGCTACCTTGGTTTCTTGATTGGCAATCTGGAGAATTTGTTCGTTATGCAGCGATGCTCGTTCCTCACCAATTTAATTCAAAAGAAGGTATTCAGTATAATCCTGAAGCGTTAGAAATCTTTTTAATGCAAAAAATCTTTATTTTGAGTGACTGGCTACAAACATATAGCATTCCAAGCTCGTCTCGCTTGAAATCAATGGCCCAGTTGTTAGGCTACGATTTAGATGACGCTTTATTTGAAATGCTTAAAACATAAAGCATTACAGGTACGTAACCCTATGATTACGCACCTGTAGTCAAAATCGATGCCAATATTTTTATATTGTCAGTACTTAGTTAATTTGACTGATATAAAGCAGTGCTGTGTTAAAAGCGTATTCAATAGCTTTAGATTTGCTTGGTAGTGTCGAGTGCCAAATACGATAGTCGTTATATTCAACTATAATATTTGCTACATCCTTGACCTTAATTTGCTTCAAGATTTCATGTTGTAACATTTCAAATTCTTCCAGGGAACCACCTTTCTCCAAGATTTCTTCCGCTGCTTGAACGAATAGGTCAATAGCCGCTCTGGCGTATTCTTTGCCGGCACCTTGAGTAAAAATACTTGATTTTCTTAAAGCTATAGCTTCATCACGTAATAGGTAAGCAATTTCTCTTTTCTCATCGGTATACCAAGCAAAAGGTAGTTGGATATCTAAATATTCGTTATGAGTCAGCTGATACTGGATATATTCTTTGAGATCGGTAGGCACAATTAACAAATTCTGCCCTGCTAATAATTTATCTAGAGAAGTCGTATTTGTATCGATGTGAGATTCACGAAATATTTCTTCCTGTCCTTCTGGACAATCATAAACTAGGTAAGTCCAAATACCAGAATCATCTGAGTTATTATGACCAGCCTGGTAAAAACTTACCGTACCCTCTTCCTCACACTCGTAGTACCAAGTATTAGTACTACTGACTAATTCGACACCAATATCGTAAGCACGAGATATCTTTGTGAATAATCCAGTAATGTTGTGTGGCTGAGTTTCTACCTGGAAATAACGTTTGCCGGTACTAATAAAGCTATGTAATCGAATCGCCATTTGTTTTCCCTTTTAATCGCGAGCTAAATAAATGATCGACGCACTTTTTTACAGCAAGAAAGAATTCTAAATAATTAGTTTTATGACATTTAAGACACAGCGATAAGCTATTTAAAATCGGCTTTAGTAGATAGACTAATTTATACTAATTTATACCAAACTAGAAAATTATTCTGTCTTGCTGCATCAAGATTATTCACAATAATCGGAACTTAAATCACTCGAGCTTGTCAACTAATTTTATGACTTTGACTCTTTGTATGTGATTTTTATGTATCTTTAGACGTTAATTCATCTTTAGAGATGTTACTAATTTAGATGGCTTGTGTTTGCCTTGCATCACCCTTTTGAAATAGTTTAAGGTGATCTATGTTACCTTATTATTTTTATTGTTTATTCTCCATACAAATCTGTAAAAATTTCCAATTAATTAAGTATTACTGATTACTAAAAAATAATTCAGCTTTCAAGAAATGTACATAGTTGTCTCCGTTTACAACTAAGTTGTAGATAGTGTAAATACACCCCTACTAAATCCACGAAAAATTAGTGAAAATAAATTTTGAACTATTTCGAATAACAGCTTCTCCGCGAAGAGAATGTTCGCTCATAGTATTGTCACCTTTAGTTTTTCTACTTAGATAGCTATGCATAGCTAACTCTAAGTAAACAACATTTAAGCTTGAATATCTACCCACTATTCAAGCTACTTTTTGCTTGCGAATATATTGTTCCCAAAAAAACTCAAAACTAACAGGCTACTTAAAAAAAATCAATGTTTTTAAAATCACTACTCGACAGCTTTTAAGGTCCACATATACAAACCTAGCAGTTAACCTTTTTACTTTCCTCACAACAGAAGAAAAGCTAACAAAGTAAATTGATAGACCTTTTTGCTACAACACGAACAAACATTAACTAGAGTAATGATTGGATGAGACCCTTAGCATTACATATACTGACCTATTTTGTACAGAGGTGTTAGACCCTTCACTACCAATCTGTATAAAATACAATAAGCATTCTTTGTCAAAGCTATTATCTTTAAAGTAGCTTTTTTTCAGAGCAATCAAGTATTAAATTGGCTTGTTTGGTTTCATAATCTTCCTCCATAAAAAATAATAACTATCTATGACGGCAGCACACCTGAATTAGGTTTGTTTACTGCTTCTTTGATTGGCACAAATGAGTAAACACTTATAGTATAATAAAACACTTAAAAGCGTCTGTAGTTTATATCACAAAAGAAACCTAACTTGCTGGGCAAAAAATTATTCCCAGCAAGTTCCCTAAATAAATAAGAAATAGAGGTTGTAAATTTTCAAAAAAACGCTTGCACGGAGAGTACAAAATCATAAGCAAGTAACGCAAATAATTTGAGATAGAGATCATTACTCGATGTATCTCCGGATTTGGTTAGCGTTTTCCTCAACAAGCTTGTTTATGCCAAGATTTTTTCCAAAACTGTTTTGGGCAAAATATCAGCAGCTTTTCCACTCGGAGACTCAATGGCAATAATTTTGTCGCTCTGGGGTAAAACTTCTTCGGGTTTAGTAGGACCAAATAAGGCAATAGTGTATGTTTGCACAGCAACACTCAAATACATTGATGAATTGTGAGTGCAAAGCATTAAATTTGCCCCAGCAATAGTAGCTGCTAATTTACCAATATTGTCTGGAGAAATGAGCTTAAGCTGAGGCAAGGCTTGCTTTAATCTGAGAGAAAACTCAGGGTTTTCTGGATTTGAAACTGCTAATATTGGCATATCTGGTTGCTTCATATTCAAGTCTCGAATAATTTGTAACCAGCTTTCCACAGGATAAGTTCGGCTATCGAATTTTTGACTGCTTTGCGGACAAGAGCCTGCATCAATCAAAATATATCCAGTTTCATTAACAGATAACCTCACTTGTTCTCTTTGTGCCCATTCAATATCATTTTTAGGGACATTGATACTTAAATCGGGACAAGGAGATTTGATACCCAATTCTTGCAGCAAATCGTGGTACATAGAAGCAGCGTACTGCTTGGTAATCATGGGAATAGAATTTGTCAGAAAAACACTTCCACTACCCTTAAAGCCAATACGCTGAGGAATGCCAGTCAACCATAATAAAAGACCAACGAACCAGTCTTGCTTGCTTGTAATGGCAATATCGTACTCCCGATCGCGAATCGTGCCCACCAGGTTACCCCAATCAGCCAAACTGTTGCGGTCTGAAAAATCAAAGCCAATTACCTCACGAACTGATTTGCTCACTTCGTAAGCAGCTTTAGACCGAGGTTCAGTGACGACATCTATCTGTGCTTGGGGAATTTTGGACAACAAGTCATCTAGGGTCGGGAAAAATAAAAGTTGGTCGCCAATTCCGCCAGGGACAAGGGCTACTATTCGCATTTCAATTTCTTTATGCTAACTCGCTCCTTATTTTAGGGGAAAATATAAAGCCTGAAGATTGAGGAATTTTGTGTATTTACTAATCCCAGCCGCAGGAAGCGGAAGAAGAATGGGGAGCGATCGCAATAAACTTCTTTTGTCGCTCTTAGAAAAGCCAATTCTCGCTTGGACCTTACTAGCTGCTCAGAAGGCTACTAGTATCAGCGAGATAACCATAATCTGCCAGCTGCATGACAGAGAAGAAATTGAGATAATTGTGGATAATTTGAAATTAGCCAAGCCCGTAAAATTTATTGGAGGTGGTTCTAGCCGTCAAGAATCAGTTTGCAATGGACTCCAAGGGTTGCCAGATACAGCAGAAAAGGTATTGATTCATGACGGAGCAAGATGTCTCATTACCCCGGAATTATTTGACCGTTGTGCCGATTCTATTCGTAAAATTCAAGGGTTAATTGCCGCTGTACCAGTCAAGGATACCATCAAGGTTGTAGATGAAAATGGCATCATTCAGAATACACCCGAACGCAGTAAGTTATGGGCTGCACAAACCCCTCAAGGATTTGACGTCAAACTGTTAAAAGAATGTCACAAAAAAGCACTTGATAACGGCTGGGAAGTCACCGATGATGCAGCATTGTTTGAAAGATGTGGCTTACCGGTACAAATTGTTCCTGGAGAAGAAACAAATTTGAAAGTGACTACCCCCCAAGATTTAGCGATCGCAGAATTTATTCTTAGAAGTAGGTAAGAAGCAATTAGGAATTGGGGATTAGGAATGGGGGATTAGTTCACCGAAGTCAGAATTGCGGAATAAACAGACCGTTTGGAGGCGCTATCGCAGCTAACGCTGTTAGCGGCTAGCGTAAGCGCGCCCTGCGTGACGTTAGTCAGAGGCTTTGCCGACGTAGCCTCTAGGTATTGCGTGTTGTAGACATAAGCGTGGTCTGTTCTGCTATGCTTGCGCCGAGCACGCGGCTGCGCCGAACACTGCGTTAACGCCGTAGGCGCGGTCTGTTCATATTTCTGACTTCGGTGAACTAATCTCCAGTCGCCGGTCCCTAATCCCTATATGCCGCTAAGAACGCGCGGCTGCTAACGTAGTGTACCGTAGGTATTGCGCCACGTTCGCGCAGCGCCTTCTCAGCGGCGGCACGCAGTGCTATCGCCAATACATCTACTTGACACTTCTACAGATATGATGATAAATACCTAACATTTATTATTTTTCCTATGCCATTTGTCTGAGCAAAGTAAAAAATAAACACAAAATCTGTAAACACAAAATCTGTGATCTTTAGATACTATTTGTACTTGCTTAAAAGTCTACAGGCAATTGTCAGGGACTAATGACCTAAAGCTTAAGGGTGCCGGACATAGTAACAGTAAAGCTGGATTAGAGCTCAAGATATTCCTTAGCAAGGTATTTCTTGTTTTTATATTCAATAATGCTTTCAAAACACAAGTCAAAACTAAATGTACCCTTCCTTTTTCCCCTGGCTATAATTTGACCAACGACCAATGACTGGCAATCGATGAATTCAACAACTAAAATAGAAGCGATTCTATATTTGAAGGGAAAGCCCCTGTCAATTGGTGAAATTGCTGAATATGCTGCTTGCGATCGCGCGAGTGCAGAAGAAGGCATTATTGAACTCATTGACGAATATGCCCGCCGTGACAGCGCCTTGGAAGTCGTAGAAACTTCAAAAGGCTACAGTCTACAATTGCGGTCTGACTTCCACGAATTAGTGAATACTCTGATCCCAGTGGAATTAGGAGTAGGAGCTTTGAGAACTTTAGCTGCAATTGCCCTTAATGAACCAATATTACAAAGTGATTTAATTGATGTCCGGGGTTCTGGTGCATATCAGCACGTACAGGAATTAGTTGGACAAGGTTTTGTCAAGAAACGTAGAGATAGTGATTCTCGCTCTTATTCGCTGCAGGTAACTCCCAAATTTAATCAGTATTTTCAAATCGAACAACTGCCAAATTCTTTATCTTTGAGTAGAAAAGAAAAACAATTGGAATTAAATTTAGAATCACAAGAAACCACTGCTGTAACTTCAGTTGCTGCCGATCGAACATAGCCCTATGACAGGGATAAATATTTCTCCCACTTCAACTATGGTTTAGAGTAGAATTAGCAACTAAGCTAAAAAAAACTACCAATGGTGTTTAATCCCGACTTTCTGAATAATAACTTTGAGGAACATACCCACCAACTTCTTAATGAAAATGGTGACGAACATATAAATCAGTTACTCAAATATTTGCAGCATCAACCACCAGAAGTCTTAGCGCGGGTTGCCCAATCCGTTAGTCCGGAAATTAAACAAATTATTTCGCAAAATGTTCAAGGGCTAGTAGGAATGTTACCTACTGAGAGTTTCAATGTGCAGATCACTACTGACAGAGAAAATCTCGCCGGTATGTTGGCATCGGCTATGATGACCGGCTATTTCCTGCGCCAGATGGAACAGCGAATGCATTTAGACCGATTAAGTAGTGATCGGTAGTAAACAGCCAATAGTCACCCTTACAGCAGTAATTGACTATCGACTAGCGGCTACCATCTATTTGCGGGAATCGGTGCCTAACTGTACTTTTAAAGTTTGTAATTTACCATTTCGATCTACCTGAATTTCTAAAGTATTTCCCACGGCACTCGATTCTACGATTTTTTGGACCTGGGCAGTTGTCTTGATAGATTTATTATTGATTTTCACGATCAAATCTCCAGGACGGAGTCCTCCTATTTCTGCAGGAGAATCGCTCAAGACTCGTTCGATAACCACTCCATAGTCCTGGTTAATATTCAGTTTTTGTTCTTTGTTAATCCGTTTTTTCTTACTGGGGTTAAGGTCTTCCATCCCGATACCCAAAAAGGGATGATCTGCGTACCCTTTTGTAAATAATTCATTAGCAATGCGAGCTGCTGTTTCAATGGGGATGGCAAACCCAAGACCTTGAGCATCAGCACGGATTGCAGTATTTACACCAATTACTTCACCATTTGCGTTTAACAAAGGTCCACCAGAGTTTCCTGGATTGATTGCAGCATCGGTTTGAATAAAGCTAACTTTTTTGTCAGGGACTCCCACTTGGGTGCTGGTGCGATCAGTGGCGCTGATAATACCAATGGTTACGGTGTTATCTAAACCCAGAGGATTACCAATCGCGATCGCCCACTGACCGGGTATTAAATTTTGGGAATTACCCAATTTGACTGTGGGTAATTTGTTGGCTTCAATTTTTACTACTGCCAGATCGGTAATAGTATCTACTCCCGATACGTTACCTTCAAAGGTTCTGCCATCTTTGAGGGTTACTATAACCGTGTCTGTATTTGCAACTACATGGGCATTTGTTAGTATTCTTCCATCTTGAGCAATAATGAAACCCGATCCAGTTCCACGCTCGATTCTTTCTTGAGGAAAAGTGTCTTCTTCATCACCAAAGAATCGACGTAATAGAGGGTTTTTTAATGCGTCCGAAATTGGATTGGCTACTTTGCGGGTCGCGTTAATTCGAACTACTGCTGGTCCAGTCTGTAGGACTGCTGAAGCTATAAAATTTTGTTGTTCGCCTCTTCTGGTTTTTACTGGAATTTTGACTGGATTGAGGGGTGTTGTTTGTGGTGGTAAAGAAACCGTAACATTTCTTAATTCTGGCCTGGGACGATGTGTTGGGAGGAGATAGTAACCACCCAACAAACCTGCACCGCTACCAAGAGCCACCAGGGAAAAATAAACGGTCAGTTGCTTTAGCGATATATTCATAGTTGTTACAGTCGTGGACAGCAATGCAGACGCGTTCTTTCTCAAGTGTAGTTAGCAAGGTATTAGCTAGCTAGATTACTAAGTAGATAAAAATACAATCCATTGTTATGGTGTATGAGAATTTAAGAGGTACTTGAGAATCAACCGCAAATAATTAGTAAAAATACTTACCAAACTTCAATAATTGATACTAATGACCGTCAGCTTTCTTTCACAGACGATAAATTTAGTCTAGAAAGGTAGTGCGCCAACTTTATGTAGTACGCCAACTATTCGATCATTCGTCTGTGGAAGTTAGGAAAAATATTTAATTTAAATATGACTGCTAGCAATCGTCTACTGTTTCCTTGTAGTTTATTTACCACTTTAGCTGTAATATTAATGGTTCCAAAAACCGTAATATCACAGACTTCTACTAAAAGTTGTCCCACACCAGCTCTGGAACGTTTTGTACGTCACAGAGTAACATCTGGGGAAACTCTAGAAAAAATAGCGCAGAAATACAACTTGGAAAGTGCGACTATTATCCGGATGAATCGGAGTTTGACAAATCAAGAGGTTAGTGTTGGTCAAGAAATATTAATCCCACCTTATAACGGGGTGATAGTCGAACTATCTCCTACACAAAGTTTGAAGCAAGTTGCAGCACAGTATAAAATCCGCGCTGATGTGTTGTTTGAAATTAATGGTTGCCTAAAAAACCCGAGTATAGTGTTTGTTCCCCAGCTAGGAAAATCAGTAAACCCTCCTGCGAAGCAATCTAATACAACTTCTCCTCAACAACCTGTAATACCAGAGCGAGTAGCCGGTTATCCTTTACCATCACCAACCCAAGTGATTTATCCGTTTGGTTGGCAGATGAATCAGGCTACTAAAGAAGTATTTTTTCATAGTGGAGTAGATTTGTCAGCAGCAATTGGAACGAATGTCCAAGCAGTTGACTCTGGAACGGTATTATTTGCTGGAAAACAAGCTTCCTATGGAAATTTGGTAGTCATTTATCATGAAAGTGGTTTACAAAGCCGTTATGCTCATCTTGGCAGCATTAATGTAGCTGTGGGACAGTCAGTGAAAACTGGAGATTTGCTGGGAAAGGTTGGTTCTAGTGGAACTCCTAGCATTTCCGAACCACATCTTCATTTTGAAATTCGCTCGAGTTCCGACTTAGGTTGGGTTGCAAAGAATCCAAAATCTTATTTACAGCAATAAATGGGTAATGGGTAATTGGTAATTGGTTGCTTTTAAGTTTTAATTTTCAACCATTTAGAAATAGGTTCGCTTGATTTAATTAAGTGCATTCCTGAGGCAGCAAATTTGCTAAAGGCTGCATCTGCTGTTTCTGTATAGTCAACGACTCCAGGTACTACCACGGGAGAAGTACAGTCTTCTAGTATATAAATATTTTGGGCTAGGTTAATATCAACCTGTTGAATTTCATTTAATAAATCTTCAATTGTCCAAGCAACACAGTGACTTTTAGCTTGTCCAGCAATAATAACTGCATCAAATTTCAAAAGTTGCTCGATTAAAGCTGTGTTTTTTTGGGCGATTGGATGTCGGTCAAATCCTTCTAAAACTTCTGGGCTTAATACGGAGTAATTCTCGGTAAGGGGATTATTTCCCTTGAGTTCAAATTGGGTTTGACTCTCGCGAATTAAATTATGGAAAAATATAGCTTCTTCTACTGCAGAAACTAAAGCATGACCAATACCACCTAACATGGAATGATAAGGCCAAATTGTTAGGGGATATTTACCGTTTTGAGTTAATTTTTGAACGTAATTATATGCTTGTTTGTTTAACAAATCTTGATTATTATTAGTGATGCTATGGGCGACTGCAGGATTAATTTTCCAAGTACCTTTAATAATGTCATCAGGTGTAATATTAGTTACTGCTGGAATTGGATGTTCTCCAGCTTTGTTTACCCAAAAAATTGGGTGAAAAATTTGCATTGCTGTGTGGGTATCCATGGTCGGTATAATATTTGTAATTACACCTAAATTGCGATAGATAAATTCGCATAATCTTACATTATCTTCTACTGCTCCATTGCCAGATTTGCCACCAACAAATAATTCAAAGTTGGGTATACAAAAGGTATTTTGTACATCTATTAATAATAAACAAACGCGAGCTTTATCCCTCAATGCAGGCTGTATGTGATATTTTTCTTTCCAAGAGCGTGCAGAAATTGCAATTTCCTGATAGGGTACGCGCCATACTTCTCCAACTTTTTTTGCCTCGAAATTAGGGGGAATAGGTAATTGAATATTTATATTAGAATCCATGATTAACTGCAATTGATTTGATTTTTATCTATCTTTATATAGCAATCAATTAAGTGTTTATAAGTGTTTAAGAACATAGAATTTATTGTAAATTTCCATTTACTTTAGCGCTAAAGCGCTACTACGAACCAAGAGGTATAGCGCTACGTAATTAGGTTAGGGCATTGGTTAACCCTCAAACCTATGACTAGTAAACTTATGTCCTGCTGACACGCGCTTAGGCTAACGCCGACGCCATAAAAGCTCGAGCTGCGCTACCTACGGATCCGCTAATGACTTGCGCGTAGCACTATATTTCAAATTCAGCAATCAGAGGTGCGTGGTCTGATTCTGGATAAAGCTTATCAGTTGCAAAAGCTATTGATTCATCATGTAAAATTTCGTTGTGAATTTCTGCACCTTTGTAGTAGCTCATTAGCGACCGCGAGATTAAAACATGATCTAGCATTCTACCTTGACCGTGATGAAATAAGGTGTAACGCTGGGATTTGGGAATTGAGCGATCGCAATGTACGAGAACTCGACTGGCTAATTGAGGGTTGCCTGTATTTTCTACTGCGCCACAAATTGCTTCAACTGGAACTTCATCACCTTCAGCATTAAAATCACCTGTCACAGCAATTAGAGCATTTTCATCTTCATCAAATAGCTGATCGATGAGAAAACGTGTTTCTAGGGCTTGTCCCACGCGACGCATCGAGGAAATAAAAAAGCCTTCAGCCCAACCCGTAGAAGTTTTCCAAGTAAAGTTATTTATTTTTTGTCCAGGAATATTACTTGGTAGTTTGGACTTTAGGTGGAGATTAATTACATTTAAGGTTTGAGCGTTGGGAAGTTTAATTTTGGCGTGTAAAATGGGTCGTTCCCAACTAACTTCATTCGCTTCTTCCGATCCTGGTTGTGCTGTCACCTGGCGATATGAAGGTGCTGCTGCAAACTCATGTTTATATTGTTGATGTTCGGTAATTTCAAAACGACTGAGAACAACTAAGTTACGTTTGTCAAATACTTGGTGCTTTTGTTTGGTTTGGGTGCTGCACAGGTAATAGTCTTGATAGGGTGTGCCTTTTAATAATTTCTTGAGTGCTAATAAATCCCTTGGCTTATTGGGCTGTTCTTGTCCGTGAACTTCTTGTAAGCAAAGGATATCCGCATTTAGCCGAATGAGTTGGGGACGCATTACGGTAATGCGTTCTTGAAGTGTCGGTTTTTTACCGGGTTCGTCGTCCAGATTTTCTAAATTAAAAGTAGCAATCCGTAATCTTAGGGGCATACTTAGTCCCTGCAACTGCGCTAACCATCCTACATGATGTGTTAGTTAAAATTGAGACATATTAGTAATATCAATGAGTTAGCACTTTCCAAATGTTACAGGGGAAGATTCTTCCTATTGCTAGGGCTATATTATATAGTCAGGAGCTGTTTTGTATACCAGCTGTTTTGTGTTTTACGCGTTTTTAATTATAGTTTTTATTATTAATATTAATAAAGCCTTTTTTTAACATCTTAAGCACTAAAAAAACCTTTAATATTCTCAAAAATCTAGAAAATTTAAAGTTTGTTTGTATAACTTTATAGCTTAAGTATTGACTTTATCCGTAGTCAAGTCCCGACAAACCAAAAATAATTGCGACCAGTGGCACAATTTATTTGTTAGTTTAGTCTTAATATATCGCAAACTTTTGTAAAGTTAGCAAATTAATATATTGCCTGCAGAATCTTGAGAAACAAGAAAAATATGTTGATACTTCTTCTAAAGATAGTGGGTTAATTTATTGAGATGAATTGAGAAAGCGTAAGAAAAAAGATTATGACAGTGGATTTAGCTAAAAAAAATACTTCATCAGAGGTTTTGAAACAAGTTTTTCAAAATCTGGATAGAACTAGCTGCCCGAGACATTTTAATTTTCACATGCACACCGTTTACTCAGACGGCAAGTTACATCCCAATCGCTTGATGGAGCAAGTTATAGAAATCGATCTTAAAGGATTTGCAATTACGGACCACCATACGATTGCTGGTTATCAAGTTGCTCGAGATTGGCTGGAAAAATGGCAACGGGAAAATCCCGACCGAATTGGACCTCAACTCTGGAGTGGTGTAGAAATTAATGCCAATCTTTTAGATGTTGAAGTTCATATTTTAGGTTACGGTTTTGAACCAGAAAATTCTAGCTTGAAGAGTTACATTCAAAGAAAAATTGTTACAGGTGAAGAATATCAAGCTACTAATGTGATTCGTGCGATTCACGATGCTGGAGGAATTGCAGTACTGGCTCATCCCGCTCGTTACAAGCGATCACACTTTGAATTAATTCCTAGAGCGGCTGAACTAGGAATTGATGGTGTAGAAACCTTTTATGCGTATAACAATCCTAACCCTTGGAAGCCTAGCGATTTACAATCGCAACAAGTGGGAGAATTAGCTTGTGAGTATGGTCTTCTAAATACTTGTGGTACTGATACTCACGGTTTAAGTCTACTAAAGCGATTGTAATTATGTTAGGTAGATTTCATTGCTGTGCGACCTTACGGATCCGCTAACACAAAAACTCTGGGATTGCTATCTCCTAAACACAAACGCTAGAACCTGCGGCGTCGGAGCCTCTAGCTATAGCTGCGCTACCTATGCAGCCGCCAGCAACCTTACGGATCCGATCCGCTGACCCTGGACTGCGTTCTGGTCACAATGATAAATCTATCTCCTACGGACACGCCATGCTTACGTTGCATAAGTCCTGGGAACTAAAAGTTTACTATTTATATTCGTAGGTTCAGATTCCAGGCTTCAGCATCGATAAATGTCTTAGCCTAAATAGGTGCTGGGATCGAAAGTAAATAACCAGTAAATAATAAGAAACGTATTTACAGAAATAAAGTATATTTTATTTCTATTATTATTTTCTGGAAAAATTTCTTGATAGATAAAATATTAATATGTAATAACTAAACAGTTAATAAAAATTGGCTAACTATATATGTAAGTAAATACTGATAAGTTATACTTAAAATACGTATAGATAAGAGATTATTGACGTGCAAAAAATACTTTTTAACACTAAATTAATAACTAACAAATAGCAAATCATTACCATCTGTTGAATACTGCCTAATGACTAGACTGCTCTTTTTTTTTAACGTTAAAATTATTTAAATATTAAAACTGATTATCAATCACTAACATGATAAATTACTAAGATAATAAATGACTAAGAAATGAAATATATCATCAGTAATAATTTTGAATAAAATTTAATTTTGATAGATAGAAAATTAGCTGAATTATCAATAGATAAAATTTTTTATTAGCCTTGATGGTTAATAAATTACTACTTATTAATACTAAAACTCACTGCGAACCAATTTAAATCCACCCTGACTTAATATTATTTATCTATAAGGGTGTGTGAAGATACTTTCTAAATTTAAGTTTCTCTAGTTATTAATTTAGCGATTTTTACGACCACCTTGTTCTTTAATTAGTGCATCGTAAATTCGCTGATGTACTTTATTATCTGTTTTTGCTGCTTCGGTAATCTTATTAAAACGTTCAATACTCAAACCGTTACTTTCAACTATTTGTCTGGAACGCTTACAGTATTCGTTTGCAATCTGTTTTGCATCTCCAGGTAATTCACCAAAGCTTTTCGGATTGTTACAAACGATGTTGGGCATTTTTTCACGCTCACCCAAAATTTTTTTTATTTTGTCATATGCTTGTTGGCGAGGTTTTTCCATTTTTATCACGATTGCAGCATACTTCTTGACGTCGCTTGGTCTAATATTTGCATTTGCGTAAACTTTCGTGCTGGGGAAAATAATAGAACTCGAAAAAGTGGTAAAAACTGTTGAAATTAATAATGTTTTAATGATAATCCGATTCGGATTTAGTCTAAAGGAAAAATTAAATGGCTTAGTCATTTGTGAAGGAAAAAAAGTTACAGTAGGGACGTATTAATAACTTTGAATATTTCTCAGAGTGAGAAGTTCCCTCCAAAAAATCAAATAATTCTGTTTTTATCTCTAATATTTATTCTTGATGCATATTTGACATAACTCAATAGTCGTAGTTTGAAGTGCTGACATTGGATTTGCTCCCTGCTTTAGATTGATCTCCAGTCTTAGTAATATTGGTGGTATAGAAATTAGCTGTTTCAAAGAAAGAGATCTGATTTCTTGTTGTAAAAAATAAATGCGCTTTGGATTTCCTACTTCTGCAGCTTGAGCAATAGCTTGCTGATTTTTCTCACCATTTTCTATCATGATTTTGACCCACAACCAAGTCCGAAACTGACCTATTAATGTGGCCAGTATCCTTAGTGCTGGTTCATTTGCATTAATTAAATCTGCTACTAACGTTAATGCTTTAGGCGTATCTCCCTCTCTAATTGCTGCAGCTAATTGCAAGCTATTCTGAGTAGTATTTCTTACTAATTTATTAATAGTATTTACTTCTAAAGGTTGTTTGCTACCTCCAGTGTAAAGTTGTAGTTTCTCTAATTCATTATGTAATAGTCGCGTATCATTTCCTACTGCTTCAGCGATAATTTCTAAACCTTGGGGAGTTATTTGCAAACCAATATCTTTTGCTACTTGACTAACGGATTTTACTATAAGTTCTTTTTTCCAAGGTGGGACTAAAGCAAATTCTCGATATTCTGTAGCAAATTTTTTCAGTAATTTTGTTGATTTTAGGCGTTCGTCAAATTTTTTTCGGCTAGTAAGTAATAAAAATGAATCTTCGGGAATTACTGATAAAGTACGCTGTAATTCATTGAGTACATTTTCCGGACATTGTTGTGCCAAAGTGGTATTCATTAGCCAAACTAAGCGTCCCCCTGCTCCAAACTTGGGTGTCATAGCTTGATTTAAACCATCTATTAAGGCATCGGAGCCATCTGGTGGAATTGCATTGTAGTTAAAACTCGACCATTCAGGAGCAAGAACGCGATCGCGTAATTTTTGTATGGCTTTTTCTATGGCATAATCGTCTTCACCCCAGTAAACATAAACTGGCATCACAAACCTCAATACAGATCGTAATTGCGAATATTGTAAATTGAAGCAGATAAAAGATAAGTTTTACGGGTATTTACTTAACGTCCTGACCACAAAAATAAAGCCCACCTCTGAAACAAGGTAGACTTTAAAATTTATTATTTAAGTGGAACCGGGCAGAATCGAACTGCCGTCCGCAATAGGTATTCGCTTACCGCTCATTCACAGGTTTAGCTTCTTTTACCCTCGAAGCGGGGACCGCCCATTATCCCGAACGGTGGGATGCTTTGGTAAAGTCTTTGCTAATAAGTACACCAAAGATTACTTATCAGCGCATCCGTTGGGGTTTGCCTCTAATCCTTAACGGAGTCAAATTAGAAGCACTCGAACCTATAAGAGGTGTTTTAGGCTACTGCTACTGCAGCTTCCTTACGAGTAAAGTTTACGATGTTATTCGCATTTACATTGTTTTGAGCCTTTGATTTGCGAGAGGAGACTCACTCTCGACCTGCATCACGGGTCAGTTTTCGCTACCACGTCGAAACCTTTACGGCCCCATGAATACATACTTATTTTTATAGTAATACATTTTTGATTAATTGCCAATTATCTTTGAATAGCTGTTTCAATTTGGGGACTAACCCGATACGTTGTATTTGAAACCATGATGAAATCAGCCGCACTACGTTCGAGTTTACGGGTTTTGGCAACAAGTTGATTTGCTGCACCACTGTTTGCGATGCACAAATGCTTCAATGTTGTTCGAGTTAGATCGCGCGCCACTGCGGTGCGATACTATTCAGTAGCTTAGAACGATATTTCGTTATGTTTTCGATAAATTTGGGGAGCAGTTCCAACTAGGCGACGAAACTGAGTTGAGAAATGAGCGTGGCTGCTAAATCCACTTTGGAATGCCACTTCAATTATTGATAATTTTGTATTTACTAATAAATCTTTAGCTTTATTGATACGATGATAGATCAGATATTCGCGTGGGGTCTGTCCCGTTGCCTTCTTGAACATGCGCGTGAAGTGGACGCTGCTATAACCCGTCAGATTTGCTAAATCCGCGATCGCAATGTTGCTTGTATCATTTGCTTTGATATACTCTTGCACTTTTGCAAGGAGATGTGTGGGTAACTTACCGACTTTAGGTATTTGAATTTTTGACACTGCGTAACTGTTCACTAAGTGGACAGCTAGGACATTCATCACTGATTCTAGAAATAGTTTGTTGGAAACTCCATGCAATAATCGATCGGTTCGGACAGTTGCTGCTAACTGACGAATGAGGGGATCGTCTGAGATTTGAAATTCTAAGATTTCCAGAGAACGTCCCTTAGTGGTTTCAGGAATAGTGGTGGCGATAAATTCTGGCGCAAGGTAAAAATTTACTAATTCTCCACCACGATCTAAGGTCAAACCATGGGGTTGTTCGGTTGGAACCACATAGCACTGTCCTACTTGTACCTCTTGATGCTTATCTCTACCTGAAGCTGAATGCCAGGATGTAATTGCTTTTGCTCGCTCGAACAACACCGTAATCTGATGAGTATGATGTTCGTGCGTATTGAATAAGTCTGGATTTAATGTCGCGTGGTGTAACCCAGTTTCTTTATCGAGTAAGAGATGATAATGGACTCCCCCTGTTTCTTGGCGTGGAACTAACGGCTTTCCTGTGTGCGAGTCAATCAGCATAACATCCTCATTTCTCGATTATGAAACCTGCTCTCTTGCGCTTAATTATAAATTACAGAAATATAAATTACAGAAATTACAAAATAGATTTTAAAGATGATAAAAATCCTAAAACCTTAGCAAATACATGAAAGACTTTGGCTGTATTTTTTTTGATAATAAAGCTATCAATCAGGCAGCTACAGAAGGTTTTGGAGGTTCTTACAAATGAATATATCTACTCAAAAAATTGCCATTGTCACAGGTGCTTCAAGAGGAATTGGAGCTGCTATCACAAAACGTCTTTCGCTAGATGGATTTGCAGTAGTTGTCAACTATGCCAAGAATCAGGAGAAAGCTCAAGCAGTTGTACAAGAAATTCATGCCGAAGGTGGAGATGCGATTGCCGTGCAAGGGGATGTTTCTAATGCACAAGATGTGGAATTACTGTTCGATCAGGCTGAAAAAACCTACGGTGGCGTAGATGTTTTGATTAATAATGCCGGTATTCAAACTCCAAAACCCATCAATATTGCAGATACAGACGACGAGTTGTATGACAGGATATTCAATATCAATACCCGTGGGACATTTCTCGCCTTGCGACAAGCTGCTCGACGTTTGCGAGAGGGTGGACGTATAGTGAATTTCTCAACCAGTGCTATAGGTCTGGCTATGCCGGGTTACGCTATTTATTCTGGGTCAAAAATTGCGGTTGAAGTCTTTACCAATATCATGGCGAAGGAGTTAAGGGGACGCAGCATAACTGTAAATGCGATCGCGCCGGGACCAACTGCAACAGATCTGTTTTATCAAGGCAAATCTGAAGAATTAATTAATAAGTTTGCTAAGCAAGCACCGCTAGAGCGCTTAGGACAACCCGATGATATTGCTAGCACCGTTGCTTTTTTAGTGAGTCCCGAAGGCAGTTGGGTAAACGGTCAAACCCTGAGAGTCAACGGCGGTATTGTTTAGCCCAGTCGCAACTCGGGCGTTCGCACCCTCCGACGCGAACGTCATTAAAAGCATGATCGATAATTACAGGAAACTACAAATGTCTAACAAGTCGAATCCCACAAGTAGAAGCGCTACACCTATTTATCGGGATGTGAATCTTCAAATCGTTATCAGTATTACCTTGATGGAACTTATGGGGACAATGAGCATTAATCCTGTCTTACCTGGGATTGTGCAAGACTTTCAACTGTCCCCACAGCAAATTGGTTGGGTGACTACGGCGTTCGTTGTCCCAATAGCGATTGGAGCTCCTATTTGTAGTGTTCTGGCAGATCGCTTTGGTCGGAAAGCTATTTTAGTCCCGTCACTATTTCTGTTTGCGATCGCGGGAGTCGCTTGTGCATTTGCTCAAAATTTTCATACCCTCTTGGCGTGGCGCTTCCTGCAAGGAGTTGGAGCAGCAAGTTTAGAGGCGCTAGCATTAACGCTGATTAGCGATCTGTATGCTGGGAAGCAATTGACGTCAGCTATGGGATTGAACGCCAGCACGATCGGGGTGAGTTTAGCTGTGTATCCCTTAGTTGGTAGCGGATTGGCATCAATGGGATGGCGTTACACATTCGCTTTACCGCTGCTTGCCATTCTAGTTGGGATTTGGGTGTGGCGTTCGCTGCAACTACCCGAAAAACAGCCCTACTCAGATTTTGATTTCAAGGTTTATTTGAGAAATATTTGGAGCAATATTCGTCGCTTTGAGGTGATTAGGCTTCTATTTATAGTAGTTGCACTGTTTGTCCTTTTATTTGGTGCCTACCTAACTTATATTCCCACAGTTGCAACGTCTCTCGGCGCTTCTGAGATCGAGATTGGTATCTTGTTAGCAAGTATGGCGGTCTCTTTTGCGTTCGCGTCATCGCTACTGGGATCGTTTGCGCGGTTGTTTTCTGAACTTACTCTTATCAAAATTTCTTTCTTTATTTACACTTTGGCGTTAGTTATAACACCTGCAATTGAGCACATCTGGATGTTATTAATTCCCAGCATCCTATTTGGAATCGCACATGGAATAGTATTTCCAACAACACAAGCATTATTGGCAGAACTGGCTCCAAGCACTAATCGGGCAGGTTTTATGGCAGTGACTGCAGTTGCAGTACCCTTGGGTCAAGCACTCGGTCCAGTATTGGGGGGGTTGGCGTTTAGTGCATGGGAAATTAGAGGAGTATTTTATGCAGGTAGCATATTTGCGATCGCAACTTTTGTTTTCCTTAGATATTTAATACCTCATAGAATAAAAGCAAATCATGGTTAGTTACCTGTAAACTTAGAACATAAAGCATTCTGTTAGGAATTAATTTTCGCAGCGCGAAGCATACCCAACACTACTAATACAATACCAATCCACTGTAGCGAGGTAGGAATTTCTCCTAGAAGAGGAATCGCGATTAAAGTTGTTAACACAGGGACCAGTGGACTGAATAGAGAAGTCAACTGCGCACCTAAACTTTGAACGGCATAGGTCACGAGGTAAATTGTACCAATGGACATAATAATGCCCTGAAAAATTGCTTGCGAAATAATGTGCGCGGTCGAAGCAGACTCAAAACCGTTATACCAAAATAACAAATACGGAGGGAGATAGAGCAGGGAAATAACTGACACGATCGCCGTGCTTTGCATAGGTCTTAATTCCCATACTTTAGCTAGTAAAGTGAATAGACCCCAACTGATACCCGTAACAAGTAATAAAAAGTCTCCAAATAACACCGAACCCTGCAAAGAAAATGAAGAAGCAGTTACAAGTACAACTCCAAGAAAAATAGATACTAATGAAAGTACTCTTGCGAGAGAAAACGATTGCAGTCCCAAAAAGACCATACCTAGGAAAACTACTGATGGGACTATACCAGGATTCAAAACCGCACCATGTGAAGCTGGAGCAAAACTAAGACCGAAAAAGAAAACAAGAATATAAGGAGAACCAGCAAGACAAGTAAGGAGTATGGCTTTTGACCATCCGAGCCCACCAAGATTTTTCCAGCCCAAACGGTAAAAGTAAGGTAGCATAACTATTCCGGATACTGAATAGCGCAGGGCGGCGAGGTCGAGAGAATTTAAACCGTTGAGAATGCTATACCGTGTGACGACAAAGTTTGCTGTATATATTACCATTACTAACAAAATTGCAAAGATTCCTAGCAGGGATTTACTTCCACGACGTGTTGATTCCAATAAAAATCTCATCGCAACTTCAATCCTTCCTGTAAATGGACTACGGACGATTGCACTAAAAAAACAGTATCAAAAAGAAGTGATTGTTCGCTAAACTTCAAGGATTGATGATGCTATTAATCCAATTGATATAGCGTGAGACGCGTGCGTAGTATTCATATACACCATAAATACCCTGTGGACCTTGATGATCTTGCCAAGAACTTATACCAGCCAATAACCATGTGTCGTTAGCAGTCTTCAGTAAAGCTGGACCACCACTGTCACCAGGACCTGAAATTCCCTCGAGAGGTAGTACGGTTTCCTCACCTGGCGCATCGAAACGAAAAACAATCCACTGATTGTCAACCTGACATATTCGGTTTTGGGCAAGGCGCAGTTTGGTATCTTCTTTGTTTGGACCCGTTAGACCGTCCCCTGTTTCGCCGCGCCCGAAAAATGTAACAATCCGATCTAATTCTTCATCGCCGGTATAAAGTTCTATGGGGTCGATATCGGTACGTGGTTTTTTCAACCGCATAAGCGCTAGGTCATCCCTAAATTCAGGTTCCTCGCAGTTCCCTGGATGTAGAACAATGCGATCGATAGAAAATTCACATCCGTCCAAGAAAGAGAAAACATCATCTGTGGACAGATAATTTGCTACATGTGCTGCTGTTAAGAGCCAAAAAGGATGAATCAGAATGGCGTGGTCGCCGTAAGGTTTGAATGAGCCAAGTGATGGAATGCTTGTCTCTTCAGCCAAGTACTTTACTGGGTCAGTATCGTGGCGAATAATCATGAACTATCTGCTGCTTAAGCTGAGTACAAAGACAAATTGATTGATGGTTGCTTTCTTTGCTTTGAGCAACTAAGTGGGCGAACAAAAATATTTACTCCGCGATCTGCTTGCAGCAGCGCTGAGACGCACTGAGCCGCGCTTAGCAGCGAACGTGAACGCTATCGTACAATTACCCGCACTTTCAAATTAATCAACTGGTAAATTATCGATTTCAAAAGCTACTTTCTGATGGTCGAATCAATGATACTCACCTGTCAATGTGAGCAATTTATTGTTAAGATCGCTGACAAATTAGGTTTGAAGTTGTTGTATCAGATTTTAATCCCGTTTCATGGTCAGGGACCCCGCGCTTTTCCTGACAACTACGAACCCGAAACGCTTATAAAGTCGCAACGCCGGATTGTCTTCCGAGACGCTTAACGAAATAGATGAATGACCATAAACTGATGAGAGCAAGTAAGTGAGCAACTGTGTACCTATACCTTGACCACGGTATTCAGGCAAAACAGCAATAGACAACTCAGGTGTGTCATCATTCACATAACCATAACCTTGATTCTTCCCCACCAGTAAGCGCAACCAGACTGCACCGACAGGTTGACTCGTTTCTGCATCACTAGCAAGAAAGCCACAATCGCCTTCTCGTCCCCAACCCCGAAGGTAGCGAGCAATTTCAGGAATGTGAATCACCTCGCGCGGTAGCGCTATTTGACCTTCAGGAACATAAAGTGCATGATATAACATTTCCCAGAGAAACGCTTCATCTTCTGATACCAGTGGTCGAATAATGCACTCCATGGCCAGCAGCCTTATCATGCTTGTTGTTCAACTTTACGAGCGAGCAAGCGATAAGCACAAGCTCTGGGCATGCAATCGCGCAAACCTTGCGGATCGAATCGTGTTTGGTTCATCTGACGAATTGACTGCGCTTCCTGTTGGCGGTTTTTGAGATATGCTTCTACTTCCTGCTGATGATTGAGATAGAAAGTGATTGTGGCATATACATCAGCTAGCCTCAAAGATGGGTACCGATGGACAATTTCTTCTGCTGTTGTACCTTGCCTAAATACAGTAACAATAGTGTCTAAAGTTACTCATGTACCACCGACTCGAACTACACAATCAGCATCAACTAATAAGGGTGCAGCTTCGGCGACGATTGCGATAGTCATGATGAAGACTTAAATAGTTGCTCTGTAATTTTAACAAATGCCAATACTTGTAGGAATGCCAGTGCGATCGCATAAAGTATAGTTGTTGTATATAATATAAATTTATTAAGTGAATAAGCGTATAAATAAAGATAGCAAATTATTCTGATTATTCTGTGGAAGCTCAAACTTACTGCTGGATCTGCAAGCAAGTTGCCAATAGCGCAGAACATAGAATTAAAAAAAGTGACTTGGTAAACCTTCATGGATCTGGTTCATACAAAGGGGAAAATGCTCTTGTGCTAATTCGCGAGAGGAAAGAATTTCCTATTCAAGGTCCTAATTCAAAGGTTGTCAAATACAAGAAGAATCTGTGCGCGAAGTGCAATAATAATTTTTCCCAGCCTTTTGATAAAGCTTATGAATCTTTTGTTGCATATCTTCTTCAAAACGAAGATGTAGTACTAAAACGTCGATTCATAGACTTCAAAGAAATCTACGGCGATGAATTTGAAGTTGGACAGCGTAACTTGTATAAGTACTTTGTAAAAAGTTTCGGTTGTAGGCTTGCTAATGATGGCTACCCAATTCCTGAAGATCTACCTGCACTGTTACCCAAAAGGCGCTTTAGAACACGACTACGCATAACACTTTCTGTGCATGAAGACTTTTTGCTTCCACCTGAAGGAATCAAAATACTAGGCAATGGACCACTAATGACCTTATTTCCTCTACAAGAAACTCGCCCAACTTGGCTAGAAAAGTGGCGCGCCAAAAAATATGGCAGAACACGTCCTCTTGAATATCGGTGTAGTGAGAACTTTAAATGGCTTTATGTTTGGTATTGGTACAACATCCCACCAGATGGAAGGCTTGGCTCAACTTGGATTGCAGACTCCCAGTATGTCTACCTTGGCAGCCACGAAGTGCTATCTGATGAAGAAAAGCAAAAACTTTCGGGGCAACCAATTGATTTGAACGGTAACACGACCAAAGTGCCAGAAATATAACATCTTACAAAACCATTAAAACAAGCGGTTAATAAAACTGATATTCAAAAAAGGTGGGTTGTCATACCTTTCGTCACTGTTTTGCGACCTATTTACTCGAGAATGGCTGGAATATACGGACTGTTAAAGAATGATTTGGTCAAAAAAGTCAAAAATATAACAAGCAATGCTATCCGCACTCCGCCAGATTTTTAATTGGAAATTGAAAAATCTATCAAACTCACACCTTCTACAAGATTAACCAGAAGCCAGCCAGCATATTTTTTAGCTATAACAATGTTTTATGCTTAAGGTATCAAAATATGCTTGCCAGAGTCTGGAGTGCATCAATTGTTGGTATTGACGCCGTTAAGGTTGGCGTAGAAGTGGATGTATCGGGTGGTTTACCGGGAATCATCATTTTAGGTTTACCGGATAGCGCCATTCAAGAATCAAAGGAAAGAGTCAAAGCAACGCTAAAAAATGCTGGTTTTGCTTTTCCGATGCGAAAGATTGTCATTAATCTAACTCCTGCTGACTTACGTAAGGAAGGACCTTGTTTTGATTTACCCATCAGTGTGGGAATTCTTGCGGCTTCAGATCAAGTTAAACCAGACTTATTGGGAGATTATTTATTTTTAGGTGAAGTTTCCCTTGATGGAAGTCTTCGTCCCGTCGCTGGTGTGTTACCGATCGCTGCTTCTGCTCGGGAAATGGGAATTGTTGGTTTGGTAGTTCCCACAGATAACGCCCAAGAAGCTGCGGTTGTAGAAGGTTTAAAGGTCCACGGATTCGCAAATGTATCTCAAGTTGCTGACTTTTTGAATCAACCCCATAAGTATCAGCCAGTGGAATTGGAAGAGAAACAAGATGTAGGTCGAACGGAATTTAACAGAATAGATTTAAAAGATGTCAAAGGACAAAGCCACGCCCGAAGAGCATTGGAAATTGCAGCTGCTGGAGGGCATAACCTTGTATTTGTAGGACCTCCTGGGAGTGGAAAAACTATGTTAGCGCGGCGCTTACCAGGAATATTACCAGCTTTAGATTTTTCTGAAGCCTTGGAAGTTACTCGTATTCACTCCGTTGCTGGTTTGCTCAAAAATCGCGGGACGTTGGTGCGCGATCGCCCTTTTCGCAGTCCCCACCATTCGGCTTCTGGACCTTCTTTAGTTGGTGGTGGTAGTTATCCCCGTCCGGGTGAAATATCGATAGCACATCAAGGGGTACTTTTCCTCGATGAGTTAACAGAATTTAAACGGGATGTTTTAGAGTTTCTGCGTCAACCCTTAGAAGATGGTTTCGTAACAATCACCCGTACTCGCCAATCTGTGATGTTTCCAGCCCAGTTTACATTAGTGGCTAGTACTAACCCCTGTCCTTGTGGTTATTATGGCGATACCATCCAAGAATGCACTTGCTCCCCTAACAAAAGAGAACAATATTGGGCAAAGCTTTCCGGTCCTCTGATGGATAGAATAGATTTGCAGGTAGCAGTAAACCGCCTAAAACCAGAAGAAATTACCCAGCAGCCTAAGGGAGAGTCCTCAAAAACCGTCAGAGAAAGGGTACAAAAAGCTAGAGCAATTGCCGTGCAAAGATTTACAAATGAGACATCCGTACGTTGTAATGCTCAAATGCAAAGTCGTCATCTGAGCAAGTGGTGTCAACTAGATGACAGTGCTCGTAATTTACTAGAAGCTGCAATCCGCAAATTAGGCTTATCTGCCAGAGCAAGCGATAGAATTTTAAAAGTAGCGCGAACGATTGCAGATTTAGCCGGAGATGAAAATTTGCAACCCAACCATGTCGCCGAAGCAATTCAGTATAGAACCATAGATCGGATGCAGTAAATCATATCTAGTTTGAATTCCTATCTAGTTTGAATTCCTATCTAGTACAGGTCGGCGGAAATAAAGCAGCTATTTATAAAAGTTTAGAAGCTAGATAACATAATATTTATTTCCTACGGACACGCTACGTTAGCGGAGCGAGGCGATAGCCTTAGACTGACTTTCTACTTCCCCACAGCGGCAATAGTTTGAAACTTTGAATTTATACCCAAGAAGAAAATATGAGTTTACGTATTATAAAAGTTTAGTTTGGTTATTTTACTGCATTTTTACTGCAATTCTTTCTTATTAAAGCATATTCTTCCTTTTAGCTATTCCTTGCTTTAAGATTTTTGACATTTGCTGTATTTACATATGTATCAAACATTTACAATGGCTACAGCCTAAATAACTAAATTAGAGTTGTATTTTTTTCTCAGATGCCTAAAATTGTACAACTGAATATATTAAGTGCTTCTGCTAGGAGTACCCCGGAACAATGAAGTTTCAATTCAAACAGAAAGTACGGCAAGATTCGAACTTGCATGACTCCAAATCAAATGAGTCTAAACCTTCTGGTTTAGGAACGTTTGGTGGAGTTTACACGCCCTCTGTGTTAACAATTTTGGGTGTGATTATGTACCTACGATTTGGCTGGGTCGTAGGCAATGTTGGATTAGTGGGCTCTTTAATAATTGTTACTCTTGCTACGTTAATTACCTTTCTGACTTCTCTATCAGTATGCGCGATCGCAACAGATCGAGTGATAAAGGTGGGTGGTGCTTACTACATGATTAGTAGGTGTTTGGGGATTGAAGTAGGAGGAGCAGTAGGAATTTCCCTTTATTTTGCCCAAGCGCTTTCAATTCCACTCTATACCCTTGGTTTTGCTGAAAGTGTGGTGGAAATCTTCAAAAATCTCAATCAAACCTACGTTGCATTGGTAATAACAATTTTGGTTGCGATTTTGGCTTTGACTTCTGCATCCCTAGCAGTTAAAGCGCAATACATTATCATGGGAGCGATTGCTCTATCTCTACTTTCTCTAGTTTTTGGGGGTACCGTACCAGATATTACACCCCAAGCATGGGATACACCTACTAATGGGGAATCATTCTGGAGGGTTTTTGCAGTATTTTTCCCCGCAGTCACTGGGATTATGTCAGGGGTCAGCATGTCAGGGGATTTACGTAATCCCAGCCGTTCTATTCCCATTGGAACTTTAGCTGCTGTAGCTACAGGATACATTGTTTACATGCTTCTACCGCTAATTTTAGCGATGCGTGTCGATACCGGGACTTTGGTAAATGAACCTTTAGTGATGAAAATGATATCCCTATGGAGTCCGGCTATTTTATTTGGGGTGTGGGGGGCGACCTTATCAAGTGCTTTGGGCAGTATTCTGGCGGCTCCTCGAGTTCTTCAAGCCTTAGCTAGGGATAGAATTTTACCGCGTTGGCTATCTTTCTTTGGTAAAGGTAGTGGTGAAAATGACGAACCACGCATGGCGACCTGTTTAACTCTGAGCGTTGCAATTGCTGCTGTTTGCGTTGGCGACTTAAATGCGATCGCGCCAGTACTGACAATGTTTTTCCTCACTACTTACCTAGTTTTAAACATTTCTGCCAGTATTGAAGGATTTTTACGCAGTCCTTCCTTTAGACCCAGTTTTAAAGTCCATTGGGTTTGGTCTTTATTGGGGGGAATTGGTTGTTTGTGGGTGATGTTATTAATTAACCCAATTGCCACAATGGTTGCGGCTTTTATTGTGGTGGCAATATACTTTTGGTTGCAGCAAAGGGAATTAAATACAACCTGGGGAGATGTACGTCGAGGAATCTGGATGGCGCTATTACGTACTGGGATTTTTCAACTCGATAGCGTAGAAGACACCAAAAACTGGCGACCAAATATTTTAGTATTTTCCGGTTCTCCTAGCAAACGTTGGTCGCTGATTCAATTAGCTAATATATTTACCCATAAACGAGGGTTTATTACCGTATCTAGTGTTTTACCCAGCGCTTCAAAAGATTTTGGACGGCAAAAAGATTTAGAAAATACAATTCGCGAACACCTGAAAAAACAGGACGTACAAGCACTTGTCCGTGTAGTTACCGCAGCCGATCCATTCGAGGGAATGGTACAACTTGTGGAAATTTACGGCTTGGGTCCCCTGGTACCTAACACCGTATTATTGGGAGATAGCGAAGATAGCAGCAGGCGCGATCGCTACTGCAATACAATCGTGCAGCTACATCAAGCCAAACGTAGCGTGATGGTTTTACGGGAAAGTCCCGAGCGAGGATTTGGGAAATATCGTTGTATAGATATATGGTGGGGAGGAATGCATGCCAATGGTAGTTTAATGCTTTTATTAAGTCACTTGCTGCGCTCTACCAGTGAATGGCGAGATGCCCAAATACGCCTCAAGTTATTGGTTAGCAAGGAAGGTGCGGCACAAAATGCTTCAGCAAACTTAAATGCTATGCTCAATCGGCTACGTATAGAAGCTATACCAGAAGTAATAGTTGCTGCAAATCGTTCTTTTGAGACAGTTTTACACGAATCATCCAAAAATGCAGATGTAATTTTTCTCGGTATGGCAACTCCTAGTAAGGGAAACTTTAAAGAATATTACGAAAAAATGCATGGGCGTACAGCAGATTTGCCAACGATTATTTACGTCATGGCTGCACCTGATTTTGCTTTTGGTGAGGTGTAGTATAGCGGTCGGCGTTAGTCTAAGCGCGTGTCCGTAGGACATAAGTCAAATTAGTAAAAGATAATTCGCTCGAACCTCACAGAGCGAATTTTTCCATTGAAAACTTTGTTTTTTAATTCTTGAATTTTTGAATTTTTAAATTATGACTCTTGGCTCCTTTAGACGTAGTATGCTACATCTCTACTTCTGACTTCTGATATTATATCCGCTTAATTACTTATGAAAAAATATGTTTGTTTGTAGTAGCGCTTTAGCGCCAATGTTTTTCGATGACGCCAAAGCGCTACTACGAACCTTATCGCAAGTGTTTTACCGGACATGATATGACTTCTGATTTCTGACTTCTGACTCCTGACTCCTGACTTCTACTCCCCTACCAGCAATAAGTAACAATCTAAAGTTATTTTAATACAGCATAGGATTAGTTTTTGCCTGATAATCCAAGCATTCTATTGCTTCTTCTGTATTAGCAATGGAAGGATGAATAGTACATTTAAGTCTGTAATCATCTGTAAAGTAACGGCATCCCGGACAAGGAACTTGATGCATTTTTTTCGCGACATTGATGCTATCACGGGCTGCTGTCCAGATATTGCAACCTACAAGCAGTACTAATAACCACGCACTGACGAAGCAAACAGGTACTAATAAAGGTTGAGCTACGTCAATAATTAGTTGTAACACGGCGAGTTTCAAGAAATTTTCCCAGCTGTTTATTATGAACGAGTAAGTGTACCTTATTTATTACAATTTATTACAATATTTTAAGGTTTATGGGGAAAATATCACTCGAATAAATATCCGTTCAATAGTTCGGAGCATAAAATCTACGAAAAATTTTTCCAATTGAAAATCCTGGAATCACCAAGACAAGAAGTACAGACAGTTCTAAATCTAATGGTAAAAGTAGTTTTTTATCAGAATTCTTAACCATCCATAAGGCAAGTAACACTATTGTGTATGATTCTTGACTTTTCTAGGAAAAACCGTAACAATAGATACAGAAAATAAATCGTTCATCTCCATATCGGAGACGGAAGTAGGAAAAAATTCCGAAGGAACGCGCCTCATCATGACGATGAATTATTTTAGAGGCGAAAATTATGAAACTTAAATATCGTGGCGTAACTTACGAATATAACCCAGCAACACTTGAAACAACTGAAGGAGAAGTTGGAGGTAAATATCGCGGACTTGACTGGCGATTTCGTAATTTAAAAAAACCTCCGGTACTACAACCTTCTGTTAACTTGACTTATCGTGGTGTGGCTTACAATAACCACCCAATAGCAAGTGAAGAAGAAGCAGCAACAAAGGTTAATGAGAAAGCTCGTCAATTGATGTTGAATAAAGAAAAAGCAGCAGATAATCGAGCAGTTTCCATGTTGTACCGTTTAGCTCAAGAATCTGGCTTAGTTTAAGATATTTGGTCAATTGGTAACACTTTTCGAATACCAATACATAGACAATGTTAATAACAGGTAATGGGTAATTAGTTTTTTGTTACCGATTACTCATTTCCAATTACCAATTACCAATTACCAATTACCAATTACCAATTATCTAAACTTTAAATTCCCGCGTGACCAATAGCTAGTCCTGCTACCAGCATTCCTATAACCAGGAATGGCTGAGCGCTCGCTTGGTATTTAACGTCATTTTTCAATGGATTACGGAGAAAGTACATATCCTGGAAAGTTATTTGCGGAATAATTAATAGTAATAGAATTGCTGCATACAAATTCTCATGCAGATATATTAGATAGCCAGCGATCGCAGCCTGGAAAACGTCAATCATAATTACACAAATCCAAGCTGCGGTGGTAACGCCAAACATTACCGGTAATGACTTTAATCCAAATTTTTTATCGCCCTCAACGCTCTTGAAGTCATTAACAATGGCAATACCCAAACCAGCTAAGCTATATATAACGGTGAAAACTGCGACCTTCCAATTAAGTTCGCCAAATAAAGCGTGACCGGTACACCAAGGAAAAGCAATATAACTAGCTCCTAAAGCATAACCTCCCCACCAGCCATTTTGTTTTAGTTTCAGTGGTGGAGCAGAATAGATATAGGCAATAAATGTACCCAGGAAAGCAATAGTAGTAATTGTGGGGAACTCATTCCCAGCCCATTTGTCCAAGCCAAATGCTAAACCAAGTCCAGCTAGCAAAAGAACCCAAATTTGGATAACTACTTGTGGTAAAGGTATTGCTCCCGAGGGAATTGGTCTGTAAGGCTCATTAATCGCATCAATTTCGCGATCGTAATACTCATTTAGAGTTTGGGTATACCCTGCAAGTAATGGACCTGCTAGCAACATACAAGCAGCTGACATTAGGACATTTTCTAACGTCCAAGTATATTTCCCAGAAGAAGCCGCACCGCAAACAACACCCCAAATTAAGGGTATCCAGGTAATAGGCTTCATTAATTGCAGGCGAATTTTCCAAATTGAGGTTCCACCAGCAGCAGCACCCTTCATTCCTAGCAGCTGTCTAGCTTTGGAACCGCTATTTGCATTTGTTTTCACTTCTTCAGGATTTGTAGATTGATTCGCTGAGGAAGATGATGAGTCGGGGTTTGGGGTAATGGGGGTTGATTCTGACATAATAAATATAATGTTGCTAAGCGTTACTAACTAGACTATTAGCTGTTAGGCGTTAGCAATTCTCTAAAAAGAAATTATCAAATAATTATTCTGAAATTTTGCTCCGGTAACAGCTTTACCATTCAAAGGAGGTGGGAGAAAAATATTTCGTCTCTGGTCTCCTGCTTCGATGGTTACCTCAGGACCAGATTGGGTCAATTTTACCTGTTTTTTGTCAAATCCAGGTAAAAATAAGCGTACTTTGGCAGCACTTGTATCAATTTCTATCGGTTTGGGTGCAAGGCTTGCTTGCTCCACAAAATTGGGTAGAGCATCCATCACCGGTTCCCATTTGCTTTCTTTAAGTTCCGGTACTACGGTTACTGTTAGGGGTGCAAATTCTTCAGACAAACTAACATTACCATCACCAGATATTGCGATCGCACCACCAACGGTCAAACCAACTTGTTGTGCGCTTCCCCAAAGATAACGACTAGAAGCGACTTCTAAAGGATCGTCAGTAGTCACTAAAAATGCTGTGACTTGCTTGGGATCTGCAATTGCAGCTTTACCTTTTTCCAAGAAGTTATTAACCTTATTAGTCGGTTGAGCAAAATTATCTGTTGTCCAATTGACGTTGAATAAAGTGCTAACCAGCGGCTGAATTAAAGGTGACGAATCTGAAATCGTTTTACCCAATTCGGAATTAACGAATAATTGGCGAAAACGTCGCACATACCAACTCATAGATTCTGGCATTCCTAACATTCTTAAGCTGTAGGAATCACCAGTACCGTTATAAATAATTACGTCGTAGTTACCACTTTCAAAATATTCCCGAAGTGCATTGAGTGCTAGAGCGCTGTCCATTCCAGGCAAAACAGCCAACTCTTGACCATAGACATCCTTAAGTATGGGTGTCTTAAGGTATTCAGCTTCAATTTTTTTTACATCTTCCCAACTGCGTTCCAATAATACAGAAGCTTGAAACTGTACAACCTGTAAATTAGGCGCTATCTCAATTGGATCTGGACCGACAGGTAAACCCAATAGTAGAGGTAAAATCGGTTCTGCTTGTGCAGCGAGTAGTACGCGCTTACCTTGACTCGCCATCAACTTGGCTGCGGCGACCGCAATTTTGGCTCGATGGGTACCGAGACTACCCAGAAATGTCAGTATCAGAGGCATTATTTGAATCCTAAATTCATCGCCGATTGTTTCAATTCCAAGTTAGCACTCTTACTCGGTTGTGGGGGTAAGATGAGGTTTCAAGACCTCAAAATATGCTTGTGGTAACAGGTGATAGGTAGTAGAGAATAGGGAAGAAATTATCGGATTGGGGAGGAATTATATGTTTCCTCCCTGAAGATACGCATTGCATCTCATCCTTGCAGTTTTTCTTCCTAAGAATAAATAACTGAACCTCAGAACTTATGTATCAGAAGAAATAAATATTATTTCACAACTTCTGCAAACCCTACAATTCCCGTAACTTTCGTTCAGTTTATATGTGTAGGCAGATAGTTTAGCAATTTCCTCGTTCTTGAGAGTTGTAATGCCGAAGAATCGTAGTTAAATACTGGACGTAAGTTACTAGACGATTTTTAGCTCATCTTCAAAAAACCAGGTGGCAAAATTATCATCAAACAGTACTACCAAACCGACGCCACTGCCATCAGTCATTTTATAACTTTGGATAATGCCTATTTGCCCCAATCTCTCAGCAATAGATTTCGATACCCGATCGCGTAGACGACATACTTTCACTTTTTGTCCGATTTCCATGCCAAATGTTAACTCAACTAAACCTATTAAACCAAGACTCAGTTTAGCTGAATAAGGGGACAGATTACAGGGTAAAGATCGAAGGAAAATATCTCAGGGAACTAACTATTGAGAATTATATTCAACGAACTTGGGGTTTAAGTAAAACCTTCTGCTTCTCCGTGCAGGGAAAAGCATATAAGTTTCGATCGTGGTTAATTTGACTAAACTTTAAGAAAGCTTTATTAAGTGCGACTGCAATAAATATTAGTCTTCTGTAAGGAATTTAGCTATTGTTGAAGCTCTAAGTTTGTAGTGAGGCCATTGAGTTTAATATTCTTCCCAATTATGAACTATAATCTATTACATTTTCTATTGAGTTCAAAATTATTGTAAAAACGTAAAATCATTAAATCTGAGAGATTAGATGAAGTTGGAGATTAGATGAAGTTGTAACATTCATTTTTTTGATGCGACAACTACTCTAACTCGATAGCATCGGAATTTGGGTGTGTAAGTAGTGAGTGAGGGCATAAAAATTGCTGCGAACGATGCGAGTTGCTGTCCGTAAAGCAGGGAAGTTGAGAAATTACTTGCCAATTAGTGAAGTTTACTGGGCAAAGTTTGACTTACTTAGAACCTTAGTACGTCGAGACTTAGACACGCGCTACAAGGGTACCATAATAGGTAACTTGTGGCCTTTAGTAAACCAATTATCACAATTATTAATTTACACTTATGTTTTCTCAATTGTCCTGAAGGTCAGATTAAGTCTCAAAGGCTTGTCAGGAGATGAAAGTTTAACTTTTGGATTGTGGTTATTTGCAGGATTACTTCCTTGGATTGCTTTTACAAGCGGTTTACTTCAGTCCAGCAATTCAGTCACAGGACAGCCTAATTTGGTCAAGAAGGTAGTTTTTCCTTTAGCTTTATTACCGCTAGTACCAATTTTATCAACCTTTATTGAAAGTTCTTTCGGGTTGATGGCGTTGATTTTTTTTGTGGCTTTACTTTCTCATACTCTCCATATAACTTTGGTTTTATTACCCCTGGTTTGGCTCCCGCAATTATTGTTAACAGCTGGTTTAGGTTATCTTACTGCGGGTTTAACAGTATTTTTGCGAGATATTCCCCAAACTTTAGGAGTAATTTTAAATCTTTGGTTTTATTTAACACCGCTTGTTTATCCTGCTGATGTGATACCAGAACAATTCAGGGGTTTGGTGTTTTGGTTAAACCCCATTGCTGCGATCGCTCAAGTTTATCGCGATTTAATTTTAGTGGGAGAAGTAAAACATTGGGCTGAATGGGGAATAGCATCCATAATTTCATTTTTGATCTTTTGTGGCGGATTTTGGTGCTATAAACGCTTGCGTCCAGCATTCGCAGATGTTTTATAAAAAATAAGCTTGTGTAAAATTTGTGACTTGTGCGAAATTTGTGGAAACTGAAAAAATATTTTATTTTATTTAGCTGATAATTTCTGAGTCAAAATATTTTGGATTTAGAGTTTTAGATTTAAATTTAGATTTAGAGCGCGGACTTCTCTGTTAATAACTAATTGCAAGTGTATGGTGATTATGGGTGAGGAAATTGCAATTTCGCTGAGAAATGTTTCCAAGTGTTACAAGCAGTACCACCGTCCGGTAGATCGCTTGAAGGAGATTTTATTACCCGACCAAAAAGCATCTGAAGAATTCTGGGCGCTCAGGGACATTAATTTTGATATTTCCAAAGGACAGACAGTAGGAATTATTGGGCGTAATGGTTCTGGTAAGAGCACTTTACTGCAAATTATTGCGGGAACTCTGACGCCAACTACAGGGGAGGTTAGTGTTAAAGGTAGAGTGTCGGCGCTTTTGGAACTTGGTAGCGGCTTTAATCCAGAGTTTACCGGACGACAAAATGTGTTTTTTAATGGGCGTTTGCTGGGATTAAGCCAACAAGAAATTGAAAATAAGTTTGATGAAATAGCAGGCTTTGCGGATATAGGAGATTTTATAGATCGACCTGTTAAAACCTATTCTAGTGGGATGTTTGTCCGTTTGGCGTTTGCTGTGGCGGTAAATGTCGATCCAGAAATTTTGATTGTTGATGAAGCGCTTGCTGTTGGAGATGTAGTATTTCAGCATCGTTGTATGCGGAAAATGCGTACATTAATGGACTCTGGAGTTACGACCCTATTTGTTTCCCATGATTCTGGGGCTGTGAAGACATTATGCAATTCAGCGGTAATGATTCATGATGGGCAAATATATACTACGGGATTACCTAATGATGTTATTATCCGATATTTAAAGCTGGTTACAGACTTAGAATTGGGTTTATCACAAGTTGAGTTAGAGTCTCAACTAGAAGAGCAAAAAGTTCAAGAGCAAACTACTGGTGACAATGTTGCAGAAGATATAGCGGCGAAATCGGTGACTGCTAGTAAATCTTCTGTTAAGCAATCTTCTGTTAAGCAATCTTCTGCAAAACTAAAACGACGAGGAAGTGGTAAAGCTCAGATCGAAGAAATAAAACTGCTCAATAGTTTGGGGGAAGATGTAGGAGTAAGTCCAGTTTTTGGGTTCAATGAAGAAGTTACATTAGTTGTAAATGTAAAGGCATACGAGTCGCTTCAAAGCTGCATTCTTGGTTTTTATGTTTGTGATAAAAATGGCAATGAAGTAATTGGTAGTAATACCTTTGAGGAAAATGTTCGGATTGAAAATTTGGACGCAGGGGAAACTTTAGAGGTTTCATTCACATTTAATTTGCCGTTGAGAGCGAATTCTTACAGTTTGACGGTAGCTGGTTCGGAAAACTATGAAACTTTGACTTTTGATTGGATTGATAATGCAATGGTGTTTCAAGTTTTACCTCCAGAAACAGGAAAGCGCGTTCATGCTTTAGTAGATTTACCGATGGTTGTTAAAGCCAGGAAAGCGTCTTTACCTCGTGTAGAATATACCAAGATTTAAATACTATGATTAATAAAAATTGGGCAAAAAGTTATCCATTGCTTGAAGATATTACAGAAGAAAGTCTCGACGACAACAGCAGTTTAAAAAAAATTCTCAATTTTGTTGAAGAAAATAAGCAAATAATAGACTTTGGTTGTGCAACTGGCTATCTTGCTAATTTACTTAACAGGAAAGGTTGCACTGTTACAGGGGTGGAGATAAATCCAGATGCAGCTAAAATTGCTGAACAGCACTGTGAAGAAGTCATTGTTGCCGACCTGGATGTGATATCTATTACGGAAGCATTACCTAATCAAAAGTTTGATGTGGCAATATTTGGTGATGTTTTAGAACATCTTCGCAATCCTTGGCAATTATTAGCAGAGACTAAAAATATACTTAAACCTAATGGATATGTGGTAGCCTCTATTCCCAATATTGCCCATGGAGCAATTCGTTTAGCGTTATTACAAGGAAAGTTTGAATATTCGGAATTAGGTATTTTAGATAATACTCACTTACGGTTTTTTACTAGGAAAACGATAGAAGAGTTATTTGATAACTCGGGATATTTAATCAAGGTTACTGACACAACTACACTGCCAATTTTTACAAATGATTGTTTAGTTCCGCAAGTCAGTAAGGATGACTTTAATTTGGAGACCGTACAAAAAATTGAAGCAGATAGTAATGCTCAAACTGTGCAATTTATTATCAAAGCCGTACCTTCATCTGTAGAAGAAAGATACGCTCTCGTTCGCGAGCAACACTCTAAACTAATTGAGCGGGAGCAAAAATTACTATCCCAAGTGGAATCGGTCAATCTAGAACTGGAGCAGACACAGGATAAGTTAGAGCGATCGCAATTTCAACTGGAGCAAACACAGACTCAATTAGAGCAATCACAATCTCAACTGGAGCAAAAACGCACTGAACTGGAGCGATCACAGTGTCAACTGGAGCAAATACAGGATAAATTAGAGCGATCGCAACTTCAACTACAGCAAGCACATGGAAAACTAGAGGGATCGCAAAATACTATTACAGCAATGGAAACTAGTAAGTTTTGGCTGTTGCGAAAACTTTGGTTTAAATTCAGACATACTATTGGTCTGAGAGATGATAATACCTCTGTACATCAAAGTTTGCTTTTAGTAGGATCTCAGTCTGATGCAAAGTCATTAAACTCAAGTAGTAATTTTTGGCAGAAAACACGCAGAAAGTCGCAAAAATTAGTTAGATTTGCTAAAGATGTGCGCAAGCGATTAGGAGAGAGGGAAGAAAGACTTGGTCGTCGGGTTGCTTTGCGAGATTTACCCTTGTTAGTGAAAAATGGGATTAAACTTTACAAACAACAAGAAATTCACAAACAACAAAAAAACTTAGATTTAGAATCCAATTCACCTTCTGACTTGGAAATTCCCCAACCCCTAGATATTTATGATACTTGGTTGGGGGTCAATCAATGGAACGAGCGCTCGCAAAAGCATCTCAAAAATCGTTTGCAAGTATGGGAAACTAAGCTACCAAAAATTTCGGTAATAATGCCTGCTTACAATTCCCAAATTGAATTTTTAGAGTCAGCGATTAAGAGTGTTGTTAATCAAGTTTATGATAATTGGGAACTATGTATCGCTGACGATTACAGTACCAATCCAGAAGTTCGTGCAACTTTAAATAAATGGACTGGGAAAGATTCTCGCATTAAGGTCATTTTTCGAACAGAAAATGGTAATATCAGTGCTGCAACTAATAGTGCTGCTAGCATTGCAAGTGGGGAGTTTATAGCTTTCTTAGACCACGATGACGAATTAACTCCCGATGCTTTAGGGGAAGTTGCTTTATATTTAGCAGAACATCCAGAAACTGATTTCCTTTATTCGGATGATGACAAAATAGATACCCAAGGTCGTCGCTTTTCTCCCCAATTTAAACCAGATTGGTCGCCGGAGTTACTGCTCTCTTATATGTACATGAGTCATTTATGCGTTGTGAGATGTAGTATCTTTAAAGAAGTTGGAGGATTAAGGCTGGGATATGAAGGTTCCCAGGATTATGATTTTGCCCTCAGAGCAACTGAAATTGCTCGTGAAGTAAAACATCTTCCTTTGGTACTTTACCATTGGCGGGCAGTTCCAGGGTCTACTGCGACATCAGGTTCTGCAAAACCAGCAAGTTTTGTTGCTGGGGAAAAGGCTTTACAAGAAACTTTGCAGCGTAGAGGTATTTCTGGAAGTGTATATCATCCAGAATGGGCTGTAAAAGCTGGGTGTGGAATATTTGAATATCAATTTCCAAATACGGGATCATCTGTAACAATTGTTATTCCTACCAAAAATAAGTTAAATCTGCTGCAAACTTGTTTGAATTCTCTAGAAAAAACCACCTATGAGAATTATCAAGTTGTAGTAATTGATAACGAAAGTGATGACCCCGAAACCCTTGCTTATTTAGAGCAAATTCCCCATAAAGTTTTGCACATCGGAAATCAGGGTGCTGGGTTTAACTTTGCTGCAATTAATAATCGTGCGGTTGAAGGAGTCGATAGTGATTACGTACTATTTTTGAATAATGACACCGAGGTTATATCTCCCCAATGGTTGAGTCAAATGATGGGTTTTGCTCAACTTCAAGGGGTAGGTGCTGTAGGTGCTCGGTTGCTTTATCCCGATGGTAAAATTCAGCATGCTGGCGTAGTACATGGTTTATATCACGGTTCAGCAGGTCCAGCTTTTAAAACAGCACCAGAATGGGATTTTGGCTATCTTGCTTATGCAAAAGTGAATCGTAATTACTCTGCAGTAACTGCAGCATGTCTGCTTACTCCCCGCACACTATTTTTGCAATTGGGTGGGTTTGACGAACAGCAGTTTGCTGTTGCTTATAACGATGTTGACTATTGTTATCGATTAGTAGAAGAGGGATATCGTTGTGTTTATTGTCCCACCGCAGAGTTAATTCATTATGAGGGGGTGTCTAGGGGATTTGTTGATAATCCTAAAGAACCTGCGACCTTTAAGCGTAAATATGCTGATAAGGTCGATCGTTGGTATAGTCCTCATTTATCGTTGAATAACGAGCAGTTTGCGATTCAACCTCGGAAAGTGGTAATGGGGTCGGTTAAACCAATTAAAGCCTTAATGTTTACCCATAATTTAAATTGGGAAGGTGCACCTTCGAGTCAGTACGAACTGACAGTTAAATTAAAGGAAACAGGTATTATTCAACCAATTGTTTATTCTCCCCAAGATGGACCTTTAAGAAAAAATTACGAAGAAAAAGGGATACCTGTATTCCTCAAAGGTCATCCACTCCAACATGTGACGACGGATGAGCTTTATCAACAAGCAATTTTTGGATTGGGGGAATTTATCCAAGGGTTAGGAATAGAATTAGTCTATGCTAATACTTTACAAACTTTTTACGCTATTGCAGCAGCCGAACGTTTAGGAATACCCTCAATTTGGAATGTAAGGGAAAGCGAACCTTGGCAAACTTATTTTAATAGTTTTGGAAGAGAGATTGCTGCGCGCGCTTTGGAATGCTTTAGGTTTCCTTACCGGATTGTATTTGTCGCTGATGCAACTAGGAATAGATACTTACCCTTGAATAGTCACCACAATTTTACTGTCGTTCACAATGGTTTAAATTTAGAAAGATTAGACTTAGGAAGATTAGACAAAGCAGATCGAAATTGGACTAGGGAGAAAGCAAGGAAATCATTAAATGTAGCTGATGAGGAAATTGCATTACTTTTACTAGGAACAGTTTGTGAACGTAAAGGACAACAGGATCTAGTACTTGCGTTAGAAAAAATCCCTGAAGAACTGTTCTGTCAACTCAAAGTCTTTATTGTTGGCGATCGCCCTGGTCCTTACAGCGATCGATTAAAAGAGATTATGGCAAATTTACCAGATAATTTACAAAATCGAGTAGCAATTATTTCAGAAACACCCGACACAGCTACATACTATAATTGCGCAGATATTTTTGTTTTGACTTCTCGAATCGAAAGTTTCCCACGGGTCATATTAGAAGCAATGGCTTATGGTTTACCCATAATTACAACTCCTGTTTTTGGAGTCAAAGAGCAGGTGCAAACAAAAATTAACGCTATCGTTTATGAGCCAGGACAATTCATAGAATTGGCAAACGCAATTGTATCTTTGGTGAAAGATAAAGATATGCGAGAGCGACTAGCTAAAAACTCACGCCATGTTCTAAACTGCTTAAATAATTTTGAGGATATGGCAAGGAGTTATAGTCAGATTTTTCAGGAAGCTTATTTAAGCAAATAGTAGTTCCCTAAAATTGAAATTTTAATTATTGAAATTTGATGTTTAAGTTCAATATAGATACTCCAACAGGTACTAGCATAAGTAAATTATCTAGTTTCTCGGGCTGGTATATACCTGAGAGTAAAAAAACTGCAAAGTTAAATTTTTATATTAATGATCAACCTTGTTTTTCTCTAAGTCATGGCTTAGATAGACCAGATGTAGCAGCTGCCTTTCCAGAAAAAGAAGGTTCACTAAATAGCGGCTTTTTTGGTAATGTTATCCTTCCAGATAGTGTCAAACTTGGAGAAGAATTGGTTTGCAAGATTATAGATGAAAATGATCATAAAACAGTTCTTTATCAAAACAAATTTACCGTCAACGATTTAGGAAGTACTTCACAACCAAGGAAAAGAGATTTTCAATTAGAGAATTTATTATCATTTCCTAATTACAATGGAAATCTAAGCTTCAATGAATTAGAAAAATTACACCTGAGCGATTGTGATCTTTATATTAGAGGTACGACGCTACATGTACTGCAAAAAGGCGAACAACCTTTTGTAAGGCTGACTGAAAATGAAACTACACATCCATATTCACAAGATGCATTAGATATCTTAGAGCGAGTTAATAATGGAATAGTCCTAGATTTTGGAGCTGGTAATACCCCTAAAGAGCATCTTCACCCTAATGTTTGTTATTTGGACGTACAGCAATACATTCATACAGATATAGTTTGTACGACTTTAAAATTACCTTTTCGCGATAATTGCTTCGATGCTGTTGTTAGCCAAGCTGTATTTGAGCATATACCTAACCCTTTTGTTACAGCAAAAGAACTTTATCGCATTCTCAAACCTGGGGGAATAGTTCATATAGATACAGCTTTTATGCAGCCTCTACATGGCGACCCGAGTCATTATTTCAATATGACTCTTAACGCTCTGCGCTTGGTAATGTCAGATTTTGAAGAGTTGCGTGGTGGAATTAAACCCTACCAGTATCCATCCTTTGGTTTAATGATGCAAATCCAAGCAGTTTTACCATATATTAATTCGGGTAAGTGGAAAGAGAGATTAGAAGAGTTACATCAATTAATTGTTAAAGAAGGTAATTTATTAGATAAAGATTTGGGTATTAAAGGTCAAGAAATATTGGCGGCTGGAGTATTTTTTGAAGGGAAAAAATCTGTATAGAATTTTAGAATATACCCCAAAAAGTTCAAATAATTTTGCTTACCTACTTATGTGTGGAATTGTTGGAATCATTGATACTAATCGAGAAGAAATACCAAATTCTTTGATACGAGTAATGCAAGATGTAATGCTTACTCGCGGACCAGATGGAGATGGTAATTTCAATGAAGGTTCTGTGGCGATGGGAATGCGTCGCCTTTCTATTATTGATTTAGAACATGGTTGGCAACCTCTGACAAGTTTAAATAGACAGATTGTTGCTTTTCAAAATGGTGAAATTTATAATTATAAAATTTTAAAAACAGAACTAGAACAATATGGTTTTAGTTTCAAAACTAATAGCGATACCGAAGTTTTAGCACATGGCTTTGCTAAATGGGGTATGGAAAAACTTTTAGAAAAAATCGACGGGATGTATGCGATCGCAATTTTAGATCGCAGAACTCGAGAACTGCATTTAGCAAGAGACCGTTTCGGGGAAAAGCCACTTTTTTACTCTTGTGACCGTAAGGGTCATTTTGCTTATAGTTCAAACATGCTATCTTTAGCAGCATTACCTTGGGTTAATAACGAAATCGATCCACAGAGTATAGACAGATATTTAGCAGTTCATTTCGTTCCCGGTGACAGAACGATTTTCAAAGATATTAAGCGAGTTCTACCTGGTGAGAGACTTTGCATTTCGGTAGATAACCCCCAACCCAAAGCATACCGCTACTACCAAATTTCCATTGATAAACAACGTCGAATATCTGATGATGAGTTAGTTCAGCACCTGGAAGAAGCTGTCAAATCTAGGTTAATCGCTGATGTACCTGTGGGGGTATTTCTTTCGGGAGGACTGGACAGTTCAACAGTTGCTGCGATCGCTGCGAAACACAGTCCCCAAATAGATACTTTTTCTATGGGGTTTCATTCCGCGCAACATGACGAAAGCACTTACGCAAAACAACTATCTCAAGTTATCGGTAGCAAACATCATCATTTCATGTTCGATGAGAAGAGCTTTGCACAATTACTTCCTCAAGTCGCTGCTGCTTTGGATGAACCAATCGGAGACCAAGCTATGCTACCGGTTTACTGGTTGTGTAAAGAAGCAAGACAGCATGTTAAGGTCGTATTGTCAGGTGAAGGAGCTGATGAAGTTTTTGCCGGATACAGTTATTACGGTGCTTTCCTCAGCCAAAAAGATTGGAATCTCAAAAGCTGGAAAAGTAATCTCAAGGACTTAATCAGTCCCAGAGATCCCATGGCTAATTCTTATCAAAGATTAGCTCATAATCCTTTACCCGTAACACCTTCAGGATTTCCATTGTTATCAGATGCAGCAGAACGCGAGAAACTTTTAGGGGGATATGGATCGCATTTCGAGATGGATTCCTGGGAAGAAGAGTTGATTGCTTGGTTGAACAAGAGTGAAAATCCTTTGCAGAGAGCCACTAGTGCAGATATGGTAACCTGGTTACCCGACGATTTGCTGGTGAAGTATGACCGGATGGCTATGGCTCACAGTTTAGAGGGACGGGCTCCATTTTTGCAACCACAACTAGTTGAGATCGGTCTACAACTTCCAGAACGTGAAAGAATGTCTAAGGGAACAAGTAAAATAGCTTTGCGTCGTGTGGCTAAGCGTTGGTTACCGAAAGAAATAATGCAACGACGCAAACAGGGATTTGTCTTACCTATGGAAGACTGGTTAAGACAATGGTTTGATTCACATGGTGGAATCAATGAGTATTTTAGTGCAGTGGAATTTCCTGGTTTAGATATCGATCAGATCGCTCAAATTGTGAATACTGACTTTCAGCAAAGTATTAGTAGAGGACGCTTGATTTTCGCTTTAATACTATTGATTGAATGGTATCGAATCTTTACTGAAAAGTTAGACTCGTTGCGTAGTAAATATGCTAACTGTATATAGTTTCATTGCATCATTCAATGGGCTATTTTCTCTTTGAACCAATTATTAAACAAGTAGAACATTCCCCTGGGTGAATGGTGATTAATAAAATGACTAAGAGGTTCTTTAACTATCATCTCAAAGGCGGGCTGAAAACTAATAGTGCTTTCCTTATGACCTTGGGCTTCTCGATCTCCTAGAATCCAACAATTAACACATGGATTGTAACCATATATATTTTCTTCATGGAGACTGTGAAATACACTTCTACTAGATTGCATGATCTTATTATTAAAGCAATCATTTTCATCTAATATATTTCCGACAGTATGTCCTGGTTCATAAACATAGCAACAGGGGTGAACACTACCATCAGAATTAATGCTTAACTGATGATATAGATGATCGCATCCAAAGAACTTAAATTTGTCTTTTTTTTCTTGTTGTAATTTTATAAAATTATTTTTATTATCTTGGTTCATAAACGTCTGTTTTGCATTTTGTCCTCTTGTCAGGTTCACTAATTTTTTTGGTGGGTGAATACAGCCTTCTTTAACATGGAATTCATTAACTCCTATCTCTGTCGCAATCGCCCTAGCCTCCTCAATTTGGTTATGAGTCCAAGGAAAATCTAAAAATTGAAATCTAATATTAGGAGTTTTAGAACCAAGAATTCTTTTTCTTGCTACTAACTTTTTAAGATTACTCAAGACTAGTTCTAGATTTCCTCCTATTCGATATTTCGTGTAAGTTTCTTGAGTCATACCATCAACAGAAACTATGAGGAGATCTAAACCCGAAAGGATGATTAAATCGAGAAATTCTTCAGAAATATTGATGCTAAAATTGGTACTACAAGTTGTCCAAACATCATATTTATGAGCTTTTTGTACAAATGATGGAAATTTCTTATTTAATAGTGGCTCTCCCCAATTAAAAAAATGAGCTTGAATAAGTGTCTCACCATACTTTGCTAAAACAGAATCTACCGTATTCTCTTGCATCATTGGTAGAGAAACTCCAGCTTCTCGCACCATGTTTCCATGACAATAAGGGCATTTTAGTTGACAGGAAAAACTTGGATCGATGATTAGATAAAGTGGTTTTGATTTAAGGGAACTGACCTTATGAATTCTTTCTTTTTCATTGAGTATTAAATTATTTAACTTCTCTTTTTGTCTAAAGGTAAGTTTATTAAGTAGATGAGGATCTTTTAAAAATTCATCTATATTAAAGATATAGGTATCTGCTACTTTAAATTTATTATTACCAGATTTATAGTAAATATTCAGAGGAGCAGATAGACATGAAGTATCTGCAACTGGAATATAAGCCATAAAACCGCTTTTCAAAGGAGCATCTTTAAAATGATTTTTAACGTCTAATCTTTCTATGTCACATAAAAATGAAGCAATTATATTATTGTTACTTTCTATCTCAATCAATGGAAGCTGTCTTGTAAATTTTTTATCATATAACCAACCTTGTATATAAATAGTTCCTTTAATGTTTTCTACATCAGGAAAAAAAATACAAAAATCGATACTTCCCCTAAAATTTTGATTATTAATACCAATAGTCATTCTACAAGGCTCCTTGTATTTATAAACTAAAAACCATTCTTTCTTTTATCATGAAACTGGTATTTGCAGGATGGTATATTGCCACGATATATTTAATTATTAACAAACATTATTTTTTCTCCATTTTTTGAAGAGAACTGATACCTATCCTCTTAGACTTGCGGCGAATGAACGATGAAATAGTGTTTTGATGTGAAGTTATGCATTAATACTTAGCGGGACTTAGACATTTTTTTGGGTCAAAAAAGCCTCAAAGCTTTATACGTCAATGATTTTTTGGTTGTTTTTTTGATATATCTAGCTTTGAGCAATTTTTGGGTCTTTGAAGTTAATCCCTTTTCATCACTGGCTTTGAAGCTTTTTCCTCCTTGTTTTTTGTCTAAGTCCCGTTAGGGATTACTTAGCTTGTTATCGTTACGAATAAAATACTCGATCTGCGGTCTTGTTTGATACTTTGAGTTCTACATTTATACCAAAGTATGTCAGCTAATTTGCCAAAAAATTGGAGAAAAACTTGATTAATATCTACTATAATTTCATAAAATTACTAAATAGATATTAATGAATTTAACTACATTACTAAAGAAACGATTAATTATACCTACATTTGTAGGAATAGTATGTTTAACCTGTTTATTAGTTTTATTAGTTAACAACAGAATATCTCTACTTCCGACCTCTTTGGATTTAAGTCAAGATGTTCCCCAAGTTCCACAAAAACAGAAAACCTTGAATTTGTTACCTCCTGCTGAACTTAAGTCACAATCATCAGGATTTTCTATCAAAGGACTTGAAGATAAAGTAATTCGAGTTTGGCGATTTGGAGAAAAAAAGCATGTCTGGAATGTAGAAGGTACCGCCAAAAATAGCACAAATTCCTCTCCTAAAATCTTGCAAGTTACAGCTACAGGGAACGACCCAAGAATTATTTCTCCACTCGTAGATATTCAATTAGACAAATGGCAAAATCTTAGAGTTGAAGCCTTAATCAGAACTCAACAGAGCACCCGCTTACAGCTTTTTGCAGATAATGGTGATGGCTTCTCAAATCAAAACAGTAATACGATTTTTGTAGACGGAGGATGGGTTTGGCGTAAAGTAGAAATACCCTTATCAGATGTTAAACATTTAGTAAAACTTCGTCTCGATCCGGGTAACCAATCTCAATATGTAGAGTTGTCAGAAATAAAATTGATTGGTTCAGAAAAAGAGGGATTAATAAATGTCGTTCAACAGAGTACCGATGAAAATAAATTTGTATGGTTTCGGGATGCTGGTAAAGACATTGCAATGGGGGTTCAAATCGGAAATGAAAAAGATGCATCATGGGGAGTTCGCTTCCATGGTAAGGATCTTGGTCCTACAGAATACACTTGTTTTCCAGATGATATCTTAGTATTTCAACCAGTTAATGGAACTGTAAAAACTGCTTATGCAGCTTATTTAGACTGGCAAAAAGAGTTAAGTTTATCAACCCAAAATGCAGCAAAAGCTGTATTCAAACGCAATTTTAACGACCCAAAATTATATCGCTATATCGAACCCAAGTTTCTAGAAAGAGTGTCTCAAATACCTGTGGATTTAGAAGTTACCCATAGTTTGGAAGTAAATCAAGGTATTGCTTGGACAACGGTCAAAATTACAAATCGTGACAACAAACCAGCTCGCATCAATTGGATATGGCAAGATGCTGCTTATCACTGGTTAGAAAACACTCATTTAGACGATGTACATTTAATCAGTAGTAGCAATCCCAATTTGGATTCTATTTCTGTAATTAAGACAAATCCAAAAGAGAATGAATGGATAGCTTCTGCTGATTTCAAACATCAAGTTGGATTTGCTTTATCAACAACAGATCCGGGATACGTACTTCAGTCCAATCGATATTTATATATTGAGAAAACCTTTAGTTCAGATAGTTTGCACTTACCGCTACGGGGTAATGATAGATTTCTTTTGCAAGAAAAACCTCTTCCTATAGATAAGTTGTTAGATAAGTTAAAAAAAGATAGTGGTAAAAAGGTTAGTGAAGGTTCTTTAAAAAATAGATCTGTTGTTCTTGATTTTGGAACAGTTAAACCAGGAAAAACTGTTACGCGACAATATGCAAGAATTTTCTTGCGTGATTTTAAAACACCCAGTGAGTTAACTAAAAATATTCAAACTGTGGTGGAGAATACAAAAATAAATTAGTAATTAATACAACTGTCACATTGATTGACAACAGATGTTTGCCAATGGTATGTGGTAACACTTAAAATCCATGCAACAACTATTGCACAGTTAATCCTTTTATAAGTAATGTACGCTAATTTTCGTGTTCCTACCAAAATTAATAAACTTCATCAACTTCAGCGCAAACAAGGATTTAAAAGGCTCTTAAAGTACCTTTATCAACGTCAAGTATCATCCTTCAAAGAAAAAATAAATTATCAAAAGTGGATAGCAAAAAATCTTTTTACTAAAGAATATATTGCCACAGCCAAAGAGGAAATAACTCAATGGAAGTTACGACCGAAATTTTCAGTCATTATTCCTGTATATAATGTCGAGGAAAAATGGTTGGAAAAAGCAATAGGATCTGTTCGTAATCAAATATATCCATATTGGGAACTCTGCATCGCCGATGATGCTTCCTCAAAACCCCATATTTCCTTGCTTTTAAATAAGTATATAGAAATTGACTCGCGTATCAAAGTTGTATTCCGTACAGAAAATGGACATATTTCAGCAGCTAGTAACTCAGCCTTAGAATTAGCAACGGGTGATTATATAGCACTTTTAGATCATGATGATGAGTTAGCAATTAATGCTTTATATGAAAATGCGAAGCTAATTAACCAGCATCCTGATGCAGATTTTATTTATAGCGACGAAGACAAAATAGATATTAAAGGAAAGCGATTTTCTCCTTGTTTTAAACCAGATTGGTCCCCAGAATACTTATATGCAACTATGTATACCTGTCATTTAGGTGTATATAGAAGAAGTATTATCCACGAAATTGGTGGATTTCGCAGCGAATACGACGGTTCCCAAGATTACGATCTCGCACTAAGAGTTGTAGAAAAAACCAAAAATATTTATCATATCCCCAAAATTCTTTACCATTGGCGTAGTATACCTGCTTCTGCTGCATCTGGTTCCGAAGCAAAGCCTTGGGCTTATACTGGTGGAAGAAAAGCTTTGGAGGATATGCTTGTACGTAATTCACAATCAGGTACCATAGAAGAAACTCCCAACCCCGGTATTTATAGGTTGAGAAGAGGCATTGTCGGGCAACCTCTGGTGAGTATAATTATTCCTAGTGCAGGTATAGAGTTGAATACTTCTTCTGGCAATCTATGTTTATTGGAGAATTGCATTCGTAGTATTCAAAAGTTAAGTACTTATAAAAATTATGAAATTATAGTAGTAGATGGTTACGATATTCCGGAATCAACTCTGAAGAAAATTACAACTTATGGTGCTCAGCTAGTCCGTTGTGGTGAACCTTTTAATTTCTCAATGAGAATCAATAAAGGTGCAAATCAAGCTAAAGGTGAATTTCTGCTGTTGCTCAATGATGATACAGAGATCATTTCTCCAGATTGGCTTGAGTCAATGTTGGAGGTGTCACAACAAAAGGAAGTTGGTGCTGTTGGAGCAAAACTTTTATCACCTGATGGTAAAATACAGCATACAGGAACAGTAATTCTTGATGGAAACCCCTGTCATGTTTTCTACGGTTGTGACAGTGAACATCCAGGTTACCATTGTTCCAATATTGTCACCAGAAATTATTTGGCTGTAACTGCTGCTTGCTTGATGATGCGACAAGAAGTATTCGGTGAGTTGGGAGGACTTGATGAGAGTTTTCCTCTTAACTATAATGACGTGGATCTGTGCTTGAAAGCGCATCAAGCAGGATATCGAAATGTTGTAACATCATATGCTCAACTGATTCACTATGAATCAATCAGTAGAGGAAAAGGATTAAAACCAGGAGAATTTCAGCAATTTAATCGTAAATGGCAGGATTATTTACAAAGATTAGGCAAGGACCCATATTATAATCCTAACTTGTCTTATAAATCTGCGAATTATGAAATTCTTTGTTAAAAAAAAGGAATGGAGAACAGTATTTGTAGAGTGCGTTATCGCTTTAGTTTAACGCGTGATTAATAATCCATGATTACGAATGATCTAGTCAAATAGAACTGAAGTGATTTATCTCTTAACAGTCAATTATAATTCAAGTAATTTAGTTGCTAAATTAATCGATTCTCTATCAGTTGACCCCAATGTTGACTATAAAATCGTTATTATAAATAACTCTCCAAAAGATAATTATATTTCTCAACTTAAAAGTGAATCTGTCACTATTTTAGAAGCTGGAGAAAACTTAGGTTTTGGATTAGCTTGTAACCTTGGAATTAAATGGGTTTTTGAACGTAATCCCCAAGCAATTATTTGGTTAATTAATCCAGATGCTTATTTTTTAGAAAATAATTTGGATAAGGTCCAAGACTTTTTTGAAAAGTATCCACAAATATCAATACTCGGAACAATTGTACGTGACCCGAAAGGTGAAATTTGGTTTTCTGGTGGTCGTTTTATTCCTCAAACTGGTGCAATTTTAACTGAAGATTTATTAAAAAACACAGATTCAGCTTATATCCCCTGCGATTGGATTTCAGGCTGTAGTCTGATTATTTATTTAAAAAATTTTCCCGATTGTCCTTACTTCGATCCAGCTTATTTTTTATACTACGAAGATTTTGATTTTTGTCGACGCTATGTAAATCAGGGACACTTAATTGCAATTACCAAAGAATTCGGAATAATTCACCAACCATCTTCAATCACTAACAGAAATATTTTTCGCAAAATCAAACATAGTACTTACAGTTATTTATTAACTCAAGAGAGATATACAAATAATATAATTCTTACTATGAGGTTAAGTCGAATTATTATTTATGCTTTACTTCTAATATTTTTTAGACCCAAGTTAAGTTTGGGTAAGTTCATCGGAGTATCAAATTATTTATTCGGTAAAAAGCTATAAATAAAGCTATAAATATTTACTGGGGTTATCTAGTAATCAATAACTGACTAATAACTGGCTATATCTGAATTTTATTATTTGGAGCTATCGCCACCTTTAAGCTCTCTTCCCAATCTGATAAAACTACGCCAAAGCTATTAGATAATTTTCCACAATCAAGTAATGAATAAGCAGGTCTTTTTGCTGGTGTTGGGTATTCTTCGGAACTAATAGGTACTAAACTTTCTAATTTTTGCTCATTAATATCATTCTCAAATATCGCTTTAGCAAAACCATACCAGCTGGTTTTTCCACTCGCACTTAAATGATATATTCCAGCCTTATGAGTTAGGTAATCAGATACATTCTCATTAGCCCCAGCCAAAATTTCTGTAGTTGCTTTTGCGATCGCTCCACTCCAAGTAGGTGCTCCAATTTGATCGTCAACAACCCTGAGTTCTTTGCGTTCCCGTCCCAGTCTAAGCATAGTTAGTAAAAAGTTTTTCCCTCGCAGACTGTAAACCCAACTGGTACGCAAAATTAAATGTGGTACTTCCACAGCTTGAATTGCTTGCTCCCCAGCAAGTTTAGTCTTTCCATAAATATTTTGTGGATTAGTTGTGTCTAATTCTGTATAAGGTTTTTGACTCTCGCCATCAAAAACATAATCTGTCGAATAGTGTACAACGGCTGCACCTATTTGCTTTGCTTCTTCTGCAATTACACCTGGTGCGGTACCATTAACCATCATCGCCAATTCTGGCTCTGACTCTGCTTTATCCACTGCGGTGTAAGCAGCGGGATTGACTATTAAATCAGGTTTCACTTCTCGGATAAGATAACGAATACTATCAGGTTGGGTTAAATCCATTTGTAAACTTGCACCTTTAGTATCTCGTCCCGAAGTTATCACCTCACCCAAAGTTATCAAAGTACGTTGTAATTCCCAACCAACCTGTCCAGTTACACCCGTAAGTAAAATTTTCATTTATTCATACACCTGCGCATCTCCCAACAACTTACCAAGTTTATCTTTTTCAGACAAAATAGGTTCTTCTTGAATTTGCCAAGAAATTCTGATATTGGGGTCGTTCCAAAGAATACAACGTTCATGCTGTGGAGCATAGAAGTCTGTTGTTTTGTACAAAAAATCAGCGTAATCAGATAGCACAATAAAACCATGAGCGAATCCTGGTGGTATCCAAAGCTGCTGTTTATTCTCAGCACTCAAGCGAACACCAACCCACTGACCAAATGTTTTAGAGTTTTTCCGTAAATCTACAGCAACATCGAATACTAAACCTGCTACAACTCTTACTAGTTTTCCTTGGGGTTGTTTGATTTGGTAGTGCAAGCCACGCAAAACATTTCTAGCTGAACGAGAGTGATTATCTTGGACAAAATTTGCTGAGATCCCAGCCTTTTCTAAAAAAGCTTTTTCGTTATAACTTTCAAAAAAGAAACCGCGTTCATCCCCAAATACCTGTGGCTCAATTATTAACACATCAGGAATTTGTGTTTGTATTATTTTCATTACTAATTTCTTTCTTCACCCTGAATATTTTATGTATTGAAGTTAACTATATAAAAATAGTTTCACAAATAGTTTAATATATTTCGATGCAAACAAGTATAAGAATAAATGTTGTCATATATCCCATTGAAAAAATCAAATATTCAGTAACTCATCATCCAAAATTTTTACCAGGTAGCGACCGTAGGTACTTTTTGCCATTGGTTCTGTTAACCTACGTAAATGGGTCGAATCAATATATCCTAATCGATAGGCGATTTCTTCTATGCAAGCTATTTTCAAACCTTGTCGCTCTTCTAAAGTCTGAATATAATTACCTGCTTGAAGCAAAGATTCGTGAGTACCAGTATCTAGCCAAGCGTATCCCCGACCCAAGATTTCTACTTTTAATTGACCCTTTTTTAAATATACTAAATTCACATCAGTAATTTCTAACTCATTGCGAGCAGAAGGTTTAAGATTAGCAGCAATTTCTACCACTTGAGAATCATAAAAGTAAATTCCAGGTACAGCATATTTAGATTTGGGAATTACGGGTTTTTCTTCTAAACTAATTACCTGTCCTTTTGTATTAAATTCAATTACACCATATTGATTGGGATCTTTGACTTGATAACCAAATACTAAGCCACCTTGACTTAAATTAGAAGCCCGAGCCAATATTTCAGTCAAAGCATGACCGTAAAAAATATTATCACCTAATATTAAACAAACTGGCTCATTACCAATAAAGTCTTTGCCTAAAATAAATGCTTGTGCGAGACCTGCTGGTTTTGATTGCTCAATATAATCAAACTTTAACCCCCATTGACTACCATCTTTTAATAGTTGCTGAAACAGAGGTAAATCCCTCGGTGTAGAAATAATTAAAATTTCACGTATCCCGGCTAGCATTAATACAGATAGGGGATAGTAAATCATAGGTTTGTCATAAACTGGCATCAGCTGTTTACTAATAACACGAGTTAGGGGATATAATCTGGTACCAGAACCGCCTGCCAGAATGATTCCTTTCATTTTCTACCTCTAGTATAATTGTAAAAAAATTAATACAATTCATTAAAAAATTGTTCCAAAAAAATTAAATTGGAACTTCTTTAAATCGAAATTTTCTGCAGAATTGTTTTGCTAATATACCTTTATTTAGATTAAAATTTTCTGTGTTCGTAATTTTGCTTGATCCAATTTGTATAAGCACCGGAACGAATAGATTCTACCCAATTAGAATTATTTACATACCATTCAATTGTTTTGAACAAACCACTTTCAAAAGTTTCTTTAGGTCGCCAACCTAAAAGTTTTTCAAGTTTACCGCAATCAATTGCGTAGCGCCTATCATGACCTGGGCGGTCTTTGACAAATGTAATCAGAGAAGAATAGCTTAAACCAGGTTTTGGCACTAATTCATCGAGAATGGTACAAATTTTTTCAACAACTGCCAAATTGCTTTGCTCGTTTAAACCACCAATATTATAAGTCTCACCAAATTTGCCTTCCCTAAGAATAAGGTTTATTGCTTCGCAATGGTCCCTAACGTAAAGCCAATCCCGCACATTTTGACCGTCTCCATAGATTGGCAAAGTTTTTCCATCTAAAGCATTGAGGATCATCAAAGGAATTAATTTTTCTGGGAATTGACGCGGTCCATAGTTGTTAGAACAGTTCGTCGTTATGGTAGGTAAGCCGTAAGTATGATGATATGCTCTGACAAAATGATCGGAAGAAGCTTTTGACGCTGCATAGGGACTATTAGGTGCATAGGGAGTATCTTCGCGAAAAGCCGGATCTGTTGGATTTAGAGAACCGTATACTTCATCTGTAGATACATGCACAAAGCGAAACTTTTCTTGTTGGGGTGAGGATAGCTTTTCCCAATACAGCCTAGTTGTTTCCAATAATTTAAATGTCCCTACTACATTAGTTTCAACAAAGCTTAATGGGTTCAAAATCGAACGGTCAACATGACTTTCAGCTGCAAAATTAATAATTGCATCTGGATGATATTGTTCAAGGAGATTACTTACTAACTCTAAATCGGCGATATCTCCTTGTATAAAATGGTAATTTTTATCTTCTTCTAATTCTGCTAGGTTTTGTAAGTTACTAGCGTAGGTTAACTTGTCTAAATTGATAATATTTGCCCAGTTTTCCATTCTCGCTTGGAGAATAAAATTTGCACCAATGAAACCTGCTCCACCCGTTATTAATAATTTTTGCATATCAAAATAATAAATTAATATTTACTCAACTTATTTACTCAGCAGTTCGCTCTGTGGGGGATTAATTTTAGGACTTACGCACTCATAATCGGAAATAAGGTTTTATGATTATTGAGTCCTAACGGACACGCTCCACTAACGCTGTCGCTAGCCGGCAGCAAAGCTGTTAGCAAAGCGTGATATTAGTTACACGTAATGAGATAAATATGTAATCCGTGCCTAAGTCCTGAATTTATCCAACATAATTCAATTTCTGAAACCAAAAAATAATGTGCTTATATGCTTTAAATGATATTTTTTGAGTGGCACAGGACATTTTTCTTAAAAACAGGCACGCTTTAGTTAGGTAGAGCTAACATACCATGTATAAAAACAATGTCTTGAATCTTATTAGATTTGAATATTATTAAAAATTTTGAACTATCAGTAGGATTGACATTTTATAGTTTACGATTTTTGCCTGTATCCTCCTTTTAACAAGATTTAAGCTAACTGTTATGGGCACATTTGCATTATTAGTTTACGCTTTTTCAGTGATTTTAGGTAACTTCACATTCAGATAACCAATTCTTTTAACCCGTCCATTAGGTTTGAGTTCGTGACCCTTACAGCGTTTATCTTGGTAATCTGGCAAAGATAGGCTATGTAAGGTTAAGTTAGAAAGTCGAATAAATGAATTTTCCAATCCGCTAACAAATCCAATCCGCTAACAAATTAGATAAATCAATTTATGAATAAAGCAGCCCTAATTACAGGATTAACTGGACAAGATGGTTCTTACTTAGCCGAACTTCTCATTTCCAAAGGTTATCAAGTTTTTGGATTAGTTCGTCGTACCAGCACTAGTAGCTTAGAGCGAATAAAGCACCTTTCTGGCAAAGTTAAAATCATATCTGGTGATTTGCTCGATCAATCTTCATTGATGGATGTCATTGCTGAAGCCCAACCGGATGAGATTTATAACCTTGCTTCCCAGAGTTATGTTCCCCTTTCTTGGACTCAACCTGCTTTAACTGCCGAATATACAGCACTTGGAGTATCTCGACTTCTTGAGTCTATCCGTCGTTGTAAATCAGATGCTAGGCTTTATCAAGCTTCTAGTAGTGAAGTGTTTGGTCAACCTGATAGTTCTCCTCAAACAGAACTTACAGCATTTCGCCCTCGTAATCCCTATGGTGTTGCTAAAGCTTACGCCCATTGGATGACCGTTAATTACAGACAGCATTATAATCTCTACGCTTGTTGTGGCATAACTTATACCCATGAATCTCCACGTCGCGGTACGGAGTTTGTTTTTCGTAAAATTACCAATACTGCCGCACAGATCAAACTTGGTTTAGCTACAGAACTTAAATTGGGTAACTTAGATGCCAAACGTGATTGGTGTTATGCCGAAGATGCTGTTTATGCGATGTGGTTAATGTTACAGCAAAACAATCCAGATGACTATGTTATTGCCAGTGGGGAAACCCATTCTGTGAAAGAATTAGTCAAATGTGCTTTTGAGTATCTTGGTTTAGATTGGCAAAATCATGTCTCTGTGGATCCAGAGTTTTACCGTCCAAATGAAAATATACAATTAGTCGGTTGTGTAGATAAGATTAATACTCAACTTGATTGGAAACCACAGTATTCTTTTGAGGAATTGGTAAAACTTATGGTTGACTACGATTTGAAAAGGTTAAAAGATAGCGGTACATTACCAATACCATGCTAAAAGTTGTAATTGATTGCAATCCAATTGCAGCCAAGTAAAGTGGAGTTTACTTATATTTAATCTCTTACCTATATTCTTTACAAGCAAAACTATCTTTTAACTAAGAATTAAGTTTCGACCGAACTTAAAATTCTTAGATAGTAATCCAGTTCTTACTGGATCTTTTCAGATTCATATCTTACCAATTTCACCTAAATATGTATAAATCTATTTAAAATTCTATAGGAGCAAAAGGTATGGGTAAAATATTAATTAATTTATCTGTTGTATTTTCCCAACCTACAGGTATTAGTAATTACGCGACGAATCTAGTTCCTTATTTACAATCTTTACAGCCTACCCTGCTGACGGCAAAAGATTATTCTTATCCCGATTTTAATTGCTATTCTATTCCTAATAATTTAACTCCTGCTCAAGGTACAAAAGGTCATTTGTCTCGCTTGTGGTGGACACAATTTCAGTTACCAAAAATTTGCCACAATCTCAAGTCACAGTTATTATTTTCTCCACTTCCAGAAGCACCACTTTACAATAGGTTTCCCCATGTAGTCACAGTTCATGATGTAATTCCTTTACGTTTTCCCAAACGCTTCTCGCCCCTAACCCCTTATCACCGTTACTACATTCCCGAAGTACTCAAACAAGCAAAGCATATTATTTGTAATTCTGTTGCTACTGCGAGGGATGTCACTGATTTTTTCTCCATTGAAGCGAATAAAGTCACTCCGATTCCCTTGGCTTATGATGCTAACCGTTTTAAATTTCCCCAAACTTCTCATCAACAGAATTCATCTTCACAGGATTCACCTCCAGCAAATAATAGCCAATACTTTATCTACATTGGACGCCAGGATCCTCACAAAAATGTCCATCGTTTGATTAAAGCTTTTGCAGGATTAACTTATAAAAAAGATTACCAATTATGGATAGCTGGTTCTACAGATAAGCGTTACACTCCCCACTTACAGCAGCTAGCGACAGAACTGGGTATTGGGGGACAGGTAAAGTTCTTCAACTATGTGAGTGCAAAAGAATTACCACATATGATTAGTCAAGCTGTTGCTTTAGTATTTCCCAGTCTTTGGGAAGGTTTTGGCTTTCCCGTACTTGAAGCAATGGCTTGTGGAACTCCGGTGATTACCTCAAATATCTCCTCGTTACCGGAGGTCGCTGGCGATGCAGCAATTTTAATCGATCCTTATAACCGCAATGAGATTACAGCAGCTATGGAAACCTTAGCCAGCGATCGCCAGTTACGTTCTCACCTCTCCCAAAAGGGCTTAGAACAAGCCAGTAAGTTTACTTGGGATAAAACTGGAAAAGCAACAGCAGAGATTCTATCTCGGTTTATTTAATTGGGGATTGGGGATTGGGAGCAACATCAGAAAAATCTCCGAAAAATGCAGAATTCCCGAAACCAACTACCTATTACCAAGCCGCCAGTCGCCATTCCCCATTCCCTAAGCATTCCCAACTGCACCAGAAAATACAGTTCCTCGCTGTACGTCCATGGTGAGAATTGCTCCATCTCTAATTGTTTTAGTAGCATTTTTTACGCCGACAATTACAGGTACTCCGAGACGCAAACCAATAATTGCTGCGTGAGAATTGAGACTTGCATCTTCAGTAATAATACCGCTAGCTTTACGAATTGCTTCAACAAAATCAGCGCTGGTAGATTCAGCGACTAAAATTTCTCCGGGGTTAAAGTTGCTAACATCCATCCCAGTGCTTGCAACTCGAGCGCGACCACTTACAGAACCCTGTCCCAGTCCAATACCTTGACCAAGAACTGCTGTTACAACTTCCACTTTGATTAAGTCAGTTGAGCCTGATACCCCTTGGAGGGTTCCAGCAGTCATCACCACTAAATCCCCCTCACAAGCGAGCTGGTTTTCTAAAGCTACGTTTATTGCTGCTTGGAATGTTTGACCAGTGGAAGGTAATTCCAACACTAATAGTGGTTTAACACCCCATACCAACTGTAGTCGGCGAGCGACATTAACGTGGGGTGTAACGGCTAAAATTGGTGTTTTGGGGCGAAATTTAGAAACATTACGAGCGGTTGCCCCACTTTGGGTTAAAGTCATAATTGCAGCAGCACCCAATTGCTCGGAAATTTGACCTACAGCTTGTGATATGGCATTGGGAATTGAACGTCTAGAATCTCGAGCCTGGCTAGCGTTGACATTACTTACTTCTTCCTGCTCTATCCGTTCGGCAATTCGCGCCATAGTCGCCACGGCTTCAACAGGAAATTGACCGACAGCAGTTTCATTAGAAAGCATCACAGCATCGGTTCCATCCAGGATTGCATTTGCTACATCTGAAACTTCTGCACGGGTAGGACGAGGATTACTTACCATGCTATCTAACATTTGGGTAGCAGTAATAATTGGTATCCCCAAACAGTTAGCTGTAGCAATTAAACGCTTTTGTAATACGGGAACGTCTTCTGCTGGTAATTCTACCCCTAGGTCACCCCTGGCAACCATTACACCGTCACATAAAGCCAAAACCGCGTCCATTTGTTCGATCGCTTCATGCTTCTCAATTTTGGCGATTACTGGAACCTGTTTCCCTGTGGAAGAAATCAGTTCTTTGATTTCGATCATGTCCTGGGGATTGCGAACAAAAGAAAGTGCTACCCAATCCACACCTTGGTCGAGACCAAAAATTAAATCCTCACGATCTTTATCGGTCATTGCTTTAACCGATAAATAAACCCCCGGGAAATTCACACCTTTGTTGTTAGAAAGTTTACCAGGCACCGTAACACTGCAGTGTAAGTCGCCTTTATCGCGGTTAATTTCCTCAACCAACATTTCGACTTTACCGTCATCCAGCAGAATTTTGGAACCAGCAGGGACTTCTTCTGCTAGATATTCGTATGTCACACAGCTTATTTCCTGTGTGCCCACCACTGGACGATTTGTAAGGGTAAAGCGATCGCCTTTTTGTAAAACTATAGAACCATTTTCAAACTTGCCAAGGCGGATTTTGGGACCTTGTAAATCTTGGAGAATGGCAACTGGCTGATTTAGCTCAAATGCTGTTTGTCTAATTGTGCGAATATTACGCTGATGGTCGGCATGACTACCATGGGAAAAATTTAATCGTAGTGTAGTTGCACCTGCTTCAATAATTGCCCGCAAAACTTCAGGACTACTTGTCGCAGGACCAATAGTGGCAACTATTTTTGTTCGACGTAGAGAATCTTTCAATTGCATAAAGACTGAATTTAGGAATCTATCTCGGGAATTATCGTAAATTAAAAGCTACTTCTTTTCAGTTGTTGGCGAATCAATCGTGGAATTTCACATAGAATTTCAGCAGATGTATGAGTGCTCCGAATTTACTCATAAATGCTGCTAATACGCCAAAAAGAGCCTTAAACTATAACGGAAATCATAGTTTCTTAAATACTTAAGCACTTCAAGCTTTTAGCTTTCTAATGTCGTCTGGGATCATACCTTTATTGGACACCTAATGTGTCAAGCTGGAAATAAATCTTGGTACACAAAACTTTATTATGCGCCAGTCCGTGTCGTATACTCGCAATATTTGATGATTAAGGAGTTCGAAATGTTGACCTCGGAGGCACACAAGCCGCTGACAGCGCCGCCAAGGGAATTTTTAGCACCTCCGGGCGATCTAAACCCAACTGTTCTGATGTTTGTTGGGGCGGTGTTAATAGTAGCTTTATCTGTTTGTGGTTATTGGGTTTGGCAAATACCAAATTGGGTGTGCTTTTTGATGAATGTTGTTGCTTTGCATATTGCAGGCACCGTAATTCATGATGCATGTCACAAATCTGCTCATCGCAACCGGGCAATTAATGCAATATTAGGGCATAGTAGTGCTTTAATGCTTGCTTTTGCCTTTCCAGTATTTACCCGCGTTCACCTACAGCACCACGCTCACGTTAACGACCCGGAAAAAGATCCCGACCATTACGTTTCTACTGGTGGTCCATTATGGCTAATTGCTGTGCGTTTTTTCTATCATGAAATTTTCTTCTTTAAACACAAACTGTGGCGCGACCGAGAACTTATGGAATGGTTTTTCAGTCGTTTGTTTGTCGTCACAATTGTTCTCGTTTCCATTCACTACCACTTTTTAAGTTATATCCTAGATTTCTGGTTTGTACCTTCTGGTGTTGTGGGATTAGCATTAGGGTTATTTTTCGATTATTTACCCCATCGTCCTTTCACGGAACGCAATCGCTGGAAAAATGCTCGTGTTTATGCAAGTCCAATTCTCAACATCCTAATTTTGGGACAGAATTATCACTTAGTTCATCATTTATGGCCTTCCATACCATGGTATAAATACCAACCTGCATACTACATGATGAAACCCCTACTTGATGAAAAAGGATCCCATCAATCTCTGGGATTACTACAGAAGAAAGACTTTTTTGGTTTTCTGTATGACATTTTCCTAGGTATCCGTTTCCACCATGCTCAGGAAAAGTAGCAGGTAGAAAATATTGGGGATTGGGTATTTTTCCATCCCCCATTATGGGTCTATTAAAGTTTGAATACTTCTGAAAACAAATTATCGAAAATTGAATAAAACTCACCTTTAGCTGAGGTGGTGATTCTAAATTACCTCAGCAATTAACAGTTAAATATAGCCAAAATTCACGATTTTTTTAAGAAATAAATTGTGTAGAGATGTTGTTTAGAACATCTCTACAACCTTAAAATAACTATTGGTGCTTAATCAGCAAAATCCTATCCATCGCTTTATTTGAAGACACGGCAGATGAATTTCTAACACTTAAATTACGAGGAGATGATATTACCTATCGCTAGCTAGTCCTCAGAATCCTATAGGAAATAGATTGAGGAAGTGGGTTTCACCTATATGATAAAAACAAGGCGCGCTAATTCCTAATGTTGTAATTATTTAGCGTATATTGTTCGCACCTCGTTGTTGGGAAATATCTCCAACTTTTGTTGGGAATGCTGCAGGTTATTTTTTTGAGATCGCAATTTGTTTTTTAGATATTAGTCGAAAGGCTTAAAGCCTGAATTAGCTCTATTTCCTTGGAAAAGTTGAGCTTATCCAAAGATTCTGTAAAAAACACAAAACCTTTGTAAGCTGTTGCATATTTGTAGATTTTTGTGAACAAACCTTCCGCAGTCATAATTACTAGCGGAGCCTCACTCTTAGAGAGAATGGTGATAAAATCTTCACACTTTACATGAACACCTGTTCCTCGGTCAGTGAATATTTGTCCGCCAAATGCCGTGGGTTGAGCATTGTTGCCATCACCGTCAAGCTTCATATTTTCTTAAGTATTTTCACATAGAACATAAGCTCATTCTACAATTGGGGTTATGTAGTTGAATGTTATGTCCGTAACCGCTATCTTCAGACGCAGGTTAAATTTTCCCCAACTGCAGTGTTTATAAAAAATTTATATTAGGTTTCCTTCGCAGAAAGTTTCTACTTTGAAAAAAAATCGTTTTTAGATTGATTAATTAACAACAGCTTTGCTCCAGTCAGGACGCAAATTAGCAGCATCACGCAAGTAAATATGTTGAACGCTTGAAGGGTCGGACAAATAAGCATGAACTAAAAGTCGAATACAGTATTTCAAACTTTGGGGTACATACATCTGTTGAACGTCAAGCATGGGAACGCAATCCCAGTGGGGACGAGAACGGGCGATCGCTGCGGGAAAAGCTGCATCTAAATCGCGTGTTACTGAGAAAGTAACGCTAACCATGTCAGCAGGGTGCAAATGATTACGTTTTTCTAACTCATCTAACAATTCTGTTATTGATTCTCGCATGGCTTCAACTGTGTTTTCAGAAACAGTTATTGCACCACGAATAGCCTGTATTCGCCACTCCACAAAAAAAAATCCTCCAATTAATTTGCTTCTAATTGTCAGTTGTCAGTTGTCAGTTATCAGTTATCAGTTATCATCAGTTATCATCAGTTATCAGTTAATGCGCTACCGTGCACGCTATAGCTGCGCTACCTACGGATCCGCTAACAGATTTCAGTTATCAGTTATATGTTTATTGTCCACTGTATGGCTAGCGCCACGCTTAGCTAACACTGTTAAATGTTAACTGTTAACTGATAACTGTTCGCTATCAAGGTCTGTATAACCACAACGGAAGACCACTGGTAGAAATTTCAAATTCTAACCAATCGATTCCAGTTCCAATTTTACTTTTTGCCTGACGATTTCCCGGTAAGATACGACTCAAAAGAGGCTTACGTTCCTCAAAAGTATAAACAGGTGTTTTTTCCGGGTCTAGATCTACTAATTCAGCAGCCCAACGACGAGCATCTTCTTCTGCTCCAAGTTTATCTACAATACCCAGTTCTAAAGCCTGCTGTCCAGTAAAAATCCGCCCATCGGCAAAAGTTTTAACTGTTTCTGGTTCTAAATTACGTCCTTCAGCAACTGTTTGCACAAATTGTTGATAACTGGTGTCTATGAGTTCCTGCAAAATACCTTGTTCTGGTTCGGTCAGTTCTCGATCGAATGCCAAGATATCTTTGTAGGGACCAGATTTAATAACTTTGAAAGAAACGCCAACTTTGTCAAGCAATCTTTCTAGGTTATTACCACGCAAAATAACACCTATACTGCCTGTAATTGTTCCTGGGTTGGCCATGATATATTCTGCACCCATACCAATATAAACACCACCAGATGCAGAAATGTTGCCAAAAGAAGCAACTATTTTTAATTTATCGCGCAAACGCTTTAGGGCACTATAAATTTCCTGAGAATCTCCTACTGTACCTCCGGGGGAGTCAATCCGTAGTAATAAAGCCGGAAACTTTTTCTCTTCCACTGTTTTGAGTGCTTCTAACACTCTCTTGCGGGTAGCTCCGGCGATCGCACCGTTAATTTCAATTCTGGCAATTTGTTTACGAAACCTAGGCTTAAAAGGCCAAATCATGAGTAGTCAAAAAAAACACTATAAATTGAATGTTAAGCTTCAAATAGCAGTAAGCTGTAAATGAAAATAGAATTAAGGATCGGGAAGGAAGAAGTCTGCAAATTTTTGCCGTACGGTGATGTTGTCACTTTATATTATTTATATTTATTACTTAAAGACTTCTTGTTTTTTTATGAATGAAATTATAGCTTATCTTGTAGTGAGTTACTTAGTTTTATTGTTAATTGATTCTTATTAACCCTCAAAACAGCATAATTCTATAGCTTTTGATTATAGCTTTCGACTATTTATGCTGTGATTTATTGACACATCTTTCCGACATATCATTTCTACAGACAAGATAATATCTTCATTTCCCTAATCAAGTTTAGTTCCACTTTCATCTGTGGCAAACAATCAATAGCACATTATTGGTGAAAATTTCTAGTTGAAAGTTGATTTTTGGATCCTTTACTCGGGTGTTTGAGTAATTAAAATTTCAAATTCCAATCGCAAAATTTTTAGGCTTTGATTGGAAAATATTTTTGACATCTTGGAAATATTTGAAATGTAAGTATATTACTCCTTTGCTAATTAGCTACAGTCTCATGCTTGGTACATCACCATTTATAAGATGGTAATTTGAGAAATCTTTAAGAGTTTAGACGTAGAATTTGACACCGGTAGAAAGCATAGGCATCAAATAGCGCTCCCACAAAACAACAAGTTAAACAGATAACTAAAACACCTTGTAATGGTGTTCCGCTACCAAAAACCATGAGAAATTGGGAAATATCTTGGGCAATAACTTGTGTTAGCTCTTGTAAGCCAGGGAAATAACTGACTAAGATAATTACAGTCCAGAGGCTACCAACAAATAACATTGGTGCTACAAAGCTGAACACCATAGATAGTAGCAGCGAACGGATAAAGTTAGCAAAAATGTTCATCACTATACAGGCTCCGTGAAGTTGCAAAAATAAGACCTGCTTTTTCAATATCTACAATAAGGTAGATTCACCTCCATGGGGCGTTTTTTCAAAAATCTTAAGTTTTCATTAAAAAACAACAAAGTTCACATTTCGTTCAAATTGCCAATATACAGGGCTATCTTTTGGATGTAAACCTTTACTTGCAAGCTTTTGCACAGTTTATGAGAGAATAGGGTAATATTGTTCATTCGAAATTGACTTTCTGAGAGAAAGTTTAAACTTAGTAACTTTTACCAGTGAAAGACTAAGAGAAGTTACAACTTTTCGGAACAGGGATTCGCTTGGATTGTCTTCCTAGTTAGAAAGTAAGGATGTTGAGATTGATTCAGAAAGATAAATACAGCAATTGCAATGTAACTGAGTAATCCCGAGCTACTGAAAAATCGTCACAAATACTCAAGTCTTAATAATCTATCAACTCAATATATAAACTCATAACTCATATTTCGCTATGATTACGGCAGTTACTGAGTTAGCTTGTGAACGTTGAGCCAGATAAAAACCAAATCCAGTTTAGGAATGTGGAGTCAGCGACTGCTGTCATCAATTTTTTTGGGCGGACAAGTATTTGTTCATCTTTTGAAGGGCAAAATACACCGACGTAACACTTTGGAACAAATGGCTGCGGTGGGACCAGATTCCCTATTTATCGCTTTGTTGACCGCTGTATTTGTCGGTGCTGTTTTTACTGTTCAGGTCGCACGGGAGTTTATCGCTTTTGGTGCGGGGAATATCGTCGGTGGAGTTTTATCAGTCGCATTGACGCGAGAACTTTCCCCCGTACTCACAGCAGTGATATTAGCCGGAAGAGTGGGTTCTGCATTTGCGGCGGAAATTGGGACTATGCGGGTAACCGAACAAATAGATGCTTTATTAATCCTCAAAACCGATCCAGTAGATTATCTGGTAATTCCCCGAGTTCTTGCTTGTTGCTTAATGTTACCTATTTTGACCCTGTTATCTTTAGTGACAGGAATGACTGGGGGATTGATTATAGCGACTAATCTTTATAATCTATCAGACACTTCATTTTTAGATTCAGCGCGTAATTTTCTTAGTTTTTGGGACATTATCAGCGCCATGGTGAAGGCATTTTGTTTTGGTACTTTTATTGCCGTTATTGGTTGCAATTGGGGCTTGACAACTACTGGTGGAGCGAAAGGTGTGGGAGAATCTACCACAACTGCAGTTGTAACTTCTTTGTTAGTTATTTTTATTAGTAACTTCTTCCTTACTTGGGTCATGTTCCAGGGTGCTGGAAGTGCATTATTACAGGGATTTTAGTTTTATGACTGTAGATGGCTCATCAGGTTACGTCATAGTATTTTTTTTGAAGGAAATAGGGGTAAGGAAATAAGCTTGTCACCTTTCACCGCCAATTAAGGAAATAATCTTTGGTAAAGCAGACTTGTCCATTTACTGGAATCAATTTACTGGAAGCATGCATCTTTTCCTTTGACGAAAATCTTCATCAAGCAAGAAAATAGGAAACAAAAATTTTCCAATTTCTAAAATATTGTCCCAAATTTTCCTGATTTCTGTTCTAAATTTCCTAAATGTTTATGGCTAATCCAATATTACCTATACAAATTATTTATGAGAAATGATTTTTTGGGAAAAGTAAAACTCTGGGAAGAGAAACTATTGCTTAGCAAATAAATTATTCTTTTCCAACCAAGACAATCATCTACAAAAACTTCTCCTTTTCTTCCCACACTCCCCTTTCTCGTTCAATTAGGTAACTTTCTACTCGGATAGGAAGAGTATTTGGGGAGCTTGCTCTTAAATTCTAAAATAAGAGAAATGTTACTTTAAGATTCAGGGTGGAAAACTATGACCACTTCAACAAGTACGAATGCGCTATCAACTGTCGAATTAAATCCTAATTATAAGATTCCTCTAGTATTAGTATTAATTGGTGCTCTACTACTGATAGTACAACCCTTATTAGCAGGAATAATTGCACTTTTTGGCGTATTTTTGATGTTTCAAGCAGTTACTCTGCGTTTGCGATTTACTGCTACAGATTTAGATATTTACAGAGGAGAAAAATTAATCCGCCGTTTTCCATACAGTGAATGGCAACATTGGGAAATTTTTTGGCCACAAATTCCAATACTATTTTATTTCAAAGAAACCAAAAGTATTCACTTTTTACCAATTATATTTGACCCCAAGACTCTTAAAACCTGTTTGGAGCAGCACTATCCAAGAAATCAGAATCTGGGATAGTCTGTATGGCTGTATTGTCTGTCAATGTTTGTAAATATAACTAAAATTTACTCAAATAGGGAAAAAGAATCGGATGAGAATTAGTAAATGCTGTTCTTTTTCTCTTTACATATAAACTGCTAGCAATTATAAACTGTAATTCATAGCATCAATAGTGACTGGGTTATTTATCAAACTATGTTACAAACAACAAATTACAGAGAAAAGAAAATTAATTATTAAAGGATGTAAAACTTATTGTTTCTATGAATCAAGAAGAATTTGAAAATCAAAAATCAATTGAAGAAAGTTCAGAGGGGCTTGAAGAGGAACCACAAGCAGAGTCAGTAAATCCTCAAGAAGATTCTACACCAAAAGCAAATACTGAGACTCTAACATCAAGCAATGCCCCAGAAACAGCAGAAAACTCTTTTGCACTCAATTTAAAACCACAAACTGTAAAACCCCAAGATGAAACTTCGGTTTTGGAATCTGGGGATAAATCTCAAAAACTTGTCAATAATATTTCATTTATGTCTGTAGATTCAGAATCAAGTAAAATAAGCGAATTACAACGCCAAGAAAAAGCACTGCGGACGGAAATAGCAAATCTCCAAGCTACTCAACAAATACTTTCCCAACAGGTGCAGGAAACCCAAACCAAAATGGGACGAGTAGTACAGGAAGCCCTTGAAGAACTTGAAAAACGCAAGCAAACTTTGCAAATTGCTGTAGAGAAATTAGAAAAACGTCAAGAACGCATTCGTAAGGAAATGCGCAGTACGTTTGCTGGTGCTTCCCAGGATTTAGCCATTCGAGTTCAAGGTTTTAAAGATTACCTAACCGGTAGTTTACAGGATTTGGCTGCGGCTGCTGAACAGTTAGAATTATCTCCACCACCGAGCGAACCAAAAGAAAAACCACAAGTTATTCAAAGTCGTCCCCGTGAGATAGAAGAACCTGAATCAGATACACCACAATTTACCCAACAGCGTTTTCAGGATACGACAAAAAAAATTCGTGGGTTCATCGATCAATACCGCACAAAACCAGATTACTACGGTCCGCCATGGCAATTACGTCGCACTTTTGAACCAGTTCACGCCGAACGCGCATCTAAATGGTTCTTCGAACAAGGTGGAAGGGGTGCATTACGTACTCTGGGTAGCAGATTGCAAAATACTTTGGTGACTTCGGCGATTATTTCCATACTTTATCGGCTATATGGCGATCGCGTCCGTACTTTAATACTGGCTGATAGTCCAGAACGCTTGGGTGAATGGCGACGCGGTTTACAAGATTGTTTGGGGGTTGGTCGTCCTGACTTTGGTCCAGACCGAGGGGTTGCATTATTTGAAACCCCAGAAGCAGTTGCTCAAAAAGCAGAGCGTTTAGTCAAAGCTAGATTACTACCATTAATTGTCATTGATGATTCGGAGGAAGAAATCAGTCTTGGGTTGTTGGAATTTCCGTTGTGGTTAGCTTTTGCTCCTGACCCAAAAATGATGAGAAACTCTTACTATGACGATGATTTTTAAGCTGTAATGGAGATTAGAAACTGGATTTTCCCAATTTCTAGCTCCCAATTTCTCCTTCTCAATTCTCAATTCCCAAATACCAATTCCTAATTCTTTATTTCCTGTTTTTGACTCAAAATTATTTAGTTATGAATATTTGGTTAACTTTATGTTTCTGTGTCTTGGTCGTAGCTTATCTATTGGGCTCAATTCCCACTGGCTACCTTGCAGCTAAATTATTAAAAGGAATTGATATTCGAGAATTTGGTTCTGGTTCTACTGGTGCTACTAATGTTTTAAGGACCTTAGGTAAAGGACCCGGAGCATCCGTACTATTTATTGATAGTCTCAAAGGGGTAGTGGCTATTCTGATCGCTCGCGAGTTATTTAACTTTGCTACCGCTCAAGATTTACTTCCAGGGACGATTAATGTAGATATTTGGCTGTCCTCAATGGTTGCTTTAACAGGATTTTTCACCATTTTAGGACACAGTAAATCAATATTTTTAGGTTTTAGTGGTGGTAAATCTGTTGCGACCAGTATTGGTATTTTATTCGCCATGAATTGGCAAGTTGCTTTAATTTGTGTTGGTGTATTTGGAATTGCGATCGCAATTTCCCGGTTTGTTTCTTTAAGTTCAATTTCTGGTGCTTTAGCTGCTCCTGTATCGATGGTAATTTTGAACCAACCTTTGCCTTATATTATTTTCGGTGTAGTTGGTAGTTTATACGTCGTTTGGCGACATAAAAGTAATATTGGACGCTTAATTGCTGGAACTGAATCGAAATTAGGACAAAAGGTTGATGTGGATGTAGAACAAACTGTAAATCCAGCCAGTTAAATTTATTCGCTGTCATAAATATCATGTTGCTTGTACTGAAATGAAAAGTTCATTAATGGTAGGTAATAAAAATGTTACTTACCTGTGACTAAATCAAACACAGTAATTTCAGGACGCGAACCAAAGCGAATACGCAAGCTTGTCATACCAATACCACGATTGGTATAAACATTCATATTCCCTACCCGATTTAAACCTTCATAATATTTTTTGCTTAAGGTGGGAAGGACTGGAGGTTTAAAAAATGGTAAGCGTACTTGTCCTGCATGGGAATGTCCTGATAACTGCAAATCGAACTTACCCGTAGCAGCACTGATATCAGCAAAGTCTGGCTCGTGTACCAAAATTATTGCTGCACCTTCAGGTGGTAATTGTTGTAAGACCAAATCCAAACGTGCTGTACCCATTAAGACATCATCAATACCAGCAATATTTAATATCGAATTACCCCGCTTGATACTGTAAACGCGATTCCTCAGTTCAAGAATGTTATTTGCTCGTAGTGCTTTTCTAATCCCTTGGGGATTTGCTAAATAATCGTGATTTCCTAATACTGCAACAGTTTTATCTTTGGATTTAAGAACCTTCAAGCTATTTTGAAAATAGGGGATAAATTTTTGCTGGTATTCCGTCACAAAATCACCAGTCATAGCAATTAGGTCTGGTTTTTGCTGGTTCACCAAATAGAAAATACGACGCAAATGTCTTTGGGTCATGAATTTATCAGTATGCAAATCGCTAATTTGCACAATTCGATAATCATTAAATTCTGAAGCTAAATGTGGAAGTCTTAGCTGCACTCTATGAATATCAATCCAATTTGGCTCAATTATTTTTGCGTATAATAAAACACAGAAAATCAAAAATAAGCATAATCCTAAAAATCGCTTAACTGAAATTTGCAAGCTTTTGTGACCCAGTCTTATTACTCTCCAATTGAGCAATTTACGTATTTTCACGACTAATCCCCAACAAAGGTAACACCAAATTCTAAGTACTGATTAAGGATTTGTCACTTAACATTGATTACCTTATGAAAAAAATTAATCAGCTATTTAGAAAAAAAGTTGCGATCGCATCATATGGATTTGCTGCTACTATTTTTAAATCATTAATTAACTTTGAAAATCGTTTGCACTAAAATTAATATGTCTCCACATTCCTTGTCACAGAGTTTTTGGCTGTAAATAGTTTTTGCCTATAGGTCTTTAATGCTCGGGGTAAGGACAAAAGACAAAGAGTGAATGATTAATATTAATTAATAAATCTAGATAAAATAAAAGTTTATAGGATTATAAGTCCGAGTTATGAGTCTTCCGATTGTTGCAATTATTGGACGCCCCAATGTGGGCAAATCGACCCTAGTTAATCGTTTAGCTGGAGAAAAAGCTGCTATTGTACACGACCAACCAGGGGTGACCCGCGATCGCACCTATTTACCTTCCTATTGGGGCGATCGTGAATTTGTGGTTGTGGATACAGGTGGTTTGGTATTTAATGATGATACGGAATTTCTACCCCTGATTCGTCAGCAGGCGATGACAGCTTTGACAGAAGCCAGTGCTGCAATTTTCGTTGTAGATGGTCGTACAGGTCCAATTGGTGCAGATGAAGAAATAGCTACATGGTTGCGCCAACAAAAGGTTCCCGTACTATTAGCTGTAAATAAATGCGAATCCCCCGACCAAGGCTTAATTCAAGCTGCAGAATTTTGGAATTTGGGATTGGGCGAGCCTTATGCTATTTCTGCAATTCATGGTAACGGTACAGGCGACCTGCTAGATGAACTTATTAAACATTTACCCGCAGTAGAGGAACTACCGGAAGATAATGAGATAAAAGTTGCCATTATCGGACGTCCGAATGTAGGTAAATCCAGTTTGTTAAATGCCTTTGTCGGCGAAGAACGGGCAATCGTGAGTCCAATTTCCGGAACTACCCGCGATGCAATTGATACCTGTGTCGTCAGGGGAGAACAAACTTACCGACTGATTGATACAGCAGGAATTCGCAAAAAGAAACATATTGAATACGGTACGGAGTTTTTTAGTATCAATCGTGCTTTTAAAGCAATTCGCCGTTGTGATGTAGCGCTGATGGTAATAGATGCTGTTGATGGTGTTACCGAGCAAGACCAAAAATTAGCCGGAAGAATTATTGATGAAGGTCGGGCTTGTGTAATTGTTATTAACAAATGGGACGCAATCGAAAAAGATTCCTACACAATCTACGAGTACCAAAAAATTCTTGAAGGAAGACTCCATTTTTCTGAATGGGCACCTACAATTTTTGTTAGTGCATTGACTGGACAACGGGTAGGCAAAATATTAGATTTGGTAGACAGTGCAGCCCTAGAGCATAAACGTCGAATTAGTACTTCTGTCGTCAACGATGTTTTAGAAGAAGCTATTACTTGGCATTCACCACCAGTTAGTCGCGGAGGAAGACAAGGTAAAATTTATTACGGTACCCAGGTTAGTAGTCAACCGCCAACAATCGCCTTATTTGTTAATGAAGCTAAGCGCTTTGGGGATAACTACCGCCGGTATATTGAAAGACAATTCCGCCAACAATTAGGATTTAGAGGTACCCCTATTCGTTTGCTGTGGAGAAGTAAAAAAGCTCGAGATGTTGAGACTAGTAACGTTAACAGAGCAGCCCGCGTTTAGTTGAAACGATTAATTAATATTAAATGGATTTACTGCGCTCCCTACCTATCGGTCTTTACTTAGAACAACCACATACTTGGTTACATAAACTCGATCCAAGAGTTAAGTTTGGTTGGTTGATGAGTTTTCTGACAACTTATATTTTTGCTAATAACCAGTGGCGTATACTACTGGTTGTTTTATTGGTTTTAGCAACTCTAACAGCGGGAATTCCCCGCAGAGTATGGCGTCAACAAATGGGCTGGTTGTTAACAATTTGCCTTTTGGTTTTATTCATTGCTTCCATTACTCCTGACGCCTTAGGGGTAAAATATCAGCCGCGTTTACCTGTCGATCAACAAGAGTTATATCCCGAATCTAAGCCACAAACTTCAAATATTGTTCAAAACAAAGTATCCCCTTCCCCTGAAGTAAGTCCGAATCCAACTTCAATTTCCACTAATAGTATGGAATACGAGCAAAGTTACCATTATGTACTGTTAGAAATTGGACCTATATTTGGGCTTGGACCGATAAGAGTAACTCGTTATTCTTTTGATCTAGCTATACGTTTAAGTACTATTTTCTTTACCATCATATATGGCACTAACTTATACTTATTAACTACTGCCACCGAGGAAATTACAGCAGCTATTGAAAGTTTGAGCCGACCCCTACGGAAACTGAATATACCAGTTACAGAAATAACTCTAACTTTAACTTTATCTTTACGCTTTATTCCTTTAGTACTAGAAGAAATTCAAAATTTAGCTCGTTCTGTTGTCACTAGGGCAATTAATTGGCGTAAGTTGGGCTGGAAGGGTGCAGTCAAAGTTTGGCTGATGGTAATAGAAAAACTTTTAGATAACTTACTTATGCGTGCAGAACAAATGGCTGGAGCAATGGTCGCGAGAGGTTTTACTAGTCCGAACCAGCATCGAGTACAGTGGCATGAATTACGTTTAAAATCTTGGGATTGGGTGGCGCTAATTGCTTTAATAATTTTCTGGGGAATACGTTTTCAAATTGGCGCTCAAGTCTGAGGAGTAATGAGTAATGAGTAATGAGTAATAAGTAATAAGTAATGAGTAAGGAGTAAGGAGTAAGGAGTAATGAGTAATGAGTAATAATTTCTTGTTTTCTTGCTTTGAAATCACCCAACTATTGATTTAATAAACTTGCATTTCTCTCCATTCCAAATATCTATAAATTTATAAGGAACCCTATATGAGAAATATTACTGGTTAACCATTACTTATTCTTACTTATTACTTTTTACTTATTACTTTTTACTTATTAATTTTTACTCCTTACTTATCACTTTGGTAAGGGTTGATTTGTTCAATAAAATTGTCTTCTGGAATATTGATATCCTCTGTTTCCACAATCCTCAATTTAAAATTCTGAGATTTAATTTCTATTATTTCTCGCATATTTTGGAATTTTGTGTTTTCGAGATCTCTTTGGCGAAGATCTAGATATCTAATATGGTTGCTATATCTACGTTCGGTAGGAATGGGAGGGATAATTATGCGGCGATTTAGATCTATCTTTTCTCGTTCCCTTAAAGTTGGCGCACAGCGAGACATAAAACCGTTGCTCATGCTTGAAATTAAACTAAGACTAATTGGTAACATAAATAAACCAATCGGCTTTAAAACATCTCCTCTATCAGCAATCTCTACTTTGCTCAAGTCACTAATTTTAGGATTCATTAAAGCTACAAAAGCTTCATCTGCATTTGAGTAACGATCTTGAGATACTGGTTCCACCATCTTTTCTAACCAACTGATGAAGCGAGGGTTAAGATTCGGAAGTAGAGATCTAACATTAACCCGATGGTTATCGTCAATTAATTCACCAATCAGAGAAGATGGAGTTCTTGTAAGCAAGCAAATTAAGGTCATTCCCAAACCATACAGATCGGAAGCTGCACTCAGAGGGCGACAAAACATTTGCTCTGGTGGCATAAATCCTAATGTACCCTTGACAATGCTATGTGAAGTTGAACTTTGACCATCAATTTTTGCCAAACCAAAATCAACTAAATAAACATTGAGGTTATCGTCTACTAAAATATTTTCTGGCTTTATATCTCGGTGAATAATTGGTGGAACGTGATGTTGTAAATAAATTAATATTTCTAATATTGAAATCGCAATTTTCCGGATGTCCTCAAGTTTGAAATATCGTGGCTGTGCTAACGAAAGGGCATTTTTATATTCTTGTACTAGACAAAAACCAGATTCAGTTTCAAAAGAGTCTATATATTTGGGAATACTGGGGTGATTTAGCTGTTGAAGAAACTTAATTTCGCTCTCTAGGGCTTCATAATCTGACCAACTATTTCCATTTACTGCAAACTGAAATTGCTTGATCGCAACAAATTGCTTTGTATTAATGTCAGTTGCTTGATAGGTAGCTCTTCCTCCATTCAGGTTATTTCCCAACTTGCGTTCAACAATATAACCCTGTTGGGAAAAGTCTGGGAAAAATTTACTATTACCCTCGAGATTGAAATATTCCATAGCTAGTTATCTAACTTGTTGTGTGTAGGATTGCGATTTAGATATTTGTGGCTAAAGTCTTACTTTTTTCCGCAGATTGCTAAACTCTGCCCGTTCGCGGTTCAAATCTTTTCCTTTGAATTGAGCCACTAACAGCAAAACTTCATCAAAATTAGTCTTAGTCTGGTTGTAATAATCTCTGATTCTCGTGCCATAAATTACCATATCAAAGGCAAATTGAAATCATGCAAAGCATTTCCTAGTTTAGATCTCTTTTCAATTACTGTATATATTTTTAGCTCCTAGCTTATGGGTTTTAATGACTTTTCGTGCCATTTAAATTGCATAAAATTGTTGATTTCATCCTTATGATTTCAAGTTTTCTTTGCTTTTTCTTTAGTATAAAAAACATTCTATTCTCTCAACGATTCAAACAAACTGATTTTCTATTGTTTTAACTAATTTTAGGGGCAAATTTCATCGCGATTCAGTGAATAATTTCTACTAATACCAGGAACTATATATTAACAATTTATACTCTCCATCAAACTTGGCTAAGGTCGTAAATATTGCGATAAAATGTTAGTAAAAAAAGTAGAGTATATTTTCTTATCTAAAAAATAAATTATATTTTTATATGTTAAGAATTGAAAAAAAATATAGATAAAGAAAACCTATAATATGATTTTCCTTAGTTTTACTATTGGCTGTTATGGAAAGTTGCTACTGTTACTAAAAATGAAACATATTTCCCAATAAAAACAAAAAATTAACCTTAGCAGTACTTACTATTTCTAGAAGTAAATTTTTATTCTTGAGTTTTAATAAGAAATACTGTGTTCTAAGTTACATAAATCGGAACTTGTTCCATGTCAGGCGATTGAACACCAACTATTACAAGCCAAACTAAGCTTTTCTCACTGTGTTGACGCGAAAAAAAAGATTTTTACTTTCTGGTAACGAAAAACTGAGAAAAGTAATATTTGTTTATATACCCAACTTGGGATAATTAATTGTACGAAAAATAAGATGACAAAGCTTTGGTATTGGCGATCGCTTCCGCTTGAAAATCGCACTGGTAGTTATATTTTTGCTAGTTTGTTTTTTCCCGCCTCAAATTCAGATTCAGATTCAAGTTCAAATTTAAGTTTAAGCTTAGCTCCAAATTCAAACCCAAACTCTAATCTAAATTCCTGTATCGCAACTCTTTTGGAGAGTCCTTATCCTACTCCGAAGGAAAATCCTCAACTTGCGAGGTATTCGATATGTGCAGGTTTTCCGCGGATCGTTGATGGACAGTTCCAAGTTTGGACTCCAGAATTAGGGAAAATTTTGCCCTTCTTGGAAAATTTATTACAACAGACAGAAACCGAACCTCAAAATAATGCTGATTCTTCTTGTTTATCTCCTCCTTCCCACTTACCATTTACTGGTGGTTGGCTTGGTTGGCTTGGATATGACTTAGCCTGGGAAATTGAGAAACTACCAATATCAAAAACAGATTCTTTACCTTTTCCTGTTGCATTTTGGTACGAACCTGAATATTTTGCTGTTTTAGATCATCAAGAACAAGATCTATGGCTAGCAGCTAGCAGCATAACTCAGCTCGATAAATTGGAAAAAAAGCTTAAGAATTACACTGGGAACGGAAGAGATGAAGGGAAGACAGAAGAAAAGAAAAAGAAAAAGAATAGCTCTTTTTCTTCACCATTCCCATATGACGCTGTAGATACTTACATATCTAGTTTTTCTAAGGCGTCACCAGACCCCAATTCCCAGTCCCCCTTACCCTATTTCTTCTGTTCCCAGTCCGAATATGAAGCAGCTGTCAAGCAAGCTCAACAATATATTAGGGCTGGTGATATCTTTCAAGCTAATCTTTCACTGCGATTTGCAACATTAACTGCTGCATCTGGCTGGGAAGTTTATCTTGCGTTACAGAAAATTAATCCTTCTCCTTTTGCTAGCTATTGGCGAACACCTTGGGGAGAAATTGCTAGCTGTTCTCCAGAAAGGTTAGTCAAGCTATTTCCCAAGGGAGAAGCTGAAACTAGACCAATTGCTGGGACGCGATCGCGCGGGGAAACCCCCGAAAAAGATCTAACTCAAGCACGCGATCTAGTCAGTAATACTAAAGAGATAGCAGAACACATCATGCTTGTAGATCTTGAACGTAATGACCTTGGACGAGTTTGTAAATGGGGGAGTGTGATAGTCGACGAATTTTTGAAAATAGAACGCTATAGTCACGTAATGCATCTTGTCAGCAACATCAAAGGTAGCTTAAAATCTGAAAGCGACACGGTTGATTTGATTCGCGCCATGTTTCCTGGTGGTACAATTACCGGTTGTCCTAAGGTTCGCTGCATGTCCATCATTGAAGAATTAGAAACCGTTAGACGCAGTTTATTTTATGGTTCCTGCGGTTACCTGGATAGAAGAGGTTATTTAGATTTAAATATTTTGATCCGCACTCTGCTTTTAGCCCCTTACGATAAAGTAAGAGATTTGCTGCGGAAGCAAACAAAACAAAAGTATAAGTCCGAAGAGTTGCTCGATTCTCCCCCAGCGTCTTTTTCCGAGTTAAAGACTTCAGATCCCCTTGATGCATCAGTCAATACATCTTACTATTGTGAAAGTTCCCCATGGGGAGTCTACGAGCGTCAACACTCTGAGCATCTACATTTAAAATCAAACGTTGTTTGGGGACAGGTTGGAGCAGGAATTGTTGCAGATAGCGATCCTCGTAGGGAATGGGATGAATCTCTGCATAAAGCACAAGCGCAGCTAGCAGCACTTAAGTTGCTCAACGATGGGTCGTGAACTACTGTAAATTACACATCCATCATTTGGTTATTTATTGAAAAAAAAATGATTCGATTGGGAACTGATATTGTTTATATTCCACGTATTCAGGCGGCTGTTGAGCGCTTTGGCGATCGCTTTTTGCAGCGTGTGTATACTCCAATTGAGCAGCAACATTGCGGTTACTATTCCCAAAATCTTGCAAATCCCTCTTTTGAAAGACTAGCAGGACGTTGGGCAGCTAAAGAAGCCGTGGTTAAAGCCCTAGGAACTGGATGGCGTGGCGTCAGCTACACCGATGTGGAAATTGGCTGGGCTAAAAGTGGTAAGCCATCAGTTACTTTACACGAGCGAGCAGCAACAGTTGCCGCAACACTGGGAGAACAAAAATCAGCGAAGGATGATTTTTCTTTACTGGATTTTCTCCAGTTGGAAAAACCGCCAGCAAGTTTGTCAAACACCACGGATTCCTCCAATTTCTGGCAATTAAGTTTAAGCCACGATCGCAATTATGCTATTGCAACTGCCATATTCGTTTACTTTTGAGGTTTTGCTACCTCTTCAATTCAGCGTCCTTCGAGGACTGGATTATCAAAGCTTGGAAAGATATTCTAGCAAATTGAAGCCGCAATTGTCCGCATCGAAGACATTTAATTGTTTGCATCTTAATATCTACTCATACCTTCTGTATTAAATGAACCCAGAAAACTCAGAAACATACATAAATCATCCGACTTGGGGTTTGCTCTATAGGATCTGTATGGTAGATGAAAACCAAGAGCTATTTACTACACTGTACGCCCAAAGACTTTTTTTTCTAGTAACAAACGACACTAAAGGCTTGAAGTTTAAGCCCATAGGTCGCACGGAAGCAAGAATGTTATTGGAAAATAGATTGCGAAGTCTGCGACGTACGGGACACCCCCGAGAGTACGATAGCTTGCAGAGTATTTTTCAACGTACGTTCCAATGAGCAGTTCGATCAGCGAACGGATAACCAAAATTCGCTCTACCCTTCCTCAGGGTGTGAAGTTAATTGCTGTTACCAAAAAAGTCCCTAGCGACAAAATCCGCCTCGCTTATGAGGCGGGTATTAGAGATTTTGCAGAGAGCCGCATTCAAGAAGCCATGGGGAAAAGAACTGAACTGGAAGATTTATCCGATATTACTTGGCATTTTATCGGACATATCCAAAGCAATAAGGCGAAAAAGATTATCTCTAATTTTCCGTGGATTCACTCTCTCGATAGTTTAAAGCTTGCTCAACGACTAGATAGACTAGCATCAGAACTAGAAATAAACCCTTTAGTTTGTTTACAAGTTAAAATTCTTCCCGATCCGAACAAATCCGGCTGGAATATAGATGAACTAAAAGGTGATTTACCCGCCCTTGCTCTTTGCAAAAGATTACAATTTCAAGGTTTAATGACAATTCCACCTCTGGGATTAAACGACGTTGAGATTTTAGATGTATTCAAAAGAACCAAGGAGTTAGCGACAGAAATCCGGGATCGAAACTGGCAAAATTTCAAGATGTCAGATTTATCGATGGGAATGTCTGGCGACTATAAGATAGCATTACAAGCTGATACAACAATGGTTCGACTTGGAACAATTTTGTTTGGAGAACGCCCTCTGTAAGCATTTAAGAGAGGAAATTTTGGAAGAATATTTGCGGGGATCGCTGATTCATGGGGAAAGGCGAGCCCCGCATTTAGTCGTAAATATCAACAGATATTTTCGGTAAAAACCACATGTAAGTTGACAAAAGGGAAATATTTTACTAGTAAAAAGCCATAATCTCGTGGTTTAATAGATGACAAAAGTTTTGAAAATAACAAAGACTAATAATTTCTAAATAAGGGGAACAAGCAACTTTTCTTACAGCACTAATTAGTATATAATCTTGTCTCAATTATTGCGTCTGCCGATCAGGTTAAAACGTTAACAAACGTCATAAACCTCAAATAATAGTAATTTATGTTACAAAAGGCGCTAAAATGCCATAGTTGTCTGCTATATAGCTTAAGTAAAAATTGAAACTATAGTTTTTGCTTAGTATTCAGTAGATAAAACGTAGATAAAGATTCGCACCCTGGAGTTGGAACTATGAATAATATATTTACCAGACTGAGAGATTTTGTAGGTCTAAATGAGCCTGTAGATTATTACTACGAAGAAGAAGAGATAGATCCAAGTGCCTACGAGAATATATACCGGGAGCAAAATCCCCAAACCCCCCAGCCTGCACCAGTAGAAGAAGCGCCCGCACAAAATCGACGTTGGCGTGAATCAGTGCCTACAATGAATACTGATGTAGCAACAGCGACAGCTTCTAAAACTATGAGTAATGTTATTGGTATGCCAGGAGCACTAAACGGAATTTCCGAAGTATTAGTTATTGAACCACGGACTTTTGAAGAGATGCCCCAAGCAATTCAAGCTTTGCGGGAACGTAAGTCAATTGTATTAAATTTAACTATAATGGATCCAGATCAAGCGCAGCGGGCAGTAGATTTTGTTGCCGGTGGAACCTACGCATTAGATGGCCACCAAGAACGGATCGGAGAAAGTATATTTTTATTCACACCAAGTTGTGTACAAGTAAGTACCCAAGCAGGAGTGCTTCATGAAGTACCTCAGCATGCACCTCGTCCTTCACGTCCTGCACCTTCAACCAATCAAACTTGGGGGAATGATGCTGCTCGGATGGCACAATAGAATTTCAAATTTATAAGGTATCAGATTTGAAGCGATCAAATTTGAAGCGTTCGAATTTGAATTTGTCAATATTTACAAGTGAAAATCGCTAGTAATGAAAATTTTTGAGACTAAAAATTGAAGATTTAAGATTTTAGATTTTGGATTAGATATCATAATTAATCTAGAATCTAAAATCTGAAATCCAAGATTAACTTGAGGAAAATTGACTTGTCTGTCAAATTTGGTTTAATCGGTGGCGGGATAATGGGAGAAGCGCTATTATCCCGCCTTATTGTGGGCAACATGTATCAAGCTGGGGAAATTATTGTCAGCGAACCAGCGCTTGAACGTCGCCAAGATTTGGAAACGCAATATGGCGTCGTAACTTGTTATAATAATCAGGAATTATTAAAAAAAGCGAAAGAAGTTGTTTTATTGGCTGTTAAGCCCCAAGTATTCAGCGCCATATCTCAAGAGTTGTGGGAATTAGCAAGTCCCAACTGCTCCCCAACTATTATTTCTGTCATGGCGGGTGTAAGATTGTCTCAGTTAGAACGAGCATTCCCGGGTTGTCCTGTCATAAGAGCAATGCCTAACACCCCAGCTACAGTAGGAGCAGGAATTACAGCAATCTGTCCCGGTTCTTATGCCGATACAAATTCCCTTAAAGTTGCACAGACACTTTTAAGCGTCGTGGGCGAAGTTGTAGAAGTTCCTGAAAATATAATGGATGCTGTTACTGGACTTTCTGGTAGCGGTCCGGCTTATGTTGCTCTGTTTGTAGAAGCTCTGACTGATGGAGGAGTTGCAGTGGGTCTACCAAGAGCAATCGCTTACAAACTCGCTTTGCAAACAGTTCTGGGTAGCGCTACATTATTAGCAGAAACTAAAATTCATCCAGCACAGCTAAAAGATAAGGTTACTAGTCCCGGTGGGACGACTATTGCTGGTGTAGCTCATTTAGAGAATGCTGCTTTTCGTTCTGCTGTGATCGGAGCTGTGAAATCGGCGACGGAACGATCTAAAGAACTGGGAAATGGATAGTAGGTAATGAAAAATGAAGAATGGAGAATGGGAAAATGAGCAAAAATATTTTCCAAAAAATATTAAGTAATATCTTTTCTGGTTGCGCGTGGTACTTGTAAGATAGCAGATTTGTAGTAAGACAAATTTGTAGTCAAGCAAGTAATGGAGCAGAAGCTTGAGAGTCTCTGATTAGAAATTTTTACTGAAAAGTTTTCTGGAAAGTTTTACTGGAAACTTTTATAGGAAATTTTTACGGGCAAGTTTCTATATGAGAGTCTAATGATGAAAATGTTGGATTTAAGTTTGAGGATTTAAGTTTGAGGATTTAAATTATCAAATTTAAATTTGATAATTTTCACAACAAGCATTGAGATATACTTACATTCTTCATTTTTGAACGGTAAGATTTTATCCGTAATCACAGTTGTTGACAACATGGTGGTTAATATAGTAAACAGTCTGGTTGAAATTTTAATTGTGTGAATTATCCTGCCCTGTCTGGTGAAATCGACCTAAATTCGATATTTCCCTTTGAATTAGATGAATTCCAAAGGGAAGCGATCGCATCATTAAATGCTGGACATTCGGTGGTTGTCTGTGCACCTACGGGTTCTGGAAAAACTCTTGTGGGTGAGTATGCTATCTACCGCGCTCTAGCACATTCGAAGCGAGTATTTTATACTACACCTCTGAAAGCTCTATCAAATCAAAAATTAAGAGATTTTCGAGAAGAGTTTGGTTTTGATTCTGTCGGTTTGTTGACCGGGGATGCGTCTATCAATCGAGATGCACCTATTTTGGTTATGACCACAGAAATATTCCGTAATATGCTCTATGGAACGCCAATTGGTCAAGTCGGTATATCTTTGGTGGATGTAGAAGCTGTGGTACTCGATGAGTGCCATTATATGAATGACCGACAACGGGGAACCGTATGGGAAGAATCAATTATTTACTGTCCCCGCAACGTTCAATTGGTCGCACTTTCAGCAACGGTTGCAAATAGTGACGAACTGACTCACTGGTTAAATCAAGTTCACGGTCCGACGGATTTAATTTATTCTGATTTTCGACCAGTACCGCTAGAATTTCATTTTGGTAACGTTAAAGGAGTTTTTCCTTTACTCAACGAGTCAAAAACTAAAATTAATCCCCGCTTGTCCAAGAGAGGTAAGAGAGGTCGCGGTGAAAGAGGTCGGGGCGGTAGACCCGAAGCCCCAAGCATCAGCTATGTACTAAGCCAACTCAAAGCACGGGATATGCTCCCGGCAATTTACTTTATTTTCAGTCGTCGGGGATGTGATAAAGCTGTAGCAGAAGTTGGCGATCTGTGGCTGGTGGATGCTGAAGAGTCTCAGATATTACGCCGACAAATTGATGACTTTTTAACCCGTAATCCAGAAGCCGGACGGGCGGGACAAATCGCTCCTTTGTACCGGGGAATTGCTGCTCACCATGCTGGGATTTTACCGGCTTGGAAAGTCTTGGTTGAAGAATTATTCCAACAGGGTTTAATTAAGGTTGTTTTTGCTACTGAAACTTTAGCAGCAGGAATCAATATGCCGGCGCGGACAACGGTTATTTCCACTTTGTCCAAGCGCACTGATACGGGACACAGATTGTTAAATGCTTCTGAATTCCTGCAAATGGCTGGTAGAGCCGGTCGCCGGGGAATGGATGAGAGGGGTCATGTTGTAACTCTGCAAACTCCTTTTGAAGGTGCAAAAGAAGCTGCTTATTTAGCTACTTCTAAGTCAGATCCCCTGGTTAGTCAATTTACCCCCAGTTATGGAATGGTTTTGAATCTGTTACAAACCCATTCTTTAGAAGAAGCAAAGGAACTGGTAGAACGTAGTTTTGGGCAATATTTTGCTAACATGCATCTTCGCCCCCAATACGAATATATCGCTGAAATGGAAAGGCAATTAGCCCATATCCAAGAGCAAATTGCGATGGTGGGGGATGACGAACTAGCAAAATATGAGAAATTACGCCAACGCCTACGAGTCGAGCAAAAGTTACTAAAAACCTTACAAGAACAAGCACAGCAAACCCGACGAGAAGAAATAAAAATGATGTTGGGTTTTGCCGTAAGTGGGACACTTTTAAGTCTTAAAGGTAAGTATATTCTTGTTTCTCGACCGATAACTGCAGTCTTAGTTGGTAAAACTCCTGGTTCTGGTCGCGCTCCTTACCTGATTTGTTTGGGACAGGATAATCGTTGGTACGTAGCGACTAATGCTGATGTCTTAGATTTGTATGGCGAGCTACCACGAATTGATTTAGCTCCGGACTTTTTACCACCAGCCCACATGCAAATCGAACCAGGGCGTTCTATTGACGGTAATGAAGACTCTGCTAAAGTTGCAAGTCAAATCCCCGACCCCGATCCGACTTTACATCAAGCCCCAGAAGTCAAGGAACAAATGGTTCGTCTTGCGGGAGTAAAAGAACAGATCGAAGCTCATCCCCTTTACCAAGCTGGTAATACAGGTAACTTGTACAAGCAACGAGCCCGTGCTGTTGAACTGAAGGAAGAAATTGAAGAATTGCGATCGCAGTTAGAACAGCAATCCCAACATCATTGGGAAGAGTTTGTTAACTTGATTGAAATTCTCCAACAGTTTAGCTGTATAGAAAATTTAGTCCCGGTCCCGACCGATTTGGGACAGATGGCTGCAGCCATTCGGGGTGAGAATGAATTGTGGTTAGGTTTGGCGCTCCAAAGTGGCAAATTAGATGACATCGATCCACAGCATTTAGCAGCGATCGCGGCGGCTTTAGTTACTGAAAATCCTCGTCCTGACAGTTCAGTTAATTACAGAATTTCAGAGGAAGTCGATCAAACTTGGTCGCAACTACAAAAAATTCGTCGCTCCGTATTAAAAGTGCAGTATCGTCATGGTGTGGCGCTACCAGTTGGCTTAGAAAATCGTTATATCAACTTAATTTCTATTGTCGAACAGTGGGCTTTGGGAGTTGAGTGGACGGAACTATGTGATAATACGAGCTTGGATGAAGGTGATATTGTCAGGATTTTACGTCGGTCTTTAGATTTGTTGTCACAAATTCCCCATGTACCCCATATATCGGATAAGTTGCGGAGTAACGCTTATCGTGCAATGCAGTTAATTGATAGATTCCCAGTCAATGAAATTGTCGAATAGTTATCTGCTTAGATAATTACCCTAGGAAAATGGGTAATGAATGGGTAATCAGTCAAATGTGGTGTGTGGATTATGGCTTAATAATATAAATTCTCCTTCTTGGAAAATAGTTCTTAGAAGGAGAAAGTATTTTTGGGGTATTTTTTAGCGTTTTTTAAAGATATTTATTGACAATTAAGCAACACAAAGTAAGGAGCCAGATAAATGTTTCTAAGGTATATTTGACTCAAACACATCTGACTAAAAAATATTTGAATTTTTATTCAATCTGAATATTGCGAATAGCTAGTTTGCGATTTCCATTGTTGTAATATCGAAATTCAATAGCTGTCAGACGATTTATACCCCATGGTATAGCGAAATAATAATTGACTTTGGTAGGAATTCTAGGTGTTAGAGTCGTGGATACAGCATAATCAGATTTTCTCCCTAGTCTAATAGTTGAAATATCATATACATTTCCTGATACGTCTATAGCCCGACCGTCTTCTACTGAAAAAGATATCTCCTGATTTCTGTCGGTTGTATTCGTGATTATTAAGCCACAAATCACTTCACCTTTTGTTCTTTTACAGTTTTTTATTTGAAATCTAAATTTATCAGCTTCAGTAATTGATGTAGTAGATGAATTGCAATCAATATATCTTCGAAAAACCCAGCCCCAGTTTCTGTATCTGCCCTTATAATAACCACCTACTCTTGCCCAAGAATGACCTTTTTTGTCATAACCAATTTTATGAATATAAACCTTTCTACCATTTCTTAAACTATTTATTAATTTACCATTAGGTCGATCTCTAACATTAAGTGAAACGTCATTTGGATCTGCTATTTTACAAACATTTCTTGCAAGTGCTTTTTGAGGAATTTGCACAGCTGTCATTGCGGAGATAAAGCCAGACAAAGCAATAAGCCCAGCAACTTTTACTGAGGTAGACATAATTTTAAACATCTTTTTTGTATAGGAAATTCTGATGATAAACTATGTATAATTCTATCAATTATATTTTTTAAATAATGGAATTTATATTTACTTGTTTATTTATTTAATTAGGGTTTACTGAATAAATCTAAAACCTTTATAAATTAATATTCAAGCTGTTGTGTAAAATTAATAAAGGGCAATAAATAGGCTTGAATAACTTCAAAACCCACGGATTTAAAAAATCGTCATATTAAAAACAAAAATCTCCCGCGCTTACCATTGAAGAATTAGCGATATAATCAGAACTTACCTACGGACAACGTAAACATAGTCACTGCGACCATAGATTAGTATCAAGCCTAAACGGCAGAGCCTCTAGCTCCGCTTACGCCGTAAGGCGCGGTTCAGCATTTCTACAAGGAAATATTCATGGTAGGTACGCTTCATCCCAAACTATTGAAAATAAGTCCCTTTGGGACTTGCTACGCTAAGGTAAAAAGTGCGTAAGTCCTAATAATAAATATTTTTGTGAATAAAAAGTAACTTTTTCATTAAATTAAAACTGATTAAAAATAATTGGTTCTTGACTGTGCATTGCTCTTAACTTGTTGAGACAAGAAGAATCATTACAAACAAATAACGCGGTCGCAATTATACATATAACTTAATGATTTATGCCGGTTATCGACACCCTTTATATTATAAGTACTGAATTTAATTCACATGTTTACGTGAATTAGAAATATAAAAAATCAGGAATTTTCAAAATGTCATACAGCACGAAAGATAAATCAACACCCAATCTAGAACCGATAAAAACACCCACGTTTGAAAGTACAGAGGACGAACGTATTCACCGCAAACAAAGATTAGCAGTTGCATTTCGCTTATTTGCTCATTACGGTTTTGATGAAGGTATTGCTGGACACATTACAGCTAGAGATCCTGAATATCCCGATTGTTTTTGGGTTAACCCACTGGGAATGCACTTTGGTCAAATTCGAGCGTCAGATCTACTACTTGTCAATCATAAGGGTGAGGTCGTAAAAGGAAACAAACCTGTAAATACAGCAGCTTTCGCGATTCATTCCCAAATCCACCAAGCTCGACCAGATGTTAATGCGGCTGCTCATGCTCATTCGCTGCATGGGAAAACTTGGTCAACCCTTGGGCGTTTGCTTGACCCTTTAACCCAAGATGCTTGTGCTTTTTATGAAGACCATGCTTTGTTTGATGATTACACTGGAGTGGTCTTAAAAACGGAGGAAGGTGAACGTATTGGTAATACCCTTGGAGAAAAAAAAGCAATAATACTACGCAATCACGGTTTACTAACTGTTGGTCATTCAGTAGACGAAGCTGCATGGTGGTTTATAACAATGGATCGTTCCTGTCATAGTCAACTGATGGCTGAAGCAGCAGGAAAACCAATAGTTATCGATGCAGAAACAGCTCGTTTGACTCATAGCCAAGTTGGCTCTCATTTCATCGGATGGTTTAGCTTTCAATCCTTATATGACATGATTGTGTCTCAAGAACCAGAGGTGCTTAATTAGCATTGTTCTTGTTTTATTGATATGTACGGGGCTCGTAACTCATTTTTTGGTTAGTACTGCTAAGAATAAAAATAAGTTGAGAATAAATTATGACAGCGACAAGCTCAAAGGGTATGCATGAAGTAAGCGCACAACTCCATGCAGAGTCATTTTCAGAAACATTTGGTCAAAAAATTATCAATACTGAAAATGAAAATATTAGTATTGTCGATCTGGATAAAGAATCAATTATTAACCTGTTCAGATCTCATCGCTTATTGTTATTCAGAGGCTTTGAAGCTGATGTAGAGACTTTTACAAAATTTACCGATGAATTGAGTACTAACTTCATGGATTATACAGGAGGAGTATTCAAACGTAGAGTTATTAATAATAATTCGACTGTTTTAAGTGTCAATGATTTCAAAGATGAAATTAAGTTACATGGGGAAATGTACTATCAGAAAAATCTCCCCAAAATGCTTTGGTTTTTCTGCGCTCATCCCGCATCGGAAGACGGTGCAACAATTGTCTGTGATGGAAAACGTTTTTTTAATGAACTTAGTAATTCGTTAAAAGAGTTATTCAGTCGGAAAAAGTTGAGATTTCACGGTCATCTGGACAAAGATGTGTGGATAAAGCGATATAAAACTGAGGATTTAAGTGTATTAGAACAGATATGTAAAAGCAACGATACTCAACTACGAGTCAATGGAGATGAGTCAATTGATCTCTATTATATTTCCTCAGCAATACATCCAAGTAAAAATGGGGAAGACATGGTTTTCATTAATAGCTTACTCCCAGGAAAGGTTATTGCTCCAGAGAGCATATCTTTTGATGATGGTTCAGAGATTGACAATCAAATTATGTCTGAACTAAATGAAATAGCTGAAAGAATTACGATAGAAATTAATTGGCACAAAGGTGATATCTTAATGATAGATAATAGCAGTGTCATGCATGGTCGAAGAAGTTTTACGGATGATAAACGCGATATCTACATACGGTTGTGCTCTCCTGCATTTGCGTATTAGCATTTCAAACTTAGGATGACTTTGGGGATTTTTATTCATTTATTTTTGTCTTAGCGGGACTTAGACAAAAAAACAAGCAGGAAAAAGCCTCGAAGTCAGTCATAATAAGGGATTAACTTCAAAGCCTTAAAAATCGCTCAAACCTAGATATATCAAGAAAACAACCAATTCGACGTAAAACCATTGATTTATAAAGCTTTGAGGCTGTTTTTTGAGCAAAAAAATGTCTAAGTCCCGTTAGTCTGTGTTTCACACTTAAAACGTGTAAAGTGTTTTGTTACCTTTTCAAAGGTAAAGTACAGTCAAAAAAATTTGGTGCGCTAGACCGTCAGTCATAACGCACGCTAAAAATACCTAATTTTTTACGTGTCTTCTTGACACTCTTTTTACTACCAAAGACCTTATCGCCTAGGCTTAATACGAACGAAAATCAAATCCTATAATTAAAGGTACTAGAATTTAAACTTTAGAATATAATCGGTTCTTGACCGCGCATAGCTCTTAAAGCGTTGAGACAAGAAGGACAGTCACAACCAAATAGTGCGATCGCGCTATCACTTTCTTCATCCGTGAATTTAATCTCTATAATATCATCAGTTACGGATTGTACTGGATCGGCTTTTGCTACAGTGATCGGACGCTTAACTTTTGGTACTTGAGAAACTCGAGTACAAATCAATTTATACCCGCCATGCGGATTCATGACACAGTTTTTATCCCCTTGAGTTTGAACTTGTGTCTCAGCTGCCGAAACGGGATTGACTAGTGCCACTAAGGAAATAAAAGAAGCGAAGATGGTCGGGCTGGAAAGTAAAGTAAGTATAAATTTTTTGTTCATTACTTTTCTTATAACAGATAGCTGAACGCCAAGACTATCCGATAAACTATATACTGGTCAAGTTAAAGTTTATCCGGAATATTGACTAGATTATTCAATAAACTCAAAGAAGGTAGAATTACCTTTTTTTACTCCTTCAAGTAAAATTTATATACTTCAGTCACGTATTGACTAATCTGAAGTTAATAAGTTCCCCTGAGAAAAACAAACAGAAATCATTAATTGCCTTTTTACCCAAGAGAATAATCCACATCAAGAAGTCTACCAGAAATAGATCGTTTGGGGACGGATGAGCACAAATTACTGGATAGGAATATTTGATTAGGTAATATCCAACCCAACTTACCGCTCAATTTTGTTTGGGCCTTTATTTTCTGGATTTGTTTTTCTTAGATTTTTTTGTTGGGAATTTTAACTTTATATTTGGTCTTAAATTATTTTGCTTAATATTCTATGAAAAAATAGCGATCGTTACTACTGTAAGGATTGAATTACACAAAAAGTTTAATCGTGTTTATCTAAATTTCATGAAGCTGCTAATTTAGGTGACGAGATAGGAGACACAGGACAACATAATTTTTTAGTATCTGGATCGAGTTTTATTTCTCAACTAAGTTTTAGAGACAACTGTTGCACTCACATCCAATCTTCTTTGGAATAAAATACGCGGTTTAATCAGAATTTTGAACAATATCAACAGAGATTCCCATTCACCAGGGGTACACCGACCTTTCCACTGACCGGGACGACAGAATAACATTTTTACTAAACTACGGTGTTGTTCGACGCTAACTAAGGGGAATTTAACTCTTACCGTAGGAAACTCATCTCTCGATCCGGTTTGGATGATTTGGGAGTCAAGTTGTAAATTTTCTTCAGCAATTTCTAGATTCATTGATTCCACTTGGGCTAAATCTATGGGAGGTTTTTGAGTTAAAGCAATTTCTGCACCGACCTCGGAAATCATGGTGGTTACTCCCCAAATATCTTGACCTTTTTGGGTTTGCTGATTTTGATTTTTGAAACTTAGACGTACTACTCTGCGTAGGTCGAACCATTCATAAAGATCTGGTTTTGGAGCATCCCATAAGATTAGTAAGGAAATACTCAGCAGCAAGAGATTATATCCACTCCAAATCCAACCCAAATTCAAACCTTCGAAGTGTTGTACTAATTCTGGTGTATTACTACTTTGCCAGAGTAATGACAAACACATCCCCAGATTTCGCCATAAACTAATAGCGGTAGCAATCAACAAAACTATTAGGGGACATGCTAGACCCCAATTAAAAATGTAGCGATTATTAGCTGTCCCTTTGGGGGTAACTTTAAACCCTTTGGAAAATGGGTTAAGCATTACCTGAATGACCGTTAGTGCTAAGGGAAAAACCAGTACTAAACTGTAAATTTCAGAAAGAATTGCAGAACGCGAGCGATGATTTAACCAAGAAAATGCTGTTAATTGTACTAAATAAAAGGGTAAAAAGTAATATACTATTTCTTCTAAGCTTGCTTTAATCGGAATCACACCTAAAAAGGAATAAGCTAACGGCATCATTAAAAATCCGATTCGAGAAATTACAGCAAACCAGTTAAGCAAACCTTCAAAATGAGCTATCCTTTGTATTGGTTTTAATCCACGAATTGTTAACGGATTAGATTTAATAAAAAATGCTTGGAGAGTACCTCTAGCCCAACGTATGCGCTGAGTTGCATGAGCAGCTATATTTTCTGCAGCTAAACCAGCACTTAGTTTTTCATTTAAATAAATTAACCGATAACCTCTCGCAGATAAATTAATTCCAGTGAAATAATCTTCACTCAAAGATTCAGTAACAAAACCACCTGTTTCTTGCAGTGCGCTGCGTCTTATAACAAAAGAAGTTCCCGCACAAACTACGCTACCCGCTCCATCCTTAATTGGTTGGATTTGACGATAGAATATTTCTTCATCTGGCGTCACGACATTTTCTAAACCAAGGTTATAAGCGATAGGGTCAGCGTTATAAAAACTTTGAGGGGTTTGTACTAAGGCGATTTTTTCATCTTGGAAAAAACCAACAGTACGCTGGAGAAAGTTTGTGGTTGGGATAAAGTCTGCATCAAAAACAACAATTAATTCACCATTAGTTTTTGTCAGCGCGTGGTTTAAGTTACCTGCTTTTGCATGACGGTTATCGGGTCTAACAATGTACTCACATCCTAATTCTGTAGCTAAGGCTTTCATTTGGGGACGTCGAGTATCATCGAGGAGATAAATTGTTTTATTCGCGTAATCTAAAGACTGACAACCAATTATTGTACGTCGGAGAATAAATGTCGGTTCGTTATAGGTGGGAATAAAAATATCAACTGATGGGGTAAATTTTCCTTCAGTAACAGCAATTGAATTAAGATCTGCTTCTCGACGCCGATCTTTGCTATTCAACATTAAAAACAACTGAATGCTAGTACTGGTAAGTACTAAAATTTCCAAGAAAAATAATCCCAAACTGAATACCCCATTGAGTGGATCGACAAGATTAAGGGTAGATAAGGAACGCCAAAAAATATAACGAACTGCTAAAACCAGCAAAATACCAATTACTAGTCTTCGATTCCAAACACGTGGTTGGGGATAAATTTGCTTAATTCCCAAAACTATTAGTAATAAAACTACAGTTGGGACTAATAAATATTTCCCTGCAACCATTGGTACCTCCAACCACAGAGGAGGATTTTCTTGTAATAAATTAATTTCGGCAAAAATAGCATTAATTCTATTTTCACCGCTAAACCAGGCAAAAACAACAACTGCAGATAAAATAAAAGTAAGTAATAAAACTAATGTTGCCTTTCGAGGTTTAAAAGAATATTTATGAGCTAGATAGTTTTTACGCTTTTTATCGAGGTGTGTGAGCTTCATTTTACATTCCTTTAAATCCAGGTTTATCAATTATTTCTAATCGAACTTCTTCAGATTTTTTGACTTGCAATCTGGACTGGCGTTGGATACCGATTTGATTGAGAAATATTCCAAATAAAACGATACTTCCGCCAATATATTGGGCAAGGGTTGGAGCTTCTCCCAAAATTAGATAAGCTGCTAATATACCTGCCACTGGCGTAAAAGAACTAACTAAAGAAACATCAGATGGTGTAGAATTTTTTAACCCGGTAAACCAAGCAAGTTGTCCCAAAACAACTATCACGCCAGCATAAATTAACATCCATTGCCATAGGAAGGGTGAAAAAATATCCATAAAATGTTGAGGACTAAAGAAGTATATTGCTGCGACAAAAAAGACAACTGTTGCGATCACAGTTCTAAATACACTAAAAATTCCTAAAGGTATTTGCTGTAGCTTTGCTTGGCTGACAATTGTAGCGATTGCTAAACCCAAAGCAGCGAGAGCAGTCATGATCTCTCCGACACCGACAGAGACAAAATTATCAGGACTCATGGTATTTTCCCATATGCCTTGAAGAATGACTGTGGCAAATACTCCGAATAGAGAAATAATCGCACCAGTAATTGTCCAAATATCAACTCTAGCTCTGAGAAATAAGATAGATAAAACTAATGCTAAGGGAGTTTCAATCCGCCCAATTAACACTACATTTGTCACCATTGTTCGAGAAAGAGCCTCAAAAATTAACCCTGGTGCAACTGCTCCGGATAAAATAGCAACAACAATCATACTCAGCCAATTTTGAGTAGAAATTTGTTTTAAATTATTAATATTCAATTGTCGCCAATAAACAGCGATTAATAATAATAAAGCGCAAATATTGCCAGCAAATAAAACATTACAAGAAGAAATCGGATTTCTCCCATCAATTAGATTTTGGGTTCCGAGTTCAGTTAATTGACGAGTAATCGCGTTTGCAGCACCGAATATTAGCACCGCAATCCACAAATAAATTTTTCCTCGGGTACCACTAATAAAATTTGAGACTTGGGAAATTATTCTGCTCATGATTTGTTTAAAGTATTCTAATCATGGGTATTCTAAGATGATTTCAACAGCCAGTAGTTAATTGCCATAAAAATATGTAAAATGTGCAACAGAGAAAAAATATATATGCATCATAAAAACTGATACGACTCTCAGGTGCATATTTCAGTTGAAGCATATTCAATCATGTAGTATAAAATTAGCTATGAAGTGTTACATTAAAATGAGATTAGAAATCAATCTCGAAATTGGTAGAAATTTTTAACAACTTCTCAGCCTATATTAATTTTGTTACTGCTACAAAGCTTTAAAGTGGAATCATGAACCGATTTGAGGACACTAAGCACAATGAAGCTAAAATCTTTAGTATTAGTAGGTTTTGCAACTTTATTAACAGTTGGATGCTCTGCGCAAGAAGTATCTCAAAAACCAGAAACTGAAGCTGTAAATCAAGCTCAGACCCAAAAAACAGCTGTAGAAAAAGTTTCTACTTCCAATGCTGAGAATTTATCTGGGACATTTAAATCTGCAGAACATCCAACCCAGGGTGAAGTTAAGGTGGTAACAGAAAATGGCAAAAAATACCTGGAGTTCGATGGGAATTTCAAGACAGATAGCGGTCCAGACCTGTTTGTAATTTTACATCGCAACGATACATTACCAATTACTGGTATTAAGGAGAAAGATTACGTCAGTATTGCACCATTGAAAAATACTAGCGGAACTCAAAGTTATGAAATACCTGCAAATATAAATATTTCAGAGTTTAAATCAGTTGCGGTTTGGTGTCGAGAGTTCAATGCGACTTTTGGTTACGCACCTTTTAAGGTCTAATCTAAACTATATTTATTTCTTATCGATTTAGTTTTTTAATAACAGTGTTCAACTGGTAATTTAAATCCAAAAGTTAATTATCTATTGGTCTAAATTGCCTTCAAAGCAGGGTACATCTTTAATTAAGGGCTTATTATTCGCTTTTTCGTAATATGTTGTGAAATGTAAAGTTTTTGTTTACTTCGCTTACTTACAAGTTTCTATATATAGTATTTTTCTTTTATTCTAAGTTTTGAAGTTCTAAGTTTTGAGGTTTTAAATTTTGAGGTTCTAAATTTGGAATTTGGAATTAGGAATTGAAAATTCAGAATTGTAGCTTTTAAAGTCTGTAGCCATTAAAAAATTTATACAGAATCAATAAAAGTACATTTTTCAGTTGACAATCGACCAGAATACAAAAATTACATAGGGGTTTGCACAAAATATCAGCATGGAACTTACAGATTTTATTTCTCTCATACATCCTGCTCTTGCAGTCATTTTCGTATTTCCACTTATTGGGAATGTTTCTAATTTTGCATGGCAAGCTCGCCAGCGTCGCTTACAAACAGCAGACAAAAAAAAGAGTAAAATACCAGCTGTTGCGGGTCCAGAACACAGACGTTTTGGTAATTGGTTAACAGGTTCTGTTGTCGGACTGACTTTGATTGGTTTAGCCTACCCAATTTTTACAGACAATATTATTAAAAATAAATTGTGGTTTAAAGCACCATTCCAAGCAATATTTATTGTCTTAATGTTTGTTGCAACTATTACTTCTTTAGTTTTTTTGTATAAAGCCAAACAGGCATTATGGCGAGGAATTTTTGCAACTTTAACCGGTGCAGGTTTAGTAATTCTTGGGTCTCAAGATGGTGTATTTCGGCGTACTAATGAGTGGTACTGGTCGCACTATTATTATGGAATTGCAGCAGCACTATTAATGGTTTTTTCCCTAGCAATTGTGCCAGAAATTTATCGCGATCGCAAAAATCGCTGGCGGATAATTCATACTATTCTAAATACGTTTGCATTACTGCTGTTTATTGGTCAAGGTATGACAGGAGCGAGGGATTTGTTAGAAATTCCTTTGAGTTGGCAGAAACCTTATGTTTTTCAGTGTGATTTCCAAAATAAAACATGTCTACCAAATAATCCACCTAATCAGCAGTCAATGCTGAATATTAACAGTAATAGTAATTACTAGTACCACTGCGCGGAAGTCATTAGCAAAAGCGTGTCCGTAGGACATAAGTCAAAAGTATTATATTACCCTAGCTTCTGGACTTTATAAATGGTTGCTTTATTTCCGCCTTAGTGTACATTTATTTGCTCCTCATAAGCCTTCAGAGGCGTTATAGATAACGTCTCTGTAAATTAATAGTAATGCTAATAAAATCTGACATAAAATTAACAATTAACTGCCAAATAAAGTAGTTTCAATTTCGAGATGTTATTTTATTAATATTTAGATAAATTATAATAATATCTACTGACTCTGAACAAAATTTAAGTTAAGAAGGATGCACTACAGATAATATTTAATGAATTAGACGTGAGCTTATAAGTCTTATGAGATTTATTAATTATTTAAGATTATCACAAGTTTTAACAACAAATATATTTCTCAAAACTCAAGCTCAATAGCAAAATAATAGTAGTAGCAAAATAGTGAAAAAATTTAGTAAACTCTGGAGAACAATTGACTCATCTTCTTTACGCTTTCGATTAACAGCTGGGATCGCAATTTTATCGACTGTAGCTTTAGGAGGTCTGGCTGGTTTAACTAGTTGGAGAATGCAGCAAATCTTGATTCAATCTCACAAGGATAATGTTGCAGAAATTAATGAAAGTATCCCACGGGATATGCAAGTTTACAGGCAAATGTATTCTCAAGAAGAAGCATTGCAAAAAGCAGTTGATAAGTCAACTATTAGTAATACGTTGGTGTGGGTTATAAATTCTGATAGTAAGGTTCTTGCACAGTCAAAATCTTTAGATAAATCTTCAAGTTTGAAGCAATCTCAATTACTTGCTCTCAAACAAGCGCCTTTATCACCAAAAGTTCGTCAATTAAGTAATCGTTACTTTGTATGGTGTGGGACTCCTCTGAAGGATAGTAGAGGAAAATCGTTGGGTAATTTATTTATAATGCATGATATTACTCGCGATCAAAGAATGTTTATTACACTTGTTCAAAACCTTTCTGTTGCGAGTGTGCTAGTAATTATTGCAATTTCAACGATCATTGCCTTTTATATTAGGCATTCTCTGCAGCCCTTACGTCAATTAAGTCATATGACAGAAGTGATTTCTGTCGAAGATTTAGGTAAAGGACATCTATACTTGGAAAATGCACCTAGTGAAGTTAGGGAATTAGCTAAAACTTGTAATATGATGCTCTCACGTCTTTCTGAGTCTTGGGAGAAAGAAAGACAATTTGTGAGTAACATTTCCCATGAATTACGTACTCCACTGGCGATTGTTCATGGATATTTACAAAGTGTATTGCGACGTAAGCAGAATTTAACTGAAACCCAAAAAGAGGCTTTAGAAACTGCTGCTTCTGAAGCAGAAACCACTATTCGTTTACTGGAAGATTTATTAGAATTAGCACGCGCTGATAGCGGTCATTTACATTTGAAAATTCAATATTATGTATTAAATGATATTGTTGCCGAAGTTGTAGAAATGGCGCGTCAACATAGTAATAGACTAATTAAAATTGAAGGAGGAAATAATATTATTGAAGTTAAAACTGACTATAATCGGCTCAAACAAATCTTATTAAATTTAATTGATAATGCAGTTAAATATTCTCCAGCTAATCAGCCAATTACTTTAAGTATTTTTAGACAAGGTTCAGAAGTAATTATTCAGATTTGCGATCGAGGTTATGGTATTCCTTTACAACATCAATCGCGGATTTTTGAACGTTTTTATCGAGTAGATGAAGCACGTAACCGGGCTGGTGGAACTGGTTTAGGTTTATCCATTGTCAAGACTTTGGTTGAGCAGATGGGTGGTAATATCAGTGTGCGTTCTAAGCAGGGTGAAGGAAGTACTTTTACAGTTAGTTTGCCGGTTTAGGTGTATTTTTGATAATTGAGAATTGGTAATTGGTAATCTTAATAGTTTACATTCAGAATTTAGCTTACGAGATTATTCAGCTATGTAAATCGAACGCAAAATAAATAACCAGGGTTTTATCAGCAACTTATACTGTATGTTTTTAATATTTGTCTGCTATATTAGGATTACAAACTAAAAAAATACCGTCAATTAACTTCGTCAATTTTTAGTATATTTAATTTCTTATTAGTAATTTCTCACTTCGTTTTATTTCTCCCATTCTTGATTCGATTTCTGTTTAATTAGTTTCCAGGAATAATTTCAAAGTGAATAAGTGCAAAATTAATAAGAATAAATGATTCTTGGGTGTGAGCTTCGTAAATTCAAGTTCTATTTATTCTTGAGCAAAATTCAATTATCGACGTCATCAAAAAAACAGTGATATCTTGCAGCATTCTCAATAACCGCCTTGGATTAAAATCCCAGGCTCATAAACAAAGTCTGATAAATCAGACTAGTCAAGGGTTTAGCTATGCTAAGAGTGCGTTTTAACGTACTTTGTCTATGAGCCTGAAAATTTATTTCAAGGTGGGAATTTGGGCTAAATGACATTGTTGTAAGTTATCAGTTTAGGGATAATTTTGGAAGTTACTTCCCTACCCTATCCCAATATTATAAAAAATAATAAACGAAAAACTCATGGGGAGTGAAAATCATCTCAAAATCCTATTTAAACAAAATTTCAGGGTTTGGAAGTTACGAATTAATTTAAATTATTTATCAGTAATGGTAATAATTATTTAAGGCTAACTCATATCTTGCACCTGTGAGTGTTAACCCAGATAAATTCAAAATACATGCCATAAGGCTACCTAATTTTTATGACTTTATATCACTAAGTTAAGGGTTCTGGCTTTTTACTGAGTAATACATTTACATCAATTTTTGTTGGTGCAAGATGTAAGCTAAGCGAATGCAGTGCGATCGCTTATTAATTGGATTCAAAAAATATTAAATAGCTCAATACAATTGATTTAAATTAGCCTTTAATTTTCAAGTCTGAATTTAATTAAAACCTGAGCTTCAAACCTGAATTTTTGAAAAATTATCCCTATTCTCGAATTAATCATCTTCATACTCAGCCCAAGAATTAGGTGTTTCCGATACTGAAACCTTGAGCTTCACACCTGTGGGTAAAATTTTCTTAGTTTTATCATAAATATATTTAGCAATCATCTCGGCGGTGGTTTCATACTCTGGAGGCATGACTTCGTTTAAAATACAGTGGTCTAGTCCGCCTTTGGTGACATCTCTTTTCGCCCAGCGCAGCGTCCTAAAATCAGCAACCATTACCGGATGAGGACAGTATTCTGAAGTGTGTAGCTCGGATGCAGTAGCTTCCATTTTTACCGTGTAATTATGTCCGTGCATCCTACCGCAAGGCCCATCATAATCTTTAATATAGTGGGCACTACTAAAGGAAAATTCTGTTACTAGTTTCCATTTGGGCATTACGATTCACCTCCTAGGCAATGAAATGGTAAGCAACCATTGTATGCCTATTTTCATTTTATCTCAGTCTATATTGACCAAAAATAATAACGTTGCCGAAAAATAAAAGCTTATGACCGACAACTGTAGCCCGTAAGAAAATAGCTTTAGCGATCTGCTGACTGATAAATTCCTCAACTCCCAACTACATTTTAAGAACTAAAAGCTGGCAGAATAAATGCCATAATAATACCCCCAATCACGAATACTTCAGTCATTTTCAGTAGCCAGTTGGAGTGGTTAATTCTGATTCCTCTAAACCAAAAAGGTGGGGTATCTCGATCGCGTACTCCCCAATGAAACATCGATAATAACAGCGGAACTCCCCCTACTTTGACTCCAAATAGTAGATGTAATGCGAGACTAATCAAGACACATGTCCATGCAACTAAATGACTGAGATACCATTGGTGGTAAATTTCTCCAGCAGGAAGCCATTCTTCTTTCATCATTCGACCAGTTAGCACGGAAAAGGTTACCGCAAGCAACATCAATGTATTTACCAGACGATGTATAGATGTCCACCAAACTGATGAACGAAGTTGTGTCAATTGTTTAAAAGACTGCTCTTGTAATAGGCGATGATGACCGATATGGAAACTGTACAAAGCAAAAACTGGGAGAAGTAATAGAAATATTAAAGCGATAGTGCCATGAATACCTTGAATATCCTCTAGTTTTGGTAAAGCTAAACTACCCCAACGTTTATCATAGGTGTTGTAAACCCAAAAACCTGAAACTAACGCCAAAATCGCTAGTAGTCCAGTTGTAGCGTGTAATATTCGTAGTAGAACAGGTTGGTATGGAGTAGACTGTGGCATATTAAAATGATTTCTAAATTAAGAGTTTATTGAACAATAGCAAAATCAATATTTTTGCTGAAAGGTTAATTAAAGGTTAGTTACTAGTTGTTATTAATAAATGAGGTCGTTTGGAATTTCGCCGATAAATTCAACACGTTTATCCCAGTCAGGAATACGTTGTTTCCAATACTCGAGATTATGGGTTTGTGTCGAGTACTCTTCCTCTAGCGATAGCAATAGTTCTACCTCCGTTCTATTAAGCTTATTTTCAGACTCTAATTCTTGAAGTCTTCTCATCTCATCGCCAATTTTTCCGGAAGATAATTCAATAAAAACTATGCAATATCCATTCCCACAGCTACTAATCTGATTATCTGCATAAGAAAAGCACAGTCTGTCAATTTGACATCCGTGGTAATATTGCAATTCTTCCTCTACTCCAGAAAGTACGCGTTTTCTTATAAGGTCAGGAATAATTTCGGTGGATTGATTTCCAAAATAGCAACAGCTATTATCTACTACGTCACCAACTCTAAGCGGTTGATTAGTAGCAACGCTAATAGATCTAAATTGATAACCTTGTAATTTATAAACAAAGCGATTGTGAACCAAGCCGATTTCAGCAAGAAGGTGATAAATGTAAGTAGGTAGATTTCTCGGCTTAAGGTTTAAAATTTTTTTATCCACAGTTATCCTCCATTTTCGTTTTTGTGGGTAAAACAAAAAAATAAATTTTTGCAGAGGTTGCACATGTCTCACCTCGCCGAATTAAACTGTTTTTCTGACTATTATTTTTGTGTCAATTATTTTTTGTACCTTGATTAATTGACAACCTATACTTACTTTCGACTTGTTACCAATGCGTATATCACTAATCTATTCTACGCCAAGCTTGCATAAGCTTAGTGACAACTTTGTTGGTTAGCATATGCTTAATTGACTTCAATAGAGCAAAGATAAAAGGTTCTCTTAAACCAGGTGAGATAGTAAAAGACGATCCTTTTTCCCGCTGTAACATAGATGGAATATTCGCTATTTTTGCTCGTTGAAGACTTTCGACAAGTTGTTCGGCTAAGAGTGGGTACCCCAACTCTAATGCAACTTCGACTATCGAGAGAGTATGCAGTTGTGCAGTAGAATTTTGTGCTTTTTTACAATAGAGCATTCCTAAATCCAACTCATCTTCCAAGTCATTAGCAAGCCGAATTAGTAGAACTTGTCGCTCTACCTGCGAAAGCTCATTTATTCTACTACGAGCAATACTAATAGCTTGCTCATCCCAGGCTAATGATGTATAAAGAGCCACAATAGACTCTACCTCTTCACCCACTAGCTGTGCTAAGTATTTCTGTTTAGCCTGAGTAATCCCGTATTGTCTGTTTCCAAAATCCCCTTGTGCATAAGCAGCATGGAGGAGACCCGCAACTACAACACTTACCGGAGAACTTTGTGTAATGAGAATACTAGCGGTACCAATCGAATGAGCCACAAAAGGCTTCCCGTTCGCCCGGTATCTTCCGGAAAATAGTTTCATTGCGAGTTCATAAGCTTGAAAAGTACGGGTCAAATCGGCATCGGAGTACTTAGCTTCAATGATCTGGTTGTACAGTTGTAGATTAGTTTGAGCATATGAGTGCATTGATTCCTCCTCAAATAAAAAGTAAAGGTAACTTGTGTGAGGAACGTATGGAATATTTACCAAAGACGGCAATACACTCTGTAATTTCCCCAACAACAAATCACCTTTATTTTTTTTGAAAGGTCTAAGAGCCTTTAAAATTTTAGTTATAAAAAGTTAAGAACTAGGAAATATTAAACCGATTTAGTCCAAATTAATTTTCACTACTGATAGCATCTTCTTAAAACAAAATCTCTTAACATCATTACGGCTCAAAGTATGTAAATACTTTGCCTGAATCCAGGATAAAATAGGCTTGAATAAGCACCTTAGAATTATTAGCTCTTAACCTATGATAAAGTTTAATTCCACCTAATTTGGGCAACATTATATCTAATAAAATAAAATCGTATTCAGCCGCTTGTGAATATTCCCATCCCTCAATTCCATCTCTAGTAATATCAACAATATGCTGTTGATATCTCAAATTTTCTGCTAAGGATTTAGCGATGCGGTCGTCATCTTCAACAATTAAGAACCTCATTGCTTTCCTCTTTAAAATAAGGCTACAATTATCAAAATAATTTGTAACGGAACCTAGACATTTTTTGATTCAAAAAAGCCTCAAACCTTCATGGACAGATAGTTTTACACCAATTGGTTTTTTTCTCGATATATCTGAGTTATTGTTAGCGCTACACTCTGCTAAAAGTGATATACAGGGGTTTGAATCCAGTGGCTTGTCATGACTGGGATTTGAAGCTTTTTATTCCTTATTTTTTGTCTAAGTCCCGCTAATCGCCGAAACGAAATCAGATGTCAAATCAAAAATTTTATTTATCGATCAGAGGGGAGTTGAACGCTATTAGGGACCTTAACACTACTTTGTAAGCTATCTTCGACAGCCCCCTCTTTACCCGCAGGTTCGCTACCTAAGACTTTACCGTTTCCCGCATCCACGTAGACTACTGTCTTCTCTGACTCTACTTCGTAATACAAACTGCGATTTTCATTTGCATCCAGTTCGACTTCTTCAACTTCACCTTTTAAAGTACTTTGAGCAGCTTTCTTGGCTTGTTCGGCTGTAATCTTAGCATAGGGGCGTAATTTGGCTGCTATTTGACGTTCTTGTTGCTCTTCATTGGGAGATTCTGCTCGGACAACAGGAGACACTCCTGCTACTCCCAAAGTAGTAACTAAAAGAGTAGTTAGTAGAGCTTTGATTGAGTTTTCCATCTTTTGAATCTCTTAACTTATGAGTGTTTAGTTGGTTGATTTTAAGTTAGAAGATCAATGTCAAGAACTTTGTAATTTTGCGAATTATTTTGGCTCCATTGGACTGATTAAAATTAGACATAAAATTTGATATACTCAAATCTATACACAAATGCTTTGCAATAGTACACTTTTAATTAGTAAAAATCGTAAAGCTAGGGATCAAAAATTTGGTATGAATGAAGCTGGTAGCTTACGGTTTAAGAAATTTATAGCAGTTGATATTTTGAATATGTCCGAAAAATTTGCTGGTATAAAATCAATACGAAGTAAGTAAATGAATAAGTAAGTAAGTAAATAAATAAATAAATACTAAATACCAATTTGTTAATAAATATTTCCCATTATTACCTCAACAAATCGTGAAAGCGTTATTATCTCAAAAGCTTCCTCGTAATATCTGGTTTCTAGGATTTGTCAGTTTACTAACTGATATAAATTCTAAAATGATCCAGTCCATCCTGCCTTTATTTCTGGTTTCTGTTTTGGGAACGAATTTAGTTACGGTAGGGGTAATTGAAGGAATTGCTGAATCTACCGCCTCTGTTTTAAAAATATTTTCCGGCGCACTCAGCGATTATTGGGGAAGGCGCAAACAATTGGCTTTAGCAGGATATGGACTATCAGCATTAGTTACTCCGCTATTTGCGATCGCTACAACTCCAGCTTGGGTTTTATTTGCTCGTTTCGCTGACAGAGTAGGTAAAGGAATTCGTGTTGCTCCCCGCAATGCATTAGTCGCCGATGTTACCCCACCTTCCCAACGTGGAGCAGCCTACGGGTTACGACAATCTTTAGATACTATAGGTGCTTTCAGCGGACCATTTATTGCTACAGCGTTATTATTTTACTCCAACCAAAACTTTCGCTTAGTCTTTTGGTTAGCAATGATACCGGGCTTCATGGCGATCGCCATACTTTGTTACGGCGTCCGAGAAACTCCCAGGACAAATAGTGAAAAACGTAATCCTTTACAGTGGAGTACACTCAAAAGATTGAGTAAAACTTACTGGCTGTTAGTTGTAGTGGCATTATTATTTAATTTAGGTAACTTTAGCGATGCATTTTTACTACTAAGAGCACAGCAAATCGGCGTTCCTACAAGCTTGATCCCTCTTAGTTTCGTAGTCATGAACGTCACTTATGGATTAAGTGCTTACCCCGTGGGTGTATTGTCAGACAGAATTGGTCGTAAAGGGTTACTAATTAGTGGATTTACACTATTTTCCTTAGTTTATTTTGGTTTTGCTGCAGTTCAAACACCCTGGCAAATCTGGGTACTTTTTGGGTTGTGTGGCTTGTATTTAGGTAAAACTAAAGGCTTACTACTCGCTTTAGTTGCTGACATGGTTCCCGAAGATTTACGGGGTACAGCATTTGGACTAATTAATTTAATCACTGGTTTAGCGCTATTACCAGCTAGCCTTCTAGCGGGAATATTATGGGAACAAATCGGTCCTCAAGTTACATTCACGGTTAGCGGTGGATTTGCGATCGCAGCAATCCTAGTGCTATTAATTTCTCCTAAACATCGAATGTCCTAAACATTGAAGTTGTCATAAAAGCAAAAAATTTTTCGTCTCCATACTGTTGCTACACAATGGTACTGAGCTACTAGGTTTAACCCGGAACTGATACCAAATCCGATTTTTAAGACCCCTTTATATTTTTTGGGATTTCCCCCACACCTCCCACACCTCCCACACCTCCCACACCTCCCACACTTCCCACACCTCCCACACCTGTCAGACCTCCCACACTCCCCACACTTCCCTCTCTCATTCTAAAAAGGGGTAATGAACCCGGAACTGAGGTGATATTTTAGGTTGTTAATAGTAGGTTTGGCTTAACAGCGCGAAACGTCCAAAAGCCTGTAATGTAAAGCTTTGAAGAATTTGCTACTAGTTCCGAAAAAATATCCGGAGTCATGTCAGTAGGAGATGTAGTTATATATCAAGGAAAGGTTCCAACTTCGGACCACTAACCAACAAATCACAATTGCATAACTTTAGGTAATCAAACCTATATATAAGTAGAAAGCGAAAAACATCTAATCTGAAAATCAGTCTCAAAGTCAGAGTTAAATAAATTGTCCTCTGAAGGCTGATAACTAAGAACAAAGTAATTCATCACTAACAAATATTAACTCTAAAACTCCCATACTGGGGAGAAGGATTATTATGACTGCTTTTACACAAATTTGCCAAAAACATGACTTACTCTATCCCGTTCGTCAATGGTTAGAATCTATCGAAATCCATAACCCTAAACTTGCACATTTCCTATGTAAACTGGTTCCTTCACAATGTCCATTTGAAAGAGATGTAGTTCTTTTTGGTCGCAAACTATTTCACATCCCAGCAATGTGCAAGTTAAATCCCCTTTACGAACAAGTCGTAACTTTACGCTTTAAAGCTCTATGTTATCTTGCAGATGAATGTGGAGAAGATGTGACAGCTTATTGTTAGGAAGAAGTGGGTAATTTAATACTTATAATTGTTCCTAACCCTGCGGTTGAAGTAATTGATAATTCTCCATTATGTGCTTCTATTATACGTTTAACTATTGCAAGTCCGAGTCCAGTTCCAGAGGATTTTGTCGAAAAGAAAGGTTGGGTTAGTTTGGGTAAAACCTCTGCAGGTATTGGATCCCCACCATTATGAATCCTAATATATACTTGTTGTTCTTGAGTTTGATGCTCTATTTGTAATTTAACAATATCCCCAATATTAATTGCTTCATAAGCATTGCGCACTAAATTTATTAATACTTGTTTAATTTTATCTTCATCTCCCATAATATTTACAGGTGAATTAGCAGGGTAAAACTCAAGTTTTCTCCCCTCACCTTCTGGCATTATTTGTAGCGCTACCAAGAGATTCGTAATTAGTTGATTAATATCAATTGCTAGAAGTTCTAAGTTTTGAGGCTTTGCGTAAAGTAATATTTCTTTTAATAATCTTTCTAATCTATCTGCTTCTTCTAAAGCTAAACATAACCTTACTTGAGCAGGTTCTGATAAATCTAACTTTTTAAAAAAATTCAAACCCATTTTCATAGTTGTAAATGGATTGCGAATTTCATGAATAATACCTGAAGCAAATTCACCGATCGCAGCTAATCTTTCTTTTTCGACAAGTTTCGCTTGAGCTTGTCTTAACTGTTCTGTTCTTCGGGCTACTTCTGCTTCCAAAGCCTCATTAAATTGCCGTTGTTGCTGATAAAGTTGATAATTATCAATTGCTGTCGCCGCACGTTCAGCAAAGAGTTGAGTAATTTCTAATTCCTGGTCAGAAAAATTACGCGGTCGCTTATGAAAAGAACATACCGTTCCAATAACTTCACCCTTCGAAGTTTTGAGCGGTATCCCCAAATAAGCACGATACCCATCCGGTCCCACACCGTATTCGCTACAGACTTGAGTATCTTCAACAATTAGATTTTTTCTATTTTTAACAACTGTTCCAGACAAGTGACCGTGTAATGAATAGGAATGATGATCCTTTCCCATATCGATGCTACTAGCGAGGATTTTACCGGAACCCCGGTGGCAAATTGTAACTACAGATAGATCTATTCCAATTAATTTACTTACACCACAGGCTATTTCTTTAAGATATTCTGGTAGCTTGCCATCTCTATAACTTAGAGATGATAGCATTGCCACTGCTTGCTGCTTTCGCTGTCGTTCTCCTAATTGTAAAAATAAAGAATTAAAAAACATTGAATAATCCTTAACTTAAATTACTGATTGATTTTTATACAATAAAATTAAATTTTATTGTTTAGCAAGATAACTACACATTTATTCTATGTAAGTTACGGGTATTTAAGGAGGTAGTGAGTAAATAATGGTGTTAACTGTTCGCATTTGTTGTTAAGCATTATTGATAATTATCCGTATTCCAAACACTTGACACTAAGATATGTGTGAAATTCTATTCTCTACATTTCCATCCCTTACAATGCGATCGCCTGCAATTAGATGGTTTACTATTCGATGCCCTATATTCGATGCCCTATATTCGATACCCCATAAGATATACGATCACAATCTAAACTTTGGATTTTTATATCAGTCTCTGGTTAAATTGCAATCAAAAATAAGATTGGAATATCCTTATTAGCGCCCCCTGCTGCATTTACTCCTGCAAATATTGGGTTGGGTAGAGAGTGGTAGCATACCCCCAGTCTATGTCTTGAGTCTGATTATTTTACCTAGGTTTAACATTCATATTGTGAAATACAAGTATCCCAAGACATAAATACAAAGAAAAAATTATAAACATGGTAAAGATTATTTGATATTGTTTGAGATTGTTTTGAACTGGTAGTAGAAATGTATACTTTTTATTTGGGTTGATAAATCACATTTCAACACTTAATTGAAAAAAATTGAAAATAGGAAAAAAATATTAAACTCCCATGACGGCGCATATATTATTAGTTGAAGATGAAGTCAAGTTGGCTCGGTTTGTGGAATTAGAGTTGAGCTTCGAAGGTTATCAAGTTAGCGTCGCTAACGATGGTCTGAGTGGGTTAACGATGGCGCGGGAATCTCATCCAGATATAGTAGTTTTGGACTGGATGCTACCAGGAATGTCAGGGGTCGATATTTGTCGTCGTCTGCGATCCACTGGAGAAAAAGTTCCAATTATTCTGCTGACAGCAAAAGATGAGGTGAGCGATCGCGTAACAGGTTTAGATGCAGGTGCGGACGACTATGTTGTCAAACCTTTCAGCATTGAGGAGTTATTAGCCAGAATTCGCGCTCATTTACGTCGTAACCAAGAAGAAGATGTAGATGTTTTACTATTCGAGAACTTGAAGTTAAATCGTTCTACCCGGGAAGTGTACCGAGGAACGCGTCAAATTGAACTAACTGCGAAAGAATTCGATCTACTCGAACATTTAATGTCACATCCACGCCAAGTTATTACGCGCGATCGCATTCTTGAAGAGGTTTGGGGTTATGATTTCATGGGTGACTCCAACATCATCGAAGTATATATTCGTTACCTAAGATTGAAGTTAGAAGCAAACAATGAAAGGCGTCTCATTCAAACTATTCGAGGTGTTGGTTACGTACTAAGAGAATGAGAATAACTTGACAATTAAAATTACCATTAATATATCCGTCGCTGAGATAAAGGTTTTTATTCTCTAAGAAGGTGTTTATAAATAAAAAATAAAATTATTGTAGGGTGTGTTAGAAATATCACTATATCTCACTTTCAACAATAACTTAAACAGGCATAACACACCATATAGCATCGGTAGGTTACGGCAAATTTTGCATTATTCCAATAATCAAATCCTTATTTAGCCGTCATCTGCCTACTTTAAAATTTATTTATAAACATACTTTAATAAATAGGCCATCCGTTGTTTTTTTGGTCAAAGTTTTTTTGGTCAAAAATATAAAAAAAATAACAACTCGAAGGAGAGCATAAATAATTTAATCTGTACCAAAGTCAATTCTCAGGAAAAACTCATAAAACTGAGAAGCATTTGTATTTAAATAAAAATAGCTCTAAAAGGTACTTAAATATCCGTAGTCCTTGCGAATCAATCTTAAAGCAGTGTGTTTATCTGCTTTGAGTTTTTTTATGTGCCAAAGAACTACCAATGGCAGCAAAAAATAATACAAGTAACCACTTAAGATAGATCTAGTATAAAGTGAATCTTAAGTTTAATAGTTGAGAAGTAAAATTTCAGTTGAGATTGCAAGAGCATTATTTTGCAAGAATCCGCGATAAATATAGAACCAACGATGACTTATTTAGACACAGCAGCTCAATTCTACAGTGAAGTAGCACAAACACCAGAAGTAGGACTCTGTTGCGTGCAGAGTACACCTATGCAACTACCGGGACTCAATATACCCCTGACAATGCAGGAGATGAATTATGGTTGCGGTTCTACAGTTCATCCGGCAGAATTAGTTAACCAACCGACTGTACTATATGTTGGTGTTGGTGGTGGGCTAGAAGCTCTACAATTTGCCTATTTTACTCGACGTCAGGGTGGTGTAATTGCAGTCGATCCAGTGTCCGAAATGCGTCAGGCTGCGGCACGCAATCTAGAAATCGCAAAAGCTGAAAACCCTTGGTTTGAGACTAATTTTGTAGATATTCGTCCTGGTGATGCTTTTAACTTGCCAGTTGAGGACAATTCTGTTGATGTTGTAGCTCAAAATTGCCTTTTCAATATTTTTGAACCAGAGGATTTAGCTCGGGCTTTAGGAGAAGCTTATCGCGTATTGAAACCAGGTGGACGTCTGCAAATGAGCGATCCGATTGCGACTCGTCCAATTCCAGGACATCTACAGCAAGATGAACGCTTAAGGGCTATGTGTCTTTCAGGTGCACTTACCTATGAAAAATATGTTCAACGTATAATTAATGCAGGTTTTGGTCAAGTAGAAATTCGTGCCCGTCGTCCCTATCGGTTGTTGGATCGAAAGACATATAATTTATCAGAAAATTTACTGCTAGAAAGTCTTGATTCTGTTGCTTTTAAAGTCGTAATTCCAGAAGATGGTGCTTGTATTTTTACCGGTAAAACTGCAATTTATGCTGGTTCTGAAGAATATTTTGACGATGGAGCGGGACATATTCTCCAAAAAGGAGTTCCTGGAGGAGTTTGCGATAAAACTGCAGCTAAACTAGCAGCTTATGCACCGGAGATTATGGTAACTAACTCCACTTGGCATTACGATGGTGGCGGTTGTTGTTAATAAAAATTGCTGAAATCTGTAGAAATTCTAGAATCAGGTGTTGAAGTTTAATAATTAACACTTATCCTGAGAAAAATTGGGTGCTATAACTTCCCAACCAAAGGTATAGATAGATTGACTATAGATTGATTAATAAGGGCGTATCTCTATGCGCCCCTATAGATACCATCAATAAATCATCATATAAATTTTTCAGTGAATTCCCTACTGCTAATTCAGCATAGTGAAATTTCATAAATTGCTAATCAATAACTGTTAACTGTTAACTGCTAACTGATAACTGATAACTGAAAATGATTAACACAACAATTACACCTTTTCATAAAAAACTTGATTCCCCACTAACAAAAAAAGCAATTACAGTTTTGCAAATCAACCTCGGTCGTCGCTGTAATCTTGCTTGTAGCCATTGTCATGTAGAAGCAGGTCCAAAACGTACGGAAGAGCTTTCTCCAGAAGTTTGTCAACAATTAGTTGAGTTAATTTACAAATTTCCCCAAATTCAAATTGTCGATCTAACTGGTGGTGCGCCAGAAATGAATTACGGGTTTAAATCTTTAGTTGAAGCAGCAAGAGAAAATAATAAGCAGGTAATTGTTCGTTCTAACTTAACTATTTATTTTGAAAATGGTTTTGATTATTTACCCGATTTTTTTGCTAAAAATCAAGTCAAAATAGTTGCATCTCTGCCATGTTATTTAGCAGATAATGTTGATAAAATGCGTGGTGATGGTGTTTTTGATGCTTCTATCAAAGCACTACAGTGGTTAAATAAAGTTGGTTACGCAACACAACCTAATTTAACTTTAGACCTAGTATATAATCCTCAATTACCCAACAGTGAAAAATTTTCCCTTACCCCAGACCAGGCTAAATTAGAACAAGATTACAAACAGTTTTTACAAGAAAAGTTTGGTATTGTCTTCAATAATTTATTTACCATTACAAATTTGCCAGTAGGTAGAACTAAATTTCATTTAGAACGCAAGAAAATCTACGCCCCATATTTGCAATTTTTAGAATCTAGTTTTAATTCTAGTACAGTAGAACACTTAATGTGTCGGGATGAAATTTCAGTTGATTATCTCGGTAATATATATGATTGTGACTTTAATCAAATGATGAATCTACCTGCAAAAACCTTTGATGGAGAGATACTCACAGTTAAGAAATTATTGGAAGCAGGTAATTTAGATTTAATTCATCAAGTGCAAACGGCTGCTTACTGTTATGGTTGCACAGCGGGTAGTGGTTCCAGTTGTGGTGGAGCTTTGTTGTAGGTGGCGATTAGGGATTGGGGATTGGGGATAATAATACTTTACTCATTACTGATCACCGTCTCACCTCAAAACCCTCTAACCCTTCAGGTTCAACATATTCAACACTAACATCCCGAACCACAGCAGAAGGCGATCCCTCATGACACCAGTTAATCATTTTTTCTACAGTTTTGCGATCGCCTTCAAAAATAGCTTCTACCCGACCGTCAGGGAGATTTTGCACCCAACCATTTATCTTCAACTGAGAAGCTTTCTTTGTTGTGAAATATCGATAACCAACACCTTGTACCTTTCCAGAAACTAATACATGGGTGCGAACTTGCTTTTGTGCGGATGAAGGATTTTGCATAACCTAAAAAAGATATTCTATTGTGTACGTAACACACAGTATATTAATTTTATTTTCTATTTATAAATGCCTTCTAGGTATAGAGCTACGTAATTAGGTTCGGACATTGGTGAATGCTCAAACCTATGACTAGTAAACTTCTGAATTCTGAATTTTGACTTTTGAATTTTGACTTGCGCGTAGCGCTATATTACTTCTGAATATTGGGACAGATTATTTCTTTTGGCTTAGTTGTTGCACTATGCCAATCTGATATTAATCCTTGTAATTCGCTGCGTAACTCTAGCAAATCATCAATCTGTTTGTTAATATCTTCTATTTTGTATTTCAGCTTTTGTTGAATATCATCACAAGGTGGTTTTCCACCATCATAAACTTGAAGAATTTCACTAATTTCTTGCAAGCTGAGTCCTAAACCTTGAGCGCGTTTGATAAATGATAGTCGTTTAAATACCTCAGCAGAAAATAGACGGAAACCCCCTTGAGTTCGCTGTAAAGATTGGATTAAACCAAAACTTTCATAATAGCGAATAGTACGAATGGGAATTCCACTAATTTGTTGGACTTGACCAATTAAAAATAATGTTTCGCTTTTCATTCCTATTACGTCAATATCCCACAGATATCATAGTTGTAAATTTTTACTTATCATCGCTCTAAAAATCACTAATCTCTAATCCCTAGTCCCCAATCGCCAACAATCAAAACATTAAGAAACACTAAGCATTAAAAGACAAATAAATTAGCTGTCACAAAACAAAAAATATTTAAATGTATTATTTATATCATTTTGAACGACAAATTAACATTTAGAAAGTATAAATGTCATGGGTTCAAAGGACAGATAATTTTGTGACACACAACCCTAAAGCTTCATCAAATAAAAAATTACATTGCATACAGTGGCACAGCAAAATTATTACTGATGAAATTATGAATAGTCAGTTGATTCCCACAGAGGAATTATCTTCTCTGGATATTGAGGCAATGTATTTGCTTTTGAGCAAGCATTTTCAGGGTGTAGAGCGAGATGTGTTTAATGCTGACCTTAATCATAAAAATTGGGTAATACTTATTAAAGACAGTAAAACAAATCAGCTCAAAGGATTTTCAACTTTATTATTTTATAATACCGATTTTACTGGTGAAGATATCAGTATTGTTTACTCTGGGGATACGATTATGGATCCCAGTGCTTGGTCTAGCTCGACACTATCTCGAACTTGGATCGATTCAGTTAATAAATTACGTACAGAATATTCCCAAGGGAAACTATATTGGTTACTGATCTGCGGTGGTTACCGTACTTATCGCTTTTTACCGATATTTTGGCAAGAATTCTACCCCCGCTATGATGTTGCTACACCGCCAGATATTGCCAATTTCATGGAATATTTAGCCCAAGAGCGCTTTGGTAAAAATTACAATCCTATATCCGGAGTTGTCAGCTTTTCCCATCCTCATATTCTCCGGGAAGGACTCAGAGGTGTCCCCCAAGAACGTTTAACCGATCCCCATATTGAATTTTTCGATAGAATGAATCCGGGACACCTAAATGGTGATGAATTGGTATGTTTGACAGAAATTAGCGAAACCAATCTAACCCCAGCAGGAAAACGAATGTGGTTCGCATCTGTAAGTTCATCCCCAGCAATTAAAAATTCAACCTTAAGAATTCCCGCTTAAAAATAAATTATAGGAAATGTTGAAGTATGTGGTGTTGAATCGGTCGAGGAGAAAAAACTTAAATTTTGTAGCAAAATTCAGAAGTTAGAATATGATTTGCGATCCTATGTGCAGCGCAAGATGCACTTCGCACTCTGTGTACTAATAAATCTATTTTGCTCAGATATCCGCTATAAATCCCAACACAAGTTTTTCATCTCCAAGCAAACTAAGAAAACGCCATTGTCAACGATGCATATCCGGGAACTCCGGTATTTTAAATGACATGAGTGTCAAATCGCAAACCATTAGTCTAAATCGTCAGACAACCACTTTTAATCATCCGAAACGTTTCATAGAAGGATGGTACTGGGCTATTCCTTCTCGTAAAGTCCGTAGATCTCAAGTCAAAGCAGTTAACCTATTAGGAAAAGAGCTAGTAATTTACCGTGGTAAAGATGGTAAACTAGTATGCTTTGATGCCTATTGTCCCCACATGGGAGCTCATTTAGCAGAGGGAACTGTTGAAGGAAATGGACTACGCTGCTTATTTCACAACTGGAAGTTCAATGCAAACGGAACCTGTATTGATATTCCTTGTTTAGGAAAAAACATTCCCATTCAATTAAAAACTTGGCATGTTGAAGAAAAATATGGTTTGATTTGGGTCTGGACTGGAGATATTCCCAAACAACCCTTACCTTTTGTTCCTGAATTAGAGAACTATCGATGTGATAGTCTTCTTGGTTCCCACTTCGAGAAAAACTGTCACCCAAATGTGGTGATGATAAATGCAATTGACGCCCATCACTTCAACACGGTTCATAATTTACCATTAGAAATTATCTTCGCCAAACAACAACTCAATGAAAATGCTATTACTTTTAGCAATATTACCCGTGGTGGAGAAAATTCTTTCTTTATCAGATTGATTCGTCCTTTTTACAAGAATGCAGTTACCTACAGCATGTGTTACTGGTATGGGAGTACTGGTACGGTGACGGTGGGACCAGATTTTCTCCATTTTCACATTATGTTTGCCCTGCGCATGACTGAAAATGGGAAAACTGAAGGTCAAACAATCTTAATTACGAAAAAACGTCGGGGTATTCTTGGTTGGTTATTGAATCCAATCGTACTATGGCTAACAAAGATAGTGGGTAATTATTTTGCTAAAGGTGACACCAAAATTTTTAAAACAATTAAGTTTGATTTAAAAACTCCTCTTAAAGCAGACCACGCAATTCTTCAGTTTATTCATCACGTAGATAGTCAAAAAACCTTGGCTTGGGGTAGCTGGGAACTAATTGAAGATCGGTGGAGAGAAGAAGATCGAATCTGGAAATTGAAAGGAGAAGCAAACGATTAATAATTAATCTTCCAAAACTAGTAGTTATATAGCAATATTTTTATCTTTATAACTACTAAATTATGACTACTTTTATCGAATAATTATTCATACAGGGTGACTTATTTAACAATAAAATCGTTGCGAAAATTGAAACCAAGCCGTTGAAAATTCGTCAGAAAATAATAATTGTTCTATAAAGAAACAATTGTTATCTCCTATGTCAAGAAGTGGAATTAAATTGTCATCTTTATTACTGAACTCCGTAGTTTTAGTAATTATGACGATTATGATGATCGAGATTGAAGAAAAGTCTGAACCGAACCGCAGTATTGCTAATTTAAAACCAAATTTGGCTAGTCTTTGTCCGATTCCAGACCCGGGAATTTTCGCGGAGAAGCCAAGCGATCAGGATGATTCTTTATCTGATAATCAACATCCAATGATTATACCGAGAACACCGGTGGTTAATGAGGAAAAGGAATCTGACTCTGTCTCCAATAATGGGTGTTACCAAATTGCAAAATATTCTCTATCTCGGAAATCTTTAAAGTCTAGGGAAATACCTCTAGAACCAAAATATAGACTATGAAGAATAAGAAGTTCATAGTAACTTATAAGTCGAATATAAGTTAAAAATGTAAAATTATCGAGCAATTTTCAGTAGTAACAAGAGATACAAGCGAATTACTTAATTTTTGTCTCCATCACAAGACAGCTATTTTGGGATGAGAAGATTCCAAGAAGTAGTTAATAATAAGTAAAATCCAATCAATATATTGGAATATTAAATATTCTGGTTTCGGAAAAAGTACAAATTCTTTAGGTTTATTTCCCAAATTTATTTTCCCAAATTATCGGGCTGAGTTATTTATCAAAGTTTAAATACTCAGAGAGATTCAAATACTCAGAGAGATTCAAATACTCAGAAAAAATATATACCATTTATTTAGTTTATGGTGCATAATAGCTTGTACCTAAAATGTCCTACAAATTGAAAAACATTTTACTTAAAGTTTATTTTTTATTTTTTGAATTTAAAAATCACAAACAAAAAGAAAATAATATTAAAAATAAATACATTTTTATAGAAAATTATGATTAATTATCAAAAAAGTGAAACCTTAAAAAACCAAATAAGCAATCAAAAAATAGATAATCAAAAAACCCACCGTAAATTACAGATTAATTACAAACGTAATCAGCAACAAGACCATACCAAGTTATTAGATAATACGTCTGCCGATTTTAAATATCAAGAATGCAAAAACGAATACTGGAATCCTGAAGAATATTCCTTGCTTTACGGTACACCTTTATGGGAAGAAGCAAGTAGTAGCCAAAGAATTATTCTCAATCAACTTTATTGGGTTGCGTATTATTCACAAATTATTTCTGCTGAAATAGCTACGATTTTTTTTAATCAAACAAGTGCTGCTGGACTTTATGCACAAGAAGATTTTCGTTCTGTTTGTGACATGCTTGATTTGGAGTCATCCCAAGAACGCGCTCATATCAATGCTTTTAAAACGATATCTAAACAAGTAGAACAAGTATTATTTGACAAACAAGTTTTTGGCTATCCGATGCGAATTCCCTATGCAGAAACGATGATTTTTGCTAATACTAATACTATCAAAACCTGGTGGAAAAAACTCCAATTACAAAGTTTTGGAATGTTATCAGCTGGAAATACTTTTTTGGCTTGTCAATATTTTACAGTTCGAGGTTTGCGAACACTCAACGGTAAAATGGTACAGCATAAATTGAGTAACCATTATCAGAAATATTCCGAACCAGAAGAAGCTCCCATACCCTCAAAAGTCTCTTACTACCATTTTATGGATGAGAGTTTTCATTTCAACAGTTCTACTATTATTTCTCAAGATGTAATTAAATGTCTTAAACCTCCAACTAATTTTGAGAAACTAGTTGCTAATTTAGGGATATATGGATGTCAAAAGGACCATTATCATTTTTCTGTAGCCGTTAATGGAATATTTTGGTACGATCCCGCTTTATACACAGCTATTTACCAAGTTTTGCGATCGCCAGTTTTTGAGATGAGCGATACTGAAGCAAAAGAGACGATTCGACGTTGTTTTACCGAAGAAACTGAAGCGCTCCACCGCAGTTACCAAACTCATACCGAAGCAATGGAGTCCTACAAAGTTTATCTAAGAACCCTGGACTATGTTTGGAAAAGTAATCACGAAATGTCTTTAATGAGATCTAACTCTATTCCCAAATATCTCAAGACGCAAAAAATAGCTTTTAGGAAATGGGAAATGAGAATGAGTAATAAGTAATAAGTAATGAGTAATGAGTGACTGATAACTCAATACGGTTCAGTTAAGGCTAAATATTAACATTGAGGTAGGTTGGGTTGAGGAACAAAACCCAAGATTTATCAGCTTTTGTTGGGTTGCGCTGTCGCTTAACCCAACCTACAAAAAATACTTAACTGAACCGTATTGACTGATAACTGTTAACTGATAACTGATAACTGATAACTGATATGAAAGTTTTTAATAATCCCGATGTAGTCGCTAAAGGTTGGTATGTAGCTTGTCCTAGTCGAGAAATTCCTAAAGCTAAGGCTAAATCCCTAACACTTTGCGGACAAAAAATAGTTATATTCCGTGGAGAAGATAATCAAATTAGAGCCTTAAATGCATATTGTCCCCATTTGGGAACAGATTTAGGTATTGGAAAAGTTGATGGAAATTTAATTCGTTGTTTCTTTCATCATTGGGCTTTTGATGGTGATGGTAAATGTCAAGATATTCCTTGTCAGTCTTCCATTCCCAATAAAGCTAGACTACAAGCATATATGACAGATGAAAAGTATGGTTTCATTTGGGTATACCCAGATAGTAAAGCTCCCTTTAATGTTGCTGAGTTTGACGAACTTAAAGGTAAATCTTTAGTGACAAGCTACGACCAACCATTTGAGAGAAAATGTCACCATCATATTTGTATGATGAATGGAATTGATGCTCAACATCTGCAAACAGTCCATAAATTAAATATCAAAATGGACCTATCTTTGCAGAAAAATGCCACAGGTAATATTGTAGATTTTACTCTTAGCGGTGAATTTCCCAATACTACACCCAGAGAACGCTTAGCGAGAAAATTACTTGGCGATTGCTACGAATATACCATGAGATATGCAGATGGTTGCGTGGGACTTTTAACCATTATGAAAAAAGTCAAAATCATCCCACCATTACATATGATTTATGCTTACACTCCTTTAATTGAAGGTGGAACTCGCATTCAACCAATATATGTAACTGCAAAACGTAAGGGGATTTTAGGATACTTTATCGCGAGAATTTTACTTTTACTTACGAAATTAGCTTATTATTTTTTGCGCGATGAAGATGGCAAGATTTATGACAATATTCAATATAAACCAAACACTATTTTAAGTATTGATGAACCACTTGTGAAATATATGAGTTATGTAAATCAACTAGAACCTTCAATTTGGTCTAATAATAAATTTTCTATTAATTAAAATTCTACCTCTAGTGTAGTAATCTATAAAAAATTATATTGACTGTTTTTATTAGCTTAATTATGAATAATATTTTTTATAAAATTCAATTTCCAGATACAAATCATTCAACTCTTTCTTTAGAAGAGAATCAAAATCTTTCTGAATATTTAACTGTAGAAAATTCTCCCCTATTATTTGGCTGTCGTACAGGAATTTGTGGTACTTGTCTGGTAGAAATAGAAGGTGATATCCCACCACCACATGAAGAAGAAAAAGAAATTCTAGAACTGCTAGCACCTGGGAATCAAAAAGCAAGATTGGCTTGTCAAGTGAAATTAACTGCTGATATCAAAATTAAATCTTGTGAGGGGGAAGAGTGAAATTTGATGATTTCTGGTATGTTGTCGCTTTAAGTACGCAGTTAAAAACAAATACAGTTTTGCAACGTCAAGTCTTAAATGAATGGTTGGTAGTATTTCGCGGAGATGATGGTAAACCAGTTGTTCTACAAGATAGATGTATTCACAGAAATAGTCGTTTATCACAAGGAAGGGTCTGTCAAGGAAAAATTCAATGTCCCTATCATGGTTGGGTTTACGATCGCACTGGAAAAGTCGTTGCGGTACCATCTGAAGGTGAGAATTTTAAGACAAATGCAGCTAGACGTTCGCGAAAATACGATACTAAAGAACAAGATGGATATATTTACGTGCGTTTATCTCCTCAACCAATAGAGGAGCTTGCACCCTTCACCATGCCTTTTTATCATCAGTCTGGGTGGGAAACTGTCAGGGTGATTAACCGTTTTCGTAATAACGTTACTAATTGTGCAGAAAACTTTATTGATATTCCCCATACCGCTTCCGTTCACCCTGGGGTATTTCGTAAAGCTCGTCAGCAAAAGTTAGAAATGACAGTAGAAAGACGTAATGGTTCTGTATTTGCAGAGTATCATAACGAAACTAATAATCTTGGTTGGTTTGCACGCTTTCTAAATCATACAAGTCAAGAGATTAAGCATACAGATAGCTTTCATATGCCCAATGTTACCAGTGTTGAGTACAACATGGGAAAATATCGCAGGTTATTTATTACTAGTCAGTCCATACCAGAAACCGATGACTCAACTTTGGTTTACACTGATATTACGTATAATTACGGTTTTTGGAATAAATTAGCTCGTCCTTTTGTTCGTTGGACTGCTCAATATATTATTCATCAAGATATTGTTGCTTTAGGTATTCAGTGGGAAGTAATTGAAAAGTATGGTGCGCACTTCACCAATACTCCTGCTGATACTATTCATGTATTTGTTGAATCTATTCGCGATCGCATTTCTCGGGGAGAAGATCCGAGAAAACTCCCAGACAAAAAAGTTTGTCTTGAATTTTGGGTTTAGAATTTTAGGTTTATAAAATTGAGTTTTGAATTTTGGGTTTTAAAAATTATTATCTTTGCAAAAATCTCTATTTTCTTAAAAATTGAGAAATCAAAAAAAGAAGTGGCTTTGCCACTTCTCGACAATTCCCAGGTAGAACCTATTTAAAAGTATAGAGACTATACAACCAATAAATCGTATAAATTGAAACTAATTTAGCAAAATGTTAGTATTCTTTACTTTTTTTACATTGTTAGCCCTAATTGTGATAAGAGATAGACAATTAAATTTTTTACAAAAAAAAAGTAGTGAGGACTGGATCTTAGATACATTAGGTCTATTCTTTCAAGGTATTGTGATTCCCCTGTTACAACTAGGAATTATTTACCGACTGTATCAAAATATTTTGCCAAATCTTCATAATTGCTACAGTCTGCATCCCATACTAGGATTTATTTTAAGCTTTGTAATTGTCGATTATTTTTACTACTGGAATCATCGTCTATTTCACACAAGCCTTATGTGGCGAATACATCAAGTACATCATACTGTTACTCAGATGGATGTTTTAGGGACTTCTCGTAATACTTTGTGGACGAGTTTTCTAATTATCTACTTGTGGATTCACCCATTATTTATTTACCTAATACAAGATCCTAGTTACTACATTTTAGGGGTTAGTCTAACCTCTGCTTTAGATTTATGGCGACATAGCTGTTTTAACATTCCTCAAACGTCGTTCTTTTATCGCTGCTTATCACCGTGGTTAATCCTACCTCAAGACCATGCTTTGCATCATGCAAGTAGCTGCATTAAAGGTAATTATGGGGCAAATTTTAAACTTTGGGACCGGGTACATGGAACATATTTTGAATCCAACCTTGAATCTAAGATTGAGTCAGAAAAAATACCAGAATCTTTGGGTGTCAAAACAAATTTGACCCTAATACAAAAGCTATTTTTACCAATTTGACAGATTAAATATTGAATTTTCTATTCTCCCGAATGATTCTCGATTTTATTTATATTGAATGCATATTTCCCGTAAATCCTTTTGCTGTGGATTATTAGCCAAATAATCTTGCAACCAGTCGCAACCCAATTTCATTAAATCATCTAAATCTAAATCTAATTTCCATAGCTTGACAGTGTTATCGTAACTAGCAGAAGCAAGGGTTTTATTATTGCTACTAAAGCTAAGGCTAATGATTGTATTGTGATGACTTTCTAAGGTATTGATTAAGATTCCATCTGGAATCTTCCAAATTTTAATAATATTATCGCTGCTAGCAGAGGCTAAAATTTTACCATTGGGACTAAATTTAACTCTCCTCACGTCACTATTGTGGGCTGCTATAGTTTTAATTAAACTGCCATTGTGACGATTCCACAGTTTAATATTGCTGTCATTTCCTCCAGATACTAATAATTTTCCATCTGGGCTAAAATCAACGGTCGTTACTCCACCACTATGTCCTTTTAAAGCAAATAAACTATTACCTGTATTCACATCCCATAATTGGGCTTTTTCTGTTCTACAACCCGACACTAATTGTTTGCTATCAGGGCTAAAGTTAATGCTACCAATAGTACAGGGATTTTCGGGGTCATCTTTGATGATTCTAACTAACCTACCGTTAGCTAAATTCCATATTTTGATTTGCTTCCCAGAACCACCACCAGCAGCTAGAAGTTGATTATTAGGACCAAATCTGACACTACCAAATGAATATTTGGGATCTATAAAATTAAATTTTAGGCTACCATTTTTGACATTCCATACTTTCACTGTTCGGTCGGAGCTTGCAGTGGCTAAGAGTTTACCATCTAAATTAAATCGAATGCTACCAATACCTTTTTTATGAGCTTTAAGACTTTTAATTAAAGTTTCTTTTTTCAAATCCCAAAGCTTGACCATTGTATCGTTACCTGCAGTGGCAAAAGTATTACCATCAGGACTAAGACTAACACTTCTTAAAAGTTTTTGAGATACATGATAAGTTTTAGGATGTTGAGTTTCTAAAGACCACAATTTAATACTTCTATCCCAACCACCAGAAACAATTTTCTTCCCATCTGGACTAATATCAACGCTCCAAACTCTCCCGTGATGTCCTTTAAAAGTTTGAGGTCTGGTATTGCTATTTATTCGACTTTGCAAATTCCATAACTTAATTGTGCTATCGGAACTAGCAGTAACTAATCTTTTACCATCGGGAGTAAATTGAACTGTCCATACCGGATTGCGATGACTTCGTAAGGTTTGCAGTTCTTCACCGTTTTCCACATCCCATAACTTTACCGTACCATCTTCACCTGCAGAAGCAAGACGGAAATTATCGGGACTAAAATCAACACTTCTGACATTATTTTTATGACCCTTAAAAGTTTTTAATAAGTTACCATTTTCTACATTCCATAATTTCACAGTTTTATCACTGCTAGTAGAAGCAATAATTTTTCCATTGCGATTAAACTTAATTGAAGTCACCCACCATCTACGACCATTTGTAGTGCGGTGAGCGGGAATAGATTTTAATAAAGTTCCATCTTTAGGATCCCATAACTTTATCCAACCCAAAGAATCACAAGAGGCTAAGACTTTACCATCGGGGCTAAAATCAACACTTCTGACTGCAGTATTTTTGTGACCTGTGATGGTTTTTTTTAATTTTCCATCTGCCACATTCCATAATTTGAGAGTACTATCAAAACTGCTAGAAGCAAGAGTTTTACCATCAGGACTAAAACGCAAACTCCAAAGTCGTTCTTGATGTCCTGTCAAAGTTCTTAATAACTTTCCGTCTGATACTCGCCACAATTTGATGGTTCGGTCAAAACTAGCAGAGGCAATAATTTTACCATCAGGACTAAAATTAACTGCTAGAATTGCACTATTATGACCTTGAAAGCTTTTGATTTCTCGAACATTATAAACTGCCTTTTCTAAAACTGAAATAACTTCCGAACGTACTTTTTGAGGAATGGTAAATCTTTGTTCTAAGGTGCGCAAATTTTCCCCTGCTTTCACAGCTTCTATTAATGCTTTGAAGGGGCTAGATTCATGAGTAACCTTAGCTTCAGAACTCATTACAGATAATTTTGCTAAGGCTAAATCTTGTTTTGCTTTGCTAATTTGTAACCAAATTGCGAGCGCACTAGCAATGGAAATAAATAAAATTACTCCACCAACAGCAACAATTTTTTTAGCTTTTTGCTGCGCTTGACTTAAAGTATCATTAGCTTGAGCTAATATTTGACTTTCTTCTTCTTTGATTGCTAAATCTAATTCGATACTTTGTTTTTCTAAATCTTGACTCGCAGATAAAAAGTGATAATCTAAAGAGCTTAAATTTTGATTCTTTGCCCAAGATAAAGCATCTTGTAACGCTTGACCTCGTAACAGTCGAGATTCATCTTGATAATGAGAAGCGACCCAAATATTAAAATTTTGAGAATAGGGTCTTAATTTTGCTAGTTGTTTTTCAACCCATTTTTTATTAAAGACTTGTTGATAAATTTGGTTATATACTCGTAATTTACCTTGCTCTTGAACGACTAAACCAGATAAACGTAAATCTGTTTGCTCGATACTTCCATCAGCAAGTACTTTCCCTTTATGCAAAATGTCTTGGTAAATTACTAATAATCGTCCGGCTTTTTGTTCGCTACGGAGTATTCTATCTCTAATTGTTTTTAAATGCTCTGGTTCATCTTGTGCTTCCCAATTTTCGATAATTGAACTTTTTACTATTTCTTCAACTAATTGAAATGCAGTGATATTCTTTTGATAATCACTTTTAATTACTAACTGACATAACTTCTGAGTAAGAAAAGGTTGTCCCCCAGTCCAAACTAAAATTTCTTTGATCACAGCTTGGTTATTATCTACTTTTCCTCGCAAACCTTGAGTTAATGGTTGGGCTTCATTCCGCTGAAAACCATAAAGTTCTATCGCTTGACCAATATTAAAAGGTGTTTGGGTTTTATCAGCAATTAAATCGCTGGGTGTGGCTACTCCCAAAAGAGCAAAAGTCAAACGTTTATATTCTGAATTATCAACTCGCTTATTGTAAAAAAATCGAATTAGGGCAAAAAAATCATCCAGAGAAAAACTTTGGCTCAAAACTCGATCTATTTCATCTACAAAAATAATAATTTTCTGTGGAATTTCAACTAACAAAACTTCATCAATAAATAAATTTAGGCGCTGTACAGGTGAAAGTAAATCTCGCCTTTCCTTCCACCAGATTCGCCAATTAATTTTTTTACCTAGCTGACAACTACTCACTAAAGATTTGACAATTCCGGCGTACCATTTTTCCGCTGTCACATCTTCCTTTCCGATTCCGGTTAAGTCAATAAAAGCGCAAATAAAACCATCGGCTTGTAATTTTTGCATGGTTTGTACTCGCAAACTAGATTTACCCATCTGTCGTGAATTAAGCACATAACAAAATTCACCCGCTTTTAGAGCTTCATAGAAATCTGTATCAGCTTGACGAGTTACGTAACTAGATGCTTCAGCACAGAGACTTCCACCAACCTGATACTCATATTTTTGATATTCATATTCTTGAGGTTTATATTTTTGATGGTTATATTTTGATGGTGATTCAGTCATGGTCGTAGAACTATAACTGTTTTTTTGAGTATAGTATTCCGGTCTGTAAATTAATCAGTAAAAAATAAATACCTGATTTTTACCCCTTTTGATGATGATTGAGAATACCTGATTTTTTCCTATTGGTATTTTCTGCAATTGAATTCATTATTTACATATGAAGCAAACGAAATGTAACAAATAAATTTGCTTTTCATTAAACATTCAATTAATCTTCAGACAATTAATCTTCAGGTGAATTTATTATGCTGAAACAAACATTATCTACATCTTTAATCATTATTAATGCTTTAGCAGGGTTATCAGTTGCAAGTGCAGCCTTTGCAGCAACACCTCCCGGACAACCTTGTCCCGATGGTTGGGTTAGAGCAACACCTCCTTTAAATCCCCAACTTGGCTGCGTTCCTAATACTATTAAGCCAAAAAAACCCATTCGACCAAACAGGAAAATTAAAAATCCTAATTCTTCTCAAAAAGTTAAATTCCCTCGAGAAATACCTGACAAATTCAAAGTTAATAAGTGCGAGTTGGGTGTAGTAGACCCAATCGATTGTCCCGAAAATAATCCAATTCCTGCACCTAGAGATTAACTCTTCCTTCCGATTGTAATTTTTCTTATAACTTAAGTTTAATTGATATGAATTTGAAAAATATTATCGCAGTACCAATCGCTTTTGGATTAACACTTAGCAGCGTACCTTTATTAAATTCACCTGCTCATGCAAAAACAGTAAAAATTCCCGTCCCGAAAACACTTGTTTCTACAGCTTTTAATACAGCTCTGGGCTCAATGCAGGTGAATGTTGACAATTTTGGCAAAAAAAAGGGTAGATCCAGTTGGCATCAAGATTCTAGCTACATACTGTTACCCAACGGAGTGAAAAAATCATTTCCAATTCCCGAGTACAAATATAACGTTACCAAAACTCGGCAGTTGAAATACTACGTTGATGACATGAAAACCTCATCTATTCAAGCAACTGTTAACGGTAAACGTATTCAAGGAACTGTACGTTTTGAAAGTCAAGGTGAGGAAATAAAAGCCAAATGCATCCGTAGAAGATTAAAGAAATGGGGTGAGTGTAGCCTCAAAATGGAAAGAGATATTCACTTGAATAACTCAATTCTTTCAATGTCGTTGGTACCAGTTGCCTATAATGGTTCTATTTCATACGCTAATCCTAAAGTAGATTTTAAGACTGATTTACGAATTTCCAGCAAGCTATGTCAAACTTTTAAGGGCTTATGTAGCCGTATTGAAGGTAAGATTAAGGGCGAATTAACTAACTCTATAGAACAACAGCTTACCAGTGGTTTGAATAACTCAGCAGTTAGAGCCAAGGTAGCAAGTTCTGTGAAAAAGTCACTCGGTGGTCGTTTGAAACAATACAAGAATTGGAAGATTACTAAAATTTCTAGCAAAGGTAATAATTTTATCTTAACTCTGAGTAACTAGAGTTTTATTGTGACCTTAGTATCGGTTAAAGCTAATACCTAAGTTCGTGTGGTGAATGACGAGAATATCTCGCTTGCTGCACGAACGTGAAAATTTGCATCGATAGTCCAATTCTTCAGGACTGTAAGTAAGTCCCTTTCTAATAGCAAAATTCCTCTTCAGAGGAATGAATGAGACAGAAATTTTTTGAGTCATCTAAAAGATGACTTTTCCTATAAGATGCGGGTTTTGAACCCCTGACAGATTGGATGTATACCCCTAAAAACTAATGGGACATACCAATAGTAGTTACTTGATCGCAAAGTACTATAAACACTTCAGTACATTTCAGTACATTAAGTAATATAAAATATACTATCTACAAAATTATGAGATATAAAGCAGTTATCACTTCTCTCGCATTAGGACTCACCCTACCTTTTTTGGGTTTTAAAAATGCTGAAGCTATCCAAAATTTAAAAACACCTACAAAATCACCATCCTCGGTTATCAAAGTTCGCTCCACAGAAAAACCTATTATTCAACCGTCACTAATAGCTAAGAAACCACAAGGGAAATGGGCTCATGTTAGCTTTGCAAATAATATTATTGAAAAACATCGAAAAAAATACGATATACCAGGAATGTCTGTAGCGATCGCCAAAAACGGGAAAATTATTTATGCAAATGGATTTGGTTTAAAAAATTTAGGTAAGAAAATCAAAGCTTCCAAGTTGACAAGATATCGTCTTGCATCAGTAAGTAAGCCAGTTACTGCAATTTTAGCGATGGAAATGCGGGAAAAAGGTAGACCAGGTAAAAAACTACTATTGAATCGAAACATTCGCACTTATTTACCAAAAACACTTCCCGCGCATCACAAATATAGAGTCCGCGATTTACTTTCTCATCAATCTGGAGTTCGTCATTACAAAAAAGGTAAGGACGCAACCAAAAATGTGAAAAAACATTATGTACGGAGTCAAGATGCATTGAATTTATTCATTAAAGATAAATTAGTTGCAAAACCGGGGAGTAAATATAGTTATAGTACCCACGGATATACAGTACTCGCTGCTGCAATTGAGAAAATATCAGGAAGAACATTCTTTGAATATACTAGTAGTCGTTTCCGTAGTTGGGGACTAAAAGACCTGTCACCAGAACTTGCGCAACTAAATCAGCGCAATCGCTCCCAAATATATAAGAGTGAAAATGGCAAAAATAAGCTTTCTAAACGCGATGACCTCAGTTGGAAATATGCTGGTGGTGGTTATCAATCATCAGTTGTTGACCTTGCAAACCTTGGTATCAAGTTAATCAATGGAGAAATTCTTAATCAAAAATCCCTGGACTTAATGTGGAGCAGACAAAAAACAAATAATGGGAAAACTACCCGTTACGGTTTGGGATGGAGTATTGGTAGAGATGAAGACGGACGTAAAATAGTCGCTCATTCTGGAGCGCAAAATGGTGCAGCTTCTTACTGGAGAATTTATCCTAATGACAAAGTAGTAGTGGTTATTCTTTCTAATAAAAGGGGTCATAAAGCAAGAAATTTGGGTGCATATCTTGGTAGGGTTGCAGTTACGGGTTCTACAGCTAAACCAATTAATTAAAAAGAATTAATACCAATTTGGAAAAATAATGAGACAGATAGATTTTGTAGAGACGTTGCATGCAACGTCTCTACCGGAGAATCTGTTGYAATGATTTATTGAATTAGTATAACCTGGATTTATCCAAACATTTTGGTTTGAAATGAATCAAAACAGTTATATCCCCTACAAATAATCATTTCGAACCAATAATAATTTCAAACTAAAAATTTCAAACTGATAATTATCTCAAACTAAAACTCTTTGAAAATACTCTCGATATAAATTACACCGAGGTACAACATGATTATCTTGGCGTTCTACCAGACCCATACTATGCAACTTATAAATTCCCATTGAATTGAGTTCTACTGGTTCAGAAGAATTAACCACAACTTTAAAAGCTTCAGCAATTTTTGGACACTGTTGTAGTAGTTGTAAATATCCCCGCAAATGATTGCTGTAAATACCTGCTTCTGTGGAAGATTCCTGTAAAAATTCTTCCAGAGTCAAACTTTTAGAACATAGTTCATACATGGCTAATCTTACCAAAAATGGATGTCCTCCTACCACATTCATCAACTGCTCTACTTTTGTTTCATCCCAATTCAAGCCATGTATAGAAACTAATTTTTGAACTTGCGGTCGGTCAAACTCTGCTAATCCTATAGGTATACCAGCATTAAATGGAGATTGATGTATATCTAAAGGAACGTAAACTTCAGTAGAGTGTGCTAAGACCAGTCGAAGTTTTTTCCAAATATCCAAAATCTTTCCTTTTTCATGCCAACTTCGCAGCATTCCAAAAAAGTCTTCAATAATTTCCGTGTAAGAAAAAATCTTATCTACATTATCTAATGCTAATAAAATCGGAGCATCTACTTCTGTAAGTAAATATTCTTCAAAGTAAGCAGTACAGTTATCATTACTACCCAGAATTTCAGAATCCCAATAATCATGTAATTGGTTTTCTAACTTTAACTGTCTACCAACCATACAACAAAGCCAACGCAGAAATTTTTCTACATCAGTTAAAATTTTCCGTTCGACGCCACCTAAATCTAAATAAACAGTTTGATAACTAATATGTTTAACATAGGCATTAATTTTATTGATTAAAGAAGTTTTCCCCATCAGTTGAGGTGCTTTAATTCTAATTAAAGAACCAGGTTTAATAATTGTTTCAAAACAGAGATTTTCTACATTATTACGTTCAATGTAAAATGGAGATTCTGGTGGGACAGAACTTTCTGGGAAAGGTAGCTGTACCGATGATGGGGATATTGGTGATTCTGATTTTTCTACATCTGTATTTAGTAAATTTTTATTTAGTAAATTTTGGCTGTCTATTTTTTGTTGGTTGAAATTCGATGAATTCCTCTCTATTTCCCATATCCTCCTCAATGCTGCTTTAAAGTTTTTCTTCGTAACCTTTTCCTGCAAAGCTTGAGAAAGTTTATGCCATAATTTATTACCGACATCTTTATTTAAATACTCAGCGCTGTAACCATAGATAGCCGCCATGCGATCGTATGTTTTCTCTTCCCATGAGCCCTGAAGTAATTTAATTTCGATGTCACTGAGATATTTACCAAAACTTTTATATAAAGCAAAATCAGCAGCTTCTTTCGCATCAATCCAAGTAAATTCAGACTTTGAATTTACATCGAAATGCGATTCATGGAGGTTATCAAACATTTGAGTTAATATCTTAAATCCCCTTCAATATGTCAATTAAATATATGATGCACGCATAATATCCTTGATTTTTTATAATTTTAATATTTTTTTGTAAAAATTAAATCATAATTATTCGGTCATCATATTTATATTTATATAGGTTGATGATTTATGACTTATACAGATCAGCAATTATAAATTTGTTATACCGATTTCAAATTTCACACTGAATATCATACACATTCTTATTTAAAGGTTTGTGCAAATTTTCTAAAGTACCCGGAAATAAAAATCAAGGATTTCCTCGACATTTTTTTCTAAAATTTCCGGTGGTATGGAAACTGGGTTCCCCTGTAAATACAGTTCTTCAAGTTTAGTTAGTTTATTAATTGTTTCTGGTAAAGTACTGAGTTTATTATCTTCGAGGTCGAGGAATTGTAAGTTGGTAAGTTGTCCTATTTCTGCTGGTAAACTACTGAGTTGATTATCTTCGAGGTCGAGAGATTGTAAATTGGTAAGTTGTCCTATTTCTGCTGGTAAACTACTGAGTTGATTTCTGCGAAGGTCGAGATTTTGTAAGTTGGTGAGTTGTCCTATTTCTGCTGGTAAACTACTGAGTTGATTATTCCTGAGGTCAAGGGATTGTAAATTGGTAAGTTGTCCTATTTCTGCTGGTAAACTACTGAGTTGATTTCTGCGAAGGTCGAGATTTTGTAAGTTGGTAAGTTGTCCTATTTCTGCTGGTAAACTACTGAGTTGATTAATGCTGAGGTAGAGGGTTTGCAAGTTTATGAGTTGTCCAAATTCTGCTGGTAAAATACTTATTTGATTACTCCAGAGGTGGAGGGATTGCAAGTTTGTGATTTGTCCTATTTCTTCTGGTAAACTACTGAGTTTATTTTTGTATAGGTAGAGGATTTGCAAGTTGGTGAGTTGTCCTATTTCTCCTGATAAAGTACTGAGTTGATTATCTCCGAGGTAGAGTTTTTGCAAGTTTGTAAGTTGTCCTATTTCTCCTGGTAAGCTACTGAGTTGATTACTGCTGAGGTGGAGGTTTTGCAAGTTGATGAGTTGTCCTATTTCTCCTGGTAAGCTACTGAGTTGATTACTGCTGATTTGGAGGAATTGCAAGTTAGTGAGTTGTCCTATTTCTTCTGGTAAAGTCGCCAACTTCTTACCAGAGAGGTCTAATTTTGTTGAACCCTCTGTTGCAGCTTGTTTAATTTTCTCTAGCAGTTCTTCTCTATTCATTGATATATAGCAATAAGTCTATTCAGAATGGTTATTCTACAACTTATCAAAATCTAAAATTACTCCATCCTTAGCCCGCATATATAGTACCGGTGTCGCAAAATCGCGTCGGTCTAATCCAACATCCTGAGAAATAGCATTGCGGGTTTTTTGAATCGCTGTATCTACAGGATTACCTTGTGCTAAGTAACTATAAAATTCATCTGCAAATAGCTTAGCGGTGCGATCGAGTATGGTGTATTGCATCGCAATTACTGCGGGTATTCCCTTCTGTACTAGGTTCGGTGCTGTACCTGCAAATGTTTTATTCGTAGATACTGTCGCACCTTTACAGCAGTTTAGTAGTACGAGTCCTATTTTGCGATCGCCTAAAAAGAAACTTGCAAATCTTTCGTCATCTAATAATTTAGATTTACCATTTTCTTCATCTACAAGGGCGATGTGACCTTTATTATCTTTAAAGATACCGTGACCGATGAAGTGAAATACATTGTAAGCTTTTTCATCAAGCTTGCGTCTGATGTTGCGTGTGGTAGCTTCTGTTAATATATCTAATTCTATTAGACTTGCTTCTATATGCTTTTTTAGTGCTTCTTGAATCAGATTTACTTCACCAGTTGCGTCTAAGCTAGCTAAGTCACTTGGAGTAGAGATGACTAACAGGATTTTGAGGGGTAGACTAGCAGCTTTAATATGGCGTTTTTGCAAGGGAACATCAATATAGCGGGAGACTACGGTTTGTTTATCGTTTGCTAAAAAGGTATTAGTTCCTTCGTAGTAAAGGAATTCCCAAGGTAAAGCGGCTAATTCGGGAGATTCAAATATTAAGCGCAAGCGGACGCTGTATTCATTCCCTTGTGTACTCGCCATCGTAGCGTGAAATCGAGCATTGATTTGGTTGGGGAATAGTGCTTGATAAAGTTCGTTACCTAAGTCTTTTAGTAATTCCTTATCTATCTCCTCACGTTTAATCAGATTTAAAATCGGTTTAATTATTCTCATATTCAAGCGTAATTGACCCGAAACTTCACCACCTACATCTGAGGAAGCGCGAATATTATTATTTTTATCGACTGTTATTTGAAAATCTTGGTAATTTGTGGTGGTTTGACTTTGATTAAAGGATTTCTCTCTTTCATTTTCTAAGTCCCGTTGTAATGGTGTAGTTGGAACTTGAGATTCCCGATCTTCTGACTGAGGTGACAAATTCACATCGTCAATCAATCTGAGGATATCAACCATTTCATAGCTATTATCACACTCAATCTGAGGTCTACCATCCTTTAAACGCTTATGTAATTTTTCTAAAGGATAAACATAAGGTTCTTCAGTTCCCAAACATTTTTTACAGTTACAAGGAACTAGGGTTTTATATTTTAAGCGTTCAAAAGAATGATGAATTTTTTCTAGTTCGTGGTCAACAACTGCGAGTAATTCTTTTTTCCGGTTTCCGGATACCCTAACTTTAATTTCCCGTTGATTATAATTTTCAATGACTTCAGCGCGGGTTTCGTCTTTGTTGAGAATAACACCACTTTTCCAAACCAGTTTTTGCTCTTCAATCCAAGGGTGTGTTTCTACAATAAACCGGATGATAATACCTTTGGGCATAAAGTCATATTTGTAGCGCAAAATTAAATTATTAGATGACTCCCAAGTGTATTCCAGTTGGTTGCTATCGAGTAGTTGTGGTGCGATGTAATTACCGGGACGACTAGGAATTGGGTAGCAAAGTTTAAACCGCATCATTAATTGCATTAATTCATCTTGCATGTCAGCGTATTTGCTGTCTTTCCAAATATCTGCAAGTTTATCCTGGGTAAAACACCCCAGATTTTTCCTCACATCCGGATTATCTAGAACTTTGTAAACTGCTGTTGTACCCCATTCCGGTTTGAGGATTACATAGTGCTTGAGGGTGGGATCGTCTTGGAAGTGCAAAAAAACCCCGAGGTCATGCAAATAACTACTCAGGTTGAGGATGTCTTTACGGTCAGTTAATTTATAATTTTCGCAAAGTTGGTAATATTCGTGAATGCTAATGTAATTGCGGGAATCGTTATCCAGATCTGAACGGATTTTCACCCAGATTTTTGGTAAAGCTGAATTCTCCCCAACGTGGGGAAGATTTTTTATATAACTTCCTATGTTTTTTTTAACTTCTTCTAAACCGCGATTTGTCGCTAAGTTAGTTGCTAAAACTTCTTTTAAATTCAAAAACTCCGAACGTAATTGACGTTCATTCACATCACACTGACGGTCTTGTTTTTCGTTTTTAATAATCAAAATCGGACTACTATCGCTTAAAAGTTCCGCAACCTTAATCCACCAGTAAAAGTTAGTATCTTCCCTGCGAGAATCAGCAACTAAAGCATAAAGAGAACGTTTGGTCAGGAAAAACTGATGGGTTTGATGGTAGATTTCCTGACCACCAAAGTCCCAGATGTTAACCCGGAATTCTTTACCATTTTCGAGTGAAAATTTCCACTGAATAATATCAATACCTTGCGTTGATTCTTCATCAGGTTTGAGTTGGTAGTTTTCATCTTCAATTTTCTTAGCTAAAGAAGTTTTACCTGCTCCTCCTTCCCCAATAATCAAGAATTTTGCTTCATAGAGGTAATCGGTTTTTTGTTCTAACTGCTGCTTGTAAAAGTTTAAGATTACTTCAGATTCTCGACCTCGTATTTCTGGTGGAAGGGATTCTAAGGGATTACCACTAAGATCCAATTGTGTTAGACATGAATATAAATTTCCAATTTCCACCGGTAAACTATTGAGTTTGTTGGATGTGAGATTGAGAGTTCGCAAGTTGGTAAGTTGTCCAATTTCTGCTGGTAAACTCCTCAGTTGATTGAAGCTGAGGTCGAGGGTTTGCAAGTTTCTCAGTTGTCCAATTTCTATTGGTAAACCAATGAGTTGATTGTCTTCGAGGTGGAGAGTTTGCAAGTTGGTAAGTTGTACAAATTCTGCTGGTAAACTCCTCAGTTGATTGTTTTTTAGGTTGAAAGACTGCAAGTTGGTAAGTTGTCCAAATTCTGCTGGTAAATCCCTCAGTTGATTGTTTTTTAGGTTGAAAGACTGCAAGTTGGTAAGTTGTCCAAATTCTGCTGGTAAACTACTGAGTTGATTGAAGCTGAGATAGAGAGTTTGCAAGTTTATTAGTTGTCCAAATTCTGCTGGTAAATCCCTCAGTTGATTGTTGTAGAGGTCGAGGGTTTGCAAGTTTCTCAGTTGTCCAATTTCTATTGGTAAAATTCTGAATTGATTGTCTTCGAGGTGGAGAGTTTGCAAGTTGGTCAGTTGTCCAAATTCTATTGGTAAAGTACTGAGTTGATTGTCTCCGAGGTTGAGAGTTTGCAAGTTGGTAAGTTGTCCAATTTCTGCTGGTAAACTCCTCAATTGATTGTTTTCGAGGTTAAGGGTTTGCAAGTTGGTAAGTTGTCCAATTTCTGCTGGTAAACTCCTCAATTGATTCCAGCCGAGAGCAAGAATTTGCAAGCTGCTCAGTTGTGCAATTTGGGGGGGTAATTTTATCAAATCCATCGCAGAGAGGTCTAATCTTGTCAATCCCTCCGTTGCTGCTTGTTCAATTTTCTCCAGCAGTTCTTCTGTAGTCATTAGTTATTGGTTATACATGACAAATAATATATTCAAAATATATCGAACTTACCTACTTATTAACTTGACCATGTTAAAGTCAAAAGTCAAAAGTTAAAAATCAAAATATATAGCAATCGCCAGCTTAGTTAGGACGTAAGGTAAGATAGATCGAGAAGTGATTAGTCTGGACAATTCCAATGGCAAGGTCTT
>NZ_LMTZ01000089.1 GCF_001456025.1 Mastigocoleus testarum BC008
TATTTTTATTGTCTCATTTTTACTTTTTTTACTGTGTTCTTTCGGGATTGTTCGCTCTTTCTCTGATGAGTGGTCTTTTTCAAACCCCTTCTTTACATTTGCTTTGATCTCTGGTTTACCTTGTTCTCCTTTGAGACGGTTATTTTCATCCCGTAATTTTTGATTTTCTTCTTCTAATTCTTTGATCTTTGAATTTAGTTGCTCTATGAGGTTGAGCAGTACTTCTACTGTTTGACGCACCTGGGAGTCTGCAATCTGTCCTGGGTCAATGGATTGCAGTAATGCCGATACTAATTTCTCTGATGATGGTTTTTGCGTCATGGGTCATATTCTACGACACATGCTCTACTTTTGTTCCTTCTTCTTTTTTCTTCTTACCCCGACTTACTGAGCGGATACAAAAATATTAAGAATGAAAAAATGACAATCATTACAATTATAGCTTTCATAATTATAGCAGTCGGTTATCAGATTTATTTAATTAATCACAAAAAAGAACCGTCGCAACCATCACAATCACAACCATCAACTTTTTATCGAGAAACCGACAAATATGAATATGTGAGTAATTCTCCATACTCTCAAGTTAAAGGAGTTACTAAACAGTTTTTAGTTTTAGTTATTTATGCCGATCAATCAGATTTTATCGAATCACTAAGAGCGAAAAAAAACATCAATGTTAATGACAGTGAAGAACTTTATGAAATGACAAAATATTTATGGCTCGGTTCTGGTAATGAGAATGAATTTACTCAAAAAATAGATAATATAAAAGCTCATTATTCGGTTCCAAAAGGAAAAGAATCAGAATACGACATTCACTTAATTTCTATTAATTTAAAGCAACCAGAATGTCGATTTAACAAGAATATAGACCAACTTGATAGATATGACGCTTTTCGTGAACTATCTAATTTAGTTGTGAATTTTGATATATCACCTAGATTGCAGATGGAAGCTTATACAAAATTTGAAATTTATAATCGCTAAATAAAAAACAAAAAAGAAAAAATATATGACAATACCTATAAATATAACTCTTTTAATTAATAGTCTAGAAATTATCAAAGGTTTATCAAATGGTTCAATGACACGCTATGGAAGTGTTGTTCGTTGGTCTGCTGGTACGGAAAACGCTGGTCAAATTGTACGTCACTTAGCAGAAACACCTGGATTAACTAACAGACTAATGGGTGTCCCATTTTCACCTGTTATGGAAGGGGTTAATATCATTGGTCATGGGTTAACATATCACAAACTAATTGGTATAGAACAAAGCTTATCTTCAGTAATGGGATTAACTCAAATTGCTGCTGGTGCTAGTGTTTTAAATCTTGGTGTCAGCATTGCTGGTTTTGCTTATATGGGCTATAAATTACACCAAGTCCAGCAAAAATTAGGTCATCTTCAAGAGTCTATGGAAGTAGGATTTAATAGACTAGGAGCAGGCTTAAATAGAATAGAAAATCAATTACATACAGGATTTAACAGCCTTCAAGCTGGTTTGAACCACATTGATAATCGTTTAGATACTATCTCTGGACAACTCACCTACCTTTATCTACTGGTAGAAGATAACCGACAAAAACAACAAAGTCTTGCTAAAGCTATTTCTCATATTCAGCAAGCAATGATAATTCAAGAAATAGTAGCTTTAAACGTTGAACTCAACGATCGCAAACTTTTTCCTAACGAATCACCGAGACAATGTTTAAGAACTGCTGATAGAGTACGTTTATTTTTAGCAAATCAAGCTTTACAGGTATCCCCAGAACTAGACGCTGAATTAATGCTCAATACTGATATTGCAATTCAAGGTTGGGCGATCGCAACCGCAACTCAAGCAAATCTTCTCCTGGAAATTGGTCAAAATCAAGAAGCAAAAGAGTTACTCGCTCAAGAAGTCCCCAAGTTTCAAAAAGTTGCAGACAAGTGGGGTCGCAAACTAATCGAGGATGAAAATTCTTACCTGTCAACCGCTTATCGCTTTTCAAATTCTCACTTTAAAGACCATATTACCCCAGAAAGAGTAGAAAGAATTGTCGCAATTAGTCAGAGCGATCGCGCATTATCTCCCGATCAAATTCGCAGAAAGAAAACCAATGTCGATGTAGAGTTTGAAATGTCCCATAACTCCCAATGGGATAAAAAATGGACACATCGTCAAATTGCAATTGCAGAATATTTAGATACTTTAAGCGAGCTTGCAGCAAGATTGGATAGTTTACAATCTTTTGCAGCTTTATGTGAAAGTCGAAATCTTAGTAGCAGTCGAGAGATTTTACCTGATTCTGATGCTGAAGAAGGTTTATATGTTTTACCTGCGAATTAAATTTTATGGGTAACCGGAAATCCTCGTAGAGACGTAGCATGCTACGTCTCTGCATCTAAAAATCACGTCTCTACATCTAAAAACTAAAACTAGTACGCATCAACCCGACCCAAATGGTATCATTATCAGCATTATGTTCTGGATTCGTAATCGCCAAAAATCCAGGAGTAATAAATATTCTGTCGGTAAGTGGGTAGCGATAAGATAATTCAAAATGCAGAGAAGTATCTTCATCTTGACGTTCTACAACATCATTATTAGTCACTTTGGGAGGCATACCAAAAACAAAACTTAATTGACTACCCAACTTACCCAAATCTTTTAAGGATGCTGTAATAGCCCAACTCCAGATATCTGCATTACTTCCAGATGAACCACTAAAACCACTCACGCTAGGAGAAGTCTCAGCATTAGCTTTAAAGTAACTTCCCCAACCTCCTAAAATCAACTTATCATTCAATTTGTAAGTAAATTGCAAACCAAAAGCATCTGAGGAAGTTGCAGTATCACCACCAAAGGGTAATTGAGCAAATTGACTACCTTTAGTCCCAGTGACGTTAACGGTTGAACCAGGATCTGGCGCATAATAACGACCGTAGGTGAAAGCAACACCAACTTTATCTGATGGGGTATAGGTTACTTGAGTTAATGTAGTATATTGACCCTTAAATAGTCCTTCATCTGGATTGCTACCAGAAGTGCTTAAATAACTGATACCTGCAGCTAATTCATCAGTGAATTGATAGTAAGCTACTGCACCCGCACCAAAAGCAAAGGAATAAATCGGGCTTTCAGCACCAAAATTGGATATTGGGGAGACAGGATTAAGAGCGGGGAAAATCCGAGTGGGGAAATTTGCAGTCGGTGCGATCGCAATTGTCCCACGTTCGTCTATGGGAAATTGATAAAATACTGTACCCAAGGTGACATCGTTACCAGTGTTAGTCGCACCAATCAGACGAGTCATATCTGTACCAGTGAAGTCAGCGCCGAAATTACTTACATTTCCTCCTTGTATAGTGGCTTGTAATCTATCTTTACCTGTAAAGCTAGTATCAAAACTGAGAGTACTTCGTGCTGATAGTGTGGGGATTTGATCTAATTCTTCTGTGGAATTTTCCCCTGGAGCAACAGCTGTACTATTACCAAAAGCACTAATTAAATTAAAATCTACAGTACCCCGTAAAATTGTCGTAGGGCTAAACTGACGTTCTTTAAGTAAGGTAACTCTTTCTTCTATATTATCGATTTTAGCAGTAATAGTTTTTAATTCTGTTGCAAATTCTGTTTGTAATCTTTGAACAACAGCTAATTCTTCTTGGTCTGAAAATCTATTATTTAAACTGTAAATCGAACGTCCAATTCTTAGTAAACAAGCATTTAAAGCTGCTGCAAACTCATAACGAGTCATTACTCGATTACCGTTGAAAGTTTTTTCAGTAGAACCACTAATACAACGATATTTTTCTACCAAACTACTCAGCGCTTCATAAGCCCAATCTCCGGGGCTAACATCCTCTAATTCATTAACATTAATAATTCCATCAAATCTGGGAGGTTCGCGATATCTCGGAGTTTGCGATATCAGTTTAAGGGAATTAGAAGTTTTCGTTACTTGAGGTTGTGATGCAGGATTTTGTGAACTAGGAGTTTGTAAATAAAAAGAGTGTAAATCAGAAACATTTTCAGAATAATTATCATTTTTTTCTTGCGCCAATACCGGAGAGAAAGTTAGTAAACTATAACCCAGAATTACTGAAGCAAAATATTTCGATATAGTAATTTTTTTCATATTCTTTATTATTTATTGTTCATAACTCATATTTATTGTTCATAACTCAGAGAGAATAGCCCTAAATTTTCGGCTTAGGAAACTTTTTATTACCAATTACCAATTACCAATTACCAATTACCCATTACCTATTACCTATTACCTATTACCTATTAATAAGGAATAACCCTTAACTCATTATTAATACTCTCAATTACTTTCTGAGTCACATCTTCAGGAATTTTTGTATACTCCAATTCCTCATTAAAACTTTGACCCTTAGTTAAAATCCACGTTAATAATTCCTTACTTTCCGTTACTGTATCTCGATTGGGATACCTTTTATAAAATAGCAACCAAGTCAAACTAACTAAAGGATAACCATCCCCCGGATTATTAATATTTTCAGCGGTAAAATCTTCCTTAAATTTGACATTAGCTAACGCTTTCTTGGTCTCTTCTAAAGTCGGTTTAACGTAACGTCCAGCTTGATTTTCAATTCTAGCTACGGATAAATTATTTCTTTGAGCAACACCTGCCTGTACGTAACCAATAGCACCATCAATACGCCTGACTTCTCCTGCTACTCCACTATCTTGAGTATGACCAGAAAAGACTTCAAATCCCCAATTTGGTTTTCTACTAGCAACTATTTTGCCATTAGTAATTTGTTCTAAGTATTTGCTTAAAATAAAAGATGTACCACTACTATTTGAGCGAACTATAACTTGAATATCTCTGTTAGGAAAACGGGAATTAACTTGTTGCCAGTTAGAAATTTTACCTGTGAAGATTTTTGCTAATGTATCGCGAGATAATTTAACATTAGCAGTTACATCTTTGAGATTATAAACAATAGCTAATGCACCTCCCGCAGTCGGTACCATTAACAAACCGTTTTCCATTTGATTTTGCTCAATTGGGGTAGGAATTAAGGTGGTAGATCCAAAGTCTACAGATTCGTTAGCAAATAACCGAATCCCAGCCCCACTACCAATATCTGTATATTTAAATCTTTTACCTGTGTCTCGCTCATATTCCACTTGATAGCGCTCGTAGAGGGGTTGAGGAAAAGAAGCACCCGCACCCCTAAGTAATTGAGCAAAGACAGGATTGGTATGAGAAATAATTGTAGCGATCGCAGTCAATGCTATTACAGCAATTTGCTGATTAACGGTTGTAAAGGTTTTCATGAATATGTTTTGAAGAACTGAATTTTCCCACTGACTAGGAACGTTTAAATTTGTGGATAATTACTCGATCAGCTTCAGCAGGAATTTCAATCCAGAAATCATCATCAATGACAAATTCATAAAATAATGCACCTATACGCGTACTTCGCCAGCTGCTGACAATTTTCGCATTTGGTACCCATCGCCTGAATGCTTTCATGATATTTTCAGGAACAGCACTGCTGTCTACTTCTTCGTCAACTTCAACAATTGTTCCATTAGGAGTCGCATCTACAACAAATTGAAAACCTTGTTGGTTTTGACCATATATTTCATAGACCATAGAACCGTCCGATCTCATTTCCACTCCTGCTTCTGTTGCTTCAGCCCCAGTAACAGTTTTGACAGAAGTAATAACAGTTATTGGTACTTCTGAAAGGGGTATTTTTCGTTCTATTCCTCTTATTCCTCTAGAAGCTTGAGCGATGGAGAAACTTTCTCTCTGTGGTAAAGATTGAGCTTTTACATCATTGAAAGAGATTGAAGAGGTGAGAATAGCTATCCCTGTAGCGGTTAAAATTCTCTGGGTTAAAACTCTGTATAAGTTAATTGTAGAAATCATTTTTAGGATTTAGATTATTAGGATTTAAATTTTTAGGATTCAAATTTTTAGGATTCGAATTTTTGGGATTTAATTTATTCTCTGACGGATATGGACGCTATTTGCTATAACAAATGGTAATTATTACAGCATCATTTATCGTTCATTGCAAGATAATATGCGAAACCCCAAACCCCTTTGGAGACGCAGTAATACTACGTCTCTACCTCCGATAGTGGATGGTCGTGTAAAACACTTTCTATTCGCCGTTCCCTTTTCCCTACAATATATTTGGAAGTCCGACCTTCTTCGGTTCCACAAAATTCCCTTCAAAATCCACAGTTTTATTTTCAAAAGTCCGAGCGCGAGCTAAACTCTTCCGCAATTGAGCGCGTTCTTGAGTATCTTGAGTCCCACCCAGAATATATATCAGTAACTTCGCTGCGAGTTCCCGTCCAGCAACTAATACCCGTTTTCGATTCGGATCATACAAAACTCCGTACCATAGAGATTTAGGGTATTCCATCCCGCTAAAACCCCCTTCCCGGTCAAACTTAGTCAATTTCTTGAAAACATTTTCTAAGGAAAACCCTTTTTTGAATACCAATGTTCCCAAAGCTTGTGCTAAAGCAACTTGACCCACAGGACGGAAAAGCAGATTTCCTTCACCACCACCATCCTTTTCAAAACTAAAGCGTCGCAAACTCGGTGTCTGTTCATATTCCAGCAATCTGTAACTAGATAAACTCGCTAAATTATCGAAAAATTCATGAAAATGTTGAATCCCTTCCTCTAATTCCTCATCTTCCGGTCTTAGGGGAATTAAACCTTTATCTGAAGGTTTCCATTGGGGATATTTATGTCCTAAATATTTTTCGGACATCTCTTTGAGTGCTTGTAAGGTGGTTAAAACTGTAGATTTTGCTGCTACTGTAGCACTATTCCAATTTACTCGGGGTTTTCTATCTTCCTTTTGCTCCAAAAGCGGATGACTTACAGCAATCTTTCTCGCAACAATAGAAAATCCATCATCTTCATTTAACTGTGCTAGCTGTCCTTTACTTAAAGGTGCAGCCATCAAATTAACATGAACAAATGTTGACCTTACTCGTCTTCTTGCTTCTTCGCGGGTTTCCCCTGTCGCAACCGCTGAAATAAACTCGATTCCAATCTTTTCCTTGGGTAATTTTCTTAAATAAGCCGGAGATATCTGATACTGTTCGATTAGATCGTCGATTGCGATCGCACTTCCGTAGGGAGATTTATCTTTTTTGTAGCGTTCGAGTTTTTGGGTTTTCAGTAACTTCATCAAACCCTGTACTCCCATCAATCGATGTTGACCATCCAAAGCATAGATAGTAACGTCATCTTCGGAAACATTAAGCAAGCCAAAATTACCATCTTTACCTAGGGGTGTGAATTGGGTGGTAGATTTTTTGGCGCATTTCTTTTTATTCCATTGTTTAGCTTTAGGATTATCTACCCAAGGTTGGTTGATAACGACTAAAACCGGGGGGAACTTATGATGTTTTCGGGATGCTAAATACTGTACTAGAGGTGCTTGACGCGACCAATCAAGGGGACGCTGTTGAATCTCATCAATACTATCAGCGTCAATTTCGATATTATCTGTTGCGGGATTATACTTATGTCGCAGCAAGGGTAAATGGGAAGCGAAATCAACCCGATTTGCGAGCCATTCCAATGTGACAGAACCTACATAAGCCTCAGTACCACCCATCTGAGTTTTTTGAACTATTAGTTGTTCTTCTCCGGAAATATACTCATTAAATAGAGAAATTAGTAATTTTTGGTTACGTTCCTCCGCATCATCATACTGGCTAAAAATATCGGCGATGGGATCGGATGCACTAGCTATCATATTAATATCTTGAAGTTAAAATCCTGACACAGATTAAATATATAGAAAATTGAGACATTATAAATTAAGTTTTTAAAAACCTTAATTTATGTAATACTAGTTTTGCCCTTATTCAGATAAATTCCCAATCAATTATTTGAGGGGTGACTAGAGAATCCTTATTATGGATATTTATTTTCCTTCATTAGTGTAACTTGGTGGATTATAGCAATCTTCATAATTATTAGGACATTTTTCTTTTTCTCGTTCCCTTGAAAGCAAAATATAATGTCCCAAATAATATGTTCTTTGCTACAAAACAAGAACTCCCGGCTTGAATTTGCGAAGTTGCATTTTAACTGGAGCAAAGCTTAAGTAAGAAATCCTCTTTTTTGAGGAGGATTTGAGAAGATAAAAAATTACTATTTGTTTCCTAACAGCGTAAAAGTTTTAGAAACTTAACCTACGCTAATGTACTTTTAAATTTTTTTAACTTAAATTTTCAGACTTAACTTTTTTAAGTTCAACTTTCTAGCTTAAACTTTCCAAATTAAATTTGTTTAACCTTAACTTGTCCAATCTTACAAAAGTAGCTAAACCCAGGACAGACCAATGACAACAACCCAACAAAAAGAGAAAAAAAGTCAAAGTCAGCGGACTGTCGCAGATTTAGTAGAAGACATCCAGAGTCTCACCACAGAAATCCAAGAGTTATATTGCTTAGATGAGGTTCCTTGGGTAATTGGATATTCTGGTGGTAAAGATAGTACCGCGACCTTACAACTAGTTTGGAATGCGATCGCGCAACTTCCACCGGAAAAGCGTACCAAAACGATACATGTAATTACCACAGATACTCTAGTGGAAAATCCCTACGTTTCCCAATGGGTCAAGAATTCCCTCAAGCAAATGAAGGTAGCAGTTAAGGAAAAACAACTACCTTTTGAACCTCATTTACTGCAACCAGAAACAAAAGACACATTTTGGGTGGGTTTAATTGGTAAAGGTTACCCAGCACCCCGAGGAAAATTTCGCTGGTGTACCGAACGTCTGAAAATTAGTCCCTCAAATCGGTTTATTCGCGATGTGATTCGTACTAATGGTGAAGCAATTTTGGTTTTGGGAATTCGTAAAGCTGAAAGTGCGAAGCGTGCGAACAGAATGAAAAAATGGGAAGAAAAACGAGTCCGCGAGCGTCTCAGTCCCAACATGAATTTACCGAATTCTTTAGTTTATAGCCCAGTTGAAGATTGGCGCAACGACGAAGTTTGGCTGTACCTCATGCAATGGGAAAACCCTTGGGGATACAGTAACAAAGACTTATTTAGCATGTATAGAGGTGCGAGCGCAGATAATGAATGTCCTCTGGTGGTAGATACATCAACTCCGAGTTGTGGTAGTTCTCGGTTTGGTTGTTGGGTTTGTACCTTAGTGAGTCAGGATAAATCATTATCGGCGATGATTCAAAATGACGAAGAGAAAGAATGGTTACAACCCCTACTAGATTTCCGTAAAGAATTAGATATTGAAGAAGGTCGTAAAAGAAGAGATTTTCGCCGTAGAAGCGGAGACGTTCAACTGTACGAACGTAACATAGAAGGTGACATTTCCGTCGAGCCAATTCCCGGTCCTTACCTTAAAGAAGCTAGGGAAGATTGGTTAAGAAAACTCCTCACTATGCAAAAACAATTGCGTAGTACCGCGCCGGAAAATATGCGCGATATTACTATAATTACCACAGAAGAATTGAGTGAAATTCGCCGGATTTGGCTCGAAGAAAGACATGAGTTTGATGATAGTGTACCCAGGATTTATCAAGAAGTGACTGGAGAAGAATTTATCGATCCCCGACCCGGTGCTGACTATAGTTTACTAGGTAGTGATGAATGGGCGGTATTGGAGGAAATTTGTGATGGCGACGGAATGCATTTAGAATTAATGGCAAAATTATTAGATACAGAACGTCAATATCGTAAAAAATCTCGTCGCGTGGGAATTTATGAAGCATTAGAAGGTTGTTTTAGAAGTAGTTCTCGGACTCCAGAAGAAGCAATAAAAAATGCTCATTTCAAAAGAGATTTAAAAGATGCTGTTGATAAAGGAGATGTCGCGAAAGTCAAACAACTAACCTTGGGAGACGCAGTAGAACAAGAGGAAAGTGAAAGTAAAGTTCCGGATTGGGCGAGTATGAAGTTTAAGAAAAAAAGTAAGAAGTAATGAGTAATGAGTAATGAGTAATGAGTAATGAGTAATGAGTAATGAGTAATGAGTTACTAATCCCCAATCCCTAGTCGCTAATCCCCAATCCCCAAGCAAATGAAATTCCTCGAACTTGTCTTAAAAAACTTCGGACCATATTCTGGCGAACAAGTTATTAATCTCGATCCTAAAACTGACGATGAAAATTTACGTCCGATAGTATTATTGGGTGGAATGAATGGTGGGGGAAAAACCACCTTAATGGATGCTATTCGTCTCGCACTTTACGGTCATCGCGCCCAATGTTCTACTCGCGGTAATTTAAGTTATAGTGATTTTCTTTCTCAATGCGTTAATAGTCACGCCCAACCTTTTGAGAAAACTCAAATTGAATTAGCTTTTGAACATATTGAAAATAACCAACCTGTTAAATATAGAATAGTTAGAAATTGGTCTAAACAACCAAAAGATGGTAAAGATAGTTTGGGGATTTTTGGCGAAGAAGATAAAACTTGGGGTATTGATTCTTTAGCTAATATTTGGGATGAATATATAGAAAATCTTTTACCATTAGGTATTTCTAATTTATTTTTATTTGATGGCGAACAAGTTAAAGAATTAGCAGAACAGGATGTTCCTCCTGCAACTGTAACTGAAGCAATTCGAGCATTATTAGGTTTAGAATTAGCCGAACGTTTAGCAATTGATATTGATATATTGGTTAACCGCAAGCGTAAAGAGTTAGCAGATACAAAAGATTTAGCAAACCTCGAAGAAATCGAAGCACAATTGCAACAGTTACAAACAGAATATGACGTAGAGACGAGCCATGGCGTGTCTCTACAAGATGAATTAAAAATAGCAGAAAAAAATCAGCAATCGGCATTTGATAAATTTGTTTCCGATGGTGGTAAGATTGCTGGCGAACGTGATCGGCTAGAAAAACAAAAAGTAGCAAAAGTTGATGAATTGGAAAATTCTCGCGAATCAATGTCCGAACTAGCAGCGAGTGCTTTACCACTAACATTAGTTGAAGACTTATTAACACAAGCACAGAGACAGGGCGAAAAAGAAGTAAAAATCCAACAAGCCCAAATGGCGAGAGAAATTTTAGAAGAACGAGATAAACGTTTACTTACTTGGATTAATCAACAAGAAGTTTTAGCAACTAAAATCGACGAAATCAAAAAATTTCTCGAACAAGATGTTGACACACTAAATTCCAGTTTTTTACAAGGACAAGCATCTTGGTTATTAGCAGACGCTGAAACCTTGAGTCAACTGGGAAATATTCTTTACTATTTACAAAACTCAGAAAAACTGGCTAAACAACAACTTACTAGTCTAAAAAATAAAGAAGAAGAAATTATCAACCTTGAAAGACAAATCCAAAGAGCAGCAGAACCCGAAGAATATAAAAAATTAGTGACAACACTCCAGGAGTCACAAGATAAAGTTGCTCAACTCAAAGCCAAAATCGAAACAACAAATCATCGACTCACAGAACTAGCAGATAGCATCAATAAAACCAAAAAAAACTTACAGGAATACAGCGTCGAAAACATTGATCGCCGAAATCGAGAACATATCATCGCTGCATCAGCAAAAGTCCAAGAAACCCTGAAAATTTTCCGCGAAAAACTTACATTACGCAAACTCAATAAACTCGAAATTGAAGTTACAGAATGTTTTCGTTACCTGCTCCATAAATCAGACCTTGTACACCGCATCGCCATAGACACCAATACTTTCAGCCTTTCCCTCTATAATCTACAGGGAAAACCCGTACCCAAGCATCGCCTTTCAGCAGGAGAAAAACAACTACTAGCGATCGCATTTTTATGGGGATTAGCTCGCGTATCTGGACGTAGCTTACCAGTCGCGATCGACACTCCCCTTGGACGTTTAGATTCTTCTCACCGCACTAACTTAGTTGAAAGATACTTTCCTTCAGCTTCCCACCAAGTAATATTACTTTCTACCGACACCGAAATCGGCGAAAAAGAAATCAAAACCCTGCGTCAAAACGAAGCGATCGCCCATGAATATCTTCTCAAATACGATCCAAAATCACGTCAAACAACAGTAAAAGAGGGGTATTTTTGGTGATGGGTAATTGGTAATTGGTAATTGGTAATTGATAATGGGTAATTGCTTATGAATTAGTTTGATTACCGATTGAGTTTAAGTAAGCATTTAGTTTTGGGGATAATTCATCGATAATTGATTTGAGAATATTTACTTGTTCACCTGTTAATAATTTACGTTTATAAGCTAATCTCATCCAATGAATTGTCTCATTTAGAGAACCTCTAGCTATTTTTATAAAACGTTTATTGTCTTGAAAGTTATAACGTCCTCTACCTTCTGCTATATTAGCCCCAATGCTATCTGCAGCACGCACCACTTGCTTACCAATAGTGTTTTTAGAAAAATAATCCCAAAATATAACTATTTCCCAAATTTCATTAGCCAAATTTTCTGCTAACTTATATACTTCTAATTTCTCAAAATCAGGTCTTCCCATTCCCAATTTCCAAATTTACTTTCTCAACTCATAATTCCCAATCCCCAATTACCCATTACCAATTACCAATCCCCATGGAAACCCCAATAGAACGCATTCGTCTTTCCCAAACAGCTAAAGACCAACTGATCAAACTCAAACGTCTAACCAAAATCGATCAATGGAATATTTTATGTAGATGGGCTTTATGTCGCTCTCTCGCAGAACCAACCCCACCCTCACCCATAGCAATTCCCCAAGATAGTAATGTTGAAATGACATGGCGTGTATTTGGTGGGGAAATCTCTGAAATGCTGCTGCTAGCTCTCAAACAACGCTGCTATAACGATGGTTTAACTATCGATAAAGAAACCCTCGCAACCCAACTTCGTCTTCACCTACATCGCGGTATCAGTTACTTATCAGGCGACCCAAATATCAAGAAAATTGAAGATTTGATTGAATTAGCCACCAAAAATTGAAAAATGGGTAATCGGTAATAGGTAATGGGTAATGGGTAATGGGTAATGAGTAATAAGTAATAAGTAATGAGTAATGTTAGCAGCTAGCGATAAGCGTAACCGAAATATTGCGGGGCGTGTACCTAGCGTAAGCATACCGGACAGATCCGATCCGTAGATAGGGGTTCCGTAGGTAGCGCAGCCACAGGTATTGTGCACAGTAATTAGTAATGGAATAAGGGGAGATTCTTTTATGAACAGATACTAATTACCAATTACCAATTACCAATTACCAATTATCAATTACCAATTACCAATTACCAATTACCAATTACCAATAAGTACGATTAAATTGGTGTCTCTACAAATTGTCTGAGCTTATGTCAGAAGCTACTGTAATTGAACGTCACAAAGCTGCTATTCACCGTAATGATATATCTCGTCCAGTCAAGCTAGCAATTGAATTAGAAATTCTTACCCAAGAAACAAGTTTTTTTGATTATGGATGCGGACATGGTGGTGATATAAAGCGACTGAAACATTTAGGTTATAAAAGTAAAGGCTGGGATCCTTATTACGACCCTAAGAAACGCCGGGTTAATTCTGATATTGTTAATTTAGGATATGTTTTAAACGTTATTGAAAATCCTGAAGAACGTTGTGAAGCTTTATTAAAAGCTTGGGAATTAACTAATAAAGTTTTAATTGTTTCTGCACAAGTTTTAGTTAATGCTCCCAATAGCAAAACTCAACTTCCTTACGGTGATGGTATTGTCACATCTCGCAACACTTTTCAGAAATATTATGACCAGGAAGAACTGAAAAAATTTATTGATCAAGTTCTCAGGGTTGATGCAATACCAGTTGGATTAGGAATTTATTTTGTATTCCGAGACGATAATCAAAAAGAAAGCTTTCGTCTGGAGTGGTTTCGTTCCGGTGCGATCGCCCCAAGAATTAGAATTGCTGGTAAAAAATTTGAAGATTATCAAGAATTACTAGCACCATTAATGAAATTTTATACTAAACGGGGTAGATTGCCAGTTAAAGAAGAATTAGCACCGCAAGATGAAGAAAAAATTTTATTAGAAATCGGTAGCTTTCGTAAAGCATTCAAATTAATTTTACAAGCAACCGACGAAGCAGAATGGGATGCGATCGCTTATCGTCGTTCTTTAGATATTCAAGTTTATCTCGCACTTACCCAGTTTGAAAAGCGTCCGAAATTTAATGAGTTACCTTCAGAAATTCGTCATGACATCAAAGCATTTTTTGGAACTTATCAAGATGCTTGTGAAGTCGGCGATCGCAAACTATTTAGTTTAGGACAAACAGAAGTATTAAAAGCTGCCTGCAAAAAAAGTAAAATCGGTAAATGTACTCGCGGTGCTCTTTATGTTCATTTTTCTGCACTTGGGGAACTAGATCCCATCCTGCGAATTTATGAGGGTTGTGCAAGTCGTAACTTTGGACGTGCAGAAGGTGCAACTCTAATTAAACTTTGCATTGATGAACCGCGAATATCTTACCTATTTTATCCAGATTTTGACACAGATCCCCATCCAGCCTTAAAAGCAAGTATCAGTATTCACTTACAAACATTTAAAGTAACTCGCAGCGATTATTCAACAAGGAGCAACCCACCAATTTTGCATCGAAAAGAAACCTTTGTCACTCCAAATTATCCAAGTTACGAAGAATTTGCCGAACTAACTAAAAAAGAAGTTGAACTAGGACTTCTAGAACAAAAAAGTGAAATAGGTACCCGTAAAGGTTGGGAAAAATGTTTAGCAGAAAAGAACGTAGAAATTAAAGGACATCAGATATCAGTTGTCAGTTAACAGTTATCATATAATTTTCCAATCCCCATTACCATGCAGTACTAACGATTAACGCTACGCTCTATCAGTCACCGATACTGATGACTGTCCTTATTGCAATGTGCTACAACGAATTGATTCAACTATATAAGAGAGTATTACTTCTTTTCAAACTCCATCATCTCTATATGTTGTACGCACGCGCTCAACACTTCTACTAAGCTCAACACTTCTATTTGAAACTCTTTTCAACCAATGCTATCGAGATTTAAGTCGACACAACAAAAAAGTACAGATGACCTGTACTATTTGTCAATATTGCGTTCGATACACATGAAGGATATTTAGCACACTACAACTGACAAGCGACTTGGGCTAATATGCCTTAGTATTCAAAAAAACTAGGATAATGTTTACTTTTATGAAAATTTTAAGATTAATACAAACCAAGTAATTTTTTCTGTTTAAAGCAAAGTTGACAGAATTAAAAAACCCCATTATGTAACTTGGAATTAACCATAAATATTATTATTCCATCCAAGACTGTATAAGTTCTAATAAAAAATGGATGTAAGTTGGTGAGTTATGTTGCTATAGCATTTGTAGAAAAATAAAGTATATCTAATATTCTCCTCTGTTGCTTTTTCTTAAAACTGGAGATTGTTTAGATTGAACAATTAGGAACTATCTTTTGTTCCGAAATTAATTCACTCATTCCAATAGTAAATCGAACATAATTAAATTGGTATTCATGTCTATTTTATTTATTTGTAAGGAGTTCTATAAAAGTCACAAGAGCAGAATTTAATAATAAGTAAAATTATTTATGGTTAAGAAAACTACTACTTTTATTTCCACTGTTATCCTTTCATTTACCGGTGTTTTATTAGGATATGTCCTCTCTCAGTTGATTTTAGGATACATGCAACTGAATTTGGTTACTTCTTTAGGAACATTCAGCCTAATTGTGATTTTTGGGACGATTTATTATCTTTTATTTTGGGAAATGAAGCAGGGTAAATCGTTGAAATTACAGCAAGAGAGAGGAATTGAAAGAGAAAAGCCCATGCGTGACAGTCATTACAGAACCAGACTGATTGAGATGTTAGATGGTGACGTTGAAGAAGCAGAACGTCGATTCAATCAAGTCAAACAAGAATATGACCCCGACATGCCGGAAAATTTTTATTGGGAAAAAGCTTTATCTCACTTCAAACGCGAACAAGCCGGTTGGGATTAGGTTGGGGATTGGGGATTAGGGACTGGCGACTAGGGACTGGCGACTGGGTATTGGTGACTGGAAAAATAATAAGTGATAAGTAATAAGTAATAAGTAATAAGTAATAAGTAATAAGTAATGAGTTAATAATCCCTAATCTCTAATCCCTATATGGCTAACGCCACGCAATACCTATAGCTGCGCTACCTTGCGGATCCGGTACGCTTACGCTAGGCGCTAACGTTAATCCCCAATCCCCATTGCCGCTTGCGGCGGCGGCACGCAGTGCTTATGGCTAATGCCACGCTTCCGCTAACGCAATCCCTAATCCCTCTTTTAACAAAACTTTAGGTATCATGTTACGGTAGGGTATCTTAGTTTTTAAATTCATATGTCTATATTTCGTCAGTACATTGCTCCCTTACTAGTAGTGCTGATATTTGTTTTCGCTCTGGTTGCAGTTAGTGCTCGAATCTTCTTACCTTCAGATATGGCTGCACCAGCACCTATTGAAACTGACGGAGAAATTGGATTTTTCTTGCAGGAACAATCTCTTGCTTTTTATGCTCCTAAGCTGTAAACAAACTAACTGCAAACAATAGCGAAGTAAATTAACATTTAAATTTATCACTAGTTATTGGTCATCAGTCAGTGGATAAATGACAAATGACAGATGAAATATAACAAATGATAGATGACAAAACAAATTTTATCTGGGTACCAAATTCGTTCTGGTTCCACCTTGGATCGAGCGCTGTTGGTTAAGTTTATGCGGCTAACTTATCAAGATATGTTTCCCCAGCAAGACTTTTCTCATCTAGTGCAAACAGTCGAACAGTATTTATCGCCACAAACACCTTTATGGTGGGTTGATTTTATTGGAGAAACGGGAAATAACACAAATAGAAAAGAGTACTCCTCCATTTCTTTGTCTTCTCCAGTAGGATGTTTATGGATTGGAAATGCTGTCGATCAAGTTTCCGGAAATCGTCATGCTCATATCTTTTTGGTTTATGTTGCGCCCCAACATCGTCGACGTGGTATAGGTACTGCTTTAATGGAACACGCCCAAAACTGGGCAAGAGAACGGGGCGATCGCCAAATTGGCTTACAGGTTTTCCCGGCAAATACAGCAGCATTAAATCTTTATCATCATTTGGGCTATCAAACTCAGTCACTGTGGATGATAAAATCTTTGCATATTGAAGATTAAATTGATAGAAAATTTAAGTTGATAAAAACTTTATTTATCCTGCTACAGGATAATAGTTATACAGTTGCTACTGAGTAACACATACAATAAAGCTATTATCCGTACAGGATTTTATGTTGTTTTGGGGATGTTTTAAAATCATCTCAATTTACCATTGAAATATGTATGACGAAAAAGAGTTAAGTTTATTAGAAGCAGAAGCAGAATTCGAAAGTCCACTGGATAATATGGAGCCACTGACTGAAGAGTCAGAAGTACCCAAGCCAGATCCGGAGGAAATGCTCCCACTATTGGAACATCCCCAACCCCAACAAAGGATGTTGGCAGCACGTGCTTTTTGTGACATTGTAGATGTACGGGCAATGCCACTTTTAATTAAGCTATTAACAGATACCTGTCCTTTAGTGAGGGTTAGTGCGGCTTATGCGATCGGACGCAATCCAAGTCCAGAAGTTGTAGAACCATTAATAGAACGACTCAATAATGACTTCAACGGTTATGTTCGTAAAGGTGTAGTGTGGGCTTTAGGTAATTGTCGAGATCCACGCTGTCTTACTTCTCTTACAGATGCTTTAAAAACTGATATTCCAGCAGTACGTTTGTGGGCTGGTAGCGCTTTAGCACAGATGTCAGATGTTGGCTATGAAGCTGTTGTGGGCTCAATGCCGGCTTTAATTGAAACTTTAGTTAAAGATCCTGTGGCTGCGGTCAGAAGTAACTGTGCTTGGGCAATCGGACAATTGTGTCGCCAACTTCCATCTAATGTTGTTTATGCAACAGCGATTGATGCTTTGATCGAAGCTTTTGCTGAAGATACGGATTTGGGAGTACGCGAAGATGCAAAGTCAGCCATCCTGGGAGTGGGGGATACTCGCGGCTTACAAATGATTGAAACTTTAGAGCAGGAAGGTTGGTTTTGATTCAGTTAATGCGCTGTCGCGCACGCTATAGCTGCGCTACCTACGAATCCGCTAACAGTTTATGGCTAATGCCACGCCCTTACGGGCTACAGTTAACAGTTAGTTACCAGTTAACATTTTATGACTAACTTTACGCTCTTATGGGTAAAGTTAACAGTTAAAAGTTATTGATTTTTTTAGGGAGGTTTGGTTTGTTAACAGGATTTATAAAATATATTTTCTGATATATTTTTGCGCCCCAATATAACTTACCCAACAACCATAAAATTCTACCTATTCCTGTTACCTTTCATCTGAAAACTGCAGCCCGTAAGGGCATGGCRTTAGCCATAAACTGAAAACTGATAACTGTTAACTGTTAACTGTTAAACCACTCCCGATCCCGAAGATACTTCTACTGTCTGCTGAGGTTGGGGTTGGAACATAAATAATGAGTAAACCACATCGCGACGGATGTTGGTCATCATATCCAAGAACAGTTCGTAACCCTCACTCTTGTATTCAATTAGCGGATCTTTTTGCCCGTAACCCCGTAGACCTACGGATTCGCGTAAAGCATCCATTTGCTGTAGGTGTTCCCGCCACAAAGTATCAATCCGCTGCAAAATAAAGAAACGTTCGGCTTGACGCATTAATCCCGCCTGGAATTGATCTATCTGAGCTTCCTTCATGTCGTAGGCGATGCGTACCTGTTCATGTAAGAAGGCTTTAATCTCAGCCATTGACATATCTTCCAACTGAACTGGTTTTAGGTCTTCTAATAAATAAACAAATTCTTTGACCTTATCAACCAATTTATCTAATTCCCATTCTTCTGAAGGTAACTCTGGATTGACATAATAATTGACGATGTCATCCATCGTTTTTTCAGCATATAAAATAATCTTTTCTTTGAGGTCTTCACCTTCCAAAGCACGACGACGTTCGGCATAAATTGCACGACGCTGATTATTCATTACTTCGTCATACTCAAATACTTGCTTACGAATATCGTAGTAGTAAGTTTCTACTTTCTTTTGAGCATTTTCCAAGCTGCCCGTTAACATCTTAGATTCAATGGGCATATCTTCTTCCACATTGAACATGTCCATCAGTCTGGCTACGCGATCGCCACCAAAAATCCGCATCAAGTTATCTTCCAAACTGAGGAAGAATCTTGTAGAACCAGGGTCACCTTGTCTTCCTGCGCGTCCCCTAAGCTGGTTATCTACCCGGCGAGATTCGTGACGTTCCGTACCGATTACATGTAATCCACCCAGACTTATTACTCGATCATGTTCTGCATGGGTAAAGTTCTCATACTCTCCTTTCACAGCTTGATAAGCATCCCGCAACTTCTGAATTACAGGATCTTGTGTTGGTGCTTTTTCCGCAGCAACAGCAACTTTTTCTTCTGCTTCTAATTCTGGTAAAGAACGTTCGCCATATTCCCGAACCGCTGCTTCTACCGCATCTTTGAGGATTTTTTCAGTCTCTTTGGTTAGCTCCACGGGAAAGACCTGTGGCGAAGCCTTCCAAGTTTTGACTTTACGACCGGGAACAAATCCTTCTCCACTGCTATTTGCACTTGGTAAACCCGATGCTGTATGGACACCAAAACTGTCTTCATTATCTGGCTGAACAATTCGGGGCATAAAATATTCCCGTACCTTCAAACGAGCCATATATTCTGAGTTACCACCCAGGATAATATCAGTTCCTCTACCTGCCATGTTTGTGGCAATGGTAACAGAACCACTACGCCCTGCTTGAGCTACAATTTCTGCTTCCCGTTCCACGTTTTCCGGTCTAGCATTCAATAACTCGTGGTGAATTTCCAATTCCTTCAATAATTCGCTGAGATACTCAGATTTTTCTACACTGGTGGTTCCCACGAGTACAGGTCTACCAGTTTCATGCATTTCGGCACATTCTTTCGCTACAGATCGCCACTTACCAACCTCAGTCTTAAAGACCATGTCAGCCATATCTTTACGATTTCGCGGTCTGTTAGTAGGAATTACAGTTACTTCCAGTTTGTAGATTTTTTCAAATTCAGCTTCTTCTGTTTTTGCAGTTCCTGTCATTCCACCCAATTTGTCATAAAGCAAGAACAAATTTTGGTAGGTAATAGAAGCCAAAGTTTGGGTTTCAGGCTGAATATCTACATGTTCTTTTGCTTCAATAGCTTGGTGTAAACCATCACTCCATCTCCTTCCTGGTAAGACCCTACCAGTAAATTCGTCCACAATTACCACTTCCCCATTGCGGACAATATAATTTACGTCTTTAACAAATAGCTCTTTTGCTTTAATCGCATTAAATACAAAATGCGCCCAGGGGTCTTCTGGATCGAATAAATCTTTAACTTCTAAAAGTTCTTCCGCTTTTGCAAAACCCTCATCCGTCAGTAATACATTACGAGCTTTTTCATCAACGTCATAATGTTCATCTTTGTCTAAGGACACAGCAATTTCTGAAGCTTTAAGATACTTTTCTGTTGGACGTTCTACCTGACCTGAAATAATGAGTGGAGTCCGCGCTTCGTCAATCAGAATTGAGTCTACTTCGTCAATTACGCAGTAATGAAGTGGACGCTGCACAACATCCTTCATTTCCGTTGCCATGTTGTCGCGCAGGTAGTCGAAACCGACTTCACTATTAGTTACGTAAGTAATATCACAGCTATAGTTTTTCTGACGTTCCTGTGGCGTCATACTTGACTGAATCAACCCCACACTCAACCCCAAGAAACGATGTACCTGCCCCATCCATTCAGCATCGCGTCGAGCCAAATAGTCATTCACGGTAATTACATGGACACCCTTACCTGTCAAAGCATTCAAGTAGCTAGGTAAGGTTGCAACTAGTGTTTTACCCTCACCCGTTTTCATTTCCGCAATCTGTCCACTGTGCAGAATGATACCGCCCAATATCTGTACGTCAAAATGTCGCAAACCTAGAACTCTTCGCCCAGCTTCTCGAACCACAGCGAATGCTTCTGGCAAAATATCATCCAGAGTTTCTCCTGCTGCCAAACGCTGCTTAAATTCTGGCGTTTTGCCCTTAAGTTCTTCATCCGATAGGGCTTTTATATCTTCTTCTGCAAGATTAACATCTGTGACAGATGGTTGATATCTTTTTAGTTTACGAGCATTAGGGTCGCCGAACAGATTTTTTAGCATGACAGGTTTTTGAACAAAAATATAGGGTGATCGAATTTAAAGGCAAGGTTTGCGATAGAGTAACTTGACGCGACAGCGCCACGTGTAAATTATTTACTTTATTTCACCTAAACATGCCTGTTTAGTTTACCAACGGTATTCACAAAATGGTATTTAAATGAAGATTAACTTTGCAGTGGCATAGAAATAAGCTAATTAGCTTACTTTCACAGTCTGTTTTAATTAATAAATTATATTTTAAACATAATTAATAGTATCATTTCAGCCCCTGTAAAAGCAGCGAACTCCGACCATCAAAGGTAGCGTTTCCCGTCACCAGCTTTTTAAAGCTATGGGTCCAACTAAGTGCTTGGGCGATAAAGTTTATGGTTAATGCCACCTTATCTGAATGCTGGCTAAGGGACAAGTTTATCGCTGATTATTTGAAAGTTGATGATTTGAAATTTAACAGCTCAATGGTTAATAAAAAATAAAGATAGAAGTATGAGATATAGAAGAAAATCTCCACCTATTCCTTTGGGTTATCCCATTCGGAGGATAGACGACGAAAATTGTATTTACTTGCACCGGGGTGACAAGCAACACAACTACCAATTTTTACAGGACGTGGTAATTTTACTTGGGGATGTAAAGCCTTGAAATAACGAGAAGAATTGACGCGATAGGGTGTTCTTTCATCTTTTTTTTGGGGACGGGAAAAGGTAGAAATATATCTCCATACCAAAATACGTCCTGGATCTACCAATGGTTTGAGAGTTGCGCCATAATGTTGGGAATCTTGCAAAAGATTTTTCCAAGTTTGGCTGGGCAAAACAGCAGGTGGCAGGGCAATGTGACAAGTAGAACAATTTTCTAAGTATAGTTCCTGACCTATTTGGTATTTTGCGGGAACGACATCAACAGTACCAATTTCTGCAGTAAGAACTGCACTGTAAGCATTACTAGCAAAAGCTAAAAGCCATCCCATTCCTAAACTCCAGACTAGGACTACCAAAAATAATCCTATGGACTTGCGCCTTACCTTTCGGCGAGATTTACGCTTCAACATCTACAATACTCCTCACACTCATTTCTTTTGGAAATTATTATTCCATTGATTAACGGTTGATTATTATAAGTCTGGATTTCAACCTACTTTTGTTTCCTGAATTTCAATATGAATATATCCTGTAAGTAAATATTCGGGTGTATTGTTGTATATTTGTAACTCATACCTTTGGACAATAAATGGGTTACATATTTTGCTAAATTTGCTTTTAATTAGCCCTAAACTTCAAAATATCCTTAAAACTTTATGTTAACAGGCAACTTCCTCTACAGTAGGGTGTGTTATAGCGCAAAAAAACTCAGATCCTAATATCATGAGCTTATATCTTTTTTAAGACCTTCTTTAATATGCTATTCATGGTAATCGAGCGATTTAAGGATGGTAAAACCAAAGAAATATACCGCCGATTTCAAGAAAAAGGGCGGATGATGCCAAAAGGCTTAAAATATCTCGATAGTTGGGTTGAAGTGAACTTAAATCGTTGTTTCCAACTAATGGAATGTGACGATCTGTGTCTATTGCAGGAATGGATATTACAATGGCAAGACCTAGCTGAATTCGAAATAATTCCTATCGTCTCCTCAAAAGAAACAGCAGCAATTGTTAGTAAAATGCTCTAATTCCAAGCTATTACCAATTACCAATTACCAATTACCCATTACCAATTACCCATTACCAATTACCAATTACCCATTAACTCTTACGGAATCGGAACCGATCGCAACAAACGCTTTATAACAGTTCTAGCGCTGCGCCCGTTATTTGGTATTAGACGATGACACAGAACGTGGGGAGCAAGATATTTGACATCATCGGGAATGGCGTAATCGCGATCGCATAGAAAAGCTAAGGCTTGGGTTGCTTTTTGCAAAGCGACAGTACCGCGAGGACTGATACCAAGGGTAATTTCCTCGTCATACCTGGTAGTTCTAACTAGGTCGAGAATGTATTGCTGTAATATTGTTTCAACTTTGACTTGAGCGCATATTCGACGTAACTCCTGTACTTCTTCTGGAGTAATGCAAGGCTGTAAATTATTGACTTTGAATCCACCTTGAAGATTTTGCAGCATTTGTAATTCTTCTGCTGCTGAAGGATAACCCAAACTTAATGAAATCATAAATCTGTCCATCTGGGCTTCTGGTAGAGGAAAAGTTCCTTGATATTCAACTGGGTTTTGTGTCGCGATAACAAAGAAAGGTTGGGAAACTGCACGAGAAACGCCATCGACTGTTACCTGATGTTCTTCCATAACCTCTAATAAAGCCGATTGGGTACGAGGTGTAGCGCGGTTAATTTCGTCAGCAAGCAAGACATTAGCAAATACCGGTCCATGGAGAAAATTAAATTCACCACTTTTAGGATTCCAAATATTTGTACCGGTAATGTCAGTCGGTAATAGATCTGGAGTACATTGTAAGCGCTGAAAATTGCCATCAATAGAACGCGCTAAAGATTTCGCTAGCAATGTTTTACCAACTCCAGGAACATCTTCCAATAAAGCATGACCACCAGAAAGCAAAGCTACTAGTATTAGGCGAATAGCATCATTTTTGCCAACAATGGTCAAAGCTAGATTTTGTTTGAGGGCGTCAATTTTCTCTCTCATGCAGTATGTAGCGACTAGGGATTAGGGATTAGTGGTTAGGGATTAGAAATTAGAGATTAGGAATTAGGGATTTAAGTATCCCAATCGCCAGTCCCCAGTCGCCAATCTCCTATAACCATTCCCTAGTATTCCCACTGAAACCTCACAATTCACTACCAAAGAAAATTTTTGCGTTGACGCAGTCTTGTTGTATTTGATTTTTTAGGGCTTCAAGACCAGAAAATTTTTGTTCGGGACGTAAAAATTTCTCCAGTCTAACTCTAAGTGTTCGCTCGTACAGATCGCCAGCCCAGTCTAACAAATGTACTTCTAAGGATAGATTTGCACCATTTACAGTTGGGCGACTACCAATATTCATTACGCCCAAGCAATGAAATTCGTACTTGTTTGATATGTCGTTCAGAATTGAAACGCGGACAGCATAAACTCCTTTGCGCGGCAAAAATTTATCTTTAGGTATTTGTAGGTTAGCTGTGGGGAAACCAATGGTTCTACCTATTTGCTCACCGGTAACAACTTTACCAACTAGGGCGTAAGGACGACCCAGTAGTTCATTGGCTCGTTCCATGTCTCCTGTTGCTAATACTTCTCGAATAAGGGAAGTACTTATACGTTCTTTTCTATTCGAGTCATCCATTTGAGTATATTCCTGAGTTTCCAGAGAAACAATATTCACAGGAATGTTATACCTTGCAGCAATTCGCTGTAAGTCTTGAACTGTACCCCTACGCTGGGAACCAAAACGAAAATCCTCGCCCACGCTGATGCGAGCAGCTTGCAGTTGTTCCACTAAAATCCTTTGCACAAAATCTTCAGGACTCAAGGTACACAAAATTTTGTCGAAAGGTAACATCACTAACTGCTCCACACCAAGCGATCGCAGTTCTTCAATTTTTTCTTCCATAGGGGTTAACCAAGCTCTAGGTTTACCCGTAAAATATTCTTGGGGGTGAGGATTAAATGTTACTACTGTAGAGTAAGTATGAGAAGAAGAAAGGCTTGAATTAGAAGTGAAAGAGCCTTCACCAGATATGTCACTAATTTCCTTTTCTCTTCCACTCTGCCATTCTCCCCTTATTTTGTTCTGGGAAGTCGGTAATATTGGTTCTATCACCCGTTTGTGACCGCGATGAACGCCGTCAAATTTGCCAAGGGCAAGGCATGTTGGTGTTAGCGCCAATTCAGTCGAAGAAGTAACCCACACAGAACACCCATTTTGAGACAAATTTAGCACGTGGATACAAAGATTTTAGATTTGTTCGAGAACTATTTAGAAGCTTCTAGAGTGAAAACTTCCTTTCACTTTAGTTTTGCTCTTCCAATTAACCCTTTTACTGGATCCAAACAAAAAGAGGTGAATCACTAAAACAATGCATGGCAGGGCAAACCAACATCCTGTGTTGGATAAACTCCTCGGTCATATATTGGCATTTATGTTTGAATCAGCGCCCATAGATTTGTTTTGGATTAGTTTTTCAGTTATTGAAGGGGTTAATGTTAAAGCCCTCAATCACCAATCTAATCTAAAATTTCTAATATCTCCGAATGCAAATTCTACTATTTTTGACTTACTAACGGGAAATTTTTTTTGATAAAGAGGTTAAGAATAGACTGCAAAACAGAACATAGATAACTAAAGATGTTAGTTATTTAGGATACACAAACTTGAAGTTCCATACCTTCTTTGGCCATTATTGCTCCAGAAAATTTTTCTTTTACTTCTTCCCCAACTTTATCTAGAAAATCATCATCATGGGCTGGATCGTGATGGAAAATCAGTAATTGTTTCACATTCGCAGCTTTTGCAACTTTCACTGCTTCTTGCCAAGTTGAATGTCCCCAACCTATTTTCGGTGAATTTTCACAGTAATATTCTTCATCAGTATAAGTGGAATCATAAATGAGGATATCGGCATCACGTGCCAACCACAAAACATTTTCATCTAAACGGTCGGGAAAATGTTCGGTATCGGTAATATAAACCGCTGTACCACCTTTCCAATTAACTCTATACCCAATAGCTTCCCCTGGATGGTTAAGTGGTGCTGTTTGTACCGTAACATCATCTATTTTGATTTCTTCTCCAGCTTTAATATCCCGAAAATATAAATTCGCCTGCATTATCTGCAAAGGTACTGGAAAATTGGGATGAAGCATTTGATCGTTAAGGCGCTGCTCTATTGTTGAACCATCAGGTGCGATTGCGCCATATATATGAAAAGTATTTCCTTTGACAAAACCTGGGGTGAAAAAGGGAAATCCCTGCATGTGATCCCAATGGGAATGGGTAAAGAAAATATGAGCTTCTGCAGGCATTTCAGGTAGTAATGACTTCCCCAAAACATGTAGTCCCGTACCACAATCAAATACCAAGCGTTTTCCTCCGACTCGCATTTCAACGCAAGAAGTATTACCGCCATAACGGACTGTATGTGGACCTGGACACGGTATGCTGCCGCGAACGCCCCAAAAATGTACAATAAATTGATTTTCAATTCTAGACATAAGTATTGCTTGCTGTGTTAAGCAAGCTATAAATACAAAATTGTTACTTTTTATGTGTTAAGTTGATGGTGTCCAGTTGCAAGTGAAACAAGAAAGCGTTGGTTGACAATCCAAATTTCTTAATTCGTGCAATTTTTGCTAAAAACATTTTTAGGACTCCGAAACGTACAAGTTTTTTCTGCAGCTTCGGTTAAGAAATATTTTTTTCATTGGATCTAATTTATAACTTAAATTTTTTCTCGGTGCATTTAACGTAATTTTTGCTAACAAAGAAAGACTTAAAATATACTAGAAAACATATCGTTTTTAAGTAATCTCTCTAAACCACTCCCGTAAGTGAGATTGTATTGCAAAGGGGTGACACTGATATATTTTTTAGCGATTACGCGAACATCTATTGGTGCATTTTTCGGTAGTCCTAAAATTTCTGGTGGTTCCAAATCTTCTTGGACTTCACCTGTTAGCCAGTAATAATTTTTACCTCTGGGGTCTACTCGACGCTCAAAAACATCGACATAGCGTCTTATTCCTTGACGGGTAAAGGTAACTCCAGCTATTTCTTCAGCTGGGATTGGGGGAATATTAATATTGAGTAACATCAATTCTGATAAAGGCTTTTCTCCTAATTGACTAACTAATTTTTTGGCAAAATCAGCCGCGGGCTGAAACTCACGACAAGTATAACTAGCAAGACTAAACGCCAATCCAGGAATTCCTTCAATGACCCCTTCCATCGCTGCAGAAACTGTACCAGAATAAAGAACTTCTGTTCCAACATTGGCTCCTTGATTAATGCCGGAAAGTACTAAATCTGGAGGAGAATCTAGCAGAGCCCAAAGTGCCAATTTAACGCAATCAGATGGGGTTCCATCACAAGCCCAAGCACGAACGCTGGGATGGAATACCGATTCAACGATTTCGGCACGAATTGGTTGATGTAGAGTTAGTCCGTGTCCTGTTGCCGAACGCTCTCTGTCTGGGCAGACAACTGTAACATCATGACCAGCTTCAGCTAAAGTATTTGCTAAGACACGAATGCCCAGAGCATAGATTCCATCATCATTGCTGATTAATAACTTCATTTGCAAATAATTATAAATTGATATTTGATGTTCATTAGCCAAGAGTTATTGTCAGTTGTTATTGCTTATCCTCACAAGTACTTGTACAAAAAATATTTTGAAAATATATTTTGGAGATTAGCGTTAGCATAGCGTGACGTCTTAATAAAGTGATCGGTAAGCACAGATATATAAGTGTTTACAGAGGCAAATGGGAAGATAAATTATATTAGTTCCCGAACCCTAGTTAAAATAGGTGGCATCTCTTCCATTATTTTTGATACGGATTAGGTATATTACTAATGTGACCTTGTTGGTAGATCATTAATTTTGGACTAAAAGTTCGAAAGTAATAATTATTAATTAATTTGTATTGAAGTTGAACCCATGACGAATCAGCCCAGCAGCTTAGAGGCTCAATTATTAACACTGCGACAAGAAGGAGAAAGTGCGATCGCAGCCAGTGACAATCTCGAACGCCTAGAGGAACTACGGGTCAGCTACCTGGGTAAAAAAGGACAGCTGGGTTTACTGTTGCGGACAATGGGCAAATTAAGTGCTGAGGAAAGACCGAAAGTTGGGGCAGTTGCCAATACAGTAAAAGAAGCAATCCAAACAGCCTTAGAAAAGCAACGTGAATCTTTGGAAGCAGCAAAAATTCAAGCACAATTGGAAGCTGAGACTATAGATGTTACCATGCCGGGAATTTATCGTCCCCAAGGTCGGATTCATCCCCTCAATGGCATAATTGACCGAGCCCTAGATATTTTTGTTGGTTTGGGTTACACAGTAGCTTCTGGACCAGAGATGGAAACAGATTACTACAATTTTGAAGCACTTAATACCCCGCTAGACCATCCCGCCCGCGATATGCAAGATACGTTTTATCTTCCAGATGGGAATTTACTGCGAACCCATACTTCATCGGTACAAATCAGATTCATGGAAGCTGAGGAACCACCGATTCGTATCATTGCTCCCGGGCGAGTTTATCGTCGTGACAATGTAGATTCTACCCATGCTGCAGTATTTCACCAACTGGAACTTTTAGCAGTAGATGAAGGGCTAACATTTACCGATCTTAAAGGTACAATCAAAGAGTTTTTGCAACAGATGTTTGGCGAATTACCTATTCGCTTCCGTGCTAGCTATTTCCCATTCACCGAACCTTCAGCCGAAGTAGATTTACAGTGGAATGGGCGCTGGCTAGAAGTGATGGGTTGCGGAATGGTCGATCCAAATGTACTTAAAGCCGTAGGTTACGATCCGGAAGTTTACACTGGTTTTGCAGCAGGATTTGGTGTAGAACGCTTTGCAATGGTACTACACCAACTAGATGATATTCGTCGCGTTTATACCAGCGACTTACGGTTTTTAAGGCAGTTTTAGGGGTTGGGGACTTGCGGCGGCGGCACGCAGTGCTATCCCCAATCCCCAATCCCTACCTCTGACAATTATCACAATGTCCGCAGCGTAAATTTTGTGCTTGCTCGTTAAAGCCAAAAGCATTTAGCAAGAATTTCCAGCGACATTGCTTTGTCATCAAATATTGATTAGTTTGCCCGATCGCATTTAATTGGGTAGATAAGCCAGAAGAATTACACTTTTTTATACGATATTTAAATGGGTCGAGCCACTCTAACTTACCCATGCTGTGCATTAGTGATAGAACTACTTCACCCTCGGTAAATTTCTCAGCGACAGCATTTACTTCTCCCATAACTGGTATTTTTTTAATCAATTTCTGGGCTGATAATAATTGCGATCGCATTTTTTCGCTAAAAAACTTTTGTCTTTGTTTGTCCTCCGGATCTAACCATCCTGTGGGTTCGCTAATTAAAGTTAATGCTCGAGCAGGTTTTCCATCCCTACCCGCTCTTCCTATTTCTTGCACGTATTCGGAAAGCAATAACGGTGCGTGGTAATGAGCAACCCAACGCACGTCAGGTTTATTTATACCCATACCAAAAGCAGAAGTACAGACAACAAAAGGTATTGTCCCATTCAACCATTTTGCTTCAATATTGCGACGTTCCTCTGCATCTAGTCCACCATGGTAACTAGCGGTTATGTAACCTTTATTTTGCAGCCACGTAGATAATTCTTCGCTGTCTCGCCTTGTGCGGACATAAACTAAGCCCGCTTGTTGAGAATTTCCTTGAACAAATTCTTTGATAAAACTTAATAACTGTTGTTGTCTGGATCGTGGAGTCCAAGCAATGGAAACTTTTGGATGAAGGTTAGGGCGATAGGGATTGAGGCGATAAATTTGTGGTTTTTGTAATTGTAAAACTTGTTGGATAACTTTTTGTGCTTCTAAATCAGCTGTTGCTGTAAATGCCGCTAAACTTATCTTTGTTCCTGGTGGTTTGGATTTTTGTAATGTTTTTCGCACTGCTCCCAAACGACGGTAAGCGGGACGAAAAGTATCTCCCCACTGTACGAGACAATGGGCTTCATCCAAAATTAAAGCGTTAATTTTTAATTGGGGATGACACAGTTTTTCCCATACCTTAGGACTAAGTAAAGTCTCTGGAGATAAATACAATAATCTCAAATTTTGTTGTTCTAATGCTTGCAAAGTTTTTCGTCTTTGCCAAGGGGGTAATTCACTGTGTAAAAGGGCTACTGGTAATTTTTTTTGTTGTAGTTCAGCCACTTGATTTTCCATTAGAGCAACCAATGGCGAAACAACTAAAGTTAACCCTGTTTGTAATAATGCTGGAAGTTGAAAACAAATTGATTTTCCCCCGCCTGTAGGCATTATAATCAATGCATCTTTATGGGCTAATAAATTATGAATGATTTCACCTTGGGGAAAGCGGAAATCTTCGTAACCCCAAATACTTTTAAAGCTTGCACGAATTTGACACCAAGATGGGATTTCAAGTTGATTCATAAATTATAATGGGTTGGTAGATACACCCCTCTCATTGCACCTTTTTATTTGACGATACTTGAAATATAGCGTTACTTTTCATAGCTATGGTTCAGTGATTTCATCCATCTTTTCTGGTTTTTCTCTACAGATACTTATATGTAATTATATGTATAGAATTAATGTCGATTATATATTCTTTTTATATAAAAAGTAGCTAATAATGATTATTTTGTTGACATATTTAATAAGTATTTTATTTACTAAAAAACTTACTTTAGTGAATAAAATAAAATATTTAATAGATTATATTTGGTTTTAAAAATTATTTACATGTTTTTTTAAGTTATTGAATTAGTATTATATTTATTTTTTTATAGTGAAAATGCCAAATAATCTACTAATTACTGTTGACAACAATGAAGTTTTATAATTAAGCATCGATTATGAGTTTTTTAACTTTAAATATTAATATTTAAAAAATGTTTAGAAAAATACTCGAAAAATCTATCTAAAATTATTTATATTTAGGCGTTTATCAAGAAAAACATAAATCTGAATCCTGACTTATGATCCCGCAAATTCTATGATTCGCAATAACTAGGTCAATAAGCAGATTACAATATATTCAGTTTTCCCATGACTGGAGTTAACAATTTCATGAGAACGCAAACTATCAGGCGATTACTAAAGGCGTCACTGAAAGTAGCTGTGTTGTTTGTGATGATATTCTGGTTATGGACTGGAAATAGTTGGGCACAAATCACTACTAATACAAAGATTGAACCCTTAATTGAAAAATTAGCAAGCAAGAATGCTAGATTTACTGATGCTGCTGATGCTTTGGTTAATATCGGTGAACCTGCTGTTGGAGCTTTAATCGAAGCTTTGAAAAACGAAGATAGTAACCTACGTTGGCGCGCAGCTTCGGTATTAAGTGATATTGGTGTAGAAGCAGCACCTGCAGTTGAAGCCTTGACATTAGCATTACAGGATGACGACCCACAAGTTCGACTTTATGCGACTATTGCTTTAGGAAATATTGGTGAAGCAGCAAAACCTGCAGTACCCTCATTAATTGCAGCTTTGCAGGATAAGGAACAATATGTACGAATTTATGCACCATCAGCACTACGAAAAATTGGTGTAGAAGCTAAAGTCGCAGTTCCGGCATTAATTGGGGCGTTAAAAGATAATAATATTGGAGTACGTCTAAATGCTGCTTATGCTTTAGGAGCAATGGGAAGCGACGCTTCATCTGCAATCCCGAATCTAATTAAATTGCTTGACGATGAAAAATCTTATGTACGTCATGCTGCTGTTAAAGGTTTAGGAGGTATCGCCGCAGGTTTTCAGGACGAAGCTAGTAAACTTTCTAGTAGCAAGTTAGCACATGTAATATCAGATTTCGAACCAGTTCTAAAAACTCTGGAAGAAAACGAAAATAATAAATTTACCCTAGAAGAAATTGTCCGTATACGTCGTCCCCTCAATGCAATTAAAGCTGAAAAAGAAACTCGTTTATTCGATAAGGGTTCGGAGTGGGTACTACAACATAAGTTACTTTTGGGAATTGCTGCTTACATTACTTTGCTGCCATTACTATGGTTGATTATGCTCAGGGTGACACCATTGTGGCTATTAAAAATTAATAATGCCCTAAAACCCTACACAGATTTTTCTCTTCCACTTATCAGCATCAACGTTCCCCTCAGGTATGTATTATTTGTCGGTTGGTTTCACTACCACCCAAAAGTACTTGATGCTTGGGTTGCAAAATATATCAAATCTGTGCGGGAGCAGTTTCCTAAAAAAGATACTGTTAGTTATCGCTCTTGCTATATTCCTATCCCTGTAGTTCTCGAAGGTAATACCGTTCCCCAACTAACTTCGGAAAATCTGCATCCGACCTTCAATAAACAGCGTACTTGCATACTAATTAATGGGGAAGGTGGTATTGGTAAAACTAGTTTAGCTTGTCAAATTGCTAACTGGGCAATGGCAGAGGAAAAGGAAAAACGTCTCTGCGAACATTTGATGTTACCAATCTTTTTAGAAGAGGAATTTCGGGAAGTTGAAGATAAATCAAGTCTATTGGAAGCAATTCGGGGACAGTTGCAAGCCTTAATTGATGAACCAGAGCCAATTTGCGAGGAGTTACTGATTCCTTTGTTAAGAAAGCGACGCATTTTAGTTATTGTTGATCGCTTCTCCGAATTAAGTGCTGATACCCGAGATGCAATTCAACCAGAATCTCCTAATTTTCCTGTCAATGCATTGATAATTACTTCCCGAATTGAAGAAAAATTGGGAAGGGTAAATAAAACAGTCATTAAACCCCTGCGAATAGAAGCAAATAAGCTGTCTTCATTTATGGAAGCTTATTTAACCCTGCGGGACAAACGGGATAAATTTACAGACCAAGAATTTTTTGATGCTTGTAACCGCCTTTCCTTAATGATTGGCGAGCGTAATATTACTGTCTTGCTGGCTAAACTTTATGCCGAACAATTAATTGCTAATGTTGATATGCAGCAGGAAAATTCATTACCTGAAAATGTTCCCAGCCTGATGTTAGGTTATCTGAATGAAGTTAACCGCGACGTGACTGAAGATAACTTAGACGATCGTACAGTTCACCAAGATATGAAAGCGATCGCTTGGGAATGTTTGCAGGAAAATTATCAGCCAGGAAACGCTAAACTCAATGATGCGATCGATGCACTGTCGGATATGGGTATTGATGAGCCTGAAGTGCATCTTGATTATTTAGAAAATCGTTTACACCTGATTCAAACTATAGGTTACGCTAAAGACGAAATTCGTTTTTGTTTGGATCCTTTAGCTGAATATTTAGCAGGTTTGTATGTGGTAGAAGCCCTTGGTGATAATAATGGTAAATGGCGCTCTGATTTCTTTAAACAAGTTGACGATTTAGTAAAGAAAGGGGCGCAAGATAATATCAAAGGTTTTTTATTAGCGGTAAGAGATTCCTATTTATCTAAGATTAATAATGCGAAAGAATCCGATTTTGTTCCGCAGAAGTTGGGTAAATTAACAGAAGTTGAAAATTCAGGGAATAACTCCGGGAATAATTCAGAAAAAACTATTCAATCAGCCTGCTCTTAATAGTTTTAATTATTTTTAGTGCGGGGTTATATTACTAAAAATAAGCTATCTAATCTAAATCCAAAATGTCTATTAGCAAAGACCTAGAAGATTATTGGGAGGGGATGAAAGCATACGATAAATGTCATCTCCCAACTATTAATTCTCAATGGCAAGCATTTTATGATGAATTAAGAGAATTTGTAGAAGCACCAAACATTGGAGAAGCATGGGATATTTTACATTCAGGTGGGAGATTATTTTGGAAGCTAACAGGTATTCCATTGCAATTGTTAGCTATTCCTACTGTATCTAAACACGGTCAGCGTTATGGGATGTATGGTTGTATCCGCAGTCAGCGTAATTGTGAAGGGAAATGCTGTTCTAAATTAAATCAATAATTTCAGTTAAGCAAAACTCATTTTCGTCATAAAAATCGGATTCCCAGACTCAAATGGATTGGCTCATAATGAACTTACAATAAAACTAGTTTTTCTCACCTAAAAACAATGGTCGTATCCCCCCAATCCTTTTATCTAACTCCAGAAGAATACCTTCAAATGGAGGAAAAAAGTGATATTAAACATGAATACATCAATGGTTACGCCTATGCGATGGCGGGTGCTAGTGACTCCCATGTTACTATCGCATTAAACCTCGCTACACTTCTTCGTAATCATGTTCGCGGTTCCGGTTGTCGAGTATATATTTCCGACATGAAAGCCCGGATCGAAAAACAAAATCGCTACTATTATCCTGACGTAATGGTCAGTTGTGACGAACAGGATAAAGAAAACACTACATTTAAAAAGTTTCCTTGCTTAATTATTGAAGTTTTATCTGATTCTACCGAAGCTTTTGATCGAGGAGATAAATTTGCTGATTATCAACTATTAGAAACTTTGCAAGAATATGTTGTAATTAACACTAAACGTCAAAGGGTTGAGTGTTTTCGGCGCAATAATGAAGGACTTTGGGTTTTGCAGTCTTACACATCAGCAAACAAATTATTTCAGCTGCAAAGCATTAATTTTGAAGGGGAAATGAATGCACTGTATGAAGATGTAATATTTCCTGAAACTACACTGGAAGAACCTAATTAATATTATTCAAAACAGCAAATAGCAGACTCATTATTAAATTATGCAAGCCTCTTTAAACAAGTTCTGCTGTTTGAGTTTCCACTACGAAAACGAATTAACTCGATCGCGAGTGTATTTTTCCACGTAATCAGGTACAACCATACCTTCAAGTAAGCGATCGTCAGCAATAGCTTGACCTGCAACTAGCTTCAAAGGTAAAACACCCGCCCATACAGGTAAATTATAGTCAGCTTCATCATCTATGGGCATTCCCGTTCTAACTTTTGCTGATGCTTCATTTAAAGGTAAGGAAAGTACTAAAGTTCCTTGTAATTCTGCACGGTTGGGCGATCTAACTTCTCCCCATCTCCCAGATATTATCTGTTCGGTAAAGGCTTCTAATGCTTGCAATTTCTCCTCTGGATCTTTAACTATTTCTGCTGTACCAAAAACAACTACAGAACGATAGTTCATGGAAAGGTGAAATGCAGAACGTGCTAGCACTAACCCATCAAGTAAAGTAACCGTAACGCAAACTTCGATACCTTGAGATAGGGAGCGCAACATTCGACTTGCAGGAGAACCATGAATATAAATTTTATCTCCAACTCTCCCAAAGGCTGTGGGAATTACGAATGGTTGGTTATCCACAATAAATCCCACGTGACAAATTAATGCTTCATCTAAAATGTCATAAATTACTTGACGTTCATAATTCCCACGTTTTGGTACTCGTTTAACTTGACTGCGTTGGGTAGGAGTCAGTTTTTCTGAATCGATTTGTTTTTTTGAAGTATTCATAACTATGATGTAATTTCAATTTTTTTGGTGTTACTTAACTATTAACTGAAATTGAAAAATAGCAAAAAGTTGTTATCGATAGGCTAAATTCGATGCAGTTTTCCTGCAATGTATATCTGCACCTATAGCGAATTAAGAATCTATGAACAAAAATCTACTGCAGAGATTTAACACTTTCATATCTTCATAGCATTTCAAAATCTATTGGTACGAATTCTGAGAAATTGCTTCAATATCCAAGCGACATAGTCTAGCTTTTTGAATAATCTTTGCACCTATCCTTTGATAAAATTTGATTCCTCTTTCATTTTGTGCAGCTACAGTCCAATCAATTCTGCCACAACCTTTTAATTGTGCAATTTTACACAAATTCTGGATTAAACCTTCACCAATCCCTTTACTTCGGTATTCGGTCTTGATGTATAGATCGTCTAACCAAATACAAGGTTTCGCCAAGAATGTTGAATATGTAAAGTGATAAGTAGCAAAACCAACCAAATTACGATCTATCTCGGCTACAAGAACGAATGCAAGTGGTTTTTGACCAAATAAATCGTCTTTCAGTTTTTCAGGTGTTGTTTGTACGGATTCAGCACACCCATCAAATTCAGCTTTTAAGCAGATTAATTCCATAATGCTGGAAATATCTCTGTTCTCTGCATCTCGGATTGCAATATTTTTCTGTATCATGATTTACTAATTCAGGTTGAGAATGCCTACCCTAACGACTAAAAAAGAAGGGTTATGGCGCTACGCGCAAGTCATTACATTAGCGGATCCGCTAATGACTTATGTCCGTAGGACACGCTTTACTAATGACTTACTCTCTTGGAGAACTCACATCTGAGTCAAATCTAAATGCATTGCATTACTGTTAATAAAACCTAAACCTTCATACACAGGTTTACCTTCTGGTGAAGCGTTAAGAACTGCTCTGGTACAACCAATTTCCTGCAAATATTCGATTGTTTTTCTAGTTAATTTTCTAGCTATTCCTTGTCTGCGATAAGGCTTTTCCACATACACACCCCAAATATATCCGTATTTGCGATACTCTGGTTTTAAAGCATTTGGGTACAAACCTGCAAAAAGTTGACAACTTGCAGAACCTACAATTACACCATCAACAAGAGCAACAAATCCCTGGTAAAACAAATTTTGTCGAGCTTGTTCGATAAAAGTAAGAGTATTATCTTCCCAGTCGGAATGAATTAAGTCTTCAGGAACTCCCACATCTAGCCACATTTCGTAAAAGTGCTTAGCAATGAGGAAATCTTCCCGTACAGTTGTTTCTCTAATGACAACCTGTTTTCCTGCTTCCATGTTTAAAATATGATGAATTATGTTAGTAAATTCACTTTGTCACCTACTCGAATAATTTGATTTTCAGTTCCTAAACTCGCCAATCTGGTATTCACGGTGAGTTTATAAAAATGGTCGAAACGGGATGTTGTTACCCATTGAGGCAAAGTTTCTTGGCGCTTAGTAATAAATATTTTTTGGAATTTGGGATGAGTTTTACCTGTAACAGCATCTCTAGCGAAAACGATACAACGCTGACAGGGATTAACTCCTAAAAAATTCAGATTCCCAATTTGAAATGGAACAACATCCCCTGTTTCCGAAAATAATCTATCTTCCCAAAAAGCTGGAATCCCATCAATTTCGATGGTACTGCGCAATTGACGACGTACGTCATTTTCATCTAAATGAGAATACCAAGAAGCTACTTCTTTTAGGGTTCCATTACTAACTATTGTTGGACCAGTTGACACAGTATCGTCAGGGAAACCTGTCAATAAGTTTTGCCTCACTTTGACTGTAAAACCAAAAAAACTACTTAGCCACCCTTCTAAAGCAGGTTTTTCTGCTTCTAAATTAAAGCTTTGTTCTTCATCACTCCCTTGGATTTGTAAAGAAATAACTTTAGATTCCAAAATAAATTTTGTCCGTAACTGATGAACCTTGGGATTGCGCTTACCATTGACAAACTTACCTTGTTCGTCAAACATTGCAAATTCCCGATCGCCTTGAAGTGCACCACTCGGAAGAACGGATGCTTCCTTAACTTCAACTCCATCAAGGGATTTGATCGGATAGATGCAAATCTTGCTTACAGTAGGCATACTCGAGGGCTTCATAAAAGCTCAAAATTACTAACATTACTTTTTAGTTCACTTTAACTTTATTGGTATCTATACAGAATAAGTTAATTTCCTTATTGGTTTGTTACAAGAGCCAATTTTGTTTTTTAGTGCCAGTCCACTTTGCTTTAATAGTTAATAGCGAGGAAACAGAAAAATAAATCAAAAATGGGAAATATGGAGGTGGCAATCGCACTTGATAGCAGTTCTTCAAAACCGCTATACCAGCAAATTTATGAGGAACTGCGTCAAGCAATTCTTAAGGGAAGACTACCTCCTGGAAGCCAGATCCCCTCCACAAGGTCTCTATCTAAATCTTTAGGAATTTCTCGTTTTACTATCACCCAAAGCTACGAGCAGCTCAATAGTGAAGGTTATTTAGAAACTATTGTTGGTAGCGGCACTTTTGTTTGCAAGCAACTACCCGATGAACTGCTGCACTCAACTCCGATTGAATCTTTTAGTAAAGTTATCCAGAATCCAATTAAATTATCCCGCTATGGTAGAATTTTAATCTATGCTGATAATGTTGCAAAAATCGATGATTCTCCACTGACAATCAAATTCCGCTTTGGGCGTCCAGCTTTTGACCAATTCCCTATCGAATTATGGCGTAGATTACTATCGCGTTACTGTAGTGCTGACCAAAATTGGTTGGACTATTCAATAGACCCTTTGGGCTATAGACCTTTAAGGGAACAAATTGCTAATTATTTATCGCGCTCCCGTGCTGTGAATTGTGAACCAGACCGGATACTGATTACCAATGGTACACAGCAAGCACTTGACCTAATTCTACGTTTGTTAATCGAACCGGAAGAGATTATTGCCATAGAAGATCCTGGTTATTTAAGTGCAAGATTAATATTCCAAACCCACGGTGCTCACATTTTACCAATTGGCGTCGATGAGTCTGGTTTAATCGTTGAACAAATACAAAAATTGACATCATCAAATATTCGGCTAGTTTATGTTACCCCTTCCCATCAATTTCCCACCGGCGCAGTTTTATCCCTATCCCGACGTTTACAACTATTGGCTTGGGCACAACAGAACGGTACCCTAATCATTGAAGATGATTATGATAGCGAATATCGCTACAATGGACGACCAATCCCCGCATTGCAAGGATTGGACAGAGGTTCTTGTGTACTTTATGTGGGAACATTCTCCAAGGTTCTTTTTCCTTCTTTACGGATAGGGTATCTAGTTTTACCAAAGAGCTTAGTCTCTATATTTACCCGTGCTAAATGGTTGAGCGGTCGTCACTTACCAATCCTGGAACAACAAGTACTTGCAGAGTTTATTAAAGCCGGACATCTAGAAAGACATATTCGAAAAATGCGATCGCTATATGACCAACGTCGCCAAACTTTAGTCCAAGCATTGAAGGATTATTTTGGCAAAAGAGCAACAATTTTAGGAGATCAAGCTGGGATCCATCTTATGGTCTGCTTACAAACAGATTTAAGGGACGAAGAAATAATTCACCGTGCAGCAGAAGTCAATGTGGAAATGACACCTGCGAGCCCCAATTACCTAAATCTAGACTCAAAAGGTAACAATTCCAGAGGTGAATTTATCTTTGGTTATGGAGAATTAACTAAGCAACAACTTCAAGAAGGTATTCGCAGATTAGCTAAAATTCTCATCACTTAATGTTTCCATTTGTCTAAATTTTAGTAACTGGTTTAGTAACTGGTAAATAATAATACCATTTAATAGGGTCGTGAGCCACAAATACTACGTAGTATTAAAAAAAATGCTACATCTTAAGATTTTGTATGATTTCCCGTAGTCTAAGTCTTAACCTCCTAATTAAAAGCTTTTTATCGAACTTGCTTATCCGGAAAATTTGGGGGAAATCTCTAATTATGAGGTTTTATTTAAGAATATTTATAAATGCCGGATGTTTATAAGTTTGTATAGAAAAGATTGACTAGGAATATGATGTTCGGTCGATTCAGTTACCTATCATTTTGTAGAACCCCACCCCAAGAGTATTTAAATTTTCCTCCCCGATTTTTGGGAGGCTTATTGGGGAGGGGTTTCTTCGTTGATGGGTATCATCTGACTGAATGGTGTGAGGACAACAACTAGACGTTATTACAGGAACCTGTCAGGAAACACAACTGTGGCAAACACGTTAAAATTTTACTTTTTTCGTCGCAAACAGCTACTTATCTTTTTCGGATTTCTGATATTTATTTACACCTGTGCATGTTCATTTCTATTTGCACACCAACGGTACTTAATATTTCGCCCTAGCCCGGAACTTCAAACATTACCAAGTTCTCCGGAAGTTAAGAAAGTGCGCATACCAATTACAAACTCTAAAAGTGAATATTTAAGTGGTTGGTGGTTCGATGCACCATTATCTGAGGAGAAAATCAATGTAGCTACAAATGAACCTGCAAAAAATGTAGTCACAAATGAACCTGCAAAAATAGTCAGATCGCCCAAAACGATATTGTATTTTTGTGGTGCTGCTGGTAATAAAAGTTTCCGTTCTCAGGTCAAAAAATTTGAGGAGTTACGAAAATTAGGATTTTCGGTTTTGGTTATTGATTACCGGGGTTTTGGTGAAAGTGAAGGTAAACAATATCCTAATGAATCCCAGTTTTATCAAGATAGTCAAACAGCTTGGAATTACTTGGTAAAAAATCGAAATATTCAACCTAAAGATATTGTGATTTATGGAGAATCTTTGGGAGGAGCAATTGCGATAGATTTAGCAGTTAAACATCCTGAAGTGGGTGGACTAATTATCCAAAGCTCATTTACCTCAATGGCAAAAACAATCAAACATCATAATTTGTTCTCCTTGTTTCCCGTTGATTTATTGCTCACGCAACGATTTAACTCAATCTCCAAAGTCCCTTACTTAAAAGTACCTGTTTTATTTATCCATGGAACTGCTGACACTGTCGTCCCCTATCAGATGAGTAAAGAGCTACATGATGCAGCGCCAGTACCAAAAAAACTATTACTCATCCCCCAGGTCGGACACTTTGATGTTTACGAGAATAGTAGTACATCCTACTTGCGTGGAATCAAAAAATTTACAAAAGGTATAGAATCTCGCCAATAAAAATAGCTTATCTGCGTAATGTAAAACAGCTTATGTAAAACAGAATTTGAGAAAAAATCATAAAAACTTTTGACACTATATAAGTTCTATGATTTGGAACGTCGACCTTTCTCACGAGTCAATTATACTTATAGAGTCAAACTTGTAGAGCAAATCTCCCATTCTAGAGACGCGTCACAGCATGACTCGGAGGTCATCATTTTGCGTCTCTAGAAGCGATTGAGAACCTCAAAAAAGAAAGCTAAATTTAGTAGATACGTACTTAATTGAGGTTTATTTAACTAGAAAAACTTAGCTAGAAAAGATTTGACTAGAAAAAGATCTAACTAGAAAAAACCCGACCGCGCCATTTATTCAGGCGAGCTTCACCAATAGTAGCAAAACGACGAGCATCAGCAATTTGTGCTTCTAATGAATTAATTTCAGTTTTTTGGACTTCTAATTGCTGTTGTAAGGACAGGTTATCTTTGTTGCTATCCCCAATAGCAGCAGATTGCCAGCTACTATTAAGTTGTGCTGCACCAATAGTTGCAAATGGACTCAGTTCGGAAAGTTGAGCTTTTAAAGCACTTATTTGTTTTTCTTGCTCTTCTATTTTTTGCTGTAATTCTCTTTCTTCTTGCAGACGTTGTGCTGCATACAAATTAATTTTCGCTGCTGAATCTGCTTTAGGTTTGAACACCTTCGCCAAAATAGCATCAACATCGCTGACTTTTTGCTTACCAAAGGGAGTATTGCGAATTAATGATCGTATTAATCGAGGTTTATTAGGAGAAGTAAGTTCTTTATCACTACTAGAATTACTACGCAACAGTTGGAACATATTGGTAAAACCAATCATTGTTTTACCTGGTTCGGAATTGTAACCCCGGTAAAAAGGTACTATGTTCTCCCCAAAGGCGTTGATATACTCGTCGCTATCGATGTAAGAATCTATATCCGCCTCAAAACCTTCTGAATCTAAAATTGCACTATGAAATTTCATTTCATCATAACTACCTGGTGCGCGACCAAGTAAATGTTTAAAATTCAATTCAATTGCTCGATAGCGATAACAGTTGTCAAAAAAGCGCGATCGATACAATTCTGATTTAGCTACTTGACGAACAAATTCTCGCACGCTGCTAAAGCCATTTCTAAGTTGAGATTCTGGAACTACAAGTCTCTCACTTTCCATCACATAAGCGTTACCTAATACTTGACGGTATACTGCCTGAATGACTATTTCAATATCATCAGGCGAATCACCAGATATAAATTCTATTGGTTCTGTCCTTTGAAAAGCTTGATATTGTTGTTGTCTAATTTCATCTTCCACCAGAACTGTTGAGTTTTCTTTTTTGCTGGTAGCTATTGATAAAGTTTTTTGCTGGTTAAGCTTGAGAATATCAGCTACTAGTTTGTTGATATCTGTAAGTTGAGGATAAGTAGAAGGACCAGTTAGAGGAATAACAGTTAATGGACTGTTGGTCATCAGGGATTTATTTAAACCTGAGTAAGTAGCTAATACGCTGGATTTATCACTGCTAGCATTACCCTTAAGTAACTGGAAAAGGTGACCAAATCCCAATATATTTCTTCCTGATTGGGTTTTATAACCCCGATAATAGGGAACTGTATTTTCACCAAAGCACTTACTGTACTCTTCACTATCAAGATAAGAATCAATTTCGGCTTCAACGCCAGATTCCTGTAACAATCTGATGTGATACTGCATTTCAGCATGATCGTTAGGTGCGCGACCAAGTAAATGCTTACAATTGAGTTCTATAAAGCGATAACGAGGATAATTATCAAAAAAGCGCGAACTGTATAACTCTGATTTAGCTATTTGACGGACAAATTCACGTACAGTTATCTCACCATTTTTTAATTGTGATTCCGGAACTTTAAGCCGTTCGCTTTCCATAATGTGGGCATTACCCAAAACTTGCTTGTATACTGCACGAATTAAGGTTTCAAATTCCGTTTCTGAGTACCCTGTTCTATATTCTAATGGTTCTAAGTCTTCAAAAAAACCAATACCTAATTTTGAGGCGCGACCGATCGCAGGATTGATAAAAGTACTTACCATTGAAACTATCTCCAAAAATCTTTTAATTTAAAGTTCGGCCTTCAAATATCTATTATTTATGTATCAATTTTTAGTTTTTTAATTAGTTAAAATTTCTAACAATATAATTTTTTAGTGGAAAAATTAGCTTTTATTATTTTTTTATTTCAAATCAAAAATAGCCAATTTCCACAAACAGCTTAGTCTCAAAAGTCATCCTAAACACTTTAGGTATATTTATATCTAAAAGAGGAATAATATAAATTATCTTCTGCCTGGAAGTAGAAAAATATTAATTTATATTAATTTCATAAATTATTGGATTTTATTCGTAAGTGTTGGGGCAAAAAATTAAATCAAATTACATCTTAAATAATCAAATAGTTATCAATTAAAATTACGACAAACTAAATTAATTAAAACCGAATTTTTTAGATATAACTTGAATTAAATCATCCACGTTCGTCAAATCGAGTATAGAAAGCACCATACTTAATCCAATACTGTTTTAAATCGTGATGGGGAGTATGCAAACTAGCTTTTGCTTGATATAAAATCACTTGGCGGTGATTTCCCATCCAAATTTTGTTAATTGGTTCTACAGATATTAAACTTCCTCCTAGAGAGGTTACGCATTCTGTAAATCTTTCAACAGTACTGTATTCAACTGTCTGAAAAATAAAAAAATTACCGGAACAAATTAAGTGGCGACTACGAATCCAACATCGCATCTTTTTTTCAGCCAGTGGCGGTAACATTTTAGGTTGTTCTGAATGTAAATACATGATTGCTAGGAACTCGCGTCAGGTACTTTCAAAGTAAAACTGGCTGGTGATTTTTCAGACTTAAAAGTTCTGTTATTTGAGCCCCATATTTATTTCCCTACTTTAATTTTAAACCTTAAATTTTGGGTTTAGGCTTAAAATGTAAACTTAAAATTCTAAGCTTGAGGGTAACGGGGTAAAGATATTCTATTTACTTTAATCCGATTGAATTTAAGCTTATTGATTTAAATTACTGTAATGTTGTAATCTGACTTTACCAATTTTAGAAAATTGGTAAATAACGAATTTTTCTCTCCACTTTCGATCAACAAATAATTTTCTCCGGTCCAAAATTATAAGATTTACAAATTTTTAATACTGTTACTTCATCAACAGTAAATATCTAAAATATTAATTCTAGAAAGTGCTGATTTAAAAGAAGTAAATTTCAAAGTCAGTAAATCTCAAATAACAAGCATGACAGAGTAATCGCTACTGTACGAAGCAACTTGTCAGAAATTTCGTAATTTTGGTTACAAAAGTGCTGATCGCAAAAAGTTATAATTTTAAAGGATTCCTTGGCAAAAGGTTATATGATATAGCCTCCAGCCAAGGCAAGGTTTAGATAGTATAGGAATTGACCCATACACCCAACCGTGTATTTTATGTTAAATTTCTGTACCTTTCTAGATAGAGCTTCATTCAGATTCTGTTGCTCCAACAGATGAAGTTGCTCTAATGCTAACAATCTTCTGACCCATACGGATGATTTGCCGCACTTTTTCAGGCATTCGATTATAAGGAACTTTGAGAGTATAATTACTTTTACGCACTAGATAATTCAACGCACCAGTTACTTCAATGATGATGATGCGACTATTATAATCACTTAAGTCGGCAGTACCAGTGGTTAGTATACCAGACATCAAATCGCCTCAAAATAACATTTATTTTTCTTAAGTCTTAGCATCAAGTGCTACAGTATTTCTCCTCATCTACTGAGGGGATACAAGTTAAAGACAAAGAAAAAATTAAAATGACGATGTTTGAAGAATTACATGTATTCTCTAAGCAAGAAGCAAGTGCAATCTGAATTATCCTCGCTTTAAGAAGAAAATGCAGAAATTACTTTGGGTAAGTTTTGAGCATTCTCAAAGTTTTCCCCTCAAGATTCCTAATTAGCAATCTAAAACTTCACAAACTAAGCAACCTCAGCAATGCTGACGATTTTCCCACCCATTTTGTGAATATTTTGAATCTTCTCGGACATGCGAGTATAATCTACCACGTATTCCATTTTACTCAAGCGAGGTCTTGGACCCACAGCACTCTTGGAAACCTTAATCAAGAAGCGTTTACCAGTGTTGCTGACAGCGCCAGAAGCTCCACTCGGAGCCTTAATAGCTGTTGATAAATTACTACCTAAAGACGTAATTAATTTTGCTTTTGTGTCGCGGTCGCTACTAGCCATTCCCCTTGCCAAAGCAAATGTGCGGTTAAATGCAATATTCTTTACACCTGTTTGAGTACTAGTACTACGAAGATAAGGAACTACATTTTCGCCAAAATTTAGCTGATATTCATCGCTATCGATATAAGAATTAATTTCGGCATCATATCCATGTTCGTTATAAATACAAACATGTTCAGAAATTTCCGATTGGTCTTGAGGTGCTCGACCAAGGAAATGCTTGAAGTTCAATTCAATAAATCTGTATTGAGAAGAAGAATTGAAAAACAAAGCTCTGTACAGTTCTGATTTACCTACAATGCGCACAAAATCGCGTACAGATATGGAACCATCTCGTAACAATGACTCAGCACTACTGAGGCGCTGACCTTCCATTAAATGCTGATTGCCTAAGACCTGTTTATAAACAGTCCGAATAATTATTTGTAAATCGTCCTCATTTGCATCTTGACGTAGTTCTGCTGCGGTAGAAGCTGTAGCCCAAAGTGACATTCTTGATACTCCTCCAACGATAATAATTTGTTTTCAGATACAGATCTAGTTTAGACTAATATCTAATTTGATTTATATCTAATTTATTTTATACGTAGTATCTAACGTCCAGGAGCTAGGTGTCAAAAGTTACGACTGATAATTTACGATCTATTAATAGACGATCTGTGATGTGGGTTTTTGTAATTTCCCAATCTACGAATTAAAAGCCTCAACTTCTCACTCCTAACTCCTGATTTTGTTTTAAGACCTAGGAAATCTCTTCAATGCTGACAATTTTGCCACTGGTACGATTGATCCGCTGAATTGTTGGTGTCATTTTAGTTGCGGAAACAATGTACTCAGTTGTGCTTTTACGGCGTGGGCTGTCAAATTTAGAACCTGTAACCAAAATCTTGAACCTTTTTTCGGTGCTAGCAGCACTGTTACTAGGCTTAATTTTGATACTAGAATTAGCCGCAACCGAGTAAACTAACTTTGAGCCTTTAACAGCCTTAGAAGTTTCTGCAGCACCTCTTACAATTCCAAATATTCGGTTGTAAGAGATTTGTTTTTGCCCTACTTGGCTAATATTACCCCGGTAGAAGGGGACAATATTTTCGCCAAAAGCATCGGAATATTCAGCACTGTCGATGTAAGAGTCGATCTCAGCATCGTATCCAGCTTCATTACAACGCCGGATATGTTCGGAAACTTCTGCTTGATCTTGGGGAGCGCGACCCAATAAATGCTTGAAGTTAAGTTCTACGAAGCGATAGGGTGCTGAAGTCTCAAAAAAGCGCGCCCGATACATATCAGATTTTGCAACAGCACGTACAAATTCCCGTACTGTAATAGCGCGATCACGTAATTGTGATTCAGCACTTACTAGCCGTTCGCTCTCCATCACATGAGCGTTACCTAAAACTTGCTTGTAGACGGAGCGAAAAACTAATTCTAATTCTTCCAAGGAACTATTTTGCCATAGTTCCACAGTTGGATAATCCAATACTGTACTTGCCATTTCCTAATCTTCCCAAATTTAATTTGCAAACAGATCGTTTAGTTGATAGGAGTAATACTCGCGATTACGCCGCCCATCTTGTGAATCCGCTTGTATTCGTCCGAAAGCTTATCAAAGGGTACGATAAAGACTTGATTAGATCTGCGGAACTTGGAAATCCGATTTACCGCTTTTGCTCGGTAGCCAGTAACCTCAATGCGATATGATTTACCATCAGCAGTTGCTCCAACACCATGACGGCTCCGAGAACCAAGTGCTGGATTTTGGAAAGACCAACCGCTTGTAGCACCACTAGGTGGCACAATTGGGGTAGGAGTATTATTTATGACTAAAGAATTTAGTCTTGGCTTTTTACCAGCCAAATTACCTTTTAAATCGCTACTGGAAGCACCACGCAAAAGTTGGAACATGTGAGTAAACTCAACCATGCTCTGGCCGTTGCGGGTTTTATAGCCACGAATGTAAGGTACAATGTATTCCCCGTAGGTGTCTTGGTACTCATCACTATCGAGGTAAGAATCTATCTCGTCCTCAAAGGTACCCGCATCCAAAATCGCACTGTGAGCTTTCATCTCGTCATAGCTATCAGGAGCGCGACCGAGAAGATGTTTGAAATTCAATTCAATAGCTCGATAGCGGGGACAGCTATCAAAAAAGCGCGAACGGTACAAATCAGATTTTGCGACTTGACGTACAAATTCGCGAACGCTAATGTCTCCATTTTTTAATTGCGATTCAGGTACAGGCAATCTTTCGCTTTCCATAACATAAGCGTTGCCTAAAACTTGCCTATAAACTGCTTTAATGATGATTTCTTTATCATCAGCAGAGCAACCAGGGCACATTTCAACTCGGTCTGAATCCTCAAACAGAGCTACCCCGAGTCTAGATGCTGGTCCGAAAGCCATTCAAACTATCTCCCAGTTAATAACGGTGTTTTCTTGAGAAAGTATTACAAAAATGCGAACAAACTTCATATATCGAAACAAAATCCCAGAATTAATATTCTGAAAAAACACTATAGTAACGATAATTTTAGTTTTTGAAGCTATTCACATCTTTCTTTTCCTTTTTAATTCTTATACGACGTCGAAGCTATATTTATTAAAAATTATTAATTTTAATGATGCTTTTACATATTAATTTAATTTTTTGAAAGACAAGAAAGGTGAAAGTGCCAAACAACCCTCCTGAACACCATGGAAGATATAGCCCTAGATTAATAATTTAGACTTATGCTGGGTTCCAAATTAATAAGATAAATAAAGAAACATTTCCAGTTTATAACTGTTTACTTATTCTTTAGCTCCAGCACGTTTTAATAATTCAATTGTTGCAAAAGATGCAGCATTTTTTGCTTCCTTTAAAGCAGTACTTCCCCAACGATTTCGAGCACTTACATCTGCACCATTTTCCAGTAATACTGCAACTGTTGCAGTCGCCCCCCGTGCTGCTGCCATCATCAAAGGTGTCCAACCAACAACATTTGCCGTATTTACATAAGCACCATAATCAATTAGAGTTTGAGTTGTGTATGCGTGGCCGTTCTCGGCTGCTAAGTACAAAGCTGTATCGCCAATAAAATTAGTGACATTTATGTCTGCGCCCCATGCAATTAGTAATTCCACTAATTCTGTATGTCCTTGGCGCGCAAGTGACATTAAAGCAGTTTCTCCATAGTGGTTCGTGACACTAATATCTGCACCTTTATGAACTAATGCTGCCACTATATCTGGGTAATTTGATTCTGCAGCATAGAGTACGGCTGTATAGTCAGAATCATTTTTGATATTTACGTCTGCATCAGCAGCCAGCAAATGATGCACTATATTTAAGTAACCTTCGGAAGCCGCCATCATCAAAGCAGTTGTTTTCCCCCGACCCGAGGCATTCACATCAACACCTTCAGACAATAAAATATTTACTTTCTCAATATCACCTCGAATTGCAGCTAAAATCAGTTGCTCGTTTGCCGGTATAGATTCATCCACTAGTAAAAACCCCCAAGGGCAAAATCCCTAAATACTATCCCCATCAGTCACTAGTAACTTTTAGGACAAGTAGAAAGGATTTGATACGTGCTACCTGTTATAGCACCACCCACTTCAGGAAGGTAGACTAATAAAATTTTATTGAAAATTTTCAACGATGCCATTCGGCTCAACTTCCCGATTTTACAATGAAACAATATTACAGATTATTGCTAGTATAGAAAAAAAGATTGCTAAATCTTCTAGGCTAAATATTAATAGAGCAATTGTCATTTAACTGTTTGCTGGTACGCTAATTGTCATTTGCTTCTTGTCTCCTAGTTAACCTACATACACTTAGAGATGCACTGATATGGCTATACCCTTATTAGATTATCCCGCTTCATCCCAAAATCAACGCGTACCTGGATTTGAGATCCCAGGTGATGAGCAACCAAGGATTTACAGTACTGATAATCTGCCATCGTTATCAGATATGGATGATTTGATCTTGGCAGCTTATCGCCAAATCTTTAACGAACAACAACTGATTGCTAGCAACCGCCAAACTTCACTGGAATCCCAATTGCGGGCTGGTCAAATCACCGTTAAAGACTTTATTCGTGGATTGGCTACTTCCGATGTTTTCCGGAGCCGAAATTACAACACAAATAACAACTATCGCTTCGTACAAATGTGTATCCAAAGAATTTTGGGGCGCGAAGTATACGACGAACGCGAAAAACTTGCTTGGTCTATAGTGCTAGCAACTAAGGGGCTGAGAGGTTTTATCGATGATTTACTCAATAGTGACGAATATTTAAGTAATTTTGGTTATACGACAATTCCTTATCAAAGACGGCGGATTTTGCCGCAGCGCAACCAAGGAGAACTACCTTTTGCCCGTATGGCTCGTTATGACAGTTTTTACCGCGACAAGTTACCTCCCAGTAGCGGCAAGATGTTGAGTATTTACGACCCATACGCACCTTTTAATTTTGAAAAATTTATTCAAGAGATCGATCTTAAAAGAGTTGCAGGAGTATTGCTACTGTTCGCAGGAGTCGCAGTATTGACTTTACTCATCAGTTACGGAGCTAATACTGGAGTATAATTTTAAACAGATAGAAGCTTAACTGGATGCACAGTTAAGTTTCGTTAACTTTTATCATAATTATAAGTTTATGTTACTAATGCTCCCTTAAGATGTGATTGAAAGTTATAAATTTTAATTAAGAAAATGGGGGTATAAAGCGTGTCAATTCCTCTATTGGGTTATGCTCCTTCATCTCAAAACCAGCGGGTAGCTGGCTACGTACAAGCAGGTGACGATCAGCCCAAAGTTTATTCGACAGAAAATCTGCTTTCAGTATCCGACATGGATAATTTGATTGAAGCAGCTTATCGTCAAATGTTTTTCCATGCTTTTGCATCTGACCGCGAGCGCTTTTTAGAATCCCAACTTCGGAGCGGACAAATTACAGTTAGAGATTTTATTCGCGGTCTAGTACTTTCTGATACTTTTAAAAGAAGCTTTTACAACCTCAATAGCAACTACCGCTTTGTAGAGCAATGCGTACAAAGAGTTTTAGGCAGAGATGTTTATAGCGAACGCGAAAAAATTGCTTGGTCAATTGTGGTTGCGACCAAAGGTATAAAAGGTTTTGTAGATGAGTTACTTGATAGTGACGAGTATTTAGATAACTTTGGTTACGATACTGTTCCCTATCAGCGACGTCGCTCATTACCTGGACGAGCAGAAGGTGAAAGACCTTTCAATATTCAATCTCCCCGTTACGATGATTACTATCGTGCCAAATTGGGCTTCCCCCAAATTGTTTGGCAAAACGAAATCCGTCGTTTTACTCCCCAGGAGAAAAAAGCAAAAGCAGGAGATCCATCCTTGTTTATGAATATGGCATTGGGTGTAAATGCTCAGGGTAATCCTCCCCAAAGAATTTCTCCGTTTAACATTGATATCGCTAAATCCGTTCCCTATCGCAGAACAACATCAAATAAGGTTTAATTCATTTGTTTAAGCAAATTTAGATTCTTAGTGTGACATAACAATTTGGAATCTAAATATTTAGTCATTAGTCATCGATCATTAGTTACAGGACTTTGATTAAAAAGTTTTTGCTAATGATCGCAGACTAATGATTCTTGTTTTTATTATCATTTGTCAATGACGAATCCTCATAACATTAAGTATGCGGGTCAGGAAGTAATAATTTTCTAGAAAGGGAATGGGGACAGGGAACAGCGCGACTACCCCGCAACAACGCAATTGGTCGGTCATCCGGTGCAGCAACTACCCCGCAGGATGGTAAAGAGTCGCAAGATGGGGAACGGAAAACAAAATAACACCCTTATCCAGAAATGTAGTGGGATAAAATCAGCTATTGTTTTCAAGTAAAAGCAACTCTTTTTTGCAAAACAGTTAAAAGTTTTGTAAACTGTTCTGGTAAGGGAGCGCAAAATTCCATCCACTCTTGAGATATAGGATGTATTAGCTTAAGTCGCCAAGCATGCAAGGCTTGTCCGGTAAGATTTACTTTCAGCGAACGACCGGAACCATAAATTGGATCGCCAACGATTGGATGTCCGATATGAGTACTATGAACGCGAATTTGATGAGTGCGTCCGGTTTCTAACTGGAAGTGTATTAGTGTAAAATTACCTAAACGTTCTTTAATTTGCCAGTGAGTAATAGCTTCCCGTCCACCCTTCTCCACAGAGACAACAGCCATTTTTTTGCGATCAACCGGATGACGACCTATGGGCAAATTAACAGTACCATCGCTCTGGGAAGGTGCACCATAAACTACCCCCAAATATTCTCTTCGTGCAGTTTTAGCTTTAAGTTGGGCTTGTAGGCGCTGATGGGCTAATTCTGTTTTCGCAATTGCGATCGCACCTGTGGTATCTTTGTCTAAGCGATGCACAATACCCGGACGTTGCACTCCTCCAATACCTGGTAGATTGGGACAGTGTGCCAAAATAGCATTTACCAAAGTACCATCAGGATGACCTGGTGCAGGATGGACTACCAATCCAGCTGGCTTATTGAGAATCAGTATTTGATCGTCCTCATAAAGTATATTTAGAGGAATACTTTCTGGTTTTAATTCTAAAGGTGCAGGAGGAGGTATTTCCAAATTTATCTTGTCTTTAAGCTTAACAATCGTTTTCTTTGAATTGCAGATTTGATGGTTTAATTGAACATTTCCTTGTTCTATAAGTTGTTGAATTCGAGAACGTGAAAGTTCTGGTAAGGCTTGGGAAAGATAGCGATCTAAGCGCAGGTTTTCTTGTTCGACTTCGAGATTAACTTTATTCACACTTTCTTAAGAGAGGATGGGAAAATTGTAATAAAAATGTCCTAACTCACAAAACTCAGATAAATAATGAATTCCAATGAAGTTATGCTAATTGTCTGTTGATATTTTATCCTGTACAAAATTCAAATTTACACACATAAAATAAACAAATTTAGCTTTTTGTTTGTGACAGCTGATGAACTGCAATGATAATACTTTTTAAATTTAAGTTAATAGGGTAACAATTTCTCAAAAAGATATAACCAAATATAGTGCTGTATTTTCTTCTGGAAATTTTTTTTATTTCATGCTCTCTGTAAAATAAAACATAAATTTTTAACTACAGATATTCATCAATCGCCTTACCTCATTGCCAAGACTCAGATCAAATAAATTTATCATCTTCTGTAAATTTTGTTTAAAATTATCTACCAATAGTTGGAATAGTTCTTAAATAGTCCCGATCTGCCTTATTTTGCTTGTATTTATATGGGAACAAGGAAGTAAAGTAAATTTTCTTAGTTTTCAAGATGCGGTTTGCTAGTGATCGAGCTTATAAAAGTACAGTACTAATGTCAATTGAGTTATGAACAGTATTTGCTCGAACAACTTCCAAGCACAATTCAAGAAAGCTGTAGCAATTTCAAAACAGCAATCATCTGTTTTAATTACGGGATTTCTAACGCTGTCTATATTATCGCCAATACTTCCCATAACAGCTAGCTTGGCAGAACAAAAAAACCAGGTTCAAGTTTTACCAACACAAAATTCCAATACTTCCAAAGTTCAAATTGTTAATCTTAATGATGTTGTGTCGACTTTAGTTGGAATCCTTAAAGATAAAAATATCGAAGCCCGTGTAAATGCTATTCGTGCTTTAGGTGGTATGGGTAACCAGGCTCAAACTGCTGTTCCAGACCTGGTGATAGCCTTAAAAGACAAAAAACCTCGCGTTCGTTACAGTGCAGCGATCGCTCTTGCAAACATTGGTTCTGAATTTAAAGGAGCACAATTCAAAACTACTTTACCCTTTATAATTGCAGCTTTAAATCATGAATCCCAATTACTGCGCTCAGACGCTGCTTCTGCTCTAACGAACATTGGTCATAAATTCAAACAAAAAGCTTCAAAACTATCTAAGTCGGATCTGGAACAAATAATTACCAATTTTGACAAAGCTTTGGAAGCACTTGAAAAATTTCAATCAAACTTTTCTCGTACCACTATCCAGAGTGTACGCAGTTCCAGAGATGCTTTGCAGCAAGAAAGAAATCGACGTTAAATAATATCTAATGAGGTTTTTATTTACATAACTTATATATTGATAACTAAATTTTCTCATATGAATAGCCTATTGAGTATCAATTTACTCATTGGCAGATGAAGATATCCTGAGAAGTAATCTTCTCTGTCTAGTTCAAAGCATTCCTTGAATTACAGGACATTATCTTAGATCAGACATTTTTTTTCGTTAGCCTAAGCGACTTCACAACAAATAAACGTTTGGACTAAAATATACTGAAAATTCTGTTTAAGAAACTGATCAATATTTTTGTTCAGGTTTTCAAACCCAAATAGTAAGGTGCAGTTTTAAATAATAAGCTCCAATTGCAGTCAACGCAAAGCATTCACTTAATGCAATTAACATTAGGGCTTATCATCTAAGGAATTAAAATACACATAAAAAAAATATTAATACTGAACACAAAGTATTTTAAATAACAGTTATATACTTGCTGTTTATCAGTGATTTATAAAGTTTTATAATCACTATTTAGTGATTAATTTATCACCATTCAACTAGGTCTATAAAATTAATCCAAAAATAAATCTATATAAATTTTGGCACTTATGATTTTGAAAGAATAGTAATAATTTAAGGTAATAAATGATTCAGTCAAAATATGAGTTGTTTAGAATTATAATTCTTAAAGTATTACCTTTATTCGCTTTCAAGGACGAATCTCAAATGTAGTAAATGATAAAACTTTATGAAAATAGTGTAAATTCATACTTTATGTCTTTAAAGATAAATTCGAGATATCTCAAGTATTAAAACTTTTTGTATATAAAAATACGGTAAAACTTCGTTTTCGCTGAGAAGAATTAAACTACAATATAAACGTTGATGACAATAATCATACAATCACTGAGAATGAGTTAATTATAGTTTTATTAAGTGCTTATACTTAAAACATAAATAATTCAATGATTATTTAAAAATACAATAAACTAATATGTGACCGCTCCGATCTTTTTCAAAGATTGGGGATAAAATTTATATTTATCCCTAACTTTTTTTAGGATTTTATAGTAATCTGTATCATAGAAACCATGTTGTATGGCATCTACTGACAGTCTGAAATAATGAATGTTTAAGGCTATGACTAAACGAATTGTGTGTTTTGGATTAACTTGCTTTTGAAAACAGGTCCTTGTTTAGATTTTCGGATACAAAAGTATTTTGGGGTTAAGTTTCTTTCTCCTACCTCTCAAAACTTACGTATGATTGTAAAATTTGTTGGGGGTTGAGCAGAATTAATAGTTAGTAGAAATTCGTACTACAACTAATATTGTGTAACCTGTGTACGTCAGTTATTAGTTAAATACTTTTGATAAAATTACTTCCGAACTAAATTATTCCTGATAAATTTGCAATTGTACCTGCTGTGTTTTTCGCAAACATTAGGATGAACAATTAATTCAGATATTTTTCTTGAAGCCTTCGCAGCCTGCAATCTTAATATTTTATTCACGGGGTTTATTCACGGGGAGTAATGAAAATATCACGTATATCCCAGCAATATTGAATTTAATTTGGGATTATATTTAGGTATAAAATTTCTCAAATTAAAATTTTGAGTATTGTTCTTTTAAGTAGTAAATTACCGCATTGGAGTTTAAATTGAGAACTCACCCTCCACACACATTTCTATTATAAATACATGAAAGGTCAATTTTGTAGCAAATATAGTTTAATAAATATTTCTTTACTACAATTTAAGACTTTCATCTTAATAAAGTTATCAGCAACATAAATAGAAAGATTACTCACTTGCGCTTTAATAATTGAGTTATATCAATGGATACACTTCCTATCGCTCGGTACAGATTTTTTCAGCAACTAGATCCTATGTCTGTGTTGCAAAGAATAAATACTGAGTATGCAAATGGTCATTTACAAGTCTTTAGTCCATTACGTTCTTGGTCATTTTATACAGAGAATAGCAAAATCATTTATGCATGTTACTCAGATAATATGCTTGATTTATTGTCTCAGAATATTCGCTATTTAATTGATAGTGACCGAAATATTTATCAAGAAATATGTCATCATTTACAGAGAATATTGAGTAGGAAAGATGAAGATGATGCTTCGTTTAGAGATAAAGGGTATTTAGCTATCTGTTGGCTAGTCCATAAAAAATATATTGATCCACCTCAAGCAGGTGCATTAATAGAAAATTTAGCGCTGGACTTGATGAGGTCTTTCTTATCTTTAGAGCAGGGAAGCTATGATTTTACTCCTAGAAGTTTTTTGGAAGAGCTACCAAAGTTCAATTATATAGATTGGCATTCACTTGTAGAACGTTGTCAGAAGCCTAATAATATCGCCAATAAACACTCACCAAGAAATCAATATGATTCTGCGTCACCATTGAGTAATGCTCCTCCAAGTACATCACGACAACACAACAGCTACCTATCACCAACAAGACAAAGAACTAGTCAAAGCATTAGTAATACTCAAAAAACTGTAATGAAATCTAGTCAAAATATGGAATCAGATGATAATATGCCATCTCGCTCATCTTCAGAGCAGCCTGACAAGAGTTATTCTGTTATAGATTTAGTGGATAACTACAATAGTATTCTTCCCGAGAATGTTAGTGGTGTAGATCTAAATGTCCAAAGTCTAAACCAGCAAATAAACGACCAAAATAACAGCACGCATTTAATAGACTATTCTCAAATCAAATCATCATTACAAATTAATGATTTCAATTATCAAAACAATGATAATCAGTCATCAATACACAGTACAAAATATACGATAGTTTGTATCGACGATAGTCCAGCAGTCTTAAATGCAATCAAAAATTATTTGGACGATCAGATTTTTTCTGTAGTTGGCATCAAAGATCCATTAAAAGCATTGATGCAAATAATTCGTTTAAAACCGGATCTAGTTTTGTTAGATATTGGAATGCCTAACCTAGATGGCTATGAACTGTGTTCTTTGCTGCGTAAACATTCATACTTTAAAAGTACCCCAGTAATTATGGTCACGGGTAGAACTGGGTTTGTTGATCGAGCTAAAGCAAAATTGGTTAGAGCATCTGGTTATTTAACTAAGCCATTTACACAAGGAGATTTACTGAAAGTAGTGTTCCAGCATCTCGATATTCTATAAGCGTTCGCATAATTACAAATAGATATGTTAGTGGATTCAGAGAGGTTAAAGAGTGAAAGCAAACTGTTTTGATACTGTTCTGATAGTGGAGGATTCTCCGAGCGAGTTGGAGCTTATGAGCTATTATCTTGCTAATAGCGGCTACAACATTATCAAAGCTACAGGTGGGAAGGAGGCTTTTGAAATAGCACTAGAAAGCAAGCCAGACATAATCGTAACTGATATCGTAATGCCTGGAATGAGTGGCTTCGAGTTATGTCGTTGCTTAAAAAGAAATCCAGATACGAAAAAAGTACCAATCGTTGTTTGTACTTCTAAAAACCAAGAAATAGATCGTTTGTGGGGTATAAGGCAGGGGGCTGATATTTATCTCACTAAACCCTATAGTCGCGAACAATTATTAAATGCAATTAAATCGTTAACAGAAGAAATTGCTTGATTTTAAAATCAAATGAATAATTTAAACAATAACTTAACGATAAATAAAAGTCAAAGTTCTTTGGCAGATACTTATCTCAAGTTTCAACTAAATGAATTTACTTATGCTGCATTACCAGTTAAATATTTACATGAAGTAGTTGTAGTGCCAGTTGAGTCCATCCCTTCTATTCCAAATATGCCTGCTTGCGTCTTAGGACTAATCAACTGGCGAAGTCGTATCATTTGGGTAATTGATTTACCAAATATGTTAAATTTAGAGACTAATAATCGTACTTGCAGACAACATAAGATACTTGTTATTCAAGCAGAATCTACATCCTTAGCTTTAGTAGTACCAGAAATTATTGGTACTACTAGATTAGTAGCAAATGAGATAGAGTCTCCTCAAGAAAAATTCTCTTCCGATCTGGTTCCTTATTTACGAGGATGGGTTTTACAGAACCAAGAGCAAATTTTAGTATTAAATACACAAGCTATTTTGCAATCTGCAATTTTTCATAATAATTAGCAGTTTTGAACAATCAGCCATCACTCTAGAAACGGCATTCTTCACAATATATAATTAGAGAGAATTTATTGATGCTTGATAAAAAAGTTAATTTTGATCGAGAAAGTTTTAACTCAGAATTAGAAAATAAAATCCCTTATACAAATGATACTTTGGGTAATTCAAAAAATGGAGTTAAGTCTTTACCAAATACCGTAATTCAAAAAAAAATTCGAGGTAATAACTCCGATAAGAATCGTTTGAGTTCATTCTTACAACAGACAAACTTGCGTACCAAAGCTATTGCTTTTTCTGTTAGTTTGGGAACTCTTCCTGTATTAATATTTGGTTCTATTACTCATCATTTTATTCATAAATCAATCTACTCGATTACACACAGCACGCCCCATAGTGACGAAGTAGAACTAATTAAAGAAGATACTCACAATCATGTTTTTATGACCATCGCCCTAGCAACCTTATTGACAGGGTTAATTGCTAGCGGAGCAGGTGTAATTGTTGCTAATCGTATAGTTTTAAGAATTCTTGCGGCAACTTTTACCGTTAAATCTTTAGCGAAGGGTAATCTTCACAATCGAGTTGCAGTTAGTGGAAACGATGAAATCGCGGCTTTGGGATTTCATATTAACCGCATGGCAGACCAATTAGAAGAAGTTCTCCTTCAGCAAAGAAGTGAAGCAGAACAATTAAAGTTATTTACCAATAGCTTAATTTCTATTCGTCATTCTGCTAACCCAGAGACTTTAATGAATGCAGCAGTGACGGAAGTTCGCCGTTCATTAAACGTTGATCGCGTTGTGGTTTATCGCTTTGATTTTCAGGGAGGAGGGGAGGTAATAGCTGAGTCTGCAGCGTCTGACATTCCTCAAGCCCTAGGAGAAAAAATTCAAGATAATTGTATTACTCAAGAGTTGGTCGAAGCTTATAAAAACGGTCGGGTTTTAGCAGTTAATAATGTCTTTGAAGCTGGATTTGCACCCGAACATTTGCAGTTAATGGAAAGGTTGCGCGTTAAATCAAGTCTGATTACACCTATTGTCAAAGATAATCAACTATTTGGTTTTCTCATAGCTCATAATTGCCACACAGTTCGTTTTTGGCAATCTTATGAAGTTAACTTTGTCCAGCAACTAGCAATCCAGGTCGGGATAACCTTAGAAAGGGTTCGTTTGCTAGAAGATACTCAAATATTGAAGAACTTTGCGGTACATTTATCGAGTTCTCTGAGCATACCCGAAATTTATAATATGGCAGTTCAAAATGTTCGGAATGCTTTGCTGGCGGACAGAGTTGTCATCTACAAATTTAACGAGGATTTACCAGGCAAAATTGTTGCTGAATCAGTGCTAGCTGGTTGTCCTTCCAGTGTGGGAGTGGAAATTAACGACCCCTGCTGTAAAGACTATATAGAAAAATATCAGCAGGGTCAAATATTAGCTATCAATAATATCTACGAAGCTAATCTCACTGAGTGTTATCAGCAACAACTAGAAAGCTTTGGTGTTAAAGCCAATTTAGTTGCGCCAATTTTGGTAGGAAATAAGTTATTAGGCTTACTAATTGCTCATCAATGCATACAACCTCGTACTTGGGAACAATCAGAAATAGATTTGCTTGAGCAATTTGCTAGGATTTTGGGGATGAGCATCGAACGAGCAAACCTCCTAGAAATTACCGAACAAGCTCTGGAAGCAGCAGAGATCAGTTCTAAGCAACAACGGGAACAAAAAGAACAACTTCAACAAGAACTTCTCAGACTGCTAAATGATATTGAAGCTGCAGCAGAAGGAGATTTGACAGTAAGGGCTGAAGTTACCAATGGAGAAATGGGTACTGTTGCTGACTTCTTTAATTCAATCATTGAAAGTTTGCGGGAAACTGTGACTCAAGTTAAGCATGCAGCTAGTGAGGTAAATGTAGCCATTTCCGATAACTCTGGAGCAATTAACGAGCTAACTACAGAAGCTCTTCGACAAGCAGAAGAGGTCAACCGCACCCTAGACTCAGTTGGGGAGATGCGAATCTCAATTAAAGATATTGCAATCAGTGCTCGTAAAGCCGCTTCAGTGGCTCGTACTGCGTATAAAACTGCTGAAACTGGCGGAACAGCCATGGACTTGACCGTAGAAAATATCTTAAGCCTTCGGGAAACCATTGGAGAAACAGCCAAAAAAGTTAAACGTTTGGGAGAATCTTCACAACAAATATCCCGAGTTGTTTCATTAATTAATCAGATTGCAGTTCAAACAAACTTGTTAGCTATTAATGCTGGTATTGAGGCTGCTCGTGCTGGTGAAGGAAGTCAAGGTTTCGCTGTAGTTGCTGAAGAAGTATCATCTTTAGCAGCCCGTAGTGCCTCGGCCACTACAGAAATAGAAGGTATAGTTGCAAACATTCAAAGAGAGACTAGTGAAGTTGTTAAAGCAATGGAATTAGGTACTTCTCAGGTTGTAGAAGGGACTCGTTTGGTAGAAGATACTAAAGACTGTTTGTATCAAATATTGGATGTATCTCGTCAAATCGATGAACTCGTACAATCTATTTCTTCAGCAACAGTCTCTCAGGTTCAAACATCGAAACAAGTTGCACATTTAATGAGAGAAGTCGCCCAACTGTCAGAAATGACAAGTGAATCATCCCATAAAGTTTCTGCTTCTCTGGAAAAAACAGTAGAAATTTCCCATGAATTACAATCTAGTGTTGGCACTTTCAAAATCAACCCTGATTCGTAGAAAGTAAATTGCTAGTGGTTAAATTTTGCTTGTATCAAATACTAGTGTCTTGCTGATAGCCAAAATTTAATCATTAGCGATTCTATACTATGTGATTTAGAAAAAATTAATAATTTTCATAAAATTCACAACTTTGAGATAATTATTTTTAGAAAAACATTAGTTCTTGATCGATTCACCCCATATGTTTTACAGATAAATTGAGCAAATGTAAGTTTAGTAAATATAAATTTAGTAAAAGGTACATAGGGTAGAAGATAAATTTAGTATAAGGACAGTAACATAATGCATAAAAACTGTCTTATGTCTTAAATAATAAGATATCGGAATAAGGGGATATAAATTAAATATGAATATGTGTACGCATTTAAACTAAATCTAGATTTAAAGAAATACCCAGCAAATAAAAACAATATTTGAATCATAACTTGGATAACTAATAAACATATGTACGAGAATAAAGAGTTAGAAATTCAAAAACTATTTCTAGAAGAAGCTACCGATTATCTGAATACTTTAGAAGACTTTTTATTAGGAGTAAAATATACTTATCGTATTGAAATTGAAAAAATCAACGCTGCTTTGAGAGCCGCTCATTCAATTAAAGGTGGTGCGGGTATCATGGGCTTTCGAATTCTGAGCGATCTTGCTCACCGCTTGGAAGATGCCCTAAAAGTTCTCAAAAACCAAAATAAGTCACTGGAGATTGATGATGAACTACAAGGTTTGTTACTGTCTAGCATTGATTTTTTAAGACAGATAGTAGATTTTCATTCTCAAGGTCAACTGATATCAGAAGAATGGTTGCAAAATTATTGCTATCCAGTTTTTGAGAACTTACATCAAACTTTAGGAGATCCAGTACCTGAAAGTTTTGACCCAGTATCACCAGAAGAAAATTCTCAAGAGATAATACCTTTAATTTTCCAAACCGAAGTAGAAGAATCTTTACAACGCCTCGAGTCATTACTCGGAGGTGGTGAAACCTCCGGTTTATCAGAGGAGTTAGCAATGATGGCTGCTGGTTTAGGTGGCTTGGGAGAAATGCTACAAATAGAAGCTTTTACCAAGTTGTGTGAGTCAGTTGCATATCATCTCGCAACTACTGACAATGAAGAAGTAATTGTAGAAATCGCTAATACAGCATTAAAAGCATGGCGAAATTCTCAGGCATTAATCTTAACTAATCAATTTAACAATTTACCGAACGCAATTGATTGTGATTTTGATATAACTGCAGCAGTCTCTAGTAAAGCAGAAGTTGACACAAGTGAAACCAAAGTTCCGACTTCTCCAGAATTAGATGATTCTTTAGATGCATCAATCTTTGCTGACATCATTAATTCTCCAGCACCTCAACGTCCCGAAAAATCTGCTGTCGAGAAAACATTATTTGGAGATGAGGATTTTATAGGAACTGCGCAGCAACCTCAACAATCACAAACACACCAATTAGTAACTCCACACAATCATTCCGAACATCACGAAAATACTGTCAGGATTCCTGTTAAACAACTAGAAGAGATTAATGATTTATTTAGTGAATTAACAATTGAACGTCACAGTTTTGACTTCCAATTAGTAAGGCTGCAAAAACTGATTCGCAATTTAAATCAACGCGTTCAAACACTAGAAACCGAGAATTATGCTCTGCGCACAGCCTATGACCGATTAGTTTTTAAAATACCTGCTCTAAGAGCAACAAAATATCAATCGAAGACTTCGGAAGAAAATGATAAACATACTCATATAAAAAGCCTCACTAATAAATTTGATACTTTAGAGTTAGATTCCTATGACGAAATCCATATGCTATTTCAAGCAGTTATGGAAACCGTCGTTCAAATTCAAGAGGTAGTTGCTGATGTTGAGGTCAATCTAGAAGATGTTCAACAAGTCAAGCGCTCATTTAATAAGAATTCAAAATATTTACAAAATGCTCTTACCCAAGTAAGAATGCGTCCTCTATCAGATATTGTCGATCGCTTTCCTAGAGCGTTACGGGATATGAGTGTAGAGCATGGTAAAAACGTTCAATTGAAAATAGAAGGTGCTAATACCCTGATTGAACGCAGTATCTTAGAGTCCTTGAACGAACCATTGATGCATATGATGCGTAATGCCTTCGATCATGGAATTGAAGAGCCAGCAACACGCTTAGCATCAGGTAAATCAGAATCGGGAGTGATTGAGATCGCAGCCAAACATCATCGCAATCGCACCATAATTACTTTACGGGATGATGGCAGAGGAATTGATTTAGAGCAAATTCGCCAAAAAGCTCTAGCCATGGGCTTAGATGAGTCTCTATTAGCACAAGCAACGGAAGAAGAATTACTGTCACTGATTTTTGAACCAGGATTTAGTACAAACGAGCAAGTAACATCTTTGTCTGGTCGAGGGGTAGGCATGGATGTGGTGCGCAACAACCTCAAACAAGTCAGAGGCAATGTTACTGTTAATACAGAACTTGGTAAGGGTACGACATTTACCCTCTCGGTTCCATTTACTCTTTCTGTCGCCAGGATTCTTTTAGTGGAATGCAATAGAATGTTATTAGCATTTCCCACTGATGTGGTTGAAGAAATTTTCTTACTAGAAGAAAGTCATATTTCTCAAGTAGATGATAATGAATTTGTCTACTGGCAAGATCGGAGATTGGCGTTAATTAGGTTGAATCAATATTTGAAATTTAATTGTCCTCGCTACGATAACCCCGATCTAGAAACTCCAGCGGTTATCAATGCTGCCAGTGTGATAATTATCAAGAGCGGGAATCAGCTAGTCGCAGTGCAACTAGATCGTACATGGGGTGAGATGGAAGTTGCAGTGCGCCAAGTGGAAAGTAGTATACCCTTACCACCTGGCTTTAGTAACTGTACTATTCTTGGTAATGGAAGAGTGGTACCCTTGGTTAGCATCAATGAATTACTGTATTGGATTGCTAGTAGTGAAGCTGTCAATAACAATCAAAATGCTTCGCCAGAGATTGCAACTGGTGTATCTCCATCTTTGTTACTTTCAAACCACTCCATATCCAGAGTTAGAAGAAATACAATTTTGATTGTTGATGATTCAATAAATGTCCGGCGTTTCTTAGCTTTAATGTTAGAAAAATCTGGATATTCAGTAGAACAAGCAAAAGATGGTCAAGATGCTTTAGACAAATTAGGGTCTGGCTTGCAGGTTGAGGCTGTAATCTGTGATATTGAGATGCCACGAGTGGATGGTTATGGCTTTTTAGGTAGTATTAAATCGGTAAAAGAATCTAAGGATATACCCGTAATCATGCTTTCGTCTCGTAGTAGTAATAAGCATCGAAAGCTTGCAATGCAACTTGGTGCTGTCGCTTATTTTTCTAAACCATACAACGAACAAGAATTATTACAAGCCTTGGAAGAAATTATTGCTGCACCTGCTTCTATGTTGAGCATGTCTTAGACTGTTTACTTGATGTATGTCAGAGGTAACATAAATCAGTATAAAATTCTGCATAAAACCCTCCTATGCTGAGTGAGGGTTTAATGTAATAAACATGATAGCTACTAAAGGTTAAAGGTTAGAGGTTAAAAAAATTATTATGAGATTTTACTAGGGTGCTGAAGCTATCAAAAATTATTTTGTTTCTGTAATTCTCAATTGGTAGGGGAGATAATCATCTTCATTGTAAGATCCGATCCAAATGTAATATTCTCCCGGAAGCCACTCACCTGTAATACCGGGGTTCTTACCTTCAAAATCGTCATTACACCAACTACCTCCGGGACCTTCAATCATCAGAGTTGTATCTTTCGGACTTTGCACCTGCAGTTTTAAATAATTAAACTTACTGGTTAGTTGAAGAGTATGATCTGGTTCTCTGTCAAAGAAACCTTTACACGGACCTGTAAGAGTTTCTGTTCTACCTGCAAGTTTATTCGCTGGAATTTTTCCACCACTCATACCGCGGACAACTAGTGGATCTGGGTCAAATTCGTTACCAATAATAATATCTTCAAAAATTGGTGCCGGAGTTTCATCCGCACGAGCAACAAACTTCATATTTGCTAAAGTTAGCAGAGTTATTGTTAGCAAAGATAACTTTAAAATTTGATTTATCATTATTATTTGCCATTCTGATTAGATGATTTTTAAGTAATTTGAATGACATTTATTTTACAAATCAAGTTCCCGATTAGAGAGTAATTGCTGATAAGTTTTTGGGTATTAATAAATTTTTTTACTGATATTAAGAGCTTGATATTGAATTGATAAATTTTGAATGGTAACGGGTAATGGGTAATTGGAAAAACCTATTACCTATTACCAATAATTACATATTAGTCATAGATCGATGATGACCCCAATGGTAACTTCAAAATCTACGTTAATAAATATTTAGATATCTAGCCTTTAATTCACTGCGGCTAAAGCTTGATTCAAGCGTGATTTATCCAAATTGATTTTATTAAGTAGTAACCAAGATTGCATCAGGTCAGGACCATTGAGTTCTCCAGTCAGTGCAGCCCGCAAACTTCTCATCACAAGACCTTTCTTGAGTTTTTGTCCTTTTACTACCTGTTTGATAATATCTCCTGCGGTAGTTGCATCTAAAGGGTTTTTATCGTCTAAAGCTGCAATAATTGCTTCGAGTGAACCAATGACTCCTTCTTTTTTTAGTTGAGCGATCGCTTCTTCACCATATTCCACTTCTGTTGTGAAAAAGGTTTTAGTTAAGTTTACTATGTCCTGTAAACGAGTCAGACTGGGTTGGGCGAGAGTAACTAACTCTTCTAGCCACTGGCGTTCCCTACCATCGTTCAATTTACATCCAGCTTTTTCCAAAACTGGTATGAGTAAATCTGTTAATTTATCTACTGGCATCTTGTGAATATACTGGCTGTTAATCCAATCTAGTTTTGCCCAATCAAACTTTGCTCCAGCTTTATTTACTCGCTCAAAACTAAATTCTTTCGCTGCACCTTCCAAGGTAAAGATTTCTTGTGTTGAGTCTGGTGGGGACCAACCTAGCAAAGTCATGTAATTTACCAAAGCTTCTGCAGTAAAGCCCATTTCCTGAAAGTCACAAATAGAAGTAACACCATCTCGCTTGGACAGCTTACGTCCTTCCATATTGAGAATTAATGGAGTATGGGCAAATTCTGGAGTTTTTGCTTCAAAAGCTTCGTAAAGTAAAATTTGTTTGGCAGTGTTGGCAATGTGATCTTCTCCCCGAATAACATGGGTGATTTGCATATCCATGTCATCTATAACTACAGCAAAATTATACAGGGGTTGACCAATACCGTCTTCGGTAGCACGAGCAATGACCATATCACCACCCAAGTCACTACCACGCCAAACCATTTTGCCCCTTACTAAGTCATTCCAGACTATTTCCCGAGCGTCATCTATTTTAAAACGAATTACAAAACTACGACCTTCAGCCTGAAAAGCTGCTTCTTGTTTTGGGGTAAGATTACGGTGACGATTATCATAACGGGGGGCTTCATTTCTAGCTTTTTGAGCTTCCCGCAATGCTTCTAACTCTTCAGTAGTAGTGTAGCAGCGATATGCTAAACCTCGATCTAAAAGAGTTTGTACTCCTTGCTTGTACAAGTCTAAACGTTTTGATTGGAAAAATGGACCTTCATCCCAATCTAATCCCAACCAACGCAATCCCTCAAGAATATTTTCTGTATATTCGGGACGCGATCGCGATGTATCGGTATCTTCAACTCGCAAAATGAATTTACCACCGAGGTGACGGGCGAACAACCAATTAAAAACAGCCGTTCTAGCTGTTCCAATATGTAGATTTCCTGTAGGACTAGGAGCAAGACGGACTCTAACAGTCACTGCTAATTCTCTCTATTAATCGTGCATAAACAATTTAGCTCAGATTTAAATATCGTAAAAGATATAAAATCCAAGCTAACAAAAATGAGATTTTTATTTAATCCACGGGACCGACGGGGCTCGAACCCGCAACTTCCGCCGTGACAGGGCGGTGCTCTAACCAATTGAACTACGGTCCCTCAACTGGTGACTAACTAATTATCTCCATGACCTATAAAGTTGTCAAGGGTTTGCTGAATTTTTTTTTCATGGAGACTTGAAGTCCACTTTTTCGCTTTCAAAGTCAAGGGTTTGTAAGAGTTGGGCTCGTATTTGTTTATATTTGTGTTTTAATAATTGCTTACTAAGATGTGCTTGATGGAAATTGGGTAGGTTTTCACTTTTGGACAAGCAATCTTTTAATAGCTCTTGCTTTTGGTAACTGACAGCAGCACTTGTAATGTGAGTAACTGAGTGGGGGGGTTCCAAAGAAAATAAAGCTAAGGGGTAGCGTTGGTTTTCAGTTAAAGAACGGACTAAAAGGCGATGTTCTGGATTATGCATGTCCAAATAACTTGGTAACCACTTTGCACCTAGTTCTGGTTGATAGAGTGCAGTCAACCACAGCAACATCGGATGAGGAGAGGAAACGAAAAAAAATTGGTTATAACATTTAGAATTTAAGCGTTTGTGAATATCCTCTTGGGACATCATCAGAAATAATGTGGTGACATAGCTATCTTCAAATTCTACTAAACGAGGAAAAACAATTTCTTGAATGGGTTTATCTTGATTCCAAACTAATCCCCAACAAGCTTGTTCAAGAGATGGTTCTAATCGGGAACTGGAGGGAATAAGACTCGAATTCCTATGGGTATTCCTATTGGTTGCTTTATCTGTTACTCTATAGTTTCTATTATTAGCAGCGTTTATAGGACTTACTAGTTTCTTCGAATGATTGCTGACTTCCAGTTTTATATTGTCCAAAACATTAAGAATTTCAGTTAGACTTTGGGGGCGATCGCCCCCAGATTTTGCCAAGCAGTTCATAACTAAATTCTCCAAGACCTGGGGTAGTTGGAGTTGAGGATTAACACTACTCAGTTGTCGTGGTGTTTCGGACAAATGTGCTTGATACCAAGCACCGAAATTATTATTTGTTATTTCCCAAGGTTTTTCACCTGTGAGCATTTCATACATTACTACTCCCAAACTATAAATGTCAGAGCAGCGATCTAATTCTCGATCTTGAAACTGTTCGGGAGAAGAATAAGGTAAAGAACCGCTGAAACCATCTACTGTTGCTAAAGTAGCTGAATTATTGAGAAATTTAGCAACACCAAAATCTAATATTTTGACTAATTGACCCAATACGCGATCAGGAAGGACTAATATATTACTTGGTTTAATATCTCTGTGTATTAACGGGTAAAATTTCCCATCAATTTTAATTCCTTGATGGGCACACTGTAAGCCCAAACATATTTGGCGAGCCAGATTAATAAATTTATTTAAAGGTATTGGCATTAAATCTTGCAAGCTTTTTCCCTGTAAATATTCCATTACATAGAAAGGTTTACCTGATTTGCTCAAACCAAAATCTGTGACTTTGACAATATGTAAGCTTTTCTGACTTAAAGCTGCACAAATACGAGCTTCTGAAGCAAAACTTTGTAGTTGTTTGGAATTAAAAAAAGTTGAGGATAGAAATTTTACTGCGACTGGTACTCCGGCGAGCAAAATATCTTCTGCTAAAAATATTTCTCCCAAATCGCTTTGAGAAATTAGTCGCTTTAGTTGATAGCGATCAAGCAATAATTCCACATCATTTGAAGATATGGGAGGTAAAAAAGTATTATTATTCATTTTTTTAAAGATGCTCCCGCCGATAATCCATATTGCTACAATTTATATTTAGTTAAATGTGATAAATATATGATTTCTATTAAAAAAATCTGGTATATATTACCGAATAATTATAGATTAAATTATTTTTTTCTATTCTTTAGCTGACAGTTATTGACAAAATTAAATTATATTCCGTACCTTAACTTTACTAATATATTGTTTACAGTAATTTATGATGTGTGGAGCACGAGAAATTTCTGTAATTGTATTTAGTTTATTTTGCTTTAGTTTATTTTGTTTAAGCTTATCAAGTTTGAGTTTCAAAATAGCTTTACATTGTTTTGATGATATAACTGCTTTGAATCGCTGATAGCTTACTAAAAAATCTACCAATTCTTGGCGTTGAATTGGATTAATATTTATTGTTGCAATATAGGAACAATTATCAGGATTTTCTAAAGAGAAAAGTAATAAGTGATAATAACCAAAGTTAGATAGTAGCTGAAGTATCTTTAAAAATTTGTGATTTTTTAAGTCTAAGAAATGAGGTAGATAGCCAAATAGGTCCAATTTAGGATCTTCGAGGGCAGTCACCCATAATAACATCGGATATAAATCTTTTTGAATAATAAATTCAACAGATTTAGATTGTTTAGTAAATTTATTAATATCTCTTTTTGGCAACATCGCCATAATAGCTGGGATCTCACATTCTTTAGCCTTCAGGATATGTGGAAAAGAAATTTTATCTATAGGTTGATTTGAAGGCCATTTCTCTTGTAATAAATACTTGTCTGAGTGAAAAGTATAGTCTTTACCTGAGAGACTAAGTTGTCTATTATCTAATAAATTATTTGTTTGATGTTTAAAATTACGTTCCGAATCATAATATATATTTTCTATTTGGTGAATAACATCATCAATATTTTTTGGCCTGAATTCAGTATTTTTATTTAAACATTTTATTATAAGTTCCTTTAATGCCTTAGGGATATTAAATTGGGGAGTAACACCTTGAAAAATATCTATATTTTGAAATTTATTAACTTCATAGCGACTCCTAAAATTGTAATCTATCGTATCGAAAGGATGCTTGCCAAAAAGCATCTCATACATAATTATCCCTAAACTATAAATATCAGTTCGTATATCCAATAACTTATTTCTCTCCATATCTTCTGGAGAGCAATAAGGTAGATTATGGATCAAAGATTCCGTCAATTTTAAGTGAGAATGTTCTACTAAAAAATTTGCGATCCCAAAATCAAGAATTTTAACAACTCCGCTCTTTTTGGAACTGTCAGTAATAAAAATATTTTCTGGTTTGATATTACGATGGATAATTGGATAAATTTTTCCTTGTAGAGTCACACCTTTATGAGCAGATTGTAAACCCAAGCAAATTTGGTGACATATGTTCAGAAATTTGGGTAAAGTTAAAGAACGGGAAGCAATTGAAGACTTGAGGTTCTTACCTGGAAGATACTCCATTACATAGAAAGGATGTTTATCTTCCGTTTCGGTTAATCCATAACCTAAAATACGTATTATATGATTACTTCTAAGTCCCAATTGGGTAGCAATAAAAATCTCTTGCACAAAACTTTGATATATTTGTCTATTTGCTAAATTGAAAAATAAAATTTTGATTGCTACCGGAGTCCCACCTTTTGCTGTATCCTCTGCGAGATAAACTCTACTAACTTTTCCTTTCCCAATTAAATCTCTGATTAAATAGCGATTATTTAATAGTTTGCCAATATTATTATCTAATTCTGTTTTATACTGCTGAAGCTGATTATCGTACTTTTGGTGTAGCATATATCTTTATCTACATTAGAAGTAGATACTATTTATTGAAAGTTCTGACTTAGAAATAGTATTTTCTCGTAATTAGTCATAAATCCTGAATAAAAATATTGTGTCATTTTGACTAATTATTGTTTATTTCAAACATAAAAACCACATTTAAATGAGCTTTAAACATGGTTTAACATATTATTTTAGGTGTTTGGATGAGAAATAACACTGAATCAACAATTAGAGTTAGATAATCGCTATATTCCAATCGGTGGATACACTGAAATTGATTGAGATTATCAATGTCAATCAATAAATGTATTAAAATTAACGACTTGAGTCTGGGATAAAACGGCGTAGGAATTGCATTAAAGGTGAATCAACCTTAAATTTAAAAGCAAGTACCTGGGTACGTTGAAGCGAGTTGAAATTATTGTCACTCACAAGAATTAAAGACTGTTGTCCGTCTGGTAATTTTGGTCCAAGGGTTAAACCTTCAATATTGTCGAGCGTCACATCAAGTTTTCTCAAATCAAATAACATTTTTTTCCTAACTGGTTTGAAATTTTGGTGATTATTATTCAGCAAACTATCTACCCCGTGAATATCATCTGCACTTTCTGTAGAAACTTCAAATAAGGCAATATAAAACCCTAAACCTGTAAAAGTTCTTTCTATACTTAAAAATTTCCCTTTATTATCCAGTGCTAACAAATCTGTCAAACCGCTAGCATAGCGATTAGAAATGTTGAAAAGTGGATTTACTGCTTCAGTTGGATAAATAAATTCTTTTTCTAGTTCTTGCGTCGATAAGCTATAGCGCAAAATCCGACATAGACTACCGACCTTAGGCTTTGCTTCTGAACCATCTTGAATTAAAGCATTTTCAGTTGCGGTAAATAAATATTTGCGATCAGGTGTAATAGTAAGACTTTCAAAAGCTAAATTATTACGAATACCTGTTTGAGATTTTTGTGTAGGTAAAAATTTATCAGGAATAGATAGTTGATTTATTTCTTTCCCAGAGTTTAAATAAAATTTTTTGATAAAAGGATTGATAATTTTTTTCGCATTACCCTCTGAAGAAATAAAAAGAGTATTCTCATTTGCTAAAGCTATCGCTTCAGGGTCAATGCTTCCAGGTGCAAAAGATTTGCCATTTTTATCCAATAATGTAGTGACAGCCACTGGTTCCACATCATTGCTTTCTAGTCTACCTTTACTTAGGTCGATTTTCAGAGTATAAAAACGAGCAGGCGATTTTTGACTGCGATCGTCGGAAATACTATAGTATAAACGATTTTTATCGTCATAGGTGATTCCAGATAAACCTCCTAATTGAGTATTTTGAAAAGAATAATCAGTTGGTAAAATTGCTTGTCCAATAAATTTTAAATCTCTAATTTCGAAAGTGTGATTTACAAAGTTATTAAGCAGTAGACTAATAATTAAAATAGAAATAAAAATAAAAATTAGACCTGGCAAAGACAAAAACTTACGGATTATTATCATTTCTCACTTATTACATTTCACCTATTGATTTCAATTTATACCGCATATTTTCTTAAGTCTTAATTCTATTAGTAGTGTGAAGCACAATTTTAGTTTTAAAATCATAATTATTAAACTAGAAAAAGTTTTAGTTATTTAATGTTGACTCAGTTGTTAGAGTATTTATAGCCCAAATCTGTTTCATATCAAGATTTAGCTATTACATTTTAACTCTGAATAGCAGACCACAATTACAACAAGTAGTGCAAATTATTAGATGTCACGTGATTGCTACTACCAATGATCTGCTCAAAGTTAAGTTTTGACTTGAGAATATTATTCCTGTTCTTTCTGAGTCGAAACAATACCCCAGGGATATTCTTTTTCTACAAATTCAACCAGCCAATTTTTAACGCTGTAAGTGGCACGACAATCATCTTCATTATAAATCTGGATAATGTCTAATAGATTTCTATCACCAGTTTTTAACCACTGGTCATACCAGTAAATACATTTAGCTCCACTAGCATCACTATTACGCCATTTAAATCCTAACCATTTTGCAATGGCTTTTAACGCATAACTTTCTACTGGTAGAGTGACACTTTGAGTTAGTTGTTCGTAAATATCTACAAATCGACTCAATATAGGTTTTACTATATTTTGGGGAGTGCGATAAATCTTTCCAAGACTTTTAACAGTATCAAACTCATAGACACAAAAATGATATATTGGCGCTTCCGGATACTGCCACATTAAATCCAAGAATTGCCGCCAAATTAATTTTTCATCTTTAGGTCTTTCTGCTAAGAAAGAGTGGAATTTTTCGGTATTTGTTTCTTTATTAACTACTAAAACACCTAAAAGATAATTTAAATTTAAATCTGGTTGAGCTTCAATGTCAAAATAAAGTTCTATAGGAGAACTACGGACAATATCTTCTGCAAAAATTTGGGATTTACGAGATAGTGATGAAGGCTTAGGAATAATTTTCTTAGGAGAACTAGCTTTGTAAGATTTATAAGGATTTATCTCAGTTGTGTTACTGGGAATTTTTAGCTTTGGAATTTGCGCACCTGTTGGATTAATTTTTGCCCGTAAGGTAAGTTGTGGCAATACAAAGGGACGATTTTCAATAAACGATTGGGCTTGTAGGACAATTTTGGCAGCGATCGCCCGATCGAAACCTGGTAAATCTTCTAGTAATTCAGGATTTGTAGCAGCCAGAGTTTCGGGACTTGTTATACCCAAATCTTGAAGTTGAGTGTAACGAATTGGAGTTACTCCCGGTAGTAATGAAAGGTGTTTCTGAGATTTTGCATCTGCGTAACAATTTCCATACCAGTGACACAAACTACATTTCTGCCGAGAAATAAACAGTTCTGGAGGATTTTGTAATTCCATAGCCTGGATGCATTCAAGCAGCTTTTCATGCATCAAGGGTATCCACTTAGTTAATTCAACTTGATACGCAGTATCTTTACCACGTAACAACAATAAAGCCGTTGGTGGCAAAATACCCTGTATTTGTGACAGTACATGGGCATGAAATGCAGCAAGAATTTGATATTCTTGTTTGGGTCTTTTGCCTAACTCAATACTAGCGGGCATATAAACCCAATCCCCAAAATGAGAATTTCCAGGTTGTTTGACAAGTAAATCTGGACAACTCAGGAGCAAATGCTTGTTATCATAATTAACTTGCAGTACTCCTTGATGAATACTTGCTACTCCCTGCCGCATTAATTCAACTGTTGCTGCTTTTCCTGCTTGAGTATCCCTACGCGGATAATCGGGTTGCTGAAAAATCCACTTTGCCAAAACCTTTTTTTTACGAAAATTTTTGTCCTGTTGCAATTTATGCAACAAGTCACTGACATTAGCCCTTTGATTGCGATCTTGATGTATATCTAGAAAAGGTCGGCGCTTGCAGCGTTGATATTGCAGCAGTAGTTCGGCATTTATTAACATTCCTTTAAGTTAACAAAATTTTGTACGAGTTTGATTAACACACATTACAGAACTTAATGTTGGAAAAAGTACACCTGTCAATACCTCTTATAACCTCAACAAAACATCAAATAATAGCCCGCAAGTAGCAGATATTCCAAAATAGCAATTTATGAAAACCATGTATTCTCCAAGACCGATTCAGCAGTTGTACAGCCATCGGCAACAATTTCCAGCATTAAACAATAAAACCTACTTTAATTATGGCGGTCAAGGTCCAATGCCTCAAATGGCAATTCAAGGAATTATCCAAGCTCAAACTAATATTCAGCAGCTTGGTCCTTTTGGTAGCCAAGTTAATGAGTGGATACAACAAGAAGTTGCAGCAACTGCAGCGACCGTTGCATCTGAGTTAAACGTAGCCAAGGAAACGATTACCCTAACGGAAAATGTGACATCGGGCTGTAATATTGCGATGTGGGGGATTAATTGGCGCTCTGGGGATAGTTTACTACTGTCAGACTGCGAACACCCTGGTATTATTGCCATAGCACAGGAAATATCCCGTAGATTTGATGTTGAAATAAGTATTTTTCCATTGATGTCAACTCTTAATGAAGGAGACCCTGTAGAAGTAATTGCTCAACATCTTCATCCCCGTACTCGCTTAGTTGTACTCAGTCATGTGCTTTGGAACACGGGACAAGTCCTATCAATGGACAAAATTACTGATGTTTGTAGAAGTAATTCCCAAGAAACGCAAATTCTGGTAGATGCAGCTCAGTCTGTGGGAATGTTACCTCTAAACCTGACTGAATTGGAAGTGGATTTTTACGCTTTTACTGGTCATAAATGGTTATGTGGACCTGGAGGAGTAGGTGGTTTATACGTTAAACCAGAAGTGCGGGATAATTTAAGACCTACTTTTATTGGTTGGCGGGGTGTAATTACTGATAATCAATGTCAGCCAATAGGGTTGCAACCAGATGGACGGCGCTATGAAATAGCAACATCAAACTATCCACTTTATCCTGGTTTAAAGGAGGCAATTCAAGTTCATCAAGAATGGGGAACATCTAAAGAAAGATACGAACAAATTTGTCGTAATAGCGAGTATCTTTGGTATAAATTAACAGAACTTGACAATGTAACGTGTTTGCGAAATTCACCACCTGAAAGCGGTCTAGTATCTTTTACTCTTGATACGAGTCAACCACAAGCAAGTCAAAAATTGGTAAATTACTTGGAATCTCAAGGTTTCCTAACTAGAACCATACTTGCTCCTGACTGCGTACGAGCTTGCGTGCACTACTTTACATTAGAATCAGAAATTGATTTATTAATTACGCAAATTCAAAAATTTCAAAGTATTTTGGGTTAATTGGAGGATTTGTGGTCTTGGAACCACCTCCCTCAATCCCTAATCCCTAATCCCTAATCCCCAATCCCCAACCCCAAAGATGAAAAGACCAATTTTATATATCGCAATGACCAATCATGGTTTTGGTCATGCAACGCGAACTGCAGCGATCGCTGCACAGATTCAAAAATTATGCCCCCAAGTATTGTTGATTATGGTGACTACAGCACCGAGGTGGTTGCTTGAATCCTACATTGAGGGAGATTTTATACATCGTCCCCGCGCTTACGATCTTGGTGTGGTGCAAACCGACAGCTTGAGAATGGATAAAGCAACAACTCTGAGCAAGTTAAAGGCTATAAAGCAAGACCAAAATTCGATTATTGCTTCGGAAGTAAACTTTATCCGTCAAAATCAGGTGCAACTAATTTTGGCTGATATTCCTTTTTTAGCTGCTGAAATTGCTCGTGTAGCGGGAATACCTTGCTGGATGAATAGTAATTTTGGCTGGGATTTTATCTATCGAGAGTGGGGTGGAGAGTTCATTGAAATTGCGGATTGGATTGCAGGTTGTTATGCAAAATGCGATCGCTTATTCCGTTTTCCTTTCCACGAGCCCATGTCCGCATTCCCTAGCATCACAGATGTCGGTTTACCCGGAGGCTCACCACATTTCAAAATTGATGAACTACGATCTAAGTGGGGGATCTGTTCGAGCGTTGATAAGACTGTTTTAATGACCTTCGGAGGATTAGGTTTGGAAGAAATACCTTACCATAACCTTAAACGATATCCTGACTGGCAATTTATCACCTTTGACCGAAATGCACCGGATATACCAAATTTATTACTAGTTAACGACCGCAAGTATCGTCCGGTAGATTTCATGCCTTTGTGCTCTCGTATAATTTCTAAACCCGGCTTTAGCACTTTTGCTGAAGCAACTAAGTCGGGAATACCCATTATCTCTGTTACTCGCGAAGGATTTGCTGAGGCTAAATTTTTACACGCAGGTATAGAAAATTATAACTACCATCAGTTGATAACACCACAAACATTCTTTGAAGGTAACTGGGATTTTCTTTCTGAACCACTGAAAGCACCAAAGTTTCCAGGAGCTATCCCCATTGACGGCAATGAAAAAATAGCTAGTGCTGTAGTAAATCATATTATCTAACTATTTTCTAGGTACAAGTCAATTATTGTTAAATTCGCAGTAAAAATTTATGTTTTGTCCAAGTTTACATAGAATTAAACTTATGTTTAGTTAACTAAGTGGATTATTTTCAAAGAAACTGATAAGTGAATAAAATAGAATTAATAAACAGAAATCTTAATATAGTTTTAGTTTATTTTTCTTAAAGTTTTGATGTTTGATGCATTAATGATGTCAAAATCAAGAAAACAAAAAGTTCAAGTTATCCTTGACATCCTTATTTTGGAAGTGGCATTGTTGCGATGATTACTCAGAATTAACCTCTATTAAAGAGATAATCAACAGTGGAGCAGCAAAGTGTAGACCCTCAGAAAACTACGATTCCCCCAGCGGCTATGGAAGCTATTCTTCAGCCACACAATCATAATGGGGCGGTTCCAATAACTGAAGAATCTCAAGTTCCAGAGCCTGAAGAATCTCCCATACAAGACCCTGTGACAGTTCGATTAGCGGCTCGGGATGTACGAACCGTTTTGGATAAGCAGAAGGAAGAACGTCAAATATTGCTTACCCAAATGAATATTCTGTTTGTTACTAACACCGCTGTACTTACGGTATTGGCAATTTCTAGACTTTTAACTATTTTTACTATTTTTAACGCAATTGAGGTATTGTTAGTTTTATTAAACTTTATTCTTTTGATTAATGCCCTATTACCCCGCAGATTCGTAATTACGCCTGTTCCAAATGATGATTTTCTTGAGCGTTATCTGCCACTATCAAATCAAGATTATGATTTACAGATGCTCGTGAACTTGGTAACGGCATATAATGCAAACAAGCAGACAATTGATGATATTTCTCAAACTTTGACTTATGCTGCTTATGTTACTTTAGGAGTTATTTTTGTCGCCGTATTACACTTGGGAACTGTTTACTTTATACCTGAGTTAAAAAGCCCATGAGTTCTGAGGAAGAAGATATGAGAACTTCTGAAAAACGCTTACCTTTACCCAAGCCAGACCCGGCAAATATTAAGGTATTAACGTCAAATCTACCAAAAAATCCAATCTTACCTTGGAATCAGTTTGATTCACCTTGGCTTGATGGTGAGGAAAGCGAAGCAGATGAATTAGAGACAAAACTTGAAGAAGAAACAAAACTTGAAGAAGAAGCAGATGCATTGAAAGAAGTCGACAAAAAAGAAGATGACCCTGATGAATCAGTAATTACCGAAAATATGCAGAGCAACTCATCATCAGGTAAACAGTCTAACCAGGACTTTAATGAAGAACAACCGCAAATCCAACCAGATACTGAGAATATACACCCAGATTCATCTGTGAATACCGATGAAGAGAATGGCAAAAATACTTAAAGCGGTTCACAATACAAGCCTAAATTCGCAATCAAAATTCGCAATCAATACTTCAGGAAAAATTTAGTTTTCTTGTAGGATCACTGACTTCTATAAACAATTTGTCACTACCCCAAACTTGCACTAACTCTCCTAAGTACAATTTAGAAGTTAAAGAAAGTTTAGTTAACAAAGTTTAGTTAATATTTCTTCTCTTTAATGAAGCTTTACGGCAATGAAGCTTTACGGCGAATTAATTATCCTTTGACAACAAGGAAATCATTAAGTTTGGCAAACTGACTCAGTTATCAAAGCACCTCTTTAAACCTGAAGTTAGTTTACTTAAGCCTGTTTATGCCTGCTTATTAAAATCTTTTTATATCCGCACTTTTCACATTTTGAATGGGAAAAACAAACGATAAACGTGATGCTATTTGCTAGCATATCACAAAAAGCTCTCAAGACTGTATCAAAACAAGTCAGATAAAAATAATTGGAACTGTTTGAAATGATTTGAATTGTTTAAATTATTTAAATGGTTGGAGTTTTGGATTCTAGTTTTTGTTTACTGACTCTTAAATTCTGATTTCCAAGTGCCAACTTCTGTTTCGTACAAAGATGACTAACTACCAAAAGCTGCTTAGAATCAACACCAACGGAAAATCGTTACGTAATATCACCTCGGAAATTGCAGCCATAGTTGCGGATTCAAAAGTGGATACTGGTCTTTGCACTTTATTTTTACGCCATACTTCAGCAAGTTTGATAATTCAAGAAAATGCGGATCCAGATGTACTGAAGGATTTAGCTGATTTTATGGCAAAAATTGTACCAGAATCTGCTTCCTATTTTCACTATACTGAAGGTCCAGATGATATGCCAGCCCACATCCGTACTGTTTTGACTCATACTTCAGAACACATTCCTATAAACCGAGGTCAACTGGTTTTAGGTACTTGGCAAGGAATTTACATCTGGGAGCACAGACAACAAAATCACTATCGAGAATTGGTCATCCATATTTCAGATTAGTTTTTTTAAGATTTATATGGTGACAAAACTTAACACTTCCTTGGCTAGAATCATTTAGTTCTGGGCATTCAAAAAGGAAGTGTTAAATATTTGGTGTAACTTATTATTTACCGGTTCAGGAAAGTTAAATTCTTGATTTCGTTAGAATTACCTTAAGATTAGAACCTCTTGAGTTAAAAGTTCTTGAGGTCAGTCAATGTTTTAGGGTTACTTTTTGTGTCTGAAAAATTATGAAAATCATAAATTATGAAAATCGTAGATTTGATCGATTGGTTTGAAAGTTGGGCAAACCCTGATTGGCAAGAGAGTTGGGATAATAGCGGTTGGCAAATTGAACCAGGAGTTTTACAAGAAGACGCGAAGGTTTTAATTTGTTTAACTCCCACCTTGGCTGTCATGGAAGAAGTTATTTCTCTTCGCAAACAAGGAATTGGGATAAATTTAATTTTTGCCCACCATCCGTTAATTTTTAATCCGCTAAAATCTTTACGCGGTGATGATGGCTGTATCGGTGAAATGGCGCAACTAGCCTTCAGCCACAAGGTAGGCATTTATACAGCACATACAAATTTCGATCAAGTGCAAGACGGTACTGCAGATGTTTTAGCTCAAATTTTGCAACTTCAAGAAGTTACACCTGTCATTCCTACACAACCGGGTTTAGGGTATGGTCGCGTAGGGAATTTTAGTTCGCTGATTACATTACAGCAATTTTTAGAAGTTATTCAAAATCGGCTGTGTCCTCCGAATTTAATTTTTTCTCCCCATGCTGACTTTCAGCAAAAAATTTCTAGAGTAGCAGTGTTAGGTGGTTCTGGAGCTAGCTTTATTGAAGCCGTTGCTAAAAGTGGCGCTCAAGCCTACCTTACCTCTGATTGTAAATTTCATCAGTTTCAAGAAAGTCGCGATCGCGGTTTAATTCTTATTGATGCTGGACATTACGCCACCGAACGTCCCAGTTGTAACCGCTTAGTCCAAAAATTTGACTCATTGAATCTTAGTTGGGTGAAGTTAAGCCAAAAAGATGAAGATTTTCGCCAATTCTTCCAAATTAGTACTCAATCGTGATTTACTCTAAAGCAATAAATGTAGATGAGGTTTTTGCCGTAAAAAACGTAAGTCTAAGTATCGAAATTACACGGTCAGTATTATATACCACTCAATAACTGCTGTTTCATTAAATCTTTATTAGGAGTATTATTTATATCAAGCTTAATGCTGAAAAAGTAACGCCATAAATTTGACAAGCTATTTCCCAAGATAAAATTCTAAATTTATTTTTTAATAAAGAGTGATTTATATCACTTGTCTTGTTGACCTATGTCAGTTGAAATAAGGCGAAAATCATTCACATTAAGTTAAGAGAAACCAACTGTAAAATATAATCACAGTCAAATGATTCGCGCACTTGTTGAATCTGCTTTTCAAACTGGATGTCTTAGCGTTGAGTCAGAAGGTCTTCTTCATCAGGTATTGGAGACCAGAAGCTATAGAACAGAGGATTTAGAAAAGATAAACTTACTCTGTAAGGCAGTGCACGAAGGTCGAATTAAACGCGAATCATCCTCAAAGTTGAGGATAGAGTTATCTCTTTATTGCTAAACTGACTTTATTGGTAACCTCAGTAAATTAATCTGTACTATTCCGTCAATATAGCTGATAGAGTAAAGAAAAACTCAATATACGCTTAAATTTTGGCCTTAGTATTAATGAATATCTTACTCAAGCAGATATTTCACTTAATCACATTGCACTCGGGACAGAAACCAAGCTTGAACTTCTGTACTAGTTTTAATTCTGTTATTTAGGATTTAGCGTTAATTATTGGGCGACTTTCAACATAGAATAAGCTAAGATTGGATACGTAGGGGTTGAATTCCAGCTAAGTCTCCTGTTTTTCTAGTTATGCCAATTATTAAGCACAGGCAATTTCAACAACAGCAAACTTTAGCTAAACTTGAGTATAATTTAATTCATAGTGTCGCCAATGACTCTCCAGCCAATACGAACCAAATTACTAGAAAGTTTAAATTATGGCATTACTCTCAAGTATATACTCCTTGAATCACCTCCAAAGGTAACAAATTTTAACTAGTGCTAAGAGCATATTTTTTGCCAATAAGTTTAGTCATACATTAAGATTGAAGAAACTTCTAAGTAAATCTTCTGGCTAATTTAGACGGCATAATTAAAAGTACGTTGCCCAGCTATTAGGGGTTACGTTCTATCAGGTTTAAAGCCTAAATGTTTACAAATTTAACCACATATAAAAAAGGAAGCAGTACATGCTACACCGCAAGATTTATCAACTTTGTTGCGATGGGCGGGAGGTATGTGTTTTCTTACGGGATCAGCAACGCTGGATTGAACGCGCCCGTATTATTGACATAGAGGGAGATTTAGTCACCCTACGCTATGAAACCGAAGAAGAAGACGAAATCTGTTCCTGGGAAGAGATGGTTCGTTTAGAAAGCATTGGTGCCATCAATCAAAAACTAGCTTCGGTACCACGCGGTAATGTCGAGCCACTTATGACAGAAGATTGTCCAGATGCAGAACGTATTCGCAATCGCCCAGAGTCCGATAGAGAATAAGCTATAAATATTTGTTCTGTGAATGCACTAGACAAAAATTAGCTAGCTTGATAGTCAAATTTGGCTCGCGAATTTACGACCGCTAACTTAGTACTCATGAACTTAGGTTTGCGAACTTAGGTTCACGTACTTAAATTTTAAATTTAAGTGGATAGAGTCAAGATTATAAAACGATCTAAATCTAGTAGCCAAAAACTAAAAGTTTAGGATTCAGCAGCATTGTTACTTGAACGTTCGTAAGCCGGACAATAACCCTCCAAAGTTACTTTAAAGTTGTACAAAGGGGAAGCGGGATTCCAGCACCGCTGTCCCCTTTGGTGTTTACAAGTTCCACAGCAATCTATATTCGGCCAAATAAATCGTTCGCTATTTTGGTTGATAAGTTCTTTTGGAGATAATCCTCGCAAAAGTAATTCTTCTCCTTGCCAGCGAGCTTCAACCAAGCCAGTATCAGCAAATTGACGCCATCGGGGATCTTTAGTAATTCCACTTGGGAGAGAAATTGTAATTGCTGATTCCCATTCCGATAGTTCTCCCTCATAATTTGTTTCTGGGGGCGCTGGTTGCAAAAATGTTTCACCGATAGGTAGTTCAACTAAAGTTCCAGGTCCAGGAGAATGTAAATGATATCGATTTTGTAGTTCTTCTAGACTAGTTAAATCTGCCAAGTAAGCGGCAGAGCCATGAACAAATATTACATGCTGTGGGCGCAAATTATGTATTAGCTGGGTAGTTCCTGGACCATCGCTATGTTCAGCAAGTAAATAAGTTTCAAGATTAATTGCTTCTGGGTTAGAATGGTTAATTTTTATATCTATTTTTTCTGGTACTAGAACCAACCAAGAATCATTATCATTTTGATAATATTTATTAAGTTCTGCGGTGGAGTCAGTCAGAACAATACAAGGAGATTTCGTTAGTATTGGTAATTGTTCTGGTTGCAAACGACGTACCCTTGGACGTACTCGTTCATCCCAAAATAAAGGTTGGTGGCGAGCAAAATTTTGCACGGATGCAGGAAAATGAGGCAAAAGTTCTAAGTAAGCATCACAACCTGCTGCAACAGCTCCATCAACCCAAATATCGAGATCGCGTCCAGTAAAATGATGATGACTGCGTAAAAGCATTAACAATTCTTGCCCTAAGCCTAGGGCTGGTGTTGGTAGTAATACGCAACAATCATCAGCAATGGCGCGATTAATTCTTTCGGCTAGTTGGTTTTCTTGGTTGCGCCGATGTTGGTGACGGGATGTGCCGTAAGTACCTTCAATAATCAATACATCCAGATTTAGTCCCCGCAATTCTTCCAAGCGCAAACCTTCTACCAAACGCGAATTAGATAAGAAAAAATCACCAGTGTAGAGAAGCCTGTAAGTTCGCTCCGGAGTTTTGTAAGTCAATAAAATAACTGTAGCTCCAGGCAAGTGTCCTGCAGGGAATAACTCAACAATCAGATTTTCTTTGAGTTCTGTTGGTGTTCGCAGTGGTAACGCTTGACAAAAATCTGGTATTTCCTCAGATTCGTGTTCCCAATTGAGGGGTAGTAATTTACTAGTTACTTCACTTGCACAGATGGGTAATTGGGGGAAACGTTGATGTAGCGCCAATAAACCTCTGGCATGATCAGCATGGGCGTGACTAGCAATCGCTACATCGACTGGTTGACTTGAATTACTTTGGAGAGAAAACTGTGGCAAATCATTGACTAATGGTGAAATGTCTGTCAAACCACAGTCAAGCAGAATCCGATACTTACCCATGCGTATCAGCAAACAGACTCCAGAATCATTCTGCTCGACACCATAGGGAAAAAATTCTAGTTCACTACATGATTCCCCCATTTCCGGTTGAGAAGATGCTGATATACGATCGCTCATGCTCTCTTAACCTCAAATTTTGTCGGAGTTAATCCGACAATTCGCCCCTATAACCACAATTGACAAAACCAAGTTCGCTGTTTGTCCGAGATGAACTGTTGCGAACCAGAAAATTTTCTTAGCCAAAAAAAATTTCTTGAAAAAGTCAAGGGCTAAGGGCTTTTGCTTAGGAGCTGTTTTAACTTTGAAAGTTTCGATTGCAAGAAACCTCAACTTGTACTTCTTTCAGTGAGCAGAACCATTACCGTCGTAATTATCGGAGTCGTAAAATCCATTTTTTGTGCCAAAGAACAGACACGCGACCGTAAAAATAACTGTTAAACCGACCAAAATTAGTTTTACATCCATTTTTTGTTGACCTCTACTAAAGATTTTTCCATCTTAATAGAGCATGGGAGCCAAGTGAGAAAACCCACTTAAAATTTTTATTATACTTACGGATTTTATAAACGAGTAAATGTTTGTACAATCAGTCAGATTGTAGAACTTTTCGGAAAAGCTGTCCATCCAATCAAATAAGAATATTTTCTAAACTTATTAAAAGCTAATAATTTTTATCGCAATTAGTTGAAATCTCAATATTTAGTAACTTAAGAAACAATTAAATATAATAAATATTTATTATGAGTATATTTACTTGTAATAAAAATGAGATTCGGTTGTTTTCGGTTCAAATTAAATCAAAGTTAATTCAGTGGCTACATAATCTCACAGGAGTCGGTTAATTAACCCCAACCATAACTTCTACACTGTTTGAGTGGAGGAGGGTCCACTTCAGTGAGAAAAATTTGGGTGGGGAGGAATAAATACGAGGAAAGGTGCAAATTTGATTAACCTTTGTTACAACATTCCTAAACTCAAATTAGCTGGATATTTGAAGTCTCAAATTTTAAAGCTTAAAGCTCAGAAGTTTTAAAACTAAAAAACTTGCAACTCAAAAACTTACAACTCAAAAACTTACAACTCAAAAACTTACAACTCAAAAACTTGTAACTTAAAACTTGTAACTTAAAACTTGGATTACTTTATCTTTCGGTAAGTTAGCAGAATTTACAGTAATCGTGTCACTATTGCTGCGACGAACTTCAACGCTATCCATAGTTGAAGTAAAATCGTCTAACGGTAAAAGACTGCAAGCACTGGTATCCGCAGCTTGAGTTCGATAATGAGTAGGAATAACTAGCTTGGGCTGGATTATTTCAATAGCTTGTTTTGCTTCAGCCGGACTATATGCTTTTGGACCACCCCCGACTGGAACTAATAATACATCTGTCCCAGCCATGAGGATTTTCTGTTCCGTTGAGATTGGAGCTGCAATTCCTCCGAGATGCAAAATTTTAATCCCTGCTTGCTCCCAACCCCAAGCAATATTTTCGCTAAATCTTCTACCATCGCGTTGGCGGTCGCTACTTAATCCTTGAAATTTAATATTTTTAAATTCGTAAACCCCAGGTAAATACATTAACTTGGGATTACCTGGTAAACCTTTCACTGCACCTTCATCACGCAATTGGGAACTAATTATTACTAAATCTGCTCTTTGTTTGGGGGAACGATAACCAGCGGTACAACCAACCAGGTCGAAGGGGTTGGAAAGAATCTCCACCCCACCACCAGAGAAGAAGAAACTAGTATGTCCCAACCATCGAATTGATAATGAACCACGAGATTGGGCATCAGCTTGCAATTGAGAACCCAAGTTAGCAACCAAAGTCGTTACCAATCCCGCTCCAGCGTAGCCAATCAACTTTCGTCGTTTCATTAATTATTCTCTCGACTGTAATTGTTTCAGAAAGTTTTGCAACAATTGCTTTCCTGAAATAGTCAGGACACTCTCTGGATGAAACTGGACGCCTTCAATGTGAGGATAGTTCCGGTGTCGCACTCCCATTATTGTTCCATCTTCTAGCCAAGCTGTAATTTCTAAAACTTCCGGACAAGTCTGACGTTCAATGACCAAACTATGATATCTGGTAGCAGTCATGGGGTCATCTAACTCTTGAAAAACTCCCACACCCGAATGCTTTACGGGTGAAGTTTTTCCATGCATTAGTTCCTTGGCAGAGACAATCTTACCACCGAAAGCCTGACCAATACTTTGATGACCTAAACAAACTCCCAGAATCGGGATGCTGGGTCCTAGTTCCTCTATCAAATTTAAAGAAATACCCGCATTTTCCGGACGACCTGGTCCAGGAGAAATAACTATCCCATCGGGATTCATTTCCCGAACTTGCTCGAGGGATATTTTATCGTTACGAAAAACTTTAATTTCCGATGCAACGGGGAAATCTACTGCTAACTCTCCCAAGTATTGCACCAAATTATAAGTAAAACTATCGTAATTATCTATTACTATAATCAAAAACAATGACTCCTGATTTTTATTCCATATCAGATTTTGCCTGATTTTTGGTTGACTTAATCTCTATCAGTGTCATTTTGATATGAGTATATCTAATTTATTTAAATTCTATATGGGTAGAGAATCTCAATCTTGGCTCAATTCAAGCAAAAGTATGAGCGTATGCAATTATCAACTTTGTCAGCGGTGGAAGAATCAGAATTGATGCTACAAATATAGCAACAAAAGCTGAAATTAGTACTGCACCTGCTGCACAATCTTTAGCAATCTTTGCTAAATCGTGGTAAGTTTGCTTGACCGTTAGATCTACCAAAGATTCAAGAGCAGTATTTAAAAGCTCTAAAGTTAAAACTAAACCACTAGTAATACCAATCACTGCCACTTCAATTGCTTCGAGCCGTAAAAAAATACTCAATCCAAGTGCAAGTACGCAGACAGAGACATGAATACGAAAATTACGTTGTGTTTTGAATGCGTAACTAATACCAGCCCATGCATACCTAAAACTAGTAAATAAGTTACTAGCCACTTTCCATGAGTACTTCCTTTCTTGCGTCACAATCGGTTCTAAATGTTTTGGTGTTGCTGGTGAAGATACTTGCTGGGACATATATTATCAAATGTGGAAACTATAAGAAGTAATGAAATAAAAATGCATTTGTTCTAAACGTGCTAAGAGCAGTTGTTCGCATTTTGCTTTTTAAGTAACCCTGATATAGTTTTCTACAAGAGTGAATCTAATTTTTCAGTAATTAATTTTTTGCTAAATCTGATTTTGATTGTTAAATCATTATAAACTTGTAGTATTGATTTCTTAGAAAATAAGTAATTATACGCTAATAGAAATATTTACTGTCTTCAGTAATATTACTTGTTGGTTTAGCATTTCTATCAAACTCTCTTCATCAGGATGATCCCAACCTAGAAGGTGAAGTAAACCATGGGAAGCCAACCATGCGAGTTCGGTTTTTAAGCTATGATCCTGCTGTTTTGCTTGTTTACTGGCTGTGACAACAGAAATAACAATATCTCCAAGATATAGAGGTATTTCTTCAGGTATTTGCACTGATTGGGGTATATCTGTATCCAAGCTTGCAAAAGCTAAAACATCTGTGGGTCTATCTAGCTGCCTATATTCATAATTTAGCTTCTGAATCTCCGTATCATCTGTTAGGCGCAATCCAATTTCATAACTTGGAACTTTGGGTATATCTGGCTGTAAAACATTCAGCCAACCACGAAACCAACTCTCCCAAGTTTGGCTGGTAATTCGGTTACTGCGATCGCCAAATTCGAGATTTGGAAGAGAAGTTTGCTCGGAATAAAAATTGTCTTGTATGTAAATTTCAGCTTGCAAAGCTATAAATATCCTTAACTGACTTAGACAACTGTAAGTGAAGTTAGCTAAACAGCTCCTTGCTCCTTTATCGAGTTAGATAAGCAAGACCAACTAAAACAGTCAATAATCCTATTGTAGTCAAGGCGAAGTGCTTTAAAGAGGTCAGACGTTTTTGCACCATGTTTCGCATTGCGAGTTTTACGTAAGAGGGTTGTTTTTCCTCGGAAGAAGAATTATTCATAGTTGTTATTAAATCCGAAAACCTTACTTCAATGTAACAGTTTGTTGAGTACTTTAATGTTCTTGTGGGAATAATTATCAATTCTGAGTTTAGAATTCTAAACTCAGAATCCTTCGGTCAGAATTGTGGGACTTAGGGAGTATAAAGTAATTTGAGAATTTGACTTCAAAAGATTCAGTTCCAGAAACTTAACCCAAAAGTTTAATCCGAAAAGTTTAATCAATCCAAGAAGTTTAATTCAAGAAGTTTGATTCAAAACGATTGGACTCACCCACCAAATCGAATCCCGAACCTCATGCTTATTAGTTAGAGGTACTCTCTACAAGTTGATTTTCCTGTCTTAAATAAGCTTGGATAAACGAATCGAGTTCGCCATTCATGACATCATTAATAGCGGTTGTTTCCACCTCTGTACGCAAATCTTTAACCATCTGGTAAGGGTGAAACACGTAGTTACGGATTTGGTTGCCCCAACTTGCTTCCACCATATCGCCACGAATTTCTGCGATTTCCTGAGCGCGCTGCTCTTGGGCTATGACTAATAATTTAGCTTTGAGACGGGTAAGAGCTTTTTCTTTATTTTGCAGTTGAGAGCGCTCTTCTGTACAACGGACAGCGATCCCCGTGGGTAAATGAACTACCCTGACAGCAGTTTCTACTTTGTTAACGTTTTGTCCACCTTTACCACCAGATCTAGATGTGCTAATTTCTAAATCTTTTTCTGGAATTTCTAACTCAACAGAATCGTCTAATTGGGGCATGACTTCCACCCCTGCAAAACTAGTTTGTCGTTTACCGTTAGCATTAAACGGCGAAATTCTTACTAGGCGATGGGTTCCAGTTTCTGAACGTAAGTAGCCATAGGCATAACGCCCAGTAATTTCTAAAGTCGCTGATTTTATACCAGCTTCATCACCCTTGGACTCTTCTGTCAAAGTGACCTTATAGCCATAATTTTCTGCCCAACGGACATACATGCGTAGTAACATTTCTGCCCAGTCTTGGGCATCAGTACCACCAGCTCCAGCAGTAATTGTAAGCACTGCTCCACTACTATCGTAAGTTCCAGAGAGTAACTGCAGTAATTCCCACTGGTCTAACTCGCGGTTGAGTTTACTAAGAGTAGATTCTGCTTCTTCAAGTAATGCTGCGTCGGCATCAAGCTCTAAAAGCTCTAAAACCGCCTTACTGTCCTCCAAACCTAATTCCCAGTCTTTATACTGTTGAAGATTCGCTTTGAGGTCATTTAATTCTTGGAGTATTTTTTGGGCTTGACTTTGATTGTCCCAAAAGTCATGTTGTGCTGCGGTTTGTTCTAAGTCTTGAATCTTAGCGGTTAATGCGGGAATGTCAAAGATACTCCTGGGTTTTACCCAGGCGACCAGACAACATTTCGACTTCGCGTTTAAGTTCCAGAGCGTCCATAGTGATTACTAAGTTGCTTATGCAAGAATATTATTGCTTTAATTCTATTAGTTCAAAAATAAAAAAAAACTGCAAGCATACTCTTGCAGATTGTAATTATACAATTCAAATTTATTTCAGATGAATGTGAAATATTAGAAAATATTAATTGTTTATGTCGATGAATTCTTATTGCTGATTGTTTTTGAGAGGATAAGATAAATCAATTTTTGTACATTTTTAAGAATTTGAAGCAAGGTATTATTGCTCAGTTGCACAAGCGGAGAAAGGTGTATTGGCAAATTTTAGAGGTTAACTATTCGCAGTTTGGCGTTTACGTAAAGAACTAGCTCCAAATATTCCAAATACAGCCAAACCTAATATTGTTGTGGGCTCTGGTACAGACTGAGTATTGGGATCCAATGAAATTCGTTTTGTGCTTAGTTCAGCATAATCAAAAGTTAAGTACGGTTCATCAGGAGCAATTATCTTAGTTTTCAGGAGCCCACTGTAACCATTAGCAGTAGCACTAAATACTTCATCAAAGTCCAGTTCGACAAAGGCTGATTGAATCCAGCCATCTTGACCTTTTCTATTTTTTTGTTTTGTTAGCTGTCTCTCAAAATAGCTTCCATCTGCTTTCCAAAATCCAACTTTGGCATCTTTCACATCGTAATCGCCAAAGAGGAGATTAAAGTAGACAGGGGAATCTTTAACTACATTATTTTTATCTACGAAAAAGTCAAAATCAAATCCTGGAAGAGGAATCTTACTGGTTTTTTGATCTCCGTTTATATTCTGAAATTTATAATCTTTTTTAGAAAAACCTTTTTCAGAAAAATTAGCTTTTTTCCCTGACTTTTTAATGAAACTGGTTGACAGAGAAATATCAGTAAATATGGAACCAGTGCTTCCATTATCAATAAATCCCTTAGTTTGGACAGCAGTATTTAATTTTTCTGCCGCGCTACGATTATCAAAGTCATCTCCTTTGTAAGTTGCTAATTTTCCGTCTTTATTAAGATCCGGAATAAAATCTCCTACTCCCAATACGCCCTTACCATCAACGTTAGCAGCGTTACCGTTCGCTGCGGCGTAACCTGAACCGTCTCCATAACCCAAACCGTCATGATCGCCGATACGAATGTAGTTAAAACCAGCAGCTTGTGCAGAAGAAGCAAAAGCTCCTAAAGTGGCTAACATTGTGGCTGATACGAATAATACTTTATTCCAAGCTTTCATGAAAACGTTTCCCTGAGAATCGATGTCCTCAATTTATTCATTAGTTTCACCCTTCGACAAGGGGATCCAATTAAGTTTCGTCTTAAAAATAAATATTGCGGATAATTACATATTTGGCATTAGAGAAGATGTGTTTAGTAAGACACATAAATTAGCTGATTTATAAACAATAAATATCAACAATTTCAATGTTTTTACGGAATTATAATTAAATACATAAATTAAATTTTCACAATACAAAAAGAATTTAAAGATTCAAAATCATAGGATTTAAAATCATAGAATCTAAAAATCGTGGTGCTTACAAATGCGAGCACCACGATTAATGTACTAAGACCAGATTCAGCTTGAAGATTTGATTGTGAACTGTTGAGTTTTACCTACAAAATATTGGTCTTGGTGTAGTTGGGGTTTATTTAATTAATATTGCTTTATTTGGTTTTAGCGTTGTAATTTGACTAACTACTTCACTAGTCCCGACTATTGATAGCAATCAGCAAACGCAAGATGAAGATAAATAGATTTATGTAGGTTAAGTACATCGATAATGCTGCGCTTAAGTATCGGTCGTCGCTATAAGTACGTGGTAATACGAAGAAATCTACCACGGCTGCACCAGCAAACAGAAGTACACCAATACCGGAAATACTAATTTCTAACCAGCCAGGAGTATAAATACCAAAGAGGCTCAAAACTAACTGAAGCCCCAAAACAATAACTAGAGCAATTATTCCCAGACTAACTGTCTTCGATAGCGCAATACCATCTTCCTCGGAAAGGTTAGAACCAATTTGACGAGCAAAAACAAAAGTTATACCACAGCCAAGAGCAGCAAAGCCCACACCTGCGATTCCAACTCCTTGGGTTCTTAAAGCTAAAAATACAATACCGCTCAGAGTATAGCCCGACAACAAACTGTAAGCAGCAAGCAAAGGAAGAGCTACTGCATTATTAGCTTTTTCAGCAACATTGCGGGCGACAAAGAAGAGAATGATTTCTACAATGAATGCGCCAATAAAAGTTGGGAAGAACAACTCAGGGTTGTTTTGGATGATGTTAATTCCACCGTAGGTTCCCAAGGCTGTTAATAGAAGTCCACCACCTACGAAAGGTAGAGCGTTTGCAATGACATTTGGACCCACAAGAGCTTGTGTTTTGGCATTGCGGATGGCATCCCGGAAATTACTTGTATTACTCATATATCAAAAAATAAATCCAATCAAATTTTATCGTTTTTACCATTTTGACGCACAGACAATACTTCCAACCATGGTGCTAATAAGCATGTTTACAGGCTTATTCTTTAATAAAAGTTATTTTAATAATAGAAAACAAAAACAATATTACGTATAAATACTGAGCCGTGGAGTGAGACCCCTCGCAATTTCCGTGAAAGGACGAATGGTCTGCAAAACCTTTCACAAGGAAAATAATTACAGCTTTAATACTGAGTTGCATTCTTAAAGCTAACGATCAAGTTGACTCACAAAGCATAAAACGCTGAATTCTCAATCTGGATGCAACTAAGTATAAAAATGATTGATTAAGTTCCTTTCCCAAAAGAGAAGTTATTACAAGGGTATTTATATGGTAGCTACTCAGTCCTCTATGAGGTACGATAGTATGGAACTAATGCGTATGTACTATCAAAATCCTTCGATCAAATTGCGCAATAAGCTTGTACAACTACATACTGGTTTAGTACGAAAGATGGCTCATAAGTTTAGCCATCAGTGTAATGAACCTTATGAAGATTTAGAGCAAATCGGTTATTTTGGTTTGATTCGTGCAATTGAACGCTTCGACCCATCTCAAGGTTATGCTTTTAGTTCTTTTGCCGTACCTTATATTCGGGGTGAGATGCTCCACTTCCTGCGCGATCGCAGTACTTTATTAAAGATACCCAGACGATGGCAAGAACTCTACAATGAGGGGCAAAAAATTCGTAAGGAATTAGCTGCAGATTTGGGTAGACCTCCAAAAGATGCTGAAATTGCTAAATTATTGAAGGTTTCGTTACAAGAATGGCAAGAAACTAAGTTGGCTGCACAAAACAGAATGCCATTAAGTTTAGATGCAACAGTAGTTCATTATGTTGATTGTCAAGTAACTTTGGGTGAAGCACTCCCCTGTCAACGTAGTAGTTCTCACCAACAATTAGAAGAAGAAAGACAGCAGCTTCGAGGGGCAATCGATATGTTAGAAGAAAAACCCCGAATGGCAGTTGAATTAGTATTTTTAAAAGAACTTTCTCGGAAGGATGCAGCTAAGACCATTGGAACTTCACCAATGACAGTAACGCGGTATTTACAAAAAGGCATTCAGGATTTAGTTTCTTTCATGCAACCACAAACTGTTTCTGCAGGAACTTCTGCTTGACTATCTACTTGATTTATATTGTACGTGCTAATTTCTGGAATAAACACCTTCCAAACGCTACAGCAATCTTCAGAAATATCTTTATCTATTTGTTTTAATTTGGTTTAGTGATCGGTAATAGGTAATTGTTACGCATCTGTACTGCTTACGCAGTAGGTGATAATGAAAAAATCAATTAACCATTAACTATTGAGCAGGACTATTTACCGAGACTTAATATCTGCTATTGCACCTTTAGTCATCGCAGCAATTGCTTTATCGGTGGCTTTTGGCAAATGGTAATATTTGCCGCTTGCTGTTTGTGCTAATTCTTTGGCAAAGCCTGTGGAGACAAATTTACTTTCAGTATCAATTACTAGTAGTTGAATCCTAGCAGCGCGTATCTTTGCCGCAATATCCAATAATTCGCCTTTAATGTCTGGTTTTTGTCCTGGTTCTTGGGGTTCCCCTAAAGAACGTGACAAGGAAATATTACCCCGCCCGTCAGTAATCGCTACAACTACAACTTGCCCAATATCGCCACTCATTCTAGCATTCAAACCAACACGTACGGCTTGGGTTAAACCATGGGCTAAGGGCGAACCACCACCACAGGGTAAAGTTTCCAAACGCGATCGCGCTAGAGCTATAGAACGAGTAGGTGGTAGTAAAACTTCAGCTTCTTCGCCTCGAAAAGGAATCAATGCTACTTGGTCGCGGTTTTGATAGGCTTCTGTAAGTAGTTGCATGACCGCACCTTTTGCCGATTGCATGCGGTTTAGTGCCATTGAACCGGAAGCATCAACAACAAATACCACTAATGCACCAGCTTTACGCACTAAGCGTTTAGAGCGCATATCTGCTTGTTCGACAATTACTTTTCTTCCGGGATATCTAGCTCTTCGCGCTTTTTGGTAGGGAGCTGCGGCTCGTAATGTCGCATCTACAGCTATTCGGCGAACTTTACCCTGGGGTAACATCGGCTTGATATAACGCCCTCTGTCATCGGAAAAAATTTGGCTGCGAGTGCCTGATTTCCCTTGTCTTTGCGACATTTGAGCAAAATACAGTACGCTGGGATCGAGAATTACACCCTCAGGGTCAAATACAAATTCTTCAGGGATACTTGGTGGTTCCTGTTCTCGTTGTTCTTCGTTTTCTTGTTGATCTTCGGGTTCTTCTGGTTCTTCTTCCGATTGATTTTGGTCTTCGGGTTCTTCCTGGTCCTGTGGTGGGGGAGGAGGTGGTGGGGGCTGTTGGTCTGGTGGTGTCTCCACCGTAGTTGCTCGAGGAACTATGACTAATTCTACTGCCCGTCGCAAATCTTCAGCATTAACTTGGTTGCGTCCTTCCAAGGCTGCAGCTGCTTTGGCGACGCGTACAGCAAATAGCTCTGCACGATGTCCTTGAACGTTACCGCGAATAGCTTCATTTACCAGATAATTAATTTGATCGTGGCTGATCGTAACTTCTTTGAGCCATTCCCTTGCTAAAATAATTTGAGTTTTGAGGGCGTCAATGTCTTCGCTGTATTGTTGTAAAAATTCTTTGGGCGATCGGGAATAGTTAATTGCTTGTTCTACGGCTTGGACTCTTTGATCTAAACCTAAGACACCATCAGCACTCAAGGTAATAGCTATTCGATCAAGTAAGTGTTCCCGCAGGGCTCCTTCTTCGGGGTTATAAGTCGCAATGAACAGGGATTTGCAAGGATGCTGAAAACTAATTCCTTCCCGTTCAATTTGATTGCGCCCTGTTGATAAGACGGTTAGTAATTGGTTGCTGATTTGATCGTCTAAAAGATTGATCTCATCTACGTATAAAACTCCTCGGTTAGCTGTGGCGAGTAAACCGGGCTGAAAAACTGTTTGTCCTTGTTGAACTGATTTTTCTACATCTACAGATCCTAAAAGTCGATCTTCTGTAACTCCTAGGGGAATTTGAACAAAAGGTGATGGAATAATTTCAGTTTTTACCCCATCTGTGTTCTCATTAACTGTTTCTGGCGAGACAGCCTCCTGAGTAGTCGCTGGGTTAACCCCCTCCTGACCTGCTCCGAGGGAGGAAGTGTTTTTTAATAGTTCATCATCCCATTCTTCAGGGTGTTGGGGGTCGCAATTACTAATAGAGCCTGCAACAACTTCTATGGGCGGTAGGAGAGCGTGAATCGCCCGTGCCATAATCGATTTTGCTGTACCCCGACGACCTGCGATCGCAATTCCTCCCAAACCAGGATCTACTGCGGCTAAAAGCAAGGCTAATTTAATTGCTTCTTGACCGACTACGGCTGTCAGGGGAAAAGCGATATTTGAAGGGCTAACACTGGGGGCGGGCATAGTTCTCATCATTACCGATCTAGCTTTTTAGCATACCAAAACTTGCCGCAGTTGAGGCAAGAACTTAGATGTTGCAATTATCTACTGTTTTATCTTTCGGCACGAGAATGCGATAGTCTACTATTCTGCGCTGATGCTAAAAGCACCCGATTGTTTTTTTCTTTTATCAAAACACCGTTCGCGTAGCGCGTCCCAATAGCCCATTCCTCTTATAGTGTGGGGAGCGTTAAGTCATCCAAATCCCTGGAATGAGGTTTATGTTTGAAATCAAATTCAATCAAAAATAATTACAAAGATTTTTAATTGCTTTCCAATCTAAATAATTCAAGGTCTAATACTTCAAAGCGTAATATTTTAAATTCTAATATTTTAAATTCTAATATTTTAAATTCTAATATTTCAAAGCTTAATCTTTCAATTTTCTATAATTAGATACTCACTTGTCCGGGAGAGTCTTTTTTTTACAGAAAAGTAAAATTAAGAAAAGTCATTGCATATGACAATCTTAGCGGCTAGCGGTTAGCGGAGCATACTTTAGGTACTGCACAAAACGCCGATTTCATGGGGTGCTAACCACCACGCTATGATAGGAGATTTTATTTCTCCCAATGCCTATTTTTAAAGGTTTACCGAAAGGGAAGCATCCCAAATATATAAATTAAATTTATCTGGTGTGAAGTTACTGAAATTTATCAGTTGTAAATTTACTGGGTGTAGTTTACTTGTAAATTTATGGGGATAATACTTTATTTCACTTGATTGTGCATGGTTGAATAATCCAACTTGCGCTAATTTTTTGGACAAAAAAAATTTTTTTTTGCAAAAATTGGGATGCGCCCTGTTTCAAGTCTAATTAATTTCTATTTCTTCTATTTCTTCTTTCTTGATTAACAGAGACATCCGTATTCGAAAAAGCATGAAAATGCATCAAATTCTTAAGTTTAAAGATCGAACACTTCTACTCAATGCACTAACACATCGTTCCTATCTTCACGAGCATCCACAGTCTGGCGAGCATAACGAACGTTTAGAGTTTCTTGGCGATGCATTGTTAAATTTTTTAAGTGGTGAGTATCTTTATCAAAGATATCCAGAAAAAGGGGAAGATGAGTTAACCCGTAGACGTTCCGCACTTGTAGACGAACAACAATTGGCAAATTTTGCCCTTGAAGTAGGTTTGAATTTAAAAATACGTTTGGGTAAGGGAGCAAAACGTGAGGGAGGTTCTCAAAATCCTAAGTTGCTTAGTAGTGCTTTTGAAGCTTTAATCGCAGCTTACTACCTCGATAAAAATTGTGATATTGAAGCTGTACGTGCAGTTATCGAACCTTTATTTAACTCAGTTCCTGAAAGAACTTTTACATTACGCTCCAATGTGGATGCAAAAAATCGGTTTCAAGAATGGGTACAAAAAAATATTACTCCCTCTCCTCCCAAATATGACACTGTCCCTATTGGAGGTTCTTGTCATGCTCCAGAATTTCTTGCCAAAGTATTAGTGGGTAATAAAGTCTATGGAGAAGGTAGGGGACGCAATAAACGGGATGCAGAGAAAGCTGCGGCGGAAAACGCACTTGCAAGGTTGAAATAATAGTGAGTGAATGATAATTCACAAAAACACGGGTCATGCAAAAACATTGATTACTTTAATTCCATGGATTTTGTTTGTAGTGAGTTATGGCGTGATGATAAAGGTGACCTAAAAATATATTTTCTCGTATAGCTAACACACCCTACGAATAATATTTTTGTAATTAGTTTTGCTCGTGTTTTTGTGTATTAATTTACAGATTAATAATCTTCATTGAGATATAGGTTTACTCTAATAAATCTACCTTTTATTAGATTTAATTTTAATTCACAAGATATCTGAATTCTTTACCACACAAGCATTCCAATAATAATTATTTTTATATTATTAGAACTTTTTTAATGATTTGAAATAATAACAATGTATTGTCTAGATTTTTTTTCGCTAGCATGCGAAGAATCGTCGAGTCAATATTAATTAACTCTGGGAGTTGCTTGTGGAAAATTGGCAAGCCGTTGTGAGTGTGCTTACCCTTGTAGCGATAGTTGTGGTATTCACAACAGAATGGTTTGATATTACAATTGCTACTTTTTTAGGAGCACTATTTTTAATTTTTACTAATGTCATATCACTGCGGGAAGCTATAGATTATATAGCCAGAAGTGATGATACCCTCGCATTATTATTTGGGTTTATGGTATTAGTACGAGCTTGGGAACAAACTGGAATATTTGAGTATTTAGCTACAAAAATATTTCTATTTACTAAGGGAGAAGGTAAACGTTTACTACTAACTATTGTTGGAATTACTTCTCTGACTTCAGTTTTTTTACCTAATGCGATCGCAGTAATTATTTTGGCTCCTTTGATGCCAGAATTAGCCCGTCAATTAACGGTTAATTTAGCGCCGTTGCTAATTTTGCTGGTATTAGTTGCAAATAGTGCTGGATTACTAACTATTTTTGCTGATCGGGCAACTTTTATTGTTGCTGATGGGATAAATCTCAATTTTACAGATTATTTATGGCAAGTTGGTTTAGGAGGCTTATTTGCTGTTGGAACAATTACAGTAATGTTGCCATTTTTATGGAAAAAGATTTGGAAAACTAGAATTGAAGATTTTGACCGGCAAAGATTACCCCAAATCCATGCTCGTAATTTTTTAAATTCCAGTGGATTAATTATTTTGGGAATTGGAATATTTTTTATTTTTACCCAATTACTAAATTATGATGTCTCACCGACAATTTATGTTTTATTTACAGCTGCTTTAGTTGTACTTTCATCTCACCAAAATCGGATGAATTTAGTCAATAGTATATTTCAAGATATTGATTGGAGTATCTTGATATTTTTTGTAAGTATTTTTGTCGTCGTCGGTGGATTAGAAAAAGCTGGTGTAGTCAATGGTTTATCTAGAATAATAGCCGCTATTTTTGGCACAAATATTATATTTGGCTTACTAATTTTATTATTTTGTTCTGGAATTATATCGACTGTAATTCCCAGCCTTCCTTTGGTTGTGGCGATGTTACCATTACTCAAAGAATATATCGTGAGTGTGGGGCTCGCAAATTCAAGTTTTCTTTCATCTAATTTTCAAGGACAATTATCTGTTGAGGCTTTACTGCTATTTTATGCAATGCTATTTGGCGTCACTTTAGGGGGTAACGGTACCGCAGTCGGTGGAATTAGTAATGTTATTGCAGTAAATTATTCTGAAAGACAAGGAAATCGAATTTCGTTTAAAAATTTCCTTCATTATGGTATTCCAGTGATGTTATTACAGTTGGTGGCAATAGCATTATATTTGCTGGTTAGGTTTATTATTTGATACTTTGTCTTTTAGCAGTTTTGTAACTTTATGTTTAGAAGATTTGCTCAACCTGAATGGGAAAGTTGAGTTCGCAGTACTAGCTGCAAAGCAACATCTACCTGAAGCTCTACAGATTACACTACAAAGTTTTCTATTCTCCCCGACCCTCCCGAACAAGGAGGGCTTTCGTTAATTTGTATTTAATTTTTCTAAGTTTGATTTTTCTAACTTCAAATTATCTAATTTCAATTTTTATTGATTAAATTTTTGTGACAGCAAGATATAAATTTATTCGCTGAATATACTATGTTTCCATAACCTAAAGTACCCGTATGAAAGTTAGAGGGTGCCAAAAAAATGACACGAAGTCAAAATCAAATAAATAATAAAAATTACACAAATATTTTGTGGCTACAAGTTTGTAGTTTAGGTATGGTACAGGGAGCTATTAGTATCACTTGGGTAATTTACAATTTATATTTGCCTAAGTTATTAGTCGAGTTTGGCTTTCCTAAGTCTTTAGCGATTAGTTTACTAATTCTCGAAAATGCTTTAGCGGTGGTTATGGAACCTTTGATGGGTTCGCTTTCTGATAACACGCAGCGTTGGTTTGGTAGTAAATTTCCTTTTATTACTGCGGGTGTGCTTCTTTCTTCAAGTTTATTGATTGCAATTGCATCTCTTGTGACTTTTGCATCACCATCATCTGTAATTAGATATATTTTGCCGGTTTTAATGGTAGCTTGGGCATTAGCAATGACTGTATTTCGCAGTCCGGTACTTTCCTTATTAGGAAGATATGCATTGCCAAAAAGTTTACCGATGGCTGTAAGCGTCTTAACTTTAATTATTGGAATTATTGGTGCTTTTCGACTAACTGCTTATGATTTTATTCTTGGTTTGGGACCAATCGCGACTTTTGCTACTGCTTCTTTTATTTTGTTAGCTTCCGCAGCAATTTTAAGATTTGTTCATCCACCGGATAGCATATCAGACCAACCTGTAGATCGACATCGTGCAGCCTCACCATTACCTATTTCCTTTCCTGCTTTGGGTTTAATTTTTACCTTAGGTGCTAGTTTTGCTTGGGGTTATCGCTTGCTATTAGATGCTGTTGGTAAATTTCTCAAAGTTCAATTGAGCCTTGATAATGTGGAATTACAACTAGCTATTTTTGGCATTGCGATCGCAATCGCAGCTTTACCTGCGGGTGCTGTAGCGACAAAAATTGGAAATCGTAAAGCAATGCTTGGTGGTAGCGCTGTTACTGTTGTGTTAATGTTTTTGATGCCTTTTATTGGCGCACAATTTATCATTCTTGCTCTTCTTGTCGCAGCATTTATTTTTATTTTGAATGGTACTCTTCCTTTTGCTTTGGAAATGGTTCCACCTCATCGGGGTGGATTAGGTGTCGGGATGTATTTTGGTGGAGCTGGTTTAGCTATGAGTATTTTTGGTTCCACATTCCCAGATCCTAAAGCGATCGCCCCTGAGTTTGCTGCTATGGTGAGTGCGATCGCTTTTCTGGTTGCAGGCGTTTGTGTCGCAGTGGGTAATATTATTGAGGCTCGAAATTCCGCAATCTAAAAGTCATAAAAATCTAAAAGTCACCAAATTGTCACTATCTTTCCTGTAAGATTTAGATTCATAACTTTCCACCACGTAGCTTAGTCGTGGTGCGAAACCTGTTAGTGAGTTGTCAACCGCATTAGTCTGATGGTTTCGTTAATCTGCGAAACCTCTGGAGACGTAGCAATGCTACGTCTCTACAATATAAAAAACAAAAGCAAAAAAATTTAGTCTGAAAAGTTAGAACAATAAACAGTCACAAAGGTTGGCTATTTCTGAAAATCATTTGAGAATAATTTTTTAAAAATTTCCAAAAATAACATTTTGACTCGGTAATTGCACTGTTAATATTGAATTCCATCTGTAATTTATATATATAGCAGGTGATAAAAATGTATTTTTTTAAAACAAAGTTTTTTAGCCTTGTTTCTCTCTATCTACTTTTATTTTCCAATGTCGCGCTAGCGCAAAATGAGGGAGCTTCAGAAATAGAATCGGAGCCAGAATCTTTATCACAGCAGATAGTTTTATACCAACAGGCGAAAAAAGAACTCGATTCTGACTTTTATGCTCTTTACCGGATTGTGGATCGAGTTTCCCGTGCAAATCAATTTGACGATCGCTCTTGGATAGTAACAGTTGTTCCTAGGTCGAAGAATTCTCCTATTAGCAACAACTTGAACTCTATTGAGATTGAACGTCACGCTCTAAGACTTTTGAATGGGGATTCTTCTGGAGTTGCTTGTATCGTCAGTCGAGAAATTGCTCGACGCACTCAAAACTACAGGACCCTTGATGAAACTCAAAAGCAAGAATTAATTACCAAAATTAAAGAAGAAGCAAAAGAAGAAGTATTAGCAAGAAAAAATAATACACTCAAGCACAATGCGATGAATGTAGTTGGGAGCGTGATTACAGACCACGTACTTCCTGGTTTTATTGGTGACTTCGCCGGTTCTGTAATTGGTAGTCGTAGACACAGAAGGCGTATAACTCGAAAAAAGCAGAAACGAATAGATGAAATTGTTGCAAGAAAAACCCAAGAGCTAGAGCAAAGTTGGATAGATGAAATCCGAAGTCGAGAATTAGAATTGGATAAAATTGCTTATTTAGCTACAGTTCGTGCAGGTTTTGAAGCAGAAGGATGCTTCAGAGCAATCACGGTTTTAACTCAAAGTAATAAGGATAATGTTGATACGAGAAATTTGACGATTTCCCAGCGGATAAATGCGTTGAAAAATTCAATCAAAGAGTATCCCTTACAAAAATTGTTGAGTGAAGGAGAAACAAAAATTTCCCATACTCAACCTTTAGCTTATAATCTATCTGAGGATGGTAATTCTTTAAAAGTAAACTACAGTCAAAGTGATTCAGTTGCTAATGATATAGATCGACGCTTTGGAAATTAAGGATACACATACAACTGATTTCATTTAAGTGAGGTGCACTTGATAATCTTTAATAATTTGGGTAAGGATTCAGGGAACAGCAAACAAGGGAAATGTGCCTCATCTACTTGCAAAGTGCTGTACATTAATCTTTCTGAATTGAAATTTTCTGATATAGAGAAAACCAGATAACAATCAACAGGAAAGATAATAGGAAAAGATGAACAGAAAAAAGTAAAGAAACTTTACTTAGTTTCTTTAAGAACGAGCGTTAACTATTGCCGTAATCAGTTCTGATTTAGTAACAAAAATCTATCGATTAATATTGATAGTAACATTACTTTACTGATGCAGGGCTTAAAGTCATCAACTATATGATGTGGACTTTAAATTAAAACTTTAATTTATCATGATTTTTGTCGATTTTTTGCCTATTTTAAGCCTGTCAAAATTCAGTGACAATTGCTTTAAAGTTAGTACTTCCCAATCTATTTAAGTCATTTTCACGAAACAGATGCGAATACTTTAGCACACAAATTGCTTTCATCAAACGACATAAATCATTCAATAAAAATTCATGCAAAAAGTTAGGAACTAAAGTAAATTCATTGATTGTTTTTTACAAACATTGTCTAAAATCGAGCTGAAAAATCAGAGCCTAGTATTGACATATTAAATTTATATTCCCTTACTTCGATACTTGAAATCTGTTGGGATAGTTTCAAAAAAATTCCTTGATTAATAATATTTTCATCGAATTATTTCCTTTTACTCGCAGCTGTCTGAAATCAATCAACTAACAAGAAATATTATTACAAAGAATTGTAAGACAAACCATAATTTTGGCAAAAGAGTAGTAATAATCTCAGTAATTATTCTATTTACATTAGTCTAATTAGTTGCTAGTAACTCATTAGTAATTATAATAATCTGCATATAATTATTTGCTTAAATTGCTATCCAATAGGGAGAAAACTGTATTTAAGACAAATGAGAACTTAAATTTTTAAGTTGTGAATTTTTAACATTTATAAAAAAATAGGGATTCCGAGACTACAATCTGGTTAGTGGTTTTTACAGAGTAAATTTGTCAAACTGGAATGCCACACTAAAAAATCGAAAGGGAGGTCAGCTAATGGCTATCTCAACAACCAATCCGGCAACTGGAAAGTTGCACAAAAGTTTTGAGCCACTAAAAGCAACAGAAATCGCCACAAAACTAGATTTGGCACAACAGGCTTTTGCCAAACACCGGAAAACTAGTTTTGCTGAAAGAGCTGAATTAGTTCGAAATTGTGCTGAAGTCTTAGAGAAAAATAAAGAAGCCTTTGCTTCTATCATGACTTTGGAAATGGGCAAAACATACAAAAGTGCCCTTGCTGAAGTCAAAAAATGTACTTGGGTATGTAACTTTTATGCCGAACATGCAGCTGAATTTCTTGCCGACGTGCATGTGGAAACAGATGGAAGTCAGAGTTTTGTTTCCTATCAGCCATTGGGTATAATTTTGGCTGTAATGCCTTGGAATTTCCCGTTTTGGCAGGTTTTCCGCTTTGCTGCACCAGCGTTAATGGCGGGAAATGTTGCTCTATTGAAACATGCTTCCAATGTCCCCCAATGTGCTTTAGCAATTGAAGAGGTTTTTCAAAAAGCTGGATTTCCTCAAGGGGTATTTCAAACTTTGTTAATTGGTGCGTCCCAAGTTGCGGATATCATCGCTGATGACCGAGTTAAAGCTGCGACATTAACGGGTAGCGAACCTGCAGGTGCATCCTTAGCTGCTGCTGCTGGAAAACAAATTAAAAAAGTTGTTTTGGAATTGGGGGGTAGCGATCCGTTTATAGTTTTGGAAAGTGCGGATATAGAAGCAGCGGTTTCCACGGGTATTACGGCTCGAATGTTGAATAACGGTCAATCTTGCATTGCAGCTAAACGCTTTATAGTTGCTGAAAGTGTTGCCGATAAATTTGAAAAATTATTATTGGAAAAATTCAAAGCCCTCAAAGTTGGCGATCCAATGGAAGCTGATACTGATATTGGACCCTTAGCCACATCTAGCATTCTCAAAGAATTAGATCAACAAGTCCAAGCTTGTAGAGATGCTGGAGCAAAAGTCTTAATTGGCGGTAAACCCTTATCTCAAGGTTCTGAAGGTTCTGGGAATTTCTATCCACCAACAATAGTTAAAGATATTCCTTTAGATAATCCAATAGCTCAAGAAGAATTTTTTGGACCGGTAGCATTATTATTCCGGGTTCGGGATATTGATGCAGCAATTGAATTGGCAAATGCTACACCCTTTGGTTTGGGTGCTAGTGCTTGGACTACAGATCCAGAAGAACAAAAACGCCTGATAAAAGAAATTGAAGCTGGTGCTGTGTTTATTAATGGGTTAGTAAAGTCCGATCCCAGATTGCCTTTTGGTGGAATAAAACGTTCTGGGTATGGAAGAGAACTCAGCATTCAAGGCATACATGAATTTGTCAATGTTAAAACTGTGTGGGTGAAGTAAAGTTTATATCCTGTCTGTTTGGGTGCTTGTTATACTATCAATACTGGTAATAGGTAATGGGTAATAGGTAATGGGTAATTGCTTACTCGTTATCCATCGCCGATAACAGAGTAATAAGTAAACAATTATCTAGACTTGATATTAACTATACTTTCATCCTTAAACCCTGGGAACTTGTTTTCTCAGGGTAGAACGGCTTTTGGAAACAAATACTTTTGGAAACAACCAAGATAAGAAAATAACAATGAATACTGCAGAATTATTGATAAAGTGTCTGGAAAATGAAGGGGTAGAATATGTTTTTGGACTCCCTGGAGAAGAAAATTTACATGTTTTGGAAGCTTTAAAAGGTTCTTCCATTCAATTTATTACTACCCGTCACGAGCAGGGTGCTGCATTTATGGCTGATGTCTACGGACGTCTGACGGGGAAAGCAGGAGTGTGTCTTTCTACTCTGGGACCTGGAGCGACAAATTTAATGACTGGGGTCGCCGATGCTAACCTTGATGGCGCGCCATTGGTAGCAATTACTGGTCAAGTGGGAACCGACAGAATGCATATTGAATCCCATCAATATTTAGATTTGGTGGCAATGTTTGCTCCAGTAACAAAATGGAACAGACAAATTCTCCGTCCCAGTATTACCCCTGAGGTTGTGCGCAAAGCATTTAAGCGATCGCAAAGTGAAAAACCAGGTGCAGTTCACATAGATCTACCAGAAAATATTGCCGCAATGCCGGTTGAAGGTAAACCTTTATGGAAAGACGATATTAAAAAAACTTTTGCGCCCTTTACTACGATTCGGGCTGCTGCGGCGGCGATTTCCCAAGCTACCAATCCAATTATTTTAGTGGGAAATGGTGCGATTCGCGCTCAAGCTAGCGATGCGGTGACTCAGTTTGCAACTCAGATGAATATCCCAGTTGCTAATACTTTTATGGGTAAAGGAATTATTCCTTACACTCATCCTTTAGCATTGTGGTCCGTGGGATTACAACAAAAAGATTTTATTACCTGTGGTTTTGACCATACCGATCTAGTAATTGCTATTGGTTACGACTTAATCGAATTTTCCCCTAAAAAATGGAATCCTAACGGCGATATTCCGATTATTCATGTTGCTGCAAACCCAGCAGAAATTGACAGTAGTTATATTCCCCGCGTGGAATTAGTTGGGGATATTTCCGATTCTCTCTATGAAATTCTCAAATTAGCCAATCGCGATGATAAGGAACAACCTTACGCAATAAAATTAAGATCGAATATTCGTGCTGATTACGAAGAATACGGAAAGGATGACGGATTCCCCATTAAACCCCAAAAGTTGATTTATGATTTACGTCAGGTAATGGGACCGGATGATATTGTCATCTCCGATGTTGGTGCTCATAAAATGTGGATTGCTCGTCATTATCATTGTCATAGTCCCAACACTTGTTTGATTTCCAACGGTTTTGCAGCCATGGGAATTGCAATTCCTGGAGCTTTAGCGGCTAAATTAGTTCATCCCGATCGCAAGGTTATAGCTGCGACAGGAGATGGTGGTTTTATGATGAACTGTCAGGAATTAGAAACTGCGAAACGGGTTGGTACGCCTTTTGTTACTCTAATTTTCAATGATGGTGGTTACGGTTTAATCGAATGGAAACAAGAAAATCAGTTTGGTGAAGGTCATTCGTCTTTTGTGCATTTTACCAACCCCGATTTTGTGAAGTTAGCAGAAAGTATGGGTTTAAAGGGTTATCGAGTTGAATCTGCTACCGATTTGGTTCCGATTCTCAAGGAAGCTTTATTACAGGATGTTCCTGCAGTGATAGATTGTCCGGTAGATTATCGGGAAAATAGTCGGTTTACCCAAAAGGTGAAGGATTTAACTTGTGCGACTTAGAAAAATGAGGAGTTTAGATTTGGTGGGTTATTAACTTTCATTTCATATTTTGTAGAGACGCGACATGTCGTGTCTCTACGGGTTTTTGTGGGATGGTAAGGTCAGATACTCTGATTACAAAATAATTTTCTCTAAAATCTTATCCACTTAATTTCAGTAACTATAATCAGTAATGAATCATAGGTTTTTTCCAAATAAAGAAAACCAGCTATGCATCTAACAGGTTCTGAACGTGAAAGATTATGCGAAGCCATTATTAGTGCTTATCCCCGTAAACCAAAATTGAGGATGATGGTTTCTTATCAATTAGACAAAAACTTAGATGCAATAGCTGGGGGAGACGATCTTACTGAAATTGTTTTCAGTTTGATTGAATGGGCTGAATCACGAGGTAAACTAGAAAACTTAATTGAAGCTGCGAGTAAAGAAAACCCAGGAAATCCAGATTTAAGAGAGTTTCAGGAATCTATTCAGGAAAAGTACCGACCTTCTGGTTTTTCTCCCGCATCACTACCAGAAATCACAACTTTTGAGTTTGAAGTAGTAACTGTAGATACTCAGGGAAGAAAAACTAAACGTTCCAGCGAACAAGCTGAGTACTTTACAGAATATTTGGGTGATGGGGTCGCGCTAGAAATGGTTTCCATCCCTGGTGGTAAATTTCAAATGGGTGCACCACAAGATGAAAAAGCATCTCAAGAAAGTGAACGTCCCCAACATATGGTTAATGTGGAACCATTTTTTATGAGTAGGTATCCCATTACCCAAGCGCAGTGGAAGATAGTTGTAAATTCCTCCCAAATCGAAGAACGTCCTCTCGAATTTGACGATCCATCCTGTTTTAAAGGAGATAATTTACCCGTAGAAAGAGTTTCCTGGTATGAAGCACAGGAATTTTGTCAGCGACTATCGCGAAAAACAGGACGAATATATCGCTTACCCAGTGAAGCACAATGGGAATATGCTTGTCGTGCAAAAGAAACTACCCCATTTCATTTTGGAAAGACAATTACAACCGATTTAGCCAATTATCGCGGACAAGATCGGGAAATTAATGGTCATTTGTACCAAGGGACTTACGGTGGGGAACTACCAGGAGTCGATCGCCAACGAACAACTGAGGTAGGTAGCTTTCCCCCTAATGCTTTTGGGTTATGCGATATGCACGGTTTAGTCTGGGAGTGGTGCGCTGACTACGAACACGAAAATTATCAAGATGCACCGTCTGATGGTAGTGTATGGCTAAGTGATGGCAATGAGGAATATCGAATTTTGCGGGGTGGTTCCTGGGATTCTTTTCCTCATTTGTGTCGTAGTGCATCTCGCTTTTCTGAAAGTGCAGATGTTAGAGATAAAGAATTTGGTTTTCGAGTTGTCTGTTCTTTGATGTAAAATTTACTGGCTATTAGGAACTTCCAATTAAAAAAATATACCACTCATCAGGGCGCACGTCGGTGCGCCCCTACTGTCAACAAATAATGGTATAAATTATTTTTTGGAAGTTCTTATGTAATCAATTTATTAACTCTTGTTTTGATATCAGTAATGGAAGACGAAGTAGAAAATTGTATGCTTGTTTCCCTACGGATTTGAACGTTGGGTTTGATTAGTGACCTTCTACAGGACTCTCGATAATGGTGAGAAAGCCAATTCCAACTTCCGACAATAGCAAACTTATCATCACAAACTAAAATTCTTTCATTGGTTCCCCTACTTTCGATATGTATTTCTCTACCCAAGCGGATAAAATTCGAACCTGGATATTGGGAAAACAAATCTTTTAATTTTTTCTCAGCCTGAGGGTCGTTATTATCATGTTCCTCACCACTTTTGTTACCATAAATGACCGTTACTTTAACTCCTTTTTCCAAAGCTGAAACAACATCATTTACAAATTTTTTAGGTTCATTTCCCCGAATCCAAGGGGTAACAATTATCAGTTCTCGTTCAGCTTGTGCGATCGCATCTTGAAAAAGACTTAAATGTTTACAATCGTAAATAACATCCGCTCCAGGTTCTGGCTGAGGAATTTCTGCTTCAGATTTATACTCTAGAATAACTCCCTGCTCTCGAATATGTTCGACAAGCTGACGAGTAAGCTTTCCTTTTTCTAACCTGTCAAGATTACCAACTAAAATAAATAATTCTTGTGCTCTGGATACTGCAACATTTAGAAGGTTCGGTCGCTTATTAATCCAGCCAAGTTTATTCTCATCCTGTAGACGAGATACCCTAGGAGAAAAAATAATTATCTTCTTTTCAGCACCTTGAAAGGTGTGAACGGTTCCAACAGAGTTTCGAGCGAATCTTGGGAATTTTTGACGTAAGTTTTTTTCTAGTGTATCTGCTTGGAGGCGAAAAGCTGAAATTACACCGATATCTTCTATTGAATAACCTTGATTAAGCACATGCTCTACTAACTCGCATACCGCAGTTACTTCTTCTTGGTTCACATTATTTACAATATTTCCCTCGACATGATAAGCAATCAAGTTTTTTTCTAACAGTGGGGAAGTGGGTTTTGTGAGAACTTTTAACCCATCATATCCAGCAATGTGATCGCAATATTCTATAATGCTACGTTGACAGCGATAATGCTCTTTTAATTGAATTCCTTTACCTTTATCTCCATCTTCCCCACTTGCTCCAGCTGCGCGATGATAGGTGGTAGCGCGATATTCTTCTTCGGGACTATAACGATGGTAATCAGTTTCGGTTAATCTTTTGTCAATAAATGCTGTTTGACGATAGTTTTCACGTCTTTGATCGCTCAGGGAAATTATAGGTTCAATTTGTAGCGGATCTCCAACTATGATAGCTTTATGCGATCGCATCAATAAGGGGAAAGTCTGATGTTGTGGAATCATTCCCGCTTCGTCTACGATTGTGCGATCAATACACTCCTCAACCCAAGGAAGCATATTTCGGATTGAAAGTAATGTGCTGGTAATGAGAGGAAATATTAAACTCAAGTTTTGAATATTCTCATCCAGATTTGCTGTGATATCTTTCGCAATCCTATATTTATTTCTACCAAATTCTGAAAGCAAGTTAGAATATTTCTCTAACGAAACTTTCACATCATTTTTTTTGCTGAGTGCTTGCTGGAAAAGAAATTCCCGCGATAATTGAAACAGTTCTTGGTGTTTGTCGTGAAAATTTTGATGAAATGTTGCATAAAAATCTTCTAGGGGAACTCCTAGTCTATTTTCTACATTAATAAGCTCATCATTTGCTGCATCATTTTGTTGTTCTGTTGTGGCTATATCTTCAGTAACTTCTCTTAATCTGTTTTGTACGCTTTGTAATTCTTCTGCATTTGCTAACCGTTCTCTAACTAGGGTTGCTTCTTGAATTAGATCGCTACGGTCGATGGGATTTCTGACAGGAAAAGGAGTACTTAATGTACTATCAATTGCTGATTCACAAGCTAAAGCGGCTTTTTGGATGATATTTTTTTCCGTTTTTCTAGTTATCCAACGCCACAGACGCATCCACCAAGGTAATCTTCTTTCTGGTAACTGTCTTTCTGCATTATCAAAGCGTAATTGAATTCTTTGATAGGCTTCTATAGGTAGTTCTTCATACTCTGCTAATTGTTCTGACCTTGACTGATACTGTCCTTTGGTAGATGATGCTTCTTCTAAATACTGTTGAAGTGTTTGGATTAATTTTTGAAGCTGAGGTAGTCTTTCCTCATCCGAGTCTCTCTGAATGCGTAGTTCTAGATAATTAGATTCTTCAGTTAGCAACTCATATTTAATTTTTTGAATTTGCTCTTTAATGGAATCATAACTGTTCTCATCAAAATTATTTGATTTTAAGTAATTAATTGCTTCTTGTAATTTTTCTGATGCACCTCCATCGGAGTCGATATTCTTTTTGCTTCCTCCCTTTAAATAAAATAATCCCCCCTCTAATTCTTTATCTATTCTTTCAATCACATTATCAACAGCCTTATTATTGGTACTGCTAACAACTGTCAAATTGTTGATGTCTTCATCAGTGTCGATTAAGCTGAGTGCGCGTTTGACAACTTGTTGAGCAATAACATGAAGGATAAGAGTAGTTTTCCCCGAACCTGGTGGTCCCTGTACAGCAGTAACAGGTTCGCTTTGAGAGTGTTTGATTGCTGTTAGTTGTGAGTCTGCTGGTGGATGAGTGGGAAAAGCACCGATATAAGTAACTTCATGCTTCGGAGGTTGAGGTTCACCAAACAGATATTCATAAGCAGGATGTCCTTGTGACCAATTCTTGGAACCTGACTTGATATCTTTCAAATCTTGTTTGAGATGGTAAGAAAATCCTGCTCCACTCCATTGGAATAAATATGATTCTCGTTGAATTTTGAAGTAAGAACGAGGTATTACTACTCGCTGCATCCACTGCTCATAAGTTTCAAATTCAAGCCCAAAAGTTGTTTCAAGAAAATCTCGCAATCCATTTTGAGTGATTAACTGTTCGCGCTGTTGGTCATCTAGTTTAAGAAAAGTGGCTAAGTTTTTCCCTGCTTCTGTAAGTTTTAGTTCTTCAATATTCCAGCCTTGCTTTTGGTATTGTCCTTTGAGAATAGGTGTAACATCTAGACTGAATAATGGACAAAGATAAGATTTTCCCTTCTCTACATCAATTATTTGAGGGAAAGACAATACCCAAGTAGTATCTTGTTCGGGTTTTTGTCCTTGTTTGACTTGTTTTCGCAGTTCTGAAAAGATAGCTTCTTCAATTAGTACGCGATCGCCCGCTAAACTTACCCCATGTTGTTTTACTTTACTAGCTTCTACTCTGGCTTTACTATAATCATCCAAATCAATATAGTCTAACCATGCGTCGAGAATCGCGTCTACCTTCCTCGCTGCGTTCAAAGCTACCTCCAGGTTACTGCGCTGGGTTTAGTATTCTACCTAAGAACAGTTTACTAGGATGTCGATACCAGTAGATCGCAATTTTTATTGCAACAGATTATTATCCGTCAGGCGATTGTATGCGTAGAGCTTGCACTTATCGCACTTGAAATTCAAGACAGTCGCTACTGACATTACTTATTCTTTTGTTTTTTTGCCAAGTTATGTAATATTTTGGAAAATAAAACTTTCAAATTCAAATCAAATTCAAAATATTTTCCATGACTGTTCGAGCTTTTTGGAGAGCAGCGAAGGTCGAGGGTGCCGAACCACCTTACGATACAATTCATTTCAAGGTACTGTATCCAGCACAAATCTCAGATCGCCAACAGCCATTTGTTCTCTATCCCCCCGATCGAGCAAAAGCTCCCTTTCCTGTGGTCATTTTCTTCAGTGGTGCTAACTGTGATTCACTAATGTATCAATGGTTGGCTGTAAAGTTAGTAGAAAGAGGATTGGTAGTAATTCTATTTGACTTGGTATTAGATACAAATCCTCCAGGGAACATCTCTCTTAGCCCTGGTATTGATATGGCTGCGTGGACACCTGGCTTGTATGGGACGATTCCTAGTGCTTTAGCTTTACCTTCACTGCTAAGTGAGTTAGAGAATTTACAGTCCGAGGGCTTACTGGCTAATATGCTTGCTCTCGATCGGGTGGTTTTAGGCGGACATTCTGCTGGTGGTAGACTTGCTCTAGAAAATGCCGAGCAGCGCTTTTTTTCTCAAGTTGCGGCGGCTTTTGCTTATGGAACTAGCTCAGCAGCCTTTGTGCAGTTAGGATACGCACCAGGTACTATTTTACCTTTACCTGACTCTGTACCCATGTTGTTGATGGGAGGTAGTTGTGACGGAGTAATGGCTTATATGAGCGAGAAATGGAATGGTATTAATCCAGGAGATTCAACGACTTCACTCATACGAACATTCAGAGGAGCTATTTCTGGAGGAAGAGATAATTGTTACTTACTAATTTTAGAAGGAGCGAATCATTTTTCTATTGCCGATCCTGTTGATTTGACGACACGTAGTTCTTTTGATTTTCCAGCCACTCAGCCAGAAGCTCAACTACGTTCTTTAATGGCGGAAATGATTGGTTTATTTATAGACGCAGAAGTCCGTCAACAAGCAGAAGCAACAGCAAAATTCAAACAATTGCTAGAGACTGAAAATCCTTTAATTGCATCTTACCAGCGTAAGTAATTTGTCTGCTACCGATTTGGTTCCCATTCTCAAAGAAGCGTTAGCACAGGATGTTCCTGCTGTTATAGATTGTCCGGTAGATTATCGGGAAAATAGTCGGTTTACCCAAAAGGTGAAGGATTTAAGTTGTGCGACTTAGAAGAATGAGGAGTGTAGATTTCGTGGATTACTAGCTTTCATTTTGATATTTTGTAGAGACGTAGCATTGCTACGTCTCTATGCGATTTATTTGAGATGTACCTGGGAAAATCTAATTTTCATCCTCGATTAAGGTTCGATTTGTCCAACAATAGTTGAAGATGTATTGGGATCGGGGGATGTAGCACAATTAGTTAGTGTACTATTTTGCTGCGGAGATTGTTTTATATTTTCAAGACGACTAATAGTTGTTTGTAGATGGATTTCGTTTGACTGACTTAATAAGTATCCACTAATTCTTCCTTTTCTTTGAAGGACTTCTTGTTTTAATAAATTTTGAACTTGTTTGAGAAAATTCAATTCATCAACTAATCTTCGGTTCTGAATATCTGTATATTTATATCTATCTGTGAGTGAAGAAAAAACATAATATATATTCTCATTTGATAACGTTAAAACTGCTGAAAAAAAAATCTTTTGGTTCTAAATATTTTAAAATAGGAATATCATAATATTTATCTTCTGATTTATATGAGTTAGTTGAATAACCGATACATATCATTGATCTAAATTTACTAATATCACTATTCATAATATCTAGTATTTTTTGTGCCTCATTAGGCATATTTTTAAGCCTTACTTCTTGCAGAGAGTCTTTAATATATTCATCAAAATCTTTAAACTCTTGAGAATCTTTGGCTTGAAAACCAAGTCCCATGTAATCGCCGAGTGAATTATCACTATACTTTGTATCTAGCTCATCCTTACTTTTTAAATAATCAATATATTTTTTTGCTTCATTAAGAATATCTACCTTGCTTTTTTGATATATCCCAGCATCAGAAAATTGTAAAAATAATCCAGTTATATGTTTAATTATTCCGATATCCTTAAATTCTCTATCTATATATTTTGAATAATTTTTATTAAGTATTTCTTTAAATTCTTCATCAGTATGTTTATTGTAATGCCACAATTTTACCCAATCAGGTGTATTCTCATCTTGAAAATATTTGCTATTTGGCATTAATTTTTCTAGAGATTCCTCATCAATAACACCTTTATCAAAAAACTGTTCCCACCATGAAAAATCAGGGTAAAGCCCATTTAGAAATATGGAATCATAAATCTTGGTATATTTTTCAAATATCTGCAGAAAAGACTTTTCTTCTTTCCCATTATTTTCTTTGTTGTCTTTATGATTAATCAGTCCCATTCCTTTAAGGCTTGCATTTGCTAATTCCTTTGACAATTTTTCTGGTATTTGACTGATATCTTTGGATTGCAGTTTTCCATAAGAAATTTCAATAGAAAACATTATCAGTACTTCTAAGATGTCTTTTAGTAATTCCTCTTTACTCCGTGCTTTTTGTGGTAATTTTTCAAAAATTCTCTCAAAATCTAAAATTATTTGATTCAGGATTCTTAGATTTTTACACTCTGCTTGTTCATATAATGCTTGAATTAAATCCCGATTATCTGAGAAAAAATCGCTGACGGATTGATTATGTACTTGCTTTAAAATTTCCTCTAATGTCCCTATAAAATCAGGAACAATTTCAAAAGTTTTTCCAATTAATTTTTCCTTATTTTTACTGTATATTTCTTTCTCAATTATTTCCTCTTCATTTGCAATTAAAACTACTTTTAATCTTGAAGATTCAACAAAACTATTAATATATCCCAAAATATTTTTAATATTTAGATTACAACGTTCTAAATCATCAAATATTAAAAGACTATAATTAGAATCTTCAAATTTTTGGGGAATTTCTATCTCTGGGATAGAAACAGACCATGTCCCTTCATCTTCACCATATTTAAATCAATTTTTAATGCACCTTTCAAGAATCCTTTGAAAACTTTTCCTGCTATTACCATCTGTTTTGATGCAAGTATAGGATGCAATTGCTGAAAAGGAGAATCTTCTATTTCTGAATAACTATTTACCCCATATAAGCTAACATATAAGGACTTTTTATTCTGTGATTTTAGTTTTTCACGATACTGATTTATGAACCATGTTTTACCACAACCCCACTCTCCTTTAAGCAAAACAGCCAATTTAGGAGAACAGAATAAACTGCAATAATAGTCTAAGTATTCTTCAATATGATTATTGGGTGATATATTTTCTTGAGACATATTTAACCTTTTGATAAAACGATTAAAGAATTTTTTTATAAAATTCATGTTTAATTATTTTAATAATCCTTATTTTGGTAAAACTCGCAGATTTGTTATCAGCTTTTGGTTGATTTAATATTATTTATTAATAGCAACATAACTAAGAATTAATGACGTCATACAGCAAATAAAATATTCAGTGATCTGACTTCTCACAGCATGTAGAAAAGCTGACTTTAAGGTTATTCTCAATAAAGGCATGGAAAAACAAGGCTGTTTCGTGTTTTGAGAAGTTACTCTGATAAGCCAGATTAGACTCTATGTTATTTTTATTTGTTTATACTGTCATCATGTCGATAATACGTAAGCAATCTGTTGACATAATCCTTGATTTACTTGACCTTAAACTTTTATTACATCTTCATAAACTTCGGTCATTGTTAGAGTTGCTCCAATAGAATCTAAGTGCAACTCATCATCTTGACCTAAAATTATTAATGACCAATTTCCCTGAGCGTCTTTACGATACACTTCTACTTTGACCTCATCTTGGGAGACTAACACATATTCTTGTAAACTTTTTAAAGTTCGATAATTAACGAGTTTTTCCCGTCTATCTGTGGTTTCAGTACTGGGTGATAATACTTCTATTATTAAACAGGGATAATTTAAGAAAAAGCGGTCTTGGTCTTCGGAGTCGCAACTGACTACGACATCTGGATAGTACAATATGCTTTTGCCTTTATTTGCTAGTTCGAGCTTTACTTTCATGTCAGACATAAAAACGCTGCAGGAACCACCCCGTACATGGGAACGCAACCTACTAGCAATATTGAGGGTAATCAAATTATGCTCTTTGCTACCACCAGACATGGCGAAGATTTGACCCCCAAGATATTCATAACGAATTTCGCTGGATTCTTCGGCTTTGAGGTATTCTTCAACGGTGAGGTGGGTTAAGTTTAAGGGAACAGACATCGATTTATAGAAAATTAGGTGATACTTTGCTTACCTTCAATGGTATTAACTATCTACATAAATTGTGCTAGAGGATGGAAGTATTAACTGTTCCATGATGAGCGTTCCTTTCGTTAAGTCCAAAATCCCACCTGGAAATAAATGATGCTGTTGGCGAATATAAAGGGGGTTTGACCCATCAGTCCCAAACCATATTAATTTCACCGATTTAAGTGCTTTGAAATAGATTCATAAACTTTAGCCCATATTTATTGTATGGAATATAAACGACGCAAAATCAGGATTTTTCGGGTGAGGGGTTAAACCCCACGCAAGTTAACCAACAACATCATAAATTTCCAGGCTAATAGCTTAAGTACGTTAAAATGCACTCAAACCCTCACCCAGTCTGATTTATCAGACTTTATCTATGAGCCTGGGATTTTAATCCAAGGCGGATCTTTGCGCTATTAGAGGTTTTGAATCGTCGGTGATGAGATAAAAAGCTTAAGATCAATCCAAACTCTGCAAACCCATAGCAATTTTACTGTGCTGCTCAATTTGTCCCATCACCTGCTTAGCCCGTTGAATTACCGTTGCTGGTAAACCCGCTAACCTACCCGCTTCAATACCGTAGGATTTATCGGCTCCTCCCGGTTGAACTTGGTGTAAAAAGATGATGCTATCGGGCATTTCTTTTACGGTAACCTGATAATTGGCGACATTAGGTAAAATTGACGCTAATTGATTTAACTCGTGGTAATGGGTAGCAAAAATTGTCCGCGCACAAATATCCATTGCAATATATTCTGCCACAGCCCAAGCAATGGAAAGTCCGTCGAAGGTCGCTGTTCCCCGACCAATTTCGTCTAACAGTACTAAAGACCTGGAAGTTGCATGGTTGAGAATGTTTGCGGTTTCGTTCATCTCCACCATAAAGGTAGATTGACCCGTAGCTAAGTCATCCACTGCTCCAACCCTGGTAAAAATGCGATCGCAAATCCCCAATCTCGCAGATTTCGCCGGGACAAAACTCCCAATCTGCGCCATTAACTGAATTAATCCGACCTGTCTTAAATAACAACTTTTACCACTAGCGTTGGGTCCGGTCAAAATTATCAAGTCGGGAGCATTATTTTCGGCTTCTACTTCCCGCTTCATTTTCCTTCCCAAATTAGTAGAATTGGGAACAAAGAAACCAGCAGGTAAAGACTGTTCTACTACCGGATGTCGTCCATCTACAACGGAAATTTCTCGCCCTTCTAACATTTCGGGACAACAGTAACCTTGGTAAACCGCCAATTCTGCTAAACCACAGAGTACATCTGCTGCTGCTACCGCTCGAGAAATGTTGCGAATTGTTTCGGCGTGGCTGGCGACTTCATCCCGCAAAGCAACAAAAACTTCGTACTCTATCTTATTTAGATCGTCCTGTGCTGTGAGGATGCGAGCTTCCCGTTCTTTTAGTTCTGGTGTAATGTAGCGTTCTTCATTAGTTAGGGTTTGTTTGCGAATGTAATCGCTGGGAACTTGGTCAGCATAGAGTCGAGAAACGCTGATGTAATAACCAAAAGTCTTATTAAAACCGACTTTGAGTTTAGCAATTCCAGTTTTTTCCCGTTGTTCCACCTCCAAATTAGCAATCCATTTTTGGTCTCCTTCAACCAAACCGCGCCTTTCATCCAAAAGCTCATTGATTCCGGAGCGAATTAAACCACCTTCTTTGATGTGCATTGGTGGTGATTCTACGATATGAGCCTGTATCTTTTCTCCTAATTCTTTTAAAATTGGCGGTACATTCTGCAAAGCTTGCAAAAATGGCGATTTCGTCTGAGAAACCAAGTTAGCAATTTGTGGTAACCGAGCCAAAGAATCAGCCAAAGCCGATAAATCCCTTGCATTTGCAGTCCCAGAACCAATTCTTCCGGTCAATCTTTCTAAATCGTAAATTTGCTTGAGCAGCAAACGCAAATCTTGACGCAGAGTGGTATCTTCCAATAATTCCTTGACAGTATCTTGTCGGGCTTGGATACCTTTAATCTTTAATAACGGTTGCAACAACCACCGACGCAAAGCTCGACTTCCCATCGCAGTACTGGTTCGATCCATCGCCCATAATAAAGAACCAGCAAAGGAACCATCGCGAATGGTTTGGGTAATTTCCAAATTCCGTCGGGTTTGATGATCGACAATCAAAAAATCATTCAGGGTATAGGTGCGTAATGGTTGGAGGGGAACAGAATCGTGTTTTTGGGTTTCCCCTAAATATTCTAATAAACCCCCAGCAGCCCGTACGGCTAAAGTTAGGTGCTCGCAACCAACTCCTTCTAAGGAACGCAATTTAAATTTATTTAATAACCTCGATCTAGCTTCCCCCTGACTAAAAGGAATTTGCGATCGCAACGAATAACAAAATGAAGGGGGTAAACATTCCGGTAAATCGTCCGATTTTTCACCAGGACGTAATAACATTCCTAAGTTTGGCGCGTTGGTGGGAAATAAAACCTCACTCGGTTGTAAGCGCATCAATTCCTGAGTTAGATGTTCTAAATCACTTCCCTGAGTTGTGAGAAATTCCCCTGTAGAGATATCTGCATAAGCCAAACCCCAATGCTTTCCAGCAATTACAACCGCTGCTAAATAATTATTGCGACTAGAAGTCAACATCCCGTCTTCGAGCAAAGTACCGGGGGTAAGAATGCGTGTTATTTCCCGACGCACTAACTTACCGGGGGATACCTCCGAAGCATCTTGCACTTGATCGCAAATTACGACCGCATAACCTTTTTCTACCAACAAAGTTGCATGACGTTCCCAAGCATGGTGGGGTACACCACTCATTGCAATTCTGCCCACATCCCCCACCGACTTGCTAGTCAGAACCAATTCTAATTCCTGAGCTAGGGTGACAGCATCATCAAAATAACACTCAAAAAAATCTCCCACCCGATACAACAACACTGCGTGGGGATGGGCTGCTTTCACATCCACATAATGCTGAAACATCTGAGTGAGCTTACTCCGATCCACATCCTTATAATTGGAGATCGGCGGCTCATTGGAATTCTTACACTCAAGGGGTTTGGATGTTGACTTAGAGGCGGTCATGGGTTATGTGCGATCGATGGCAAGCGGACAAGATAAGATGATAACCCGATGTGAGTAACGATCCAAACTTGCTCAAGGTTTATTTATTTTTTGTAACTTGAATTTAAGAGTTGGGAGTCAGGAGATAGAAATATTAAGTTGAAAACCCATTCTCTACTATAAAGTCCCCTAACTCGACATTACATTAATTAATTTTGTCTGGCGACTTACTTGATAATTTTCCATAATTAAATTAAGACAACAATCTCAAAATTCTTAAATTCATCAATAGAAGTTAATTAAAATTTTGTAGCTTTTTAACATTTTTTTGTGTCTTCCCTGAATTTATACTGAAAAATTCACTACAAAACTGAATAGAAGTATTAGGCGTATGGACAAAATACACAGTATGACACTTACCAAACCTAGAATAATAGTCAGACTATTTTTTGCGTTGTTTCTTTGTATATTTATCGCATCTTGTGAAAGTGAAACTTCTAGTAACACCAGCGAACGTCAAAAAAATAGCAATGTCGAAATTAAAAATGGTCGTGAAAAAAGTAGAGAGGTAGAAATTAATAATTCCTTTGTAAAGGTTACTGGAGAAGACGAGAATGGTTCTTATAAATGTTCTGGAGTCGACCCAGAAATTACTAGAAGTGGCGTTCAAGATACCAGTATTTACAGTTGCGATGGTGATAAACTTATTATTAACAGATGAGTAAAAGTAACTGATTTCTAGAAAATTTAGTGATTTTTTGGCGATTATCCCATATAAATATCTCTAACTTCTCACAGTATCTGGAAAATCCTATAAGTGTGTGACGATTAAAATAAACTACAATTTTAATGAAGGTATTATATTGTCGTCACGCACAAATCAATTAATAGTAGTATGGTTTTTCACTAGTTCGCAGTAATTAGTTTATATTTGCGCTGTATGTCTCCTCATATCTCCTCAAAACACTATAAGCCTTGTGTTTATTTGCGAACATGCATCAAATAATTAAATCTATTTATTTTAAATTTAATATATTAGATGCTTATCTAATTAAAAAGTTAGTACCTAGTTTTATATTTAGTATTATCATTTGCTCGACTGTTGCAGAATTAGTTGGAATATCTTTTGAACAATTTAAATTTATTTTTGAAAGAGATTTAACTTGGTCAATATCGTTTTATATTCATTTATTAAAAATACCAAGTTTTATTGTAATTGCGATACCATACGCTATTTTGCTTTCCACTCTCTTTACTTACAGTCAGATATCTAGAAGTAGCGAAGTTATTGCCTTGCAAAGCTTTGGCATTAGTTTGTACCGACTAACATTGCCAGCTTTGGTATTAGCTATAATAGCCTCAATTATGATGTTTGAGATAAATGAAATAATTGTTCCTTACTTAAATTACAAGACAGCTATCATTTTAGAAAGGGAGATGAATATAGATAGAAACCAGTTAGATAAATATAATAAAAAAAATATTTTCTATGCAGAATATAATAATAAATTGAATAATTCACAAAAGCTGCAAGAAATCAACTTTTTCATATATGCCGAAAAGTTCGATGGAGAAAAAATTTTAAATCTTACTATCTTAAATTTTATTGATAACAAATTAAGAGAAATCATAATTTGTAAATCAGGTAAATGGCATGAAAATGAAAAAAAATGGCAATTAAGTGATGGAGAAAAAAATATTTTAACCGGAGATGGTAATTTCGGCGATAGAGTTAAATTTGAAACACTAACAATAAATAATATCTCTAAGAACCTTTGGAATTACGTAAATTTTAACCGCGATCCTCGAGAAATGAATATATATCAATTATCTGAAAAATTAAAAATTATAAATAATGTAGGAAATATAAAAGAAATAATAAAACTTAAGATGGCTATTTATCAAAGATATACAAATCTATTTACTTGTACTATATTTGCTTTAGTAGGATTCTCGGCTGGTATATTTGCACGACCAATAAATCAAATCACTAATAAAAATAGAAGTTTCGAACTAGTAATATTTGCAATTATTATTCACTATACTCTTAATTTTATAGTTAATGCTTTATGTCTATCAGAGAAGATTCCTGTTGCTTTTGGAGTATGGATACCAAACTTAGCTTTACTAGTTATATCAGTATTTGTTCTAGAACAGAAAACTCGGTCTTTATCGATAAATATTAAGCTACTCGATCGCTAAAAAAATTATCATAAATCAAGCAAATAGCGGCAGCAAACTTACCTTTATTTTTCTCAATTGCTTGTCGCGGAAAAATTACCTTTAAGGAACTGCAAATTCTACCCTTCTCGGTACAAACCCAGCAGAGTAAGTGGTAATAAATAATTAAAAATCCCCTAGTTTTTACCTATGGGGATACTGTTCGAGACGATGTTTTGTTTTATCTGATACTCAAAACTCGTTCGTGAATCAAATCAGCCTCTCCTGACTCTTTAATTTCTCGAACAAAGGGAGAAAAACCAGAAGCACTAATAACTAAATAATCTTCCGGACGAGTCACACCAACATACATTAGACATCGTTCTTCAGCTTCATTGATATTTTCAAATGGTCGCGGTAATTGGTCTGCCCACATTAAAATTACAGCACGGTATTGTAAACCCTTAGCAGAATGTACGGTCTGAATTTTAATACCTGGTTCAGCAACTAAGGTCCTAGCAAAAGAATCTTTGTTCAGCCAAACAACCGGAGCAAGTTGACCTAAACCTTGTATTAAATCTTTCAGAATCGCCCTTTCTTTTTGAGGAGCCATTGGATATAAAATGGCAATTTCTTCTGGTTTGAGTGGTTTAATTGATTTCCCAAACCATTTACCATCTAGTAAAGCTTTGACAATACCCATGACCTTGGTTGATTCAGAACGGCGATCCTCTGATGTTACTAGTGCGGGTCTAATACCAGTAGGACGCTGACACTTGGCTGGATCGACAAATAGGGAAAGTATAGAATCTTCAGTTTGTTCCTTGTTATCTGGATTTCCGGCGAAAACCGCAGCAAGTTCAACAATCTCGCGACTATTACGATAATTTTTATCTAGGTCAAATTTAGCTGAAATAGTTCTACCCCGGGCGTTAATTCCAATTTTTTTCCAGCTAACTTTGGTAGATCCATACAAACCTTGACTACCATCACCAACAATTACCAAATCCCCGTCATTTGGTTCTTGCATTGCTTCAAGGACGCATTTAAACCAAGAAACTGCAAAATCTTGGGCTTCATCAATCAGTACAGCATCGTAGTAACGGGTATCGGGACAGCCATTTTCCAATTTACTTAAGAAGCGATCGCCAATTTTTTCATTAGATTCTTTGTTTTGACGAGTACAACCATTGGCTTTACTCCATCCATCAAAATGTCTAACATTTACATTTGGACATTCGCGCAGGATTTCACGTAAATAAGTTGCAAGAGTGACGTTATAGCAAAGTAAGAGAATTTTTGCATCTGGTCGTTGGTGACTGAGTAAGCGTGCTTTCGCAATTAACAGGATAGTTTTACCGGAACCTGCTACACCATATATAATTCGGTGTCCTTCACCGATTTTCCGAGCATTATCTTCTTGACGTAAGTCAAGGACTTTTAAGTCTACAGGTTCAAAATCTTTTGATGTTTCTGGACTTGATGGCTTTGGAACTGAATTTTTATCCTGTTTTTGAGGTGAAATAGCATTTTTCCGTACCGGAGATATTACAATTTCTGGGTGAATAATTGCCCTAATTGCATTAATTTGACTTTGATTTAATCTGGGGAAATCCCAATAGGGGTTAAAAAATGTTTTAATTACCTCACACAGATCCTCACAACTAAAGGAATCATCCATCCAAGACTCAAGAACATCGCGAGGAACAACTTTGTTTGATGGAAAAACTTCAGTTAAGTCGCCAACATCATGCTGTTGTAATTGACTTTGAGTAATATTAGAAAGAACGGCAAAATGTCCAAAAGGAAAAATAAACTTGTTTTGATGTTTTCCTTCCTTTTGCAGCAAACGTTTACCGTGATAATGCTCCCTACACTTATCCATCAAGGAATACATGTAATCTCGTGCTTGTCTCACAGGGTGATTGCGGTAAACTTCTCCGTGAGCTTCCTTAACGCAAATAGAATTAAGATCGCCCGCACGAATATCTCTGGGATACCAGCCTTTGACCTCAATAACCAATAATCCCATATCTGGAGAGATAACAATAAAATCAGGATAGCGATCTTCAACTATGGGTTCATAGTAAACAATGCAATCGTCTCCTAATTTTTGTAGCACTGAAAATAACTTCTTTTCACCAGCAGAAGCGCGGGTGGGAAGCCGATCCGGAATCATTTGTGCCATATTCAGGTTTTGATAACAGAGATTTTTATTTGCAGATAATAAATACATTATTTATATTTAAATTCCGCAAAATAAAATCCCCAAGGATAATTTATCAAGTCCTTGGGTATTGGGTAATGGGTAATGGGTAATGGGTAATGGGTAATGGGTAATGGGTAATGGGTAATGGGTAATGGGTAATGAGTTAATTCTCCTGACTTCTGACTTCTGACTTTTGACTCCTGTCTCCTTACTTATTACTTATTACTTATTACTTATTACTCATTACTCATGAAACGGCTTTAGCCCCAACATCAACGGTTTCTGAATCAATATTCTCTAACTCTAAAAATCTTCCTTCACGCAAACTGTCAGCAATACTCTTGATAAAGCTAGCTAAAGGAATTGCAATCAATAACCCTAAAACTCCTAATAATTTTGCACCTACCCACAAAGAAATTACTACCCAAACAGGATTTAAACCAGTAAATTTACTTAATATTCGAGGCGCAATAAAATTATAATTAAATTGATCGATTCCCACAGCGATCGCTAAAACTTCTAGACCCAAACCAAAGTCATTTAGTGCCACTAATAAGCTAACTATAATAATTCCTATACCCGTACCAAAGGGGAATAAAGCATAAAAACCGATTACTAAACCAAACAGTAAACTTAAAGGAACTTTAAGGGCAAGAAAAACTAACGTAATTAATACTCCCAATAAAGTTGCTAAAGTAACCTGTCCGATAAAGTAATTTTGAAAATCTTCACGTAAGGACTCCCTTACTTCTTCCCCCACATGCGCTGGAAACCAGAGAAAAATTCCATCCCAAACCCGTTCTCCATTTAAAATTAAATAAAACGTTAGTACTATAGTGAGTAAAATATTTACAATACTGCCAATAGTGTCAACGGCAAAACCGAACAGTTTACCACTGAAATTTTGTAATTGACTTGACAATTTATCCAATACCGTCGTTACTAATTGGGTAAAATTTCCCTGGGACTGTTGGGACGCAGCCCAATCCTGAAGGGCTTGTAATTGCTTATTTCCAGAATCAATCCAAACAGGTAGGATATTGGCTAACTCGTTAAGTTGTTCGACAATTCTGGGAACTAACGTAGTTGCGATCGCAGCTAAGATAACTAGGCTTACTAGTAACACAACAATAGTCGCAAAAGTTCTTTGTACCCCCCATCGCTGTAAAAATCGAATCGGATAATCCAACACAAAAGCCAGCACGCTAGCAGCGATTAAAATACTCACCAAAGGTTGAAAGTAACGAACAAATTGAAGTAACACCCAACCATTGAGAATCACTATAGGAATCGCCAATCCTAAAGTTAACCATCTTGGCAATTTACTGCTTGACTCCATGGGGCTCAATTGATAACAATTATCAACTAATTATTTATAATTTATAATTTATAATCACTATGGATAATATCAAAATTTAAAGATTTCAGGCAAAAAGTTTCAGGCAAAAGATTTCAGAGTTTAAATTTTTCAATAAAATCTAACATTATTTGTTGATGCACTGGACCTAGCGGTCGAATTTCCCCAGCATTCGCGGAATAACAGCTTCCTTGAGAAATATCTGTTGCAGTTAACAAACCCATATCCCACCCTTCATTCAATTCCAACTGATTTAACTCTACTGTCAATGGTGCGTAGAAGACATTACGAAGAACTTTTTCATCTTCATAATTACCAAATTTAGTAAAATTTGGTGCTTCATAAGCAATTTCTTCAATAACTTCTCGTCTCACAGCCACTTCGGGCGTTTCTCCAGCTTCTATATGTCCTCCAAATAGCGCCCAGTATCCTGGATATAAAATAGTCGGGATATTATCCCGCAGTTGCATTAGAAATTTGTCTTCCTGATAAAGAATAGCGATCGCAACTTGTACGGGTTGTTTGTTCATGGATGAGTCAGAAATCAGAAGTCAGGAGTCAGGAGTCAGAAGTTAAGAGTCAGGAGTCAGGAGTCAGAAGTTAAGAGAGTCAGGAGTCAGGAGTCAGAAATCAGAAGTCAGGAGTCAGGAGTCAGAAGTTAAGAGTCAGAAGTTAAGAGTCAGAAGTCAGGAGTCAGGAGTCAGGAGTCAGGACAGACCGCGCTCTAACGAGCGAGCAGGAGTCAGGAGTTATGAGTCAGAAGTTATGAGTCAGAAGTTAGGAGTCAGAAGTTAGGAGTCAGAAGTCAGAAGAATTAACTCATTACCCATTACCCATTACCCATTACTCATTACTCATTACTCATTACTCATTACTCATTACTCATTACCCATTACCAATCCCCAATCACTTTACCTCCAGATAAATATCGCTAAAATCCTTATCTGCAATTGGGATATTTTTGTATTTTATTTTACCTTTTGTTTGGACTTCTTGACCAACTTTCCAGTCATTTTTGTGAGTCAGGATCCAAACTTTACCTGTGGAATCGTCCAGTTGATATAAACGTTCATTTTTTAGTAAAGGTACTTGTTTTGTAACTTTACCTCGTACATAAACCGTAGTTTGGTCAGCCTGTGGTGTAAGCTCCCCAATTGGTGTAACATCTGCTCCGACACCTGTGATATCAGCAAAATTTATATTGCTGCAACTAAATAATCCAAGCAAAATATAGCAAATTAATAACCAACCATATACGGGTAAAATATAGTAATATTTTGTATTTTTTCGCATAACATCCCCAAGAACAGGAAAATTCTCCCCTAGTATTCTTTTGTTACCAAATCAACTGGACATTTTAGTTACCATTATTACCAGAAAAAATCTGAAATGAAGAAAATTCGGACTCAGAAATATCAAAATATAGAAGATTTTTATTTCAATAAAATATTTGTCATACCAAATATTTGTAATTTCAAGCTATTTTTTGATTAATTTCAACAAATATAATCAATAAGCTACCTAGGAATACCGAAACTATAATTACTATTTTTGTGAGATTGACTTTTGGCACAAGCCATAAAATATTAGGCTTGGAATCATGATATAGAATAATTTTTCGGTTAAAGCTTACACCATAACTTCAATACACTAAAGATTATTCTGAAGCATCGGAAAATAAATGTTGCAACACCTGTTCGCAAACGTTATTGAAGCGTAAACTGTTGCATACGGTTTATAACAACGCCACAAATGCCGATTGACTTATCTTTGACCCCATGATTTGCATAAGCCCTACTTCCTTAAACTCAAACCTCGACAAGACAATGGAAACCGAACATGGAAACACAAACAGCGAAATTGCTTGATGGTAAAGCATTAGCCGCTAAGATTCACCAAGAGCTTACTAGTGAAATTTCTCAATTACAACCCAAAATTGGTCGTCCTCCTGGTTTAGCCGTACTAATGGTGGGCGACAATCCTGCTTCTGCAGCTTACGTTCGTAACAAAGAAAAAGCTTGTGCGAAAGTTGGGATTGCTTCTTTTAATAGACATTTTCCTGAAGAAACCACTCAAGCAGAATTAGAAACTGTTATCCAAGAACTCAATCAAGATGAGCGAGTAGATGGCATTCTAGTACAGCTACCATTACCCAAACATTTAGATTCGGTAGCACTGTTGCACCAAATTATCCCCGAAAAAGATGCCGATGGGCTACATCCTGTAAATTTAGGGAAACTTGTGCGAGGAGAAACAGGTTTGCGTAGTTGTACTCCTGCAGGGGTTATGTGTCTTTTAGATGAATATTCTATTCCTGTAGCTGGGAAAAAAGCGGTAGTAGTGGGACGCAGTATCTTAGTAGGAAAGCCGCTAGCACTAATGCTATTAGAAGCAAATGCAACAGTGACTATAGCACATTCACGTACTAAAGACCTTAAAGCTATTACTAAAGAAGCTGATATTCTTATTGCTGCAGTAGGACGTCCCCAACTAATTAATGCAGAAATGGTGAATAGAGGCGCAGTTGTGGTAGATGTGGGGATAAACCGCGTCACTGATGCTAACGGCAAAAGTCGGTTAGTAGGAGATGTTGACTTTCACTCTACTCAAGGAGTAGCTTCTTATATCACCCCCGTTCCTGGAGGTGTTGGACCAATGACTGTGGCAATGTTATTGCAAAACACAGTTTCTAGCTACTCAGGGACAGTTAACAGGGAACAGTGAACAGTAATCAAAAAACTGATAACTGTTAGCAAAGCGTGCGCCGTAGCGCATTAACTGTAGCCCGTAAGGGCGTGGCGTTAGCCATAAACTGACAACTGACAACTGAATTTACAGCTCCAAACACCTATAAAATTGTGACGTACATGACCAAAAACCAAGGAATGTCAGAATGGTAGCAGCGGATAATCTTCGAAGAATTGACTCGAAAACAGAATTTGATTTATCAATATATCTAAAACAACGCAAACAGCTTTGTGAAGAAGCACTGGAGAAATCAATTCCAGTGGTTTACCCAGAAAAAATTTACGAAGCTATGCGCTATTCGCTGTTAGCTGGAGGTAAACGCCTGCGTCCCATTCTTTGTTTAGCGACCTGTGAAATGACAGGTGGAAACATTGAAATGGCGATTCCCACCGCTTGTGCTTTAGAAATGATTCATACGATGTCTTTGATTCATGATGATTTACCAGCGATGGATAACGATGATTATCGTCGCGGTAAACTGACTAATCACAAGGTCTACGGTGAAGATGTTGCCATTTTAGCTGGAGATGCTTTATTAACCTACGCCTTTGAGTATATTGCTTCCCAAACTAAGAATGTGGCAGCAGATCGAGTTTTACGGGTGATTACTCATCTAGGAAGGGCGGTAGGTGCTGCAGGCTTGGTAGGCGGACAAATTGTAGATTTAGAATCAGAAGGTAAATTAGACGTTTCCATCGATACACTAAATTTTATTCACAATCATAAAACCGCCGCTCTTCTCGAAGCCTGCGTAGTGTGTGGTGCTATTTTAGCCGATGCATCATCAGTAGATTTACAGCGTTTATCTCGCTATGCTCAAAATATTGGGCTGGCATTTCAAATTGTTGATGACATTCTTGATATTACTGCCACCCAAGAAGAATTAGGTAAAACTGCAGGCAAAGATATTGCCGCACAAAAAGTTACTTATCCTAGTATATGGGGGTTAGAAGAATCTCGTCTTAAAGCTCAAAAGCTGATCCAAGAAGCTTGTGAAGAATTAGAATCCTACGGAGAAAAAGCTAATCCTTTAATTGGAATAGCTAATTACATAACTGCTCGCAAGCACTAGTCGAACGCGGAATTTTGGGACTTGAGGTTACATAAAATACTTTCTAAGACACACAACCGCTGCTAATATAAACAAACCTAACCAAAATACCATGCAAGACATAGGCAACATCCTAGACAACCGTGTGCTGCTGGTTGCTTTGTTAGCTTGTGTGACTGCTCAAATATTGAAGCTGTTAATCGAGCTAATTAGAAATGGCAAAGTTAATGCAAGTGTTTTAGTGAATACTGGGGGTATGCCTAGCGCCCATTCGGCTTTAGTGACTGCTCTCGCCACCGGTGTAGGACAATCACTTGGTTGGGCTACGCCGGATTTTGCACTCGCAACAGTATTTGCCATTATCGTTATGTACGATGCTGCTGGAGTCCGTCAAGCAGCTGGAAAGCAAGCACGCATTCTGAATCAAATGATAGATGAGTTATTTCAGGAGCACCCAGACATTGCGGGCGATCGCCTGAAAGAACTATTAGGACATACACCGTTCCAGGTGATAGCTGGTTCGGCTTTGGGTATTACTATTTCCTGGTTGGCGAGATCTGCTTATATTAGTCCTTGAACTACGAGCGGAGCACGCTTGTTTTGCTCCGCTTAGATTTTGAGTGTATTTATAAGCTCAATAAATCTTAACTTAATTACGGCAGTCTTACTGCAGGACGTAATAACATCACTTTTCTGCTATCGGCAATAATGGCAAAGTAACCTTTATCGCTAAGTTTTTGTAGAGTTGAGTATGCTTCCTTTTGCTCGTTAGTATAAGCTGCTAACAGGTAAGGACGCTGTCCATAGGAAACAAAACCGACATCACTTTTGATTAACTTTCTTACACTAGATGCGATTTGAGGACGGTTTCGGTAATCTACCAAAACTGCAAAACCTTCCCCTAACTGTCGAGGTTTATAACTCACCTTTTTCGTTGTTGTGCGAGCAACCCTATTTCCTGGTCTAGTCGTAATTGTTGCATTTAAACCAGCTGAATCACGGATATATCTTGCCCAGCGATTGGCGTCATCAATCCTAGCAAATCCCCCAATTCTCGTTACGGTTCCACTGAGGTATTTACAAACATTCAACTTGAGTCGCGGGGGTAAAACTTGACGCAACTGAGTGCGGTTATCTTTTGTGGGACTGCTCACAAGTAAAAGATATTCACCGGCTCTAGGACCCCGACATACAGGAATTTTTTCCGTAGCAAGGGTAGTTGTCATATTGACAAAACCGATAGTACCGCTGCATATTGATACTGCTAAAGCTATCGGTATGGTTTGCAATTTTGGGGATACAGTCAAACGCATCTTAATCTTCTCTCCTAAAACACCACGCTTAACACTAATAAAATACAATTTTTAAAAATTTCTGTTGCATCTATTGCAATAAGTAGTAGAGAACAGATATTAGAGTTAAAGAACCGCCTTGGGGGCGGCTTATTTTTATTAGGACACACTAGTATTAGGACACACTAGCAAGAGATGCGATCGCATCAGGGATTTCTGAAGAAGGAGCTTGGAATTCACCTGTAATCACATACTCCAGTCGTAGTTTCAACCAAGTAATAAACTGAGAATCTGTCGAAATAATTGCTACAGCAGGTTGAGGACATTTAGCTTTGATTGCTTCCATTTGAGGTGCTTCGAGAAAAGCTGGCTGTTTTACCAACCAAAAATCAATCTCTTTTTCCTGCTCGTGATAGTAGCGGGTACGCTCCCGAAGAACTTCTTCTAGTGGCTCTTCTTCTAGCAAAAAGTGTTGGGAAGCCAAGACGTAATAATATGTTTGCATTGTCACCCTTAATTTGTGTACGAGTACCAAGACATGACTATCCCATAATTGTAATTTTGGTCATGTCTTGGCGGATCTCTTAACTTAAAACACTACCATCGAAAACGAAAGGGGCAAGCACTTACTTCTGTTTGTTGCGTGAAATTTTCTTGTACCCTGACAGTTGGTTCTTCACTTCTTCTCCAAAGCTTCCGGAAAAAACTCCATAAAGAATTGTCTGTTTGTTTCTCATTTCCTCCATCCCCAGCAGATGTGGTCAACTTGGCGAAAAACTGGGTGTTGTCGAAATAATGTTCCACCGCCGAGATTTTTAGGTCTTCAGTTACCCGTGCAACGCTCATACCAATTATCTCTATAGTTTCTCCTGTAGGACTATAGTCTTTATATGACCCAGTAAATGTTCCCCAATGTCGCCATTTAAATGCAATATTGGGCGGTCCAGAGTAAACTTCTAAGACTTCCCATAGGAAACCTTTAGGGAAAGCGGTACGAAAAAGTCTTCCTGAAGATTCAAAAGTTTCTTCAGAAGCTTTATACGCATCAGTATCGCCAATAAATAAGTTATAGGTTCCGCCCTTGACAACATCGTCAGCAGTATATTCTTTTCCACCATTACTACTCATACGAAAGCGGTCCCTAACCACCGATAACCATTGTTCGGGATTAGTTTTAAAGGAAACTTCCATCTCAAAGGTTCGTACCAAATTTTCTACGATCGCTTCTAGGGAGCCTTCTACATGATTACAAGTACTTTCTGCAGCGAGTCCAGCCTTAGATTCTGTATAGTCTGGAATTTTTCCACCACGCCATTGGTCGTTAGTGCTATGTGCGATCGCTTTATCTCTATCTTGTACCCAAACTGGAAGTTCGTTATTCTGTGTTGTGGTCATAGGAATTAGGAATCCTTACTTGCAGTTTTCTTGGATTTCGCAGTTAAGCCCCTCTTGTTCAGTTAACAGTTACCAGTTAACAGTTAACAATTACCAGTTACCAGGTATCATGCAATGTGCTATCGTGAATGCAAAGAATTAACAGTTAATGCTTATACGCTTCATTAAGCCTCTGACTATATTTATATCCATCAAGATGAAAGCATCTGCTAACAGATAGCGAGCGGTTACCAGTTGACAGTTTATGATGTTCCACCATGCAGAAATAGCTAACAGTGGACATTAGTAAATGGGTATTGAGGTTGACGATGAAAGTTATTTTTCTGTGATGTTAACTGTTCACTGTTAACTGTTAACTGACACCTGTTTGCTGTAAGTACGGAATAATTACAATTTGGTTAATATTTACACGAAGAGTTAACACCACTCTTTTCTCCTGTTCCAAAGTCCCTGTAACTTAAGTTTACCGGAAATGTTGGGTATATTACGACGTTATTTGCTTTATGTTTATTTATTAAATGTTATGCCAAGTATTTAATATCGCACTTCCTAACTATTCTTGAGACTTGTGTTTTTTCTTGTGACACCAAAAGCAATTAAGTAAAATAAAGCACTTTCTATTAAAAACCAAAATATTAGCCACTGAGGATTACCTGTTTCTTTTACAAACCAAATAGCCGGTACGGGTAGAGCCGAATCCTTGGTGGTGACAAATATATGCAAAAGATTATTTGCTGCATGAATACCTAAAGCCAATTCCAAGCGGTTATCTTTGAGGGTGACAAAGGAACAGAATACCCCAAAAGCAAAAAAGTAAAGAGCAACCCAAGCTGGACCCCTCTGGATTTCTGGGTTTGGTAGATGGGGAAGCATAAATAAAATGCCATTGATAAACATAAGTATCAATGGTTTTTTGGTAATTAAACTTAATCCTTGAATTAAATAGCCGCGAAAAAATAATTCTTCAGTAGAAGTTTGAATTGGAGTGAGTATTAATGCAAAAGGTAATAGAATCAGCCACTGAGAAGGTTGAAACGCAAATTCAAAGTTTTCTGGTTCCACAACAAAACCAATAATTGTCATTGAAGCAAGAATCAAAAACCAAGCTCCAAACCCTACAAACAAGCGCCGAAAATTTATTTTAGCTTCCGCACTTACTAACGTGAGAAATTTACGCTCGTGTAGAAACCTAACAGTTAAGAAGATTCCAACTGCAAAGAAAATGAAATTGATATTTTGAATTATGTAATTAATTGTTGAACGAGTTTTCAGAAACTCTTGTAATCTTGAAAGGTCTCCAACAACTAATGCAAAGAACATTAATGTAGCGATTGTACCAATAAAAATCCAACAAAATAAAATCAGCAATATTCCTAGGAAGTAGCGCCACAAAGCATTTTTCCCTTGTTTGGCAATTTCCAGATAACTTTGACTCATGGGTTATATCCGGTGTAGAGTTATTCTTGCTTATATGTCTCAGTATAAAGCCAGAGAAAATTTAAAAAAGTGTTCAAAAGATACATTAATACGCTGACTGTTTATAAGTACATGAAGAACTTTATAATTAACACTGAACGTTCAATGTAAATTAATTTAGATTAACAAAAGATGTTATTGAAAGAGTATTTATATTATAGGAAGGAACTATATCTATAATTTTTAAATGGCAGTGAAGCTAACTACAATAATTATAGGAATGATTCGGGATCGGTTATATATATTTTTGGCGTTGCATAATAGAGTGATGAATAGAGGTATTGTTCTGGGTAATTGGTAATGGGTAATGGGTAATGGGTAATGGGTAATGGGTAATAGGTAATAGGTAATAGCTGATAACTGTAGCCCGTAAGGTAAGGGCGTGGCGTTAGTCATAAACTGTTAGCAAAGCGTGCGCGGTAGCGCATTAACTGTTAACTGATATATCAACTTGAAGCGCTGGTGTAGAAACGCAAAGCAAAGCGCCAAAACCAAGTAGAAATCAAAAACAACAGTAACGCCAGTATTCCAGCACCAATAACCCAAGTAAATTCTCCTTGACCCAGCATCGTTTGGGCAGGAATAGTAGTTAAAAATGCTACCGGAACAACAAAAGTAAAAAATAATCTAAAAGTTGCGGGGTATGCAACCATCGGGTAACGTCCAGCTTCTAGCAATCCCCGTAAGACTTCAGTTGCATTATAGATTTTGACAAACCAAACGCTGGTTGCTCCCAGAATAAACCACAAGCTATAGAGCACTACCAAACCAAAAACAACTGGGATCAAACCTAACAGATAGTTACCGATTCCCAAGCCTAAACGACTACCCGCATACCCAATAATAATTAGACCAAAAACTAAATCTGGTATTCCCCAAACCGAAATATTATTAGTAGATAACCAAAACTGAGAACGGATTGGCTTCAATAAGATAAAATCGAGAGTTCCTTCCTGAACATGGCGAACAATACGGTTAAGATTAGGTGCTAAAAAGATTGCACTAAATCCCTGTAACAGGGTAAAAATTCCTACGACTATCAATGCTGATTCCCAATTCCAGCCGGTAAAGTTATATCCCATGCGGTAAAACAAGAATAAACCAAATATACTGCCAGCAAGATTACCTAAGCTACTGAATATAGCCAAAAGAAAATTGACTCGATATTCCATCTCTGCAGCTAAAGCCGCACCCCAAAATAATCTTAATACTCTGAAATATCTTGACATGAAAACAACAAAATCTTCGGTATAGTGTAAACTCGTGCTGTATTTAGGTTGTAGTGTATCTACTAACTTTTTTATATGTACTAATTGTAAGATTTCTAGGACTAAAAAAATTTAAGTCTTTTTTAAAGTCTTGAATTAAAATCTCGAATTTATAGCACTTAATACTATGGTCTTATACTATGGCAAAACTTTCTAAAGAACTAAATCACTTTTTTTTTGAGGAACAACGACCTAACTACGTAACACTGGAAGATATTCTCCAAATAGCAGGTGACAGTATTTTTGGGTTTTTATTTGTTATTCTCTCCTTACCTTCAGCTTTACCTGTACCTGCACCGGGTTATTCCATTCCTTTTGGCATACTAATGTTAGTACTTGCTGTTCAGTTAATAATTGGGCGTCAAAAACCTTGGTTACCCCATAAAATGGCGAGTCACAAAATTAAGTTAGAAACAGTACAAAAGTTTCTGAAAGGAGGAATTCCTTGGTTACAAAAAATTGAAGCCATAACTCGTCCCCGTCTTCCCTATGTTTGTACTACAATCCCTGGAAGATTCATCATTGGTATGGCGATCGCTTTAATGTCAATATTTATGATGATCCCGATCCCCGGCACTAATACCCTACCAGCAATTGGTATTTTTGTTGTTGGTTTTGGATTAATGGAAGATGATGGTGCAATTAGCTTGGGTGGTTTGGGTATTTGTTTAACAGCAATAGTTTTAATTGGTTCTATTTTCACTGCTGTGATTTGGGGTGGTTCCAGTTTGATCGATCAGATCAAAGTTTTGCTAGGACGGTGATTGGTAATGAGTAATAAGTAACAAGTAATGAGTAATGAGTAATGAGTAATGAGTAATGAGTAATGAGTAATGAGTAATGAGTAATGAGTAACTTGTTAATCATTCCCCAATCCCCAATCGCAAATCCCTAATCCCCAATCGCCAATCCCTAATCCCCAATCGCCAATCCCCAATCCCCAATCCCCTACTCAACGCCGATACTCGTCTCCACAATCACCAATCAACTGATATAAATCCTGTGATTTGCGGGATATTGCATCGATGCGATTCAAGTCTTCCAAATCGAGTTGAAGGTTAAATATTTTGGAGTTATCTTCTATATGCTCGGATACGCTAAGTCTTGCTCCAATTATTACGCCGCCAACAGCAGGCTTATCTAAAATATAACGGGCTGCAACATTGGGAATACTAACTTGATGTTTTGCAGCAATTTCTTTAAGAGTAAGCAGTAATTCTTGAAATAGTTTCCAACCACCCCAAGCATCTATCATATTTTTGTATTTTCTCAAGCTGGTGGTATTTAGTCCCCAACTTTTTGGTTCGGGTTTACCAATATAGTTTTCTGATAATAAACCCCCACAAATAGTCCCATAGGTCAATAGTTTAATGTCATGTTCTTGACAATATTTAATCATGCTGACTTCGGGACGGCGGTCAACAATGGAAAACTGTACTTGGTTAGAAACTATTTTGATCCCAGTGTCAGTAATAATTTGTAAGTGCTCAGTATCAAAATTAGTTAAAGCTAAATGTTTGATTTTGCCCTCGGATTGCAAATCCGCCATATATTTCAGAGCATCTAAATAGTTTTTATCTCGATACTCCCACCAATGAAATTGCATTAGATCTATTGATGCTACATCCATTCTTCTGAGGGAAATATTGATGTTTTTATCAACGATTTCTTTGGTGATGTTACCGGGACGAGGAACCCATTTAGTAAAAGCTTGCAGTTGAGATAGAGCCTGTTCCCCACGACTATTAATTAACTGACGACGAAATTCACCGATAAAATCTTCCGCAGGACCATAGTGGTCAGCCAAATCCCAAGTAGTAAAGCCTGCATCCATATATTTGAACATCGATTGAATTGCAGGTTTGGGGTTGATGCGTCCATGTCCCCCAGAAACCTGCCACATTCCATTGAGAATACGACAAATATTTAAGTCGGGAGTGAATTGTAAACGGCTAGATGCAGGTAATACCATGTTTTGCCAAGTCCTTTAGGGTCGAGTGTAAACCTACATACGAGTTTATCAGGCAAGGCAAAGCAAAAATTCAAGTCAAAATTCAAAAGTCAAAAGTCAAAAGTAGGTGTTTAAGAACTTTTGTGTTAGGATAATGCCCGCTAATTTCAGTATTTAGCATGAGTAGTCATACACCAATTTCATCGAGAACATTTGAATTTGCTGTTGGGGTCACAAAGCTTTGTTCATATTTAAATAAACAACCAGGTACATCCCGATTGTTAGCTAATCAATTATTTAGAGCAGGAACTTCAACAGGTGCTAATATCGAAGAATCTCGTTCCGCGCAGAGTGATAAGGATTTCATCAGTAAACAATCAATAGCTTTAAAAGAAGCTCGAGAAACAAAATACTGGCTAAGATTGTTAATTAAGTCAGAAATAATGACTGAGAAACAGGTGAATAATCTTATTGATGAATGCGAACAAATAACTAGAATTATTGCTAAGTCGATTGTGACAACTAAAGAGAAGTTAAAAAAATAGTTTTTGACTTTTGACTTTTGACTTTTGACTTCCGCGCAGCGGTTGACGTATCCAAAAACTTAAGTTTGACAAATGCCTGAAATCTTTATATGTTGCAGGCTACAGTTCTCGGCACGAGAGAAGAGAACCATTTGAATTTGCCGCTGTTAATTGCCACCCTCTGCGGGAGCTGCCCCGTTCTTGACCCGTTGAGTGCTGTCTGTTCATAAGGAGTGAATTTCACATAATCGTCATACCAACCTATAATAACCAAAAAGCTTTCATAGTCCTTTGTATCATTTAAATTAAACCCTTTCTTTTGTACTATACTCTTCTGGACACTAAAGCCAAATTTTCCGTTGGAATATTTGACCCAAAGCTCATCAATTTTTTTTAAATCTGGACAGGGAAAATTACCAATGGATTCTTTGTCAAAAGAACCCTCCCTTTCTCGTTTAGTTACTTTCAGCATGACTTTAAATGTTTCTTCGTCAGCTTCCTTCCAATTCCCTTGTTTTAGTAAGTTCTCTAGTTTCGAGTAGTCTGCGTTGAGTGACTCTGCGGGAGGTGCTTCTGGAGTTGGATTGGGTGAAGCTGTCTTTCTTGGGGTTGGTGGTTCTGGAGTCGCGGTGGGTGAAGCTGTCTTTCTTTGGGTTGGTTGTTCTGGAGTCTGGGTTGGAGTTTTGGTGGATGAAATCCTAGTACCTTTTGGTGGATATTGATTTCTCAGCACAATTCCCGTAGGAACTCCTACCAACAATAATATGACCACGCCCCAAATGCTCGCGAACCATCTATTATTAAATGAAGGTGTATTAGTTGGTGATTTACCTCCAGAAGAACTGCTCGCTGTTGGTGATAAAGTTGTCTTCGAGCGTTCACTCTCAATACTTCTCACTAAGTTTTCAAAAGCACCTTTATCCCGGTAGTCCTGCCAATTTAAATCTCGCAAATTCACTCCTTGCTCTGGTAGTTGTAAATTAGGAATTTCACAATCATCTAGCTTGAGTGGAATCAAAAAGATTCTCCCAGGTGGCATTTGGGTATATTGGTTAAGAGCCAATCTCAACTCCTGTTGGATGTACCCTTCCTTATTCACAGACACATGTGAAAAGCAAGCAATGAAAATCTGACTTTGTTTGATAGCATTCGGAATTTCGACCTGCCAATTCTGCCCAGGAAGAAGGTCTTTTTTATCCATCCAGGGTTTATAACCCTTCCTTTCGAGGCGTTTGTATATTTTCTCCACTTCGGGCTTATCTTCACTAGCATGAGCGAGGAAAATCTGGGGTTGCTTCATGTTAACTACTGCCAGACTCTGGAATTTCTATATGACCGTATTGATTGCTGCATGGCAATATTAGCACATTAAAATTCAACGATTCCGTGTTCTCATTTTTCGGTCAATTAATAATTAGCGATGCTTTCTATACTTCTCACTAATTTTTCCAAAGCATCCGATTCACGGTAGTCCAACCAATGCAAATCTTGCAAATTCATCCCTAGCTCTGGTAATTGTAAAGGAGGAATTTCACAGTCGTCTAACTTAAGTGGAATCAAAAAGATTTTCCCAGGTGGCATTTGGGCATAGTGGTTAAGAGCCAATCTCAACTCCTTTTGCATGTAGCCTTGCTTACTAACAGATATCTGTGAAAAGAAGGCAATGAAAATCTGACTTTGTTTAATAGCTTTCGGAGTTTCTTCGCGCCAATTCTGTCCAGGAAGAAGGTCTTTTTTATCCATCCAGGGTTTATAGCCCTTGTTTTCGAGGTGTTTGTATATTTTCTCCACTTCGGGCTTATCCTCATTAGCATGAGCGAGGAAAATTTGGATATGCTTGCTCAACTTAACTGATTGTTGTTCTTGGTGAGGTTTTTGCCTTATATTCGGCTGGACACTATTATCCTCAGGAGCAGCTAAATCTTTTAAGCTTTGGTTACCAGGGTTTTCCTCTCGTGCAGCATAAATTAATTTTTCAACCCAACCCTCAGCGTCTGCTGTTTTTATTAAGTTAAAAACAACTTCCTTTAAATTAGTTCCTCCAGCAATTACGTCTAAATTTTTATTTAACTGAAACGCTAACATTTGCTCCAGCGAAGCTTTGCTAGGGAAAGCAGAAATTAAAGCATCTCGCAATTTTTGACGTTGCTCACCAGATAAAATCATATTTTTTTTAATAACAATTGATTTCGCTTACGAAGATTAATTAGTTATAGAACTGAAATGGAGATGCATGTCTTCATTTTAAGACTTCTGCTAGCCCTTACAGAAACCCAGACACAAGATAAGTACTTAAACTAACACACCCTACCCAAGATTCTCAATCACCAATTACGAATTACGAACTACGAATTACGAATTAAACTATTCCGTATCACCCAAACATTCAGAAACTCCCCAAAAGCTGATACCGTCTAACAAAGGAAAATCTTTAGTGTGGATGGATGTGACGGCTTGAAAACTCGTTCTAATTATTGGCAATTAATACCCTATATCCGCCCCCAATGGCTGAACATTGTTAAGGGGTTTATTGGCATTATCGGCTATGTTGTGGCGACTTTAGCGCTCATGACCCTCGCAAAAAGGTTAGCTACTTTGTTTGATTCGGGTAATGTGGTGGCGATCGCACAATTATTGGGTATTGTAACTGCTGTATTTCTGGTACGAGGGGTTTTCCAGTCGGTACAGGATATCTACATGGCGAAAGCTGCTTTAAGGGTAGCTTTTAATCTCCGCAAGCAAGTTTACGCACATTTACAAAAGCTGAATCTGAGTTACTTTGAAACAGCAAAGGCTGGCGATTTATCTTACCGTCTCACTGAAGATGTCGATCGCGTCGGGGAAGTAGTACATAAAGTTTTTCACGATTTTATCCCCAGTTCTTTGCAGTTAGTTGTAATTCCAATTTATATGATTTGGCTGAATTGGAAACTTACTTTAGCTATTCTGATTGTCGCACCGGTTATGGGAGCTTTAATTGGTTGGTTTGGCGAACGTTTGCAAAAATTATCCCGTCGCAGTCAAAATCGAATATCGGATTTATCAGCTATTCTCACGGAAGTGTTTGGTGGTATCCGGCTAATCCAAGCATTTGCAGCGGAAAACTATGAAATTAATAGATTTAGCCGGGAAGCAGAACGCAGTTTTCAAGCCAAGTATTCCACCGAACGTCTCAAAGCCATCCAAATTCCCATTGCTGGATTTCTCGAAGCTGTCAGTGTTTTGTTAATAGTATTTATCGGCGCGTGGTTAATTGCTAATAATAATTTGACGGTTCCAGATTTTATTAGTTATTTGACAGGTGGTGCATTGTTGATTGACCCCATCGGTCACGTAACCAATAATTTCAATGAGTTTAAGCAGGGAGAAGCTTCTGTAGATCGGGTTTTTGAGTTATTGGAAATTGAACCAACAGTAGTAGATAAACCGGATGCTATCCCCCTTCCCCCAGTTGATGGCAAAGTAGAATATCGTCACGTATCCTTTGCATACAAACCGGGTGAACCAGTTATTAATGATATCAGTTTACTGGCAAAGTCAGGGGAAGCGATCGCGTTGGTGGGTTCTTCTGGTGCGGGTAAAACCACCTTTGCTAACTTATTACCAAGATTTTACGACCCCCAACAGGGTCAAATTTTAGTAGATGGGGTCGATATTCGCGATGTGTTATTACATAGTTTGCGGCGACAGATTGGAATTGTCCCCCAAGAAACCATTATGTTTTCTGGAACAATCGCTGAAAATATCGCCTTTGGACAAACTGAATTTGACATGAAAGCTGTGGAATCAGCAGCAAAAATCGCCAACGCCCATCGATTTATCAGTCAATTGCCCGATGGATATTATACAGTGGTTGGCGAACGTGGGGTTAATTTATCTGGGGGACAGAGACAAAGAATTGCGATCGCCCGTGCAGTTTTGCTTAACCCGAGAATTTTGATTTTGGATGAAGCTACATCTGCATTAGACTCAGAGTCGGAAGCATTAGTACAAGAAGCACTAGAAAGACTAATGGAAGGAAGAACAGTCTTTATTATTGCTCACCGCTTGAGTACCGTCAGAAGGTGCGATCGCATTTTGGTTTTTGAGAAAGGAAAAATTGTTGAATCAGGAACTCACGAAGAGTTATTAGCTTTGGAATGTCGTTACGCGAAATTTTATGCTCAACAGTTTAGTAGTTGATTTGAGTAATTGGTAATTGGTAATTGGTAATTGGTCACTCCTGACTTCTTACTTCTAACTCCTGCTCGCTGTAAGCGCGGTCTGTCCCGACTTCTGACTTCTAACTCCTGACTCCTGACTCCTGACTTCTGACTTCTTCAACTGCTCCTAAAGCTTTAAGATTATTTATCTGTGCTTCTGTCAAACCTTTCGCAGCGATAATATTCATACCTTCATAAGGTCTTTCGCTACGAAGAGTTTTGAGACATTCGCCTGTTTCAACATCCCACAGTTTAATTGTTTCGTCTTGGGATCCACTAGCGAGAATCTTTCCATCCCCACTAAAAGCAACGCAGCAGACAAGACTAGTATGACCTGACAAAGTTTGATGTTCTCGATCACGATAGATTTTAACAGTTAGATCTTCGCTAGAGCTTGCCACAGTATAATTTTTGTATGCATAATTTTTGTTCGTGCAATCTTTGTGCGTATCCACTGGTGCAAAAGCAACAGACCAAACCCAACTGCTATGTCCTTGTAGAGTCTGGATACACTCACCTGTAGCAACATCCCAGAGTTTGACGCTGCAATCGTCGCTTCCACTTGCTAAGAAACAACCGTCAAAATGAAAAGCAACACTCCTAACCCAGCTTGTATGTCCTTGTAGGGTTTGAATGCATTCGCCTGTACCAACATCCCAAAGTTTTATAGTTTGATCGTCACTACCACTTGCCAGTAAGTCTACACCATTAACAGTCGTTTGTATCGCTACAGAGCGAATGCGACTTGTATGTCCCTTCAGTGTTTTCAAACATTGACCAGTGGGAACGTCCCAAAGCTTTATGGTTCGGTCGTCGCTACCACTGGCTAAAATACTGCGATCGCGAGTAAAAGCTAGCGATCGCACACCCATGCTATGTCCCTGTAATTTCCGCAAACAGCGACCCGTATTCCCATCCCAAAGTATTATCGAGCAGTCTTCACTACCACTAGCTAAAATGTGGGAATCGTAAGTAAAAGCGACAGACCAAACTCGATTACTATGTCCCTGTAAAACTCTTAAGATTTGACAATTATCTAAATCCCAAATTCTTACTTTGCTGTCATTATGTCCGCTAGCTAATAGATTGCTACTGAAATTATTAAGAGCAACAGACCATACTAAGTTATTGTACCCGCGTAAAGTTTTGAGACATTCACCCGTGCGAGTATCCCAGAGTTTTACCGAAAAATCTTCGCTACTGCTAGCTAGAATGTAATCCAGTTGGTTATTCTTAGTATTGTTCGGCGCTGCGACTGTAATACAACGAACAGAACTGCTGTGTCCTAGTAAGGTTTGTAGGCATTCACCCCGGGTGACATCCCACAATTTTACTGTTTTATCGTCACTGGCACTAACTAAAATTTTCCCATCTGGGCTAAAAACCACACAGTGAACCGGACTGCTGTGTCCTACCAAGGTTTGGAGACATTGACCGCTACTAATATCCCATAATTTGATAGTTCTATCGTTGCCACCGCTGGCTAAAATTTTACCAAACCCCTGGGGAGTGGCGACGCTAACAGGGCTGAAACTTATAGATTTAATATAATTAGTATGTCCTGAAAAATTCTGCTTGCATTTACCATTGATATCCCGTAACTCGATGGTAAAATTATCGCCAACACTGGCTAAAGTATTCTCAATTTCCTGTGGAGAATCTGCGAAGATGGGACTAAACGCCACAGACCATACCTCATCTTGCTTTCCTGGAAAGGTTTGTATACATTCACCCGTGTCAATATCCCACAATTTTACCGAATAGTCCTCGCTACCACTCGCTAAAATTTTACCGCTTGGGCTAAAAGCTACGCTCCACACTCCATGGTCGTGCCCGTATAATGTATGTATATTTTCACCAGTTAGGGTATCCCAAAGTTTAATTGTATAATCAGTACTGCTGCTGCTAGCCAAGGTCTTACCATCTGGGCTGAAAGCAACCGATGTCACCCAACTTCTATGACCCTTATAGGTTAAAAATTTTTGAAAGCTTGCAGTATACCACAAATGAATCGTACCCTTGGTGTCCCCTGCAGCTAAAAGTTTGCCATCTGGGCTGTATGCGACTGATAAAATACCGCTAAAGGGTTCAGCAAATACCGAACTAGATAAATCTGCGCTGCTAAAATTGACCCCAGGTAGATTAGCGTTGTGCAGATCTGCTTGCCAAATCGCTAAATTAGAGAAATCATAACCGCATAAATTAGTACCCATTTGAAGGAACAAATTGAGAATATTTCCGGCGGTGTATCCTCGTTGTAAGGGAAATTTTGCTTGCAATTGAGAAAGAATTTGCCTTATACGCTCCTCTAAACTTTTTTGACTGGGGAAAATAGCTTGTAGTCTGACTATTACTGGGTTGAGAATGAGGCGAATTTGAGTATCTCGAATGTAATCCGGCGATCGCGCCTTAATGAGAGAGTGCGATCGCCACAAATAGATTTCTCCATCAGTAATTTCCCTGATTACCTGCTCAATCAACAACCCAGTAACGTATTCCATTACTACAGGTTGCAGGGTAAAAGTAGTATTTTGGCTTGTAATATTTTGACTTGTAGTATTTTGGTTTATTCTTGGTGAAATTTTATCGATGAGGCTACGGCGCTGTAAAGAAGTGATAGTATTGAAAAGTTTTTGCTGAGCAACTGGAGAGACAATATCTTCTTGTAATTGGGCGATCGATACTGGTTCTCGATTAATTGCTAGCCAATACATCACAAGTATTTCTAATTCAGATAAACGGCTAAGTTGTTGCTGAAGTAGGTTGCGAATATCGTCAAATAAAAAGCTACCTTGCTTGAGATAATTTAGACCTTCTGAAACGTTACCATCGAGAAGTTCTGCGATCGTCGCCGCGACGATTTTCAAACCTAGAGGATTACCTCGATAGTATTTAATTAAAACTCTTAATTCTTCTTCATTGGCATAAAAGCAACTCTTCTCGCGAAAAATTTCTTTACCTTCTGCTGTCGATAAACCGTCAAGTAAGAGCGAACGAACGTACTTTCCTGCGAAAATTCCAATTTCTTTGGGTTTTTCCCTAGCTGTGAGCAGTACACAACTTTGATGCTGAGTCTGTGCTACTCGGCTTAAAAACTCTCCATAATTTTCATATCCAGGACGGTAATTTCCAGCACTACCACCACTAGAGAGAATTGCCTCTGCATTATCTAACACTATCAAACAACGAGAGAGACGCAGATACTCAAGCACCAGAGCAATACTATTATCTTCAATTCTCTCAGTTAAATCGGCTTGAGAGAGTTGCTCTTCAGATAAGAATTGAATTAACTTGACTAAAACCTTAGACAAGGGAGGAGCATTACGCAAAGATTGCCAAAAAATATACTCAAATTCTCCTTGAATTTGTTGAGTGATTTTTTGCGATAGCGTTGTCTTTCCAATACCGCCCATACCTAATATAGCTACAACTCGACAGCGTTCCTTTAAAATCCATTGTTCGAGTTGAGTTAGTTCGAGGGTACGTCCGTAAAAAGAGTCGAAGTCTACTGACTCTACCCAATTAAAGTGCTTTTTGAGGCTTGATCGCGACCTAATTATCTGCTTGGCTTCATGTTCTGACTGTAGCGATCGCGTGGTGGGCACAGTCTCATGTAATAATTGCCAATCTGCACTGGCGTAGTCATCTTCTGTTAGCTCTAAATTCAAGACTCTAAAAACCAGTCTTAGAGACCTAGGATCGACTGCTTTGCTCCCTTGTAATACTTTCCCAATAGTCTTGGAATGCAATCCAACTGCGTCAATAAGTCCAATTTGTTCTGAAATTAGCCCGGGAGTATAACGGCGTTTGTTTCTAGTTTCTAGTTGACGAATACGTTCTTGAAGCCTTCTTAAGCCATTAGAGGTAAGTATAAAACCGCGAGTGCGTTGAGTTTTTTTTTAGTCATCAAAAAATTGAAGCTTTAGTTACTTTTAGGAAAGTTAAATTCAATAGAAATTCAGGTTTGCTAATTGCTAAAAAGCACTACTGACGGCAAACACATTAATGTTAAGGAATGTGTTATTAAGTTTTCCCTTAAATTTCTTTCTAGTTTACCAAATCAAGTGAAGAAGCTGTCTTAATATGACCAACGGGAGTGACAAGGATATAATTTCCCACAAAAAATTGCAAATAAAAATTTGCATATTTGCGAATAAATTACTTTACGGTGAATTACTCACAATGGAATCAAAATACTACGAGCAGCTTACACCTGACAATGCAGCTATGCTGTTAATAGACCACCAGGTAGGTACTATGGGTTTTGGGATTACAGATATCGATCCTGTTAACCTGAAAAACAACGCGCTTTGGCTTGCAGAAGCAGCTAAGGTATTTAAACTCCCAACTATTCTCACCACGAGTAATCCAAACGGTGTAAACGGTCCCCTCTTTCCAGAACTGATAGAAATGCTACCAGAGGCTCCTATTATTGACCGCGTCATCATCAATGCTTGGAATGATCCTAATTTTGTTGACATTGTCAAACAAACTGGACGAAGTAAGCTCATCATGGCTGGAGTTACTACGGACGTGTGTCTCGCATTTCCTGCGATCGGTGCTGTCAAAGATGGCTTTGACGTTTACGCAGTTATGGATGCTTCAGGTGCATTTAATCAACATGGAATGTTCGCTGCAATGTTCCGCATGAGCCAGGTTGGAGTTAAAATAGCCGACACCGTGATGGTTATCGCCGAATTGCAAAAAGACTGGACTCTAGCAACTGCTCCCGAGACTGGTTTTAGCTTTGCGAAACATTTGCCTAACTTTGGCTATATCTCTGCTCATATGGACTACCTTGCCAAAAAAAAGGGCTAATTTTACGGAAAATGAAAACAATGAAAGCAGTTCGGATTCACAGCTACGGTGGACTAGAAACACTAATCTACGAAGATGCACCCCAACCCAAGCCAGAAGAAGGACAAGTTCTAATCCACGTTCGTGCAGCTGGAGTCAATCCCATCGATTGGAAAATTAGACAAGGATTTCTCAAAGATGTATTTCCTTACGAAATGCCTTTGATTCTCGGTACAGATGTATCAGGTGTAGTCGAAGCTGTCGGTGCTGGAGTAAGTGCTTTTCAACCCGGACAAGATGTTTATGGGGTAGCGGATATGACCCTCTCTGGCTCTTACGCTGAATATGCAGTAGCACGTGCAGAGGCGATCGCTCCTATGCCTCAAAGCCTAAATTACGACCAGGCTGCATCAGTTCCTATTGTAGCGATGACAGCATATCAAGCTTTATTTGAAATTGGTCAACTCAAAGCAGGACAATCCGTATTAATCCACGGAGCAGCAGGGGGAGTAGGTAGTTTTGCGCTACAGTTTGCCAAAAATAAAGGCATAAAGGCGATCGGTACTGCATCTGCCGATAATTTGGACTTCGTGCGCGATCTAGGTGCACAACAAGTAATTGACTACAAAGCGACTCAGTTTGAAAAGGCAGTTGATGGGGTAGATATGGTTTTAGATCTCATCGGTGGCGAGACTCAAGAGCGCTCTTGGGGCGTACTCAAATCTGGAGGAATTCTAGTTTCTACAGCCTCTCCACCCTCAAAAGAAACAGCAGCAGAGAAAGGGGTGCGTGCAGAGATAATGATGGTACAACCCAAAGCAACTAACCTCGAAAAAATTGGAGCAATGTTCGCTCGAGGAGAACTCGCAACCTTTGTTGATGGGGTGCTACCACTTTCAGAAGTTCAACAAGCCCATGAATTGAGTCAAAACGGACATGTTCGTGGCAAATTGGTTTTGCAAATACCCGACAAATATAACGAATATAGCGATCCAAGTGCAGGAAATTCGCCGTAAATCAAAGCTTGCTTTATACGATACAAGCTGCTTTTTAAGCATAAGAGAGCAACCCTCAAATATCTTTTGAAGAGTGGGTAGCTGTGGGCGATCAAAAATTGGGATAGACTTTGCCGTCACACTTTCAAAGGTATCTCTTACTTGCAAAAAACTAATCAATCCAATGTTCGATCTTTTTAAATTTAATCTTTCTAAATTCGATCTTTCTCAATACGAGGAGTAAAAAATGTCAGGTAACCGCGGAGTTGTTTATAAAGGACCAAAAAACCTAGAGGTCGATAATATTGATTTCCCAAAACTGGAACTCGGGAAAAGAAAGTGTGAGCATGGAGTAATCCTAAAAAATGTTGCGACAAACATTTGCGGTAGCGATCAACATATTTTTCGTGGGCGTTTTACCGTACCAGAAGGTACAATTCTCGGTCACGAAATTACAGGTGAAGTAGTTGAAGCTGGGCGAGACGTTGAATTTATTAAAGTTGGAGATATAGTCTCTGTACCTTTTAACGTTGCCTGTGGTCGCTGCCGCAACTGTAAAGATGGTCACACTGATGTCTGTATGAATGTCAATGATGATGCCCCTGTTGGTGCTTACGGCTTTGACTTGGGTGGATGGCCAGGAGGTCAGTCTGAGTATACGATGGTACCTTATGCAGATTTTAACCTGTTAAAATTTCCAGATAAAGACCAAGCGATGGAAAAGATTTTAGATTTGGCGCTGGTATCCGATATTCTCCCCACTGGTTTTCATGGTTGTGTCACAGCTGGAGTTGGTGTAGGTTCTACCGTATATATTGCTGGTGCTGGTCCTGTGGGTCGGTGTGCTGCGGCTTCAGCACGACTACTAGGAGCCGCTTGTGTGATTGTGGGTGATGTTAATAAAGAACGCTTAGCCCTTGTCAAAAAAGCTGGCTTTGAAACCATTGATTTAACCCTAGATGCTTCTATTCCTGAACAAATCGAAGCTATTCTTGGGGTTCCTGAAGTGGATTGCGCTGTTGATTGTGTAGGTTATGAAGCCCACGGTCACGGTCTAGATGCGGATAGGGATGTTCCAGAAGCAGCCCTCAACGATGCAATGGAAGTAATTCGAGCCGGGGGAGGTATTGGTGTTCCTGGAATCTATGTAGGTGCAGACCCTGGTGCTATTGATGAGAACTCCAAGCAAGGAAATCTCAGTCTCAATTTTGGTAAAGCATGGATTAAATCCATGTCCATCGGTACTGGAATGGCACCTATAGCCAAGTATAATAGGCAACTAATGCAGGCAATACTTTGGGGCAGGTTAGAGCTTTCTACAATTATGAATTATCAGGTTATTTCTTTGGATAAAGCTCCTGAAGCATATCAGGAATTTGATTTTGGAGCGCCTAAGAAATTTATTATTGACCCCCACAATAGTATTGTGGCATGAATAATATCCCCATAATGTCAGTGTCGTGATACGAAAAGATACAATTCTTGCTAGACAATAGTTTTAATCTAGAGCAATGAATTGTATCTATAGTGTCAATACCTTTGCCAATTTACGAGGATGCAACACAATTAGAAGTATTGTGAATGCGTCCTAAAGAAGTAAGCTTGGCAAAAATCTG